>VGMT01000011.1 GCA_016866335.1 Bacteroidota bacterium | reverse complement strand
AGCTTGGGATCAAGCAGCTTTACAAAATGGGTAAGAAAATTCGAGGTTTTGTTGACTTCTCGGGATTTTGGCAAGAGTACACCGATTATGTGGAATTCGCCTTTGTTGGGTTTTACACCAACTTAAACGAGTACAAACAAGGATTTAAATTTTTTAATACCGGTCCTGCCCGCATTACCGGGCTCGAAGCCATTGGGTTTTTGCAATACCAGCCTGCTAAAAACTGGTCGGTCGATTTTAATGTAGGATACACCTACACCATGCCCATTTCCCTTGATACAAATTATGTGTTTGGGCAAAACATCGTAAAGGCAAACAATGTTTTCCCGCCAAAATTCGACACCTTGGCCATATCGTACAGCAACACCTCGGTAAATTCAGGTGCTGACCCTGGTATTTTAAAGTACCGCATTCAACACTTAATCAATTGGGATGCTCAGATCAGCTACAAAAAATGGTCGGCCGGCGTAACCGGGCGTTATTACAGCACCATGCGGGTAGTCGATCAATTTTTATTTAGCACAGGAAGCAATTTTGGAGATTTGCCTGGCTATTTTCAGCGGGTGGGCGATGGTGCCTGGGTATTTGATTTCAGGGTGGGCTACGATTGGAAATGGGGCCGGGTGGGCGTTATAATGGAAAACATCGGCAACACCACCTACTCAGTTCGTCCGCTGGGTGTGGCAGCTCCACGCCTAACCACCGTTCAACTTGGTTTCAAATTTTAAATTTTACCCTATCTTTGCAAAAAACACCAAAAATGAAAAAAACACTACTCTTTCTTTCGTTTCTTAGCCTTGGCATTTCATTGTCGGCTCAACCCATTGTCAATGGAGATGTAGAATCTTGGCAGAGTTACAACGATGTCATGGGAAGTCCTTACGATGATTTGGGGCCCAATACCGACCGCTCCACAAACTTTTTGCGCACCTTAAATGCCATATTGGAGGCTCCTTTAACCCAGCAATCGGCGTACAAGGTTACAGGCCAAGCCGCCTACAGCAACACCTCCATCGTTGTTGTTACTACTATGGTTGCAGGTTCCATTTTGGTTCCTGGATATTTGGGCACTGGCGACGTGGATATTTCGGCGGCCACCATTTACTTGGGTCGCCCTTTCACTGGCCGCCCAACTGCCATGAAAGGCATGTACAGGTATGAATCCGTTAATGGAGATTCGGCCGCTTTCTATTGTTCCTTTAGCAAATACGATGCTTTAAACCAAACCTCGTCGGTGATTGGAGAAGGCAATTTGGTTGTAAGCACTGCCGTTCCAGAATGGACTCCATTCCAAGTTCCTATCACCTTCACCTCAACCGACTCCCCCGATTCAACAAACATTATTATTGCTTCAAGCGCGGGCTATGACTTGGTAAACCTTCAAGGAAGTGTAGGGCAAGTGAATTCAGCTCTTTATTTGGACGATATTTCCTTTGAATTTCCAGCGTCGCTCGACACGTATTCTGAAGGTAATGCCTTGGTTTACCCCAACCCTAGCTCCGACGAAGTTCGGGTTCAATTGGAAAATGCTCAAGAAAAATTGCGCCTACGGCTTTACAATGCTTCTGGACAGCAGGTTTTAGAAACCAGGGGTGCAGGCAATGAAATTTCAGCCTCAGTGGTTAACCTACCCGCAGGCACCTATGTTTTAATGGTTCAAACCGATTTCAAATTGCTTCACCGAGCTGTAATTTCAGTTCAGCACTAAGAAATTGAATTCCTAAGGAAAAGGGGCGTTGCATCGCCCCTTTTTTTTGACTATTTTTAGGCAAGTCCTCAAAATTCAAGGTTTAAATACCCGGCCCCTTCCCTATCTTTCGGCCCACTGCCGTATATTTGTGAAAATTGCTGATATGCCTAGGTTCCATTCCCTAAAAGTAAAATCTGTTTTTCATGAAACTCCCGACAGTGTCAGCATATCTTTGGGATTACCCGAAGAAGAATTCATGGCATTTGCCTTTAAGCCAGGGCAGTATTTAACGTTCAGGATTGCTCTAAATGGAGAAGAGCTTCGAAGGACATATTCCATTTGTTCGGGTCCAGATGAATCGGAACTACGTGTAGGCATAAAGCGTTTGGAAGGCGGCAAATTTTCCACCTGGGCCAACACCGAACTCAAGGCCGGGCAAACCATAGAGGTGATGCCACCCATGGGTCGGTTTGTGTTGCCTGAATCGCATGCACAGGGAAGTACCTTCGTAGCTTTTGCTTCAGGGTCGGGCATCACACCCGTTTTAGCCATGATAAAAGAGGTTTTGAGTCGCAGGCCCTATGACCGGTTTACCTTATTTTATGGAAATCGGTTTACCAGCTCAATCATGTTCCGCGAAGAAATTGAAGGCATAAAAAACCGCTTTCCTGGGCGCCTAGCCTTATACCATATTTTAAGTGGAGAACGCCCTGAGGTAGAATTATTTAAAGGCCGAATAGATGCTAGTAAGGTACATGCCCTGGCAGGCAAACTGTTCGATGTGGAAAATACCGATTTCTATCTGGCCTGTGGCCCCGGCGATATGATTCAACAAGTAAAGGAAGGACTTCAAGACCTTGGTATTGGCTCCGATCGTGTTTTATCGGAAATGTTTGCCGCACCTGGGGTTTTGGGTACAAAAAAAGAACCCAACGCGAACTCAGCAAATCGCACTGAAGGTTCCTCTCGGGTTAGTGTAATTTTGGACGGCCTAACCATGCAATTCCCACTTGATTACCAGGGGCAAAATATTCTAGATGCGGCATTAGAGGCAGGCGCCGATGTCCCTTATGCCTGTAAAGGAGCAGTTTGTGCAACCTGCAAAGCAAAAGTAATTCAAGGGAAGGCAAGGATGGATTTAAATTATGCCCTATCGCCTGAAGAGGTTGAAAATGGGTACATACTTTGTTGCCAAGCTCACCCTGAATCGACCGAACTAATTGTCAACTTTGACCATTGATGCGCAGCCTATACACCCATTTATTGGTGCTGATTTTGGTTTTTAATTGCTTGCATGCTCAATCGGACACCACTCAAAAACCAAGCACCCTAGAACGCATTGTGGATAGAACCCTGTTTGGTGGCTCCTTTGGCCTTCAATTTGGAAACACAACCCTGCTGAATCTTTCTCCGGCGCTTGCCTATAAGCTTAACGAAAGGGTCTATTTGGGTGCAGGGATTACCTATCAATACATCAACTGGGTTCAGACTCCTTTTGATGCTCATATGTACGGAACCCGCGTTTTTCCTATAGTTGATATTTGGAAAGGTGTTTTCGCCACTGCCGAATACGAATGGCTAAATTATCCTGACCTTGCTATGCTTACCTCTATTCGAAGGAACAATCATGCCTTTTTCTTGGGTGGGGGTTATCTTCAACGCATCAATAAGCGCGGTAGTTTTGTTCAATTTTCGTTGCTTTACAACGTTTTATTTGCCCAGTCAGGTCCAGGTCAGGGGGCATACGACAGCCCAATTGCATATCGAATATCATTTTTTTTCTAATGAAGTACCTTGCCCTAATTCTTGCCATATTCCCATTGTTCTTTTCGTGCAGTGGGCCAAGTGGGGCAAATCAAACCGAGGTTGCCCATGAAAAAATGCAGGTATTGAATACCGACAGCCTATACGAGATGGCTATTATGGCCTACGAAAATCAAGATTATACGTTAGCTATACAGCATTTTGATGCCTTGTTGAACACCGACAGTTCGGTAGCCGATGCCTGGCATGACAGAGGCCTATGCCATTATATGCTTGAGAATTACGAAAAGGCGGAATTTGATATTCAAACTTCCATGAAATTGGATTCAACCTATGCCCCTGGATGGCTTCAATTGGGGTTGATTTACCGCAAAGAAAACCAAACTAACAAAGCCCTTAAAGCCATTGAGCGCAGTTTAGATTTAGATTCGAGCCTAGCTGAAGCTTGGTTTGAAGCGGGAGCACTTTTCATGGACCAAGGGAAAGTAAACGAGGCCTGCTTTCGGTTTCAAAAAGCGGCAAACTTGGGTTTTGATCCTGCTAAAAAAGCAATAAACCGTTTTTGCAATGAATAAGCTCTTGGCTCTTGTTTTTGTATTGGGATTCCAATCAACCCTAATTGCTCAGGTCCGTTTTAACAGCGAGGCGCCTGACCTTTTTCAAAAATACGGTACACCCAATGCCCCCATTGCAAAAACAGCGGCCGATTTAAAAATAAAAAATCTAGGGAAGGTGTCCATTCAAGGACCTTTTCAGCGAAAAGACCTCAAAGCCTTTCAAAAACAAACCCAACTTGAATTGATTGTTCTAAGAAACAACCAATTAACCAGCTTACCCGAAGAACCATTTGCCTTTAACGGACTGATTGCATTCTCAAGCCATTCAAATCCGCTCAAAACCTTACCTAATAGACTATTGAGTAGTTCTTCGCTCATGTATTTGGAACTGTCAGACACCGAATTAGATAGTTTGACATCCCAAACATACCTTCCAAATCTTCAGTTACTTAGAATCATAAAAAACAATACCGACAGCTTGGTATTTCCCGATAGTTTACATGGATTTCCATCTTTGAGGTCGGTAGAGTTTCTAAATGTTCCCTTAAATCGGTTTCCTGAGTTTTTAATGCGTTGTACTAATTTAGAGCAATTAATTATGAATGGATGCCGCTTAGATTCTATACCTGATGGCATTTCGGTTCTTAATAAACTTCACACTTTAGACCTTGAAAACAATGCATTAAGCCATTTGCCGAATGCACTGGCCCGTTTACCAGCTTTAAGGCGTTTGAATGTTTCGGGGAACTCCTTTACCACCTTCCCAGAATTTTTAATGTATGCCCCCGAATTGGAGGAATTAAGGGTGAAAAACAATCCCTTAAATGCCGAGGATATTGAAATTTTAAAGATAATTGGAAGGGCCACCAAAACCTTGGTTGATTGAGCCCTAAAATTGATTAAAAAAAGGCTTCAATCTGCTTTGTACTTTGCAGATATGGTATACATTTGAGGCCTAAAACCAACCAAAATGATACTAGCTGCCGTTCTCATTTTCATTTTAGGATACGCTGCAATCGCCTTTGAGCATCCTTTAAAAATCAATAAAACAGCCCCGGCCTTATTAACGGGAGCTTTAATTTGGACCATCCTTGCCGGGTTTGGTCAATCTGCCGATGGGGTTTTGTCGTTTATGGACCACGAAATTGCCTCAAAATTGCCTGTGGGGATTGAGCTTACCTTTTTAGAAAAAGTAAAATTCTTTCTGCGTGAACACTTGGGTGAAATTTCAGAAATTCTGTTCTTTTTAATGGGGGCTATGACCATAGTAGAAACGGTAGATGCTCACCAAGGCTTTAAAGTTATTACCAACCGTATTAAGACCAAAGACCAACGCAAATTGCTTTGGATCATTGGAATTGTTACCTTTTTCTTGTCTTCAGTTCTCGATAACCTAACCACTGCCATTGTAATGGTTTCGTTGCTTCGAAGATTGATTCACGACGACAAACAGCGGATGTTTTTTGTTGGCATTGTGGTTATTGCGGCCAATGCCGGTGGTGCTTGGTCACCCATTGGCGATGTTACTACCACCATGCTTTGGATCAAAGGACAAATCACCGACGTGAATATCATGAAAACCTTGATTTTACCCTCGTTGGTATGTTTGGTTGTGCCCATTTTGGTGGCCAATTTGTTCTTGAAAGGCGATGTGGTTCGGAACGAATACGATTCAACCCAGGCATCAAAAGACGAACAGGTTAAGGGTTCGGGGTTAATGTTTGTACTTGGAGTTTTGGGGCTAATTTTTGTCCCTATATTTAAAATTTTCACCCATTTACCTCCCTACCTTGGAATGTTGATTTCTCTGTCGATAATATGGATTGTTTCTGAACTTCTGCACTTAGATAAAGACGAAGAGGCCCGCAAAGAATATACGGCCTTGCATGCCCTTACCAAAATCGATGTTCCTTCCGTTTTATTTTTCTTAGGAATTCTATTGGCCATTGGCGGCCTTCAGTCCATGGGCATTCTGCATTCCTTGGCCGAATGGATGGACCATGCCATTGGTGATCGGCATGTAATTGCGTTGGCCATTGGCGCGGCATCGGCTATTGTTGACAACGTGCCTCTGGTTGCCGCATCGCAGGGTATGTACAGCGAAGCCTTTATGTCTGGCAAAGAAGGTTTTGCAGTGGACGGTAGTTTTTGGGAGTTTCTAGCTTACACTGCTGGAACAGGTGGATCAATGCTCATTATTGGTTCAGCTGCAGGTGTTGCTGTTATGGGAATGGAGAAAATCGACTTTTTCTGGTACCTAAAGAAAATTGGCTGGTTGGCCATGCTTGGATACCTAGCTGGGGCAGGCGTTTACATGCTTATTTACCCTTATCTATTGGTTTCCCATTGATGTTCAACCAAACAGTACGCAAAAAAGGTTGGGTTATCCCAGCCTTTTTTTGTTTAAATCAGCGGAATCACCTTAAATTAAAAAGATCTTCGACCCCCAGTGGCCTGGAGCTGTTAAAGCCTTCGGCATGGCTAACACCAATAATTTTACCCCAATCTTGAGCACGTCCTTTCAGCGATTCTAAAAAGGTTTGATTTGAAATTGGGGTTTCGGGCTCCTGGCTTTCAACCTTGTAAAACTGAGAAGCATAGGCCAAAATACTGTTCATTTTTGCTTCAAAAAAACCATCAATGCTTAACAGGATATCGGGTTTTAAATTTTGAAATTGAATGTAATGCAACAGGAGCCGTGGCCTATGGGCTGGTAGATTTTCCGGGTCTTGCCATTGAACCAATCCGGCATAAAAGCACGCATCGGCCACCAATTTAGCCGCACGAGCATGGTCTGGATGCCTGTCTTCTAGGGCATTGGCCAGAACCAATTCGGGCTTTGCCTTCCGAACAATAGAAATCAGAAGTTGAAGATGCTGTTCATCGTAGGCGAATTTTCCGTCTTTAAATCCGCAATTGTATCTAAAATCTGCACCCAATATGCTAGCCGCTTCGGTGGCTTCTAAGCGGCGCAGTTCAGGATTCCCTCGGGTACCCAATTCTCCGCGGGTCAAGTCAACCAATCCAAGGCTTTTGCCCTTTGCCTTGCACGACAACAAGGTGCCGGCAGCTCCCAATTCAATGTCGTCGGGATGAGCCCCAAATGCTAGGACATCTACCGGTTTTATCATTTTTTCCCTTCGATCCAAGCGGTAATTTCGGCATCCATTGGTTTGGCTCCACTCTCTAGATGAACCACATAATTACCTTCTTCGTCAATTAAAAATTTATTGAAATTCCAAGATACCTTGGCATCCTCGACCCCATTCAACGATTTTTGAGTCAACCAACGGTAAATCGGATGCAACTCGGTTCCCTTAACCTCGACCTTAGAAAACAAAGGGAAAGAAACACCGTAGTTTTTTTGGCAAAAGGACTGAATTTCTTCTTCCGTTCCTGGTTCTTGTCCCATAAATTGGTTGCAAGGGAAACCTAAAATTACAAAGTTTTTGTTTTTGTACTTTTCGTACAAAGCTTGAAGTTCGGTGTATTGCGAGGTGTAACCACAACGAGAGGCCACATTAACAATCATAATTTTTTTGCCTTTGTAAGCCGACATAGATACCGCCTTTCCCTCGATAGATTGGGCTTCTAATTCGTAGAATGATTGCATGGGTTTGCTGGTTTTAAGGGTTATGGGTTTTAAGGGTTGTCCTTGGCACGACAATGAAAACAAAAAGCCAAAAGCAGGAAACAGATATTTAAACATGGTATTTCGTTTAGGGTATAACCAACCGAATAGGGAATTTGTTGAATTAGTATCGGGCTAATTGTGCACGTTTTCGTAAATAGGTTGATAAAACCAATTGCAATCCTTGTTCTACCGAGGCATTCACCCAATCCATTTTGTATTTGCGGGCGGTTAATTCCATACCCTGATAAAAGCCATGAACGGCATTTTTGAATTCCCCTTGAATCAAATCTGCCTGGGTTTTTATTTTTTGTCCTGTCTCTAAATCCACCAATTGAACGGGTTGGCTACCCAAGTTCAAATTTACTTCTTCCGATTCATGCAGAATGCGAAAAAAAACCACTTCATGCCCTTTAAATTTTAAATGCCCTAAGGCCTGGTCGAAGTGGCGAATCTGCTCATTCAATTCAAGATCGGGCTCCAAAAAATCACTGAATACCATAAGCAAGGAGCGCGAAGGAAGCCGTTCGGCCATTTCGTGCAAAACAGGACAAAGGCTGGTTTTTAAATTTAGGCTGGGTTGAAAAATTTTATCTTCAAGTTGACGAATCAAATTGTGTTGGTGAGATTGGCTGACCTTAGCAGGAGCGTAAGAGGAAACGTGGGAATCAAAAAAAGAAAGCCCAGAAGCGTCGCGCTGCCTTCGCATTATTTCGGTTATTGAAGCGGCGGCGGCTGCGGCAAATTCAAGTTTCGACCATGCCTCTTTATTTTGACCCCGAAATTGCATGCTGCTGCTCGAATCGACAGCCAAATGGCAGCGCAAATTGGTTTCTTCTTCGTACCGTTTAACAAACAATTTGTCGGTTCTGGCTAAAAGCTTCCAATCGATAAAACGGGTAGATTCGCCGGTTCTGTAGTGGCGATGTTCAGCAAATTCCACAGAAAAGCCGTGAAAAGGCGATCGGTGCCGACCGGTTAAAAAACCCTCAACCACCTGCCGTGCCAAGAATTCCAATGACCCGATGGGTTGACAAACTGTGGCATTCAAAGGTTGGGGGGTTTTTTTCATGCTTCTGAAACCTCTTTCAATAAAACCAATAATTGTTGGGGGTTCAAGGCATCTCTGCAAGGCGGCTCCTGACCGGTTAACGCGCGATACAATTCAGCATATCGATCAAAAATACGTTCTACCACCTCATCGTTCATCATGGGCATGGTTTGCCCTTCTTTACCCTGAAAACCTTGCTCCATTAACCATTCCCGAACAAATTCCTTGGATAGCTGTTTGGGACTGATTCCCGGTTTCAGGTCGTCAGCATAGGCATAGCGTGAACTGTCGGGAGTATGGATTTCGTCCATAAGCATGGGTTGATTTTGGTACCATCCAAATTCGTATTTGGTATCCATTAAAATTAAACCGCGTTCGGCCGCCATGGCTTGGCCTTGTTCAAATAGCCGCAGTGCCATCGAACTAATTTCATTCCATTGGGCTTCAGATAAAATTCCCCTTTCCATTATTTCAGCTGCACTAATGTCTTCGTCGTGGCCTTGATCGGCCTTGGTTGCTGGGGTAACAATGGGCCGATTAAAGGCTTGGTAAGGCAGCATCCCTTCGGGCAATTGAACCCCACAAAGGGTTCGCTGCCCAGATTGATAGGTTCTTAGAGCATGGCCAACCAAGTAGCCACGCACCACCATTTCAATGGGAATAGGTTTGCAGGCCTTTCCCACCGAAACCTGGGGTGCAGGCAGGTTTTCTAACCACACGGGGCATATGCTGCTGGCCTCGTTTAAAAAAAAGGCAGCCAGTGAATTTAATAGGGCCCCTTTTCCGGGTATGGGTTTGGGCAAAATAGCATCAAAAGCCGATATGCGATCGCTGGCATGCATCAGCAGTTTGCCGTTTTTTAAAAAGTAAACATCGCGCACCTTACCCTTGTAAAAGCGTTCAACCAAATGGCTAACTTTTGGCTCAAGATTCTGATTCGTGGGAAGCATATGCATTCAAGATTTTCTTCACCAAAGGATGCCTAACCACATCTTTTTCAGCAAATTCGATAAAACCTATGTTCTTTATGCCTTTAAGCAATCGAATGGCTTGGGGCAAGCCCGATTTTTGACGAGCAGGCAAATCAATTTGGGTTACGTCTCCGTTCACAACGAAGGTAGCCGATTTACCCATGCGGGTAAGGAACATTTTCATTTGGTTGGTCGTGGCATTCTGGGCTTCATCAAGAATAACAAAAGCATGGTCAAGGGTACGCCCCCTCATGTAGGCCAAAGGCGCAATTTGTACAATACCCGTTTCTGTGTAATGCTTTAGTTTTTCGGCGGGAATCATGTCACGAAGGGCGTCAAACAAGGGTTGAAGGTAGGGCGACAATTTTTCATTTAGGTCACCTGGCAAAAATCCTAGGTTCTCGCCAGCTTCGACCGCAGGTCGGGTTAAAATTATTTTTTTAACCTGCTTTTCTTTCAGGGCTTTAACCGCCATAGCCACCGCCAAGTATGTTTTTCCTGTTCCTGCGGGCCCCACGGCAAAAGTTAAGTCATGGTTTTGTATGCTTTTCACCAGCTTTAACTGGTTTTGGCTTCTTGGCCGAATGGCTGCTCCATCGTTTGAATACACAACCACTTCTTGTTCTAGCGGCTGATCTTCCAATGGCCTTGAGTCTCCCTCTTGCATTAAAGCCAAAACAGCCTCGGCATTCAATTTACCAAAGCGTTCAAAATAGGTCATCAAATGACCAAACCGCTCCGAAAACAGATTCAGCTCTTCGTTGTTTCCCTGAACAATAATTTCATGCCCCCGGTTAACAATTCTCATTTTAGGAAAAATCCCTTGAATTTGCTTCAAGAATTCCAAATCAACCCCAAACAAGCGAACAGGGTGCAAATGTTCCAAATGAATGATCAGCTGTTCCAATTCAAATAATCCTAGTCAAAAGTAACGAACTTCGAACGGACTATCTTATACACAGCTCATGTTTTTTGTTGTTCTGCTTACTACCTTTGCTCAATGGCATTAATTACCCTTAGCAGCGATTTTGGTACCGATGATTTTTACGTCGGGGTACTTAAGGCTGCTTTGATGAAAAAAATACCATCGGCCCAATTTATTGATATCAGTCATGCATTGACGCCCGGCGATTTGCGTAAGCCCGCCATGATTGTGCACCAATGCTATCGGCATTTTCCTGACAGCAGCATTCATTTAATGGCCTTAACCCCTCAAGAGGGGTCTTATGCCTTGGTGTGTTTTGAATTTGGGAATCAATATTTTATAGGCCTAGATACCGGTCAGTACTTTATGGGTTTGAAAGGGCAGGTTTTAGAAGCCTGGGACATTTCGCATTTAGCGGGCGGCGAGGGTAGTTTTCCGGCCTTAAAATTGTTTCCTGGAGTGGCAAAAGCACTCATTTCGGGAAATGGCCCCGAAACCTGGGGTGTTTCAAAAGTAAGGCTGGTTGAACGTTTGGATTTTCAGCCTTCGGTAGGAAAGGGCCGGATTCTGGGTAACATTGTTTACATAGACCGAACGGGGAATGCCATTACCAACATTCATCGGGATTTATTTGAACAAATTTATCCTACGGGTACCGGTTTTCGAATTCAGTTTCGGATGGCGGCTTACACCGTAAGGCAAATAAGCGAACGGTATTCTCAGGTTCCTGCGGGCAATTTGGTGGCCGTATTTAATGAATCTGGATATTTAGAGCTGGCCATTCACCTGGGTAATTTTCGCGATATGTTGGGAATTCATGAAGGAGAAACCGTTAACATAGAACCTGAAGAAAGAATATAAAATGAGTCAGCACGAAATTCCCTTGTTGCGAATAGTTAGAATGGAATTCAACCCAACCTTGGTTCCAGATTTTTTGAACATGTTTTATGAAACACAGCCCAAAATTGCCGATATGAGGGGCTGCCTAAGCGTTGAAATAAAGCAAGATATTGCTGATTCCAATGTGTTTTACACCCTTAGCCATTGGCGTTCCGAAGCCGATTTAAATGCCTATAGAAGCAGCGACTTATTTATTAAAACCTGGTCAAAAACCAAGGCCATGTTTCAGGGTAAACCCCAAGCGTACAGCTTAGTTCAACCTGTTTGATATTATTGTATTGGGCCGCCCGCGGCCGGGATGGCAGCGGTATGAAACCCTGCCAAGCTTGCAGTTGGGGCCAAGCCGGCGGAGGCCCGCAGGGACCCCGCACGGCCCAGCCCCAACCAAGCTTGGCGGGGTTGAATACAAGCGTACAGCCCGAAAAGCCGCCCCACTACCTTAAAACCTCTAAATTTTGAGCGTCCAATTTTATAAACGTGAACAACAGCAAGGTAAAGCCCAGCAAACTGGAGCCGCCATAACTCACAAAGGGCAAGGGAACCCCTACCGCGGGTGCCAAACCAATGGTTGTGCCAACGTTCATGAAAAAGTGAAAGAACAGAATGCAAGCAACAATGTAACCGAATGCTTTGGCGAAGGGAGACCTCTGCATTTCGGCGCGCAAAATAAGGCGCATCAGCAGGGTTAGAAACAGCAAAATAACCACCGTAGTGCCGAGCAAACCCCATTGTTCGCCTATGGCCGAAAAAATAAAATCGGTATGCTGCTTGGGCACAAAATTCAATTGGGTTAAGGTTCCATTCAAAAACCCCTTACCAAACCAAGAGCCAGAACCAATGGCCATTTTAGAATTGTTCACATTCCAACCGCTGCCTTTGGGGTCTAAATCAGGGTTAAACAAAACCATAATCCGGGTGCGTTGGTGGGGCATCAATACATGGTCGAAAACCCAACGCCCACCCATGGTAAAGCCCGACAGTAGAACTAAAAAAAAGCCCATAGGAAGGATGGCTTTTGGGCTTCGTCCTAAAATAAAAACCCAAATACCTAGCGATAAAACCACCAAACCTAAGACCAGAATCCAAGGTGGAATAAGCAAAGAGGTAAGAAATAAAAACGCCAATCCGATACCCAAATAGAATAGGAGCAAATAGAGCCCAAAACGAAACATGGCCAACACAAATGCAGCGTACACCAAGGTGGAGCCGGTGTCCTTTTCGGCCAAAACCAAAATTGCGGGCACACCAATAATGACAAAAGCCTTTAACCAATATACTACGCGTTTCATTTGAAGGCCTTGGCCCAAAAGCAAATCGGCCAAACTCATAACCAGTGTTATGGGAGCCATAAAAATCCAGAAAAACGTAGGCCAACGGGCAGCCGGAGGAGCCAAATGAAGGGGGGTTGACAAATAACCTGCCAAGGCCAAAGCGGTAAAGTACTTTGCAAATTCTGAGGGTTGAATTTTAATGAAGGAGTTCAGAACAATCCAGCTTTTATTTCCTCCAACCTCTTGCCCAATGGCCAAAACCAATAGCAGCAAAGCCAATCCAAGGGCGAAAAAGGGCCAGCGCAAAACATAATACAGTTTCATGTCGGTTAGCATCAAGACTGCCCCCACCAAAAAGCAAATTAGTATCCAGGCGAACTGTTTGCCTGCCTCACTTGAAAAATCAAAGGGTGAAAGCCTTTCCTGGCTGGGGACAGCAGACCAAATATGCATCCAGCCTACAACGACCAAAATCAGGTATATGCCAACCAAAACCCAGTCAACCTGACCTACAAAACCTCCACGGCGATCGTTTGTACTCATTCCAATCGAGTTTGCAGCAGGCGCTCTTCGAGTTCCGGCCGGGTTATGGTATCGGTCAGGTATTTTTCCATGAGCAAAGAGGCAATAGGAGCCGCGTAGGTAGCTCCGAATCCGCCGTTCTCAACCAGCACCCCAATGGCAATTTTTGGCGATGTTGAGGGTGCGAAGGCCATAAAGACGGAGTGGTCTTTGCCATGCGGATTTTGAGCGGTTCCTGTTTTGCCGTAAACTGCAATGGAATCGAGCCGGGCAATTTTTGCCGTACCTCCCGGTTTATGTACCGCTCCATACATGCCCTCCCAAGCAATTTGAAAATGGGCGGTATCAATTCGAGTGTAATTTCGTTTAAACAAACTATCGGGCAATGGTTTTCCGTTTAGGGCTTTGCCCAAATGCGGGGAAATAAAGTATCCACGGTTGGCTATAATGGTGGCCAAATTAGCTATTTGAAGTGCGTTGGCCTTTAGTTCGCCCTGCCCAATTCCCAGCGAAATTATGGTAAGTCCCCGCCATTTTCCTTGGCCATGAACCCTGTCGTAGTATTCAGGCGAGGGCAATAAGCCTGTTTTTGCCTCTGGAATATCGGTGCCGAGTTTTGTTCCAAATCCAAAGCGTTGTGCCCCCAAATACCAGGCTGTGTAGGCTTGTCGGGCTGAGGCATTGGTTTTGGTTAATTCATTGAATACATGGCAATAGTAGGCATTGCAGCTGGTGGTAATTGAAAAGCGCAAATCGGCGTTGGGGTGACCATGGCAACCTACGGTATGCGCCGACGAAATTCGGAATCCACCCCCACAAGGCACCACCGTCGCAGGGTTAATTACTCCAGCCTGCAACCCCAACATGGCATTCATTACCTTAAAGGTAGAACCTGGGGGGTAACCATCCATTACAGCTCTATTCAACATGGGTTTTGCCGGATCTAAAATCAATTTACCGTAGTGCTGCCGAAGGTTTCGGCCCACCATCCAATTTGGGTCAAAAGAGGGCGAGGAAACCAGTACCAGAATTTCGCCCGTAGCTGGTTCAATGGCAACAATAGCTCCGCGTTTGCCCTGCATCAACTGCTCACCGTACTTTTGAAGTTCAATGTCTAGGGTACTGGTTAAGTCTGCACCAGGAACCGGAAGGGTATCGTACAGCCCATCCATAAAGCTTCCCTTTTCGTTGTTTCGTACATCTACATAAATTTTACGCACGCCTTTTACCCCGCGCAGATATGGCTCGTATGCCCTTTCAATTCCCGCCACTCCGACGTAATCGCCCGGCTGGTAATAGGCGTCTTTTTCAAGCACCGCAGCATCGGCTTCGCGCGCATAACCTAGGGCATGCGCAGCAAAGGGTTCTGGGTATCGGCGTACCGATCGTTTTTCAACGTAAAGGCCAGGGAATCGGTACATTTTTTCTTGAAAAGCGGCGATGGATTTTTGAGACAAATCCCGAATTAAGGGTTGCGGTTGGCGTTTGTAGCGCCGTTTCTTTTCAATGTTCTTATTCACCTTTTTCCATGCGTTCCTCATTTCTTCAATAGGAACCTCGGTAAGAGTGGCCAAAGCAAGGGTATCCATTTCCTTCGTTTCAAGGGGAATAACCATCAAATCAAAGGCATAATCGTTGGTAGCCAAAACCTTCCCATTCCGGTCAAAAATATTACCCCTGAGCGGTTGGTTCACCAATCGGCGAATGCTGTAGGTGTCGGCAGCCAATTTAAATCGATCGTCCAAACCCTGCAGAAAAAACAAACGAACCCAAAAAATAAGGCCCACCAATACAATTAAAACCAGGTATATGCGCTGCCGGTTTTCCATGGGTTTATTTCTTCTTTTTAAAGAAAAGTCCCTGAACAAGACCGATTAAAGCCAACGACATAAATGTATTTCCAATCCAGCGCATAAGCAGTAATACGGGGGCGCCCAACGAAAACAAGCTGTACAATTGATAAAAAAACTGATGAACCAGAAGCAACCAAAAGGCCATCCATAAGTACCTAAGCCATCCCAAACTTTTGGGGCCGGGTTTCAGGTTGGTTTCACGTTCATCAACCGATAAAAAATAGCGTAAAATGAATGGCTGCACAAAGGTCATGGCGGTGGTCGAGGCAGCATGCAAGCCACCTGTTCCTAAACCCAAATCCAACAAGAGCCCAAAAGCAAATCCAAGCATCATTCTGGCCGAGGCCGAAAATTGAACCGGCAATGCAAAGAAAAACATGGGATATAAAACAGGAGACCAGCCCGGCCCCGGTTCCAATTTAGAAACAACCAACCATTCTAAAACTAGAAACAGCAGCCCCCGAACAAAGTAATTTAGGAACGCAATCATGGCAATTCAGGATTTTCAAGCGTATCTTGTTCGGCTTGGTAGGTGTAATCTAGAACCATAACGTGGTCAAGCGCCGAAAAACGCGTGGCAAAACGCAGCGTGGCATAACCTGCCTCCACATCTTGATCGCTCCGTTTTTCTAAAATATACCCCACGGCAATGCCTCTCGGAAATATCGATGACAATCCACTGGTTTCAACTGTGTCGCTAGGATTCACCTTTACATGGGTCGCCAGTCCTTCTATTCGGGCACAGCAAGCCGATTTTCCGTCCCAAACCAAATTCCCAAGTTCTCCAGACGATTTTAGCCGGACCGACAGCAGCAATCCCTGCCCCTCGTTCATTAAGGTTAAGCCGGTTGCCAAATGCGGGCCAACCTGAGTAATGACACCCACTACCCCACCGGGGCCAATGACCCCCATGTCGGCCTTGAGTCCCTGCAAACTACCCCGATTGAGTGTAAATCGGTTTTGGCTTTGATTTAAGGTTAAATGAATAAGCCGGGCAGGCAACCAAGAATACGGAACAAGCAAAGCTGTGTCGCTGTTCCAGCACAAACTTTCGCCATTTACCTGCTGCTGCATAACCTGCATACGCAATCGGTTAACCTCTTTATGCAGCAGTTCGTTTTCGCTGGTTAAAAACAAAAAATGCTCGGCTTCTTTTACCCGAGTCCACCATTCACGGGTAAGGGGTGCCGAGGTTTCAAACAAAACAGATTGGTGGTATTTAAACTGCCGTACAATAAACACCAATGAAATTCCGTGAAACAGCAAAAAAACCCACAACAGACGCAGTTTGCGCAGTATGAGAAACAGGTTTTTCATGAATACCTACCCATCAGCGAATTAGGAAGGGATAGCGGTCCATGTTTTTCAAGGCAAGTCCTGTACCCCGAGCCACGGCACGAAGCGGGTCATCGGCAATGTGCACAGGCAACTTGGTTTTCATACTAATGCGTTTGTCTAAGCCCCGCAGCAGAGCACCCCCGCCAGCCAAATAAATCCCTGTTTTAAAAATGTCGGCACTCAATTCGGGTGGAGTCATTTCCAAGGCGCTGTGAATGGCAGCCTCGATTTTGCTAATGGTCTTATCAATAGCATACGCAATTTCTTGGTACGAAACGGTTATTTCTTTTGGAATTCCCGTCATCATATCGCGGCCATGCACGGCAAAATCGGCCGGCGGATTCTCCAATTCTTGCAGTGCGGCCCCTACTTCAATTTTAATGCGTTCGGCTGTTCTTTCGCCAATGTTTATGTTGTGTTGCCGGCGCATATAATCCTCAATATCGTGGGTCAGGTCATCGCCCGCTACCCGAATTGATTTATCGCAAACGATTCCGCCTAAAGAAATTACGGCAATTTCAGAGGTTCCTCCGCCAATATCAATAATCATATTGCCTTGGGGTTCTTCCACGTCGATTCCAATTCCCAGCGCCGCGGCCATGGGTTCATGAATCAAACAGACTTCTTTTCCTCCGGCATGTTCGGCCGAATCTTTAACGGCACGCTTTTCCACCTCGGTAATCCCCGATGGAATGCAAATAACCATACGCAGCGAGGGTTTAAACCAGCGTTTTGTTTCGTTGATTTTCTTAATCATGCCTCGAATCATTTCTTCGGCAGCATAAAAATCAGCAATCACCCCGTCTTTCAGCGGGCGAATGGTTTCAATATTTGCGTTGGTTTTTCCATGCATCATCAGGGCTTGTTTCCCAATGGCAATTACTTTTCCGCTTTTGCGGTCCACAGCAACGATAGAAGGTTCATCTACCACCACTTTATCGTTATGTATAATCAGCGTATTCGCTGTTCCAAGGTCAATTGCAATGTCTTGCGTCAAAAAATCTAGCCAGCCCAAGTGTACAAGTATTTCAGATATTCAAACGGTTGGAAGGTGCAAAAAGCACTATCGAACAAAATTAAGTGAAATTTAAGTCGTTTTAATAAATCCTTAGGTATTTTTTTTTGACTTTTTTTAAAGATTTAGTTGGGCGGCTTACCGGCTGTTGCTGCAAGTCCTCCGTGCGGGCAAAACCTGCAGCGGCTTTGCGGGGTCCCTCGTTCCTCGGGCCTCCGCAGCACGCGCAGGTTAAGCCCTCACGTTGCGGGCTTTCCGCTCCATCCGGGCCGCGGTCCGCCTATAAAGCAAAGGCCATCAAAAAGGTATTAATGTTTAAAATGCCGGCTCCCCCCTAGTACCATTTGAACACCCATTTCGCGGGCTGCAGCAAGAACTTCGGCATCGCGAATGCTTCCTCCGGGCTGCCAAACCCATTCAATGCCTGCCTGCGCCGCAGCTTCTATGCCATCGGCAAAAGGAAAAAAGGCATCCGAAGCCAAGACCGCCCCACGTACATCGTGGTTGAATTGTTCCGCCTTTGCAATGGCTTGCCTTACTGCATCAATACGCGAAACCTGACCGGCACCAATTCCAATCAATTGCCCCTTTTTCACCAACACTATGGCATTGCTTTTGGCATGCTTCACCAGCACACGAGCCAATTTCATATCTTCAACTGCCTGTTCAGGCAAATCAATACAATGGCTTAAATCCCAGTTTTCTGGGCCCGAATCAAGCCGATCTGTTTCCTGAATCAATACTCCCCCCAAGGCACCCCGCTCAGCATAGGTGGGCAACCGATGTTCCGGATTCCATTCCAATAGTATTCTATTTTTCTTCTGCTTCAGCAATTCAAGGGCTTCTTCGCTGTATGCTGGAGCCAGAAGCAGTTCAAAAAACACCTGATTTAGCGCTTCGGCCCAGGTCATATCTACAGGATGCTTGGTCAAAATAACTCCCCCGAATGCACTTACTGGATCGCCAGCCAAAGCTTGTTCCCAAGCTGTTTTTGCATCGGCATTTCGGCTAGCTCCACACGATATATTGTGCTTCAATACGGCGGTATCGGGTCCATCTGCTTCGCTCATTAATAGCCAACCGGCATCCAAATCCAATACATTGTTGTACGAAAGGTCTTTGCCCGAATGCTGCTTAAAAATTCGGCCTAAATTACCTTGAAAAAAACCTTTTTGGTGCGGATTTTCGCCATAACGCAACGTAAGCAAAGGGCCTGAGTCCAATTGCATTTCCGGAACAAATCCCAAACTCAACCATTGTTGTATGCTGCGGTCGTACGCCGCTGTTTTTTCAAATCCCTGAACCGCCATTTTTAATCTGAACTCCGCGGTGCTGCCTTCATTCACCTGAAGGTGCTGTAATACTTCTTGAATCTGGGTTGTTCCACTTAGCACAAGAACGCGGGCATGGTTTTTTGCTGCTGCACGAATCAAGGAAACACCCCCAATATCGATTTTTTCAATGCAAGCCTGGTAGTCGCTTCCCGAGGCAACGGCCTCAAGAAAGGGATACAATTCCACCACCGCCATGTCAATGGAATCAATACCCACAAGCTCCGCTTCAGCCTGATCTTCGTCGCGCTGAAGCAGACCACCAAAAATGCTGGGATGTAAGGTTTTTACCCTTCCCCCAAAAACGGAAGGGAACCCGGTTAAAGATTCCACCGAAGTCCAAGGCAATCCCCATTCGCTCAGAGCCTTGCCTGTTCCACCCGTACTGATTAATTCGGCTCCCATTTCATGAAGCTGTTTGGCCAGCACGGCATAGGGTTCTTTGGTAAAAACCGAAATCAAAACACGTTTTATGGGTTGGGAATTCATAATAAAACCAAAGATTAATTTTTACACGGGCCTAGGCTGTATCTTTGGAGGGCAAAGTTCATCAATTTGACTTGAATTGTGTAAGATTTAATGCCCTTTTTTCTAATTATTATGAAAAGGCTCTTTTTATGGTTTGCCAGTGCTTCGTTTGCCTTAAACAGCTTAAAGGCGAACAAACTCAGGACGCTCTTGTCATTGTTAGGCATGGTGATTGGTATTTTTTTGATTATTTTCATAGGGGCGGCCGTCGATGCTCTAAAGAAGAACATCAATGATTCTATTTCAAGGTTGGGCGACGAAGTGATTTTTGTCCATAAATGGCCTTGGGAGGGTGGATTTAACTATCCTTTCTGGAAATACCTAATGCGGCCACAGCCCAATCCACGCGAAGCCTTTTTGTTGCAGGAACGCCTCGAAAACATAGCCTTTGTTTCCTTTCAAGCTGAATCAAATGCCCAAGTTCGTAGTTCAAAATTCTCCATAGAATCGGCCCCCATTTATGGACAAGCCGAAGGAATGAATCGGGTAAGCCCTCTCGACATCGAAAAGGGCCGATCCTTTTCTGAAATGGAAATCCTTACGGGTCGAGATGTTTGCATTATTGGACCTGAGGTAGCCGAGAACCTGTTCCCGGGAGCCCAACCCATAGGGCAAACCTTGCGCATTGGAGCGCGCAAGTTTGCAGTAATTGGCTTAACCAAAACCCAAGGAGAATCCCTTATTGATATTGGTGAAGACGGTAGAATTTATGTTCCTTTTGGCTCCTTTAAGGCTTTATTTGGGGTGAACGGCAGTGGAATACACCGTGAAATTGTGGTTAAACCCAAGTTAGGGGTGCCACGTGCCCGTGTAAAGAATGAACTCATGGGGGCCATGAGGGGAATTCGTAAAATTCATCCACTTGAAGAAGAAGATTTTACATTAAATGAAGCAAGTATGATTGCCAAAGAAACGGCGGGCATTACCAATGTGTTGAATCTGGTGGCCCTTTTGATCGGCGGCATGGCCATTCTGGTTGGTGGTTTTGGCGTGGCCAATATTCTGTTCGTGTCGGTAAAAGAACGGATTCCCCAAATTGGACTTCAAAAGGCCTTAGGAGCAAAACGCTCCTTTATTTTATGGCAGTTTTTGTTTGAAGCCATTTCGCTTTCAATGCTGGGAGGATTGCTTGGTCTCTTGTTGGTTTACCTTTCTGCTCTTGGCGTTCGGTCTTTTTCTGATTTTGAAATGGTGTTGAGTTTTGATAATGTGGTTAGAGGCCTTTGGGTTTCAAGTTTGGTGGGGCTGATTGCAGGCATTGCCCCTGCTTGGTCGGCCAGTAAATTGCCGCCCGTTGAAGCCATTAGGCAAGGAGGATAAACTTAATCTGGACCTTTTTTACTTCACTATAATGGTAGTTTTGCAGTATGCTGAGGGAGTATAAAGACCGTATTTTTTCCATTTCGTCCAACGCTGAATTCGATGAATTAGCCCTATGGGCTTTTCAATACCAGTACCAAAATGTGGAGGTATATTCCCAATTTGTAAATGCTTTGGGAATCGACCCTACCAAGGTAATCAGCCTTAATGCTGTTCCGTTTTTGCCCATCGAATTTTTTAGAAGCCACCGAGTCTTAGACCGCAATGCCCCCTCTGCCAGCTTGGAATTCCATTCCAGTGGCAGTACTTCCGACACCCGTTCCCAGCATTGGGTGGCCGACCCTGAACTGTACGAAAGGTCTTTTATTGAATGCTTTAAAAGGTATATTGGCCCCCCTGAAGAGTGCATCATTTTAGCCCTACTCCCCTCTTACCTTGAACGGCCCAATTCCAGTTTGGTTTACATGGTAACCGAGTTAATTCGATTAAGCCATCAGCCTTTGGCTGGATTTTTCTCTGACCCCGACCCGGTTTTTTTAGGAAACCTTCACTCGGCAATCAAATCAGGAACAAAAACGCTGGTCATTGGAGTCAGTTTTGCTCTTTTAGATTGGGCCAACACCAATCCCATTTCCATTCCTCAGGTGCAAATAATGGAAACCGGGGGCATGAAAGGGCGAGCAAAGGAACTAACCCGAGAGGAACTACATTCCACTCTGCAACGTGCCTTTTCTGTTCGTGGCATCCTTTCAGAATACGGCATGACCGAGCTGCTTTCTCAGGGTTATTCTTTAGGAAAAGGTGTATTTCAAACCCCGCCATGGATGCGGGTTGTTTTTCGAGACCCTTTAAATCCAATGCAAACCGGGGTTAATTCAGGTGGAATCAATGTTATTGATTTAGCCAACATTCACAGTTGCTGTTTTGTTTCTACACAAGATTTGGGTGAAAAAAACCCCGATGGCTTTGTGGTGGCGGGGCGGTTTGACAATGCCGATGTGCGTGGCTGCAACCTGTTAATTCACCACCAAAGCCCCTAAAAGGCTAAGAGATTTTGAAGAGCTCGCCCTACTTTTTCCGCATTTGGAATAGCAGCCTGCTCCAAAGTACTGTTTAAAGGAATTGCCGGAGTATTGGCACTTCCAACGGCGGCAATAGGAGCATCTAAATACGAAAAGCATTGCATTTGAATTTCGCCCACCAAAGCCATGGCAAAACTATGGGGCAGCGGCTCTTCAGTCAACACCAAAGCCCGCCCATGTTTTTTTACCGATTCAACGACGGTTTCCTTATCCCAAGGATTTAGGGTTCTCAAATCTAAAATTTCAATTTTTCCAGGAAAATCTTGGGCTGCTTCCAATGCCCAAAAGACGCCACGACCATACGTAACAACAACGGCAGTGGGCTCGTTCCTAACTTCTGAGGCCAAAACCAGCCGGGCTTTTCCAAAGGGAAGAATGTAATCGGAATCAGGTTCAACTGTTTTTGCCCCTTCTGTCCCCTTTATTTTACTCCAATAAAGTCCCTTATGTTCCAGCATTACCACAGGATTAGGGTCATAATAAGCCGCTTTCAGCAGACCTTTTAAATCAGCTCCGGTACTCGGATAGGCCACCTTTACCCCCCGAATCTGTAGCACTACGGATTCTACGCTGCTAGAATGATAAGGCCCCCCACTTCCATAAGCTCCAATAGGCACCCGCAATACGCAGGAAACAGGCCATTTGCCATTGGAAAGGTAATTTGATCGACTCACTTCGGTAAACAATTGATTTAGCCCTGGCCAAATGTAATCGGCAAATTGAACCTCGACAATCGGTTTAAGGCCCACAGCCGACATTCCAACCGTACTACCAACGATAAAAGCTTCTTGAATAGGTGTGTTAAAAACACGGTGCGACCCGAACGACTTGGCCAATGTTGCTGCCTCACGAAATACTCCCCCAAGCCTTGCCCCGACATCTTGGCCATACAATAGACATTCAGGGTGTTTTTCCATGAGTTCACGAACGGCAAACAAGGCACAATCAACCATTACCGTCGGCAATTTCCCTTTTGGGTGGCGTTCGCCCCGTTCTTCAATGACAGGAGTTTCCGCAAAAATATGCTGCTCTAATTCCTCAGGGTTAGGATCTGGCATGGCCAATGCCTCCTCAAAATCGGACTGCACCAATTGAACTGCAAGCTCAGAAATTCGGTTCAATTCAAGATCTGTGTAGCCATTCGAACTTAAAAATTGCCTAAACTTTACAATGGGGTCGCGTCGGGCAGCCACCTCTAAATCATCTCGGTACCACTCTTTTCTAACTCCGGAGGTGTGGTGGTTCAACAGCGGCACCTTTGCATGAATTAAAAAAGGACGGCGCTCCTTGCGGATTAGCTCTAAGACCTCTTGCAATGTTTGATAGCATAAAACAAAGTCGGTGCCGTCAATGGCTCTCACCTCAAGGCCATTAAATCCTTTGGCATAGTTGCTGGCGTCCATCGCTCTAAACTCAGAAGCATGCGCTGAAATATCCCATTCGTTGTCTTGAACCAAATACAAAATAGGAAGGGATTTCAATACGGCCATTTGAAATGCCTCTGCCACCTCTCCTTCGGTTATAGAAGCATCGCCAAGCGAACAAACGGCAACGGGCGCTTGGCCCTCTGCCCAAGACTCCAATTTCATTTGTTCGCGGTACCAAAAACCTAATGCCACCCCTGTGGCTGGAATAGCTTGCATTCCAGTGGCCGAACTTTGGTGAGGAATTTTTGGCTTGGTGGGGTCGTTTAAACTGGGGTGAGAATAATAGGTGCGCCCTCCGCTAAAGGGATCGGCCTGTTTGGCAAGCAATTGAAGCATTAGCTCATAGGGCCGCATACCCATGGCCAAAAGCATAGAATCGTCTCGGTAATAGGGAAAAACAAAATCTTGAGGTTTCAGTTGAGAGCCCAAGGCTATTTGAATAGCCTCGTGTCCTCGGCTGGTTGCATGGACGTATTTGGCGGTTATGCTCTGCTGGTTTTCATACAAATCGGTCATTGCTTTCGCCCTGCACATCAGTTCCCAAACCTGGGAATAATTAACATGCGAGGTAACAAGCGAAGAATAAACCGATTTTGATTCCATGAACGAATGCGGTAGTGCCGTGTATTTCCTAATTGATTAAATATGCAACGACAGTCGAATGCGGGCATAAATTTCATCAATATGCCCCACCCCGGCCACTCTATTCAACTTTCCTTGATTCCCATAGAAATCAATCAACGGAAAGGTTTCATTTTGATAAACCCGAATACGTTTTTCTATGATTTCTGGATTTGCGTCATCACTGCGACCGCTGGTTTTAGCGCGTTCTGTTAGGCGTTCACGCAGAATGGAATCTGGCACCTCTAACAAAACAACAAATTGCAATGGCATCCCTTTAAGCTCAAGCAGATTATCAAGGGCCTCTGCCTGAACTTGGGTACGCGGAAAGCCATCAAAAATAAAACCTGCATTGGCGGGACTTGCATCCAGTTTTTGCTCAATCATTCGAATAACCACATCATCAGGAACCAGAAGTCCAGAATCCAGGTACCCTTTGGCTTCCAGGCCTAGTGCAGAGCCTGATTTTAATTCTGCGCGAAAAATATCGCCGGTAGAAAGATGAATGAATCCAAAATCCTCTATAAGTTTTGCAGATTGTGTACCCTTTCCGGAGCCCGGGGGGCCTAAAAAAACAAAATTCAACATGATTACCGCTTAAGTTTGTAAATGCCCTCCAGATTTCGGCCCAACTCATCAAAGTCAAGCCCATAACCTACAACAAATTCATTGGGAATTTCAATTCCAACATAATCTGGCTCATCTCCACCCAAGAATGTTTCTTTTTTGTAAAGTAAGGTAGCCACCTTTAAAGCTTTAGGTTTCTCTAATGAAAGTATATCCCGAATGGCCTGAATGGTTTGACCTGTATCCACAATATCTTCTACCAAAATACAAACCTTGTCTTTCAACGAAATTTCAGAACGAGCATGAATTTGAACAATCCCAGTTGAGGCCGTGCCCCTGTAAGAAGATGCCGAAACAAATCCCATTTCAACCTCGCCCTCCAATTGCCGAAGCAAATCGGCAAAAAAGACAATGCTGCCTTTCATTACGCACATTAGAACCAGGCGTTCTGCTGGAAATTCTTTTCGAATTTGATGTGCAATTATGCTTACAGCCTCTGCAATTTCAGAGGGCAAAAGCCAAGATTCGAAGGTTGAATTGTGTATTTTTACTTCCATGTGCTAAAGGTACAAAATCCCAGTTTAGATACTTGGAATCAAAGTAGTTTACGAATGATATCCGATTCAGAAACCCCTTCAGCCTCGGCTTTATAATTTCGAACAATGCGATGCCGCAGCACCGCAGCTGCTATGGCTTTGACATCATCTATATCGGGGGTAAATCGACCATGCATGGCAGCATGCGCCTTGGCTCCAAGAATTAAATTTTGACTTGCCCTGGGCCCTGCACCCCAGCTTAGGTATTCCTTTGCCAAGGCATCGGCCCTGGGTTCGAAAGGACGTGTTTTGGTAACCAATCCTACAGCGTATTCCAAAACATGATCTGTAACGGGGATTCGGCGAACCAATTCCTGAAATGCCGATATTAGATTCCCGTCCATAATGGTATTCAGTTCAGGAGAATAATCGGTGGTGGTTTGCCGAACGATTTGAACCTCTTCATCAAAGCTAGGATATCCCAATTCCAATTGAAACATAAACCGGTCCAATTGGGCTTCTGGCAATGGATAGGTTCCTTCTTGCTCAATGGGGTTTTGGGTGGCTAATACAAAAAAAGGTTTAGACAGGGGGTATCTTTTTCCTGCAACGGTTACCGCTTTTTCTTGCATGGCTTCCAACAAGGCGGCCTGTGTTTTGGGTGGGGTTCGGTTGATTTCGTCTGCCAACACGATGTTGGCGAACAAGGGACCAGGCTGAAATTCAAATTTGCGCTGCTCATTCAAAATTTCAGAACCTGTAATGTCGCTGGGCATTAAATCAGGGGTAAATTGGATGCGTTGAAAATCCAAACCCAAGGCTTTAGAAACGGTTTGAATCAACAGGGTTTTTGCCAATCCAGGAACCCCCACCAGCAAACAATGTCCACCTCCAAAAAGGGCCAAACTAAGCTGTGCCACTACCTCATCTTGCCCTACAATAACACGGGCAATTTCATTTTTAAAAGCAGAATAGCGTTCGGCCAATGCTTCTACCCCTTGGGTATCTGACGAAAAATTGTAATTCATGGATTCCATTTTCTTAATTCAGGGCAACTATCTGAGTAACCGAGCACAGAAATATGCAGGTTTTTTTTTCGCTTATCTATCCAATTTTTCAATACCTCCATTTTTTTCTCATTCAAAGCGGCTTGTTGAATTCGGGCATAATCTTGTTCTAACGATGCCGTATGGGCTTCAATTCGCTTTTGAACAAAAACGACACGCACCATTTTTTGCCCTTGAGAATGTACAGTTACCTGGGGCTTTGAATGCTGTCCTTCGCTTAGATTTGCTAAAAGCTGATAGGTGGTTGGATCCAATTCTTCCAACATAAAACGCCCAGAACCAGTATTGGGGTTCATTAATCGTCCGCCATTGTTGGCCGTTTCTTTGTCTTCGCTATATCGAATCGCCAATTCTGAAAATGGCAGGGAATCCAATTGGGGAAGAAGCCCGTTTAAACGCTCCTCGGCCTGAACCAAATCGGTTAACGACACCTTTGGGCGCATTAGAATATGCCGAAAGTTTGCATACTGCCCTCTTTTATCGAGCAGCTCTATAATATGGTAACCAAATTGAGTTTTAACGGGCGACGAAATTTGTTTGGGTTCCAATGAAAATGCCACCGCCGAAAATTCAGGGACTAAATCCTCTCTTTTCATAAAACCCAGTTCTCCGCAATTTTCGGCCGAACCGGGGTCTTCGGAATAAAATTTTGATTTTATGCAAAAACTGCTTCCCTTTTCCAATTCCGATTTCAATTTTTCCAAAGCTTGGAGAACCCGCTTATCCTCCTCTTCCCTAACCTCGGGAATGAGCGCAATGTGCGAAAGCTCAACCTCGCCCGGTATCAATGGCAGGGAATCTTTCGGAATTCGGTCAAAATACTTTTTTACCTCCGAGGGTGTTACTTGTACCTCTCCAGTAATTTTAAACTGCATCCGTTGAATGACCAAATCATCGTACACATTATCGCGGATGTCCAATCGAAGGTCATCCAGGGTTCTTCCCATTAGTTTTTCAAGGCGTTCTCTGCCGCCAGCCTGAGCCACCTGCATATTAATCCTTCGGTCGATTTCTGAATCGACCTCATCGTCTTCAATGATTACAGAATCCAAAACAGCCTGAGCAACCAAAATTTTTTGAATCAAAATATCTTCAAGGACCTCGCACCTACTCACCGAACGAACTCTGTTTCCACGTTCATCTGCTTCCATTTGAAAGGAACGTATTTCCACATCCGACTGCAGCACAGGAGAGGCACCCACAACAGCCACAATTTCATCAATCACGGTTTGAGCCCTGATTCCTAAGGACAAGCACAATAAGACCAAAATACTTGCAAAGTATTTAAGGGTTGGATTTTCCCACATAAATTTCCGCGGTTTTTTCTGTTAGGGCCTGTTGTACCCATTTTCGTTCAAGGTCTTTTAAAAAAATTTGTTTCTTTTGGTGCAAAAGGATAGCCCGGATGCGCGGAATTTCAAACTCCAATGGCGAAACCGTTTTTTTCATTTTTACATCTTGAATCCAAAGCCAATGCAATCCAGTTGAGTCATTCAGTTCAATGAAAGATTTTTTCGAAAGCTTCTCGTGGCTCAATTCAAGACTCGATGGAAGCAGTTTAGAAACGTCAGAAACAGAAATCCAAGCCGTGTCGTTTAAAAAAAAAGACTTTGAATTCACCCTTAGAAAAGACTCAAGAGCTGGAATTTTTTTGGAATTCAAATCAGAAAACATTGCCCTGATTTTTGCCGGTGGTTTTGCCTTAGATGGAAAAATGGCCAAGCGAAACTTAACAATATCGGTTTTGAGTAAAAAGTGCTTTTCATTTTGCAGGTAATAGGCCTCAACGGCCTGGTCTGAAATCGCTGTATCCATGCTTTCGCCTACCAATTGCTGTTGGAATGAATAAATAAACAATGACTTTTTATACGCTTCCAGTTGCCGTTCAAAAATAGATGAACTGCTTGCCAGTTCTTTTTGCGCCCGCTGATATAAAACCTGCTCCTCTACCCATTTATGGGCAAAGGCAGAAAGCAGCATTAAACTGTCTTCGGCGTTATCGCCAAAATTAAGTCCACTTATATCCTCCGGATTTAGTGTTGCACTCCCGACCTTTGCAATAACAGCGCCGTTTTCTACCGGTTTATTTCCGCTTGAACAGCTCAATAAAATAGCAAAGCCAACCAAAAGAACTCCTACCCTAAGGGTCTTTATCATGGGTCAATTAATTGGTATAACACCTTTAAATCTACTTTCACAGGGTATTTGGCTGTTAAATCATCAACCCATTTTGTTTCTAAAAAGCCAGAATAATCGGAGATAATTTGCCCCCTCGCTTCTTCTAATTTTTTGGGGGCTGGGGGAAGCACCTGAGTAACAACGGCAAACCTGATTTTTTGTTGTCCAAGGTCGGTGGGGCCTACTCCCACTTTTTGATTTGCTAAATCTACCACAGAATGCATACCTTTTGCAAAAAGCCCCTGCTGCACCAGTACGTTGTCGGCGGATTTTTTATTGAGTTTTTGGCTGAACTTTTGAAGGCTTAGTTTCCCTGCCACCAGTTTTTCAGCCAATTGTCGGGCTTCCATTTCTATGGATTCGTTCTTGCAATCTACAACGATGGCTTCAGACCGAACATCCCACATGTATTTTTCTTTGTTTTTTTCATGAAATGCTATCAATCCGGCCGTATCGCGTACAGAGCGTTTCCAAACCTTTTCATCCATTAAACTGAATAATAGAATTCCTTCCCTGTATTCATTCATCAAATACCGAAACTTAACATTTTCCCTGGGCAGCCGCTCTTCCTTATAAGAAAGCAGTAAAGATTCAACAAAGGGCTTTAGAACTTGGTTTTCAAATGAACACGCATCTGTTTGTTGCACGGTTTTTTTCTCGGCTTGAAGGTAGTCCATCAGGGTTTGCACTTTAATTTGGGTTTCTCCAAATTGAGCCAAAACCACATTTGAATGCGGGGCCAACGATTCGTTGGTGAAGTCTCCCGTCGGGGTTGCTAAAAATTTAAAGTCTTTTTTTAGCCAGGTAAAAGAGTATTCCTTTTTAAGTTTTTCAACGAAAGCGTCGGCAGGTTGCTTCCACCGCGTTGACTTGGATAGCAATTTTTTAAGGTCGGACTCAAAGTCCTTAAAGTCAGGAATGTTGGCTTGTTTTTCCAATCTAAGCACATGAAAGCCCTGCGGGGTTTCTATAACCTCCGAAATATCTCCAATGGATTTCAAAGAAAAGGCTGCATCCTCAAAAGATGGAATGTATTCGTTGATTCCGAACGGCTCTAAAATGCCTCCTCGACTAGAATTTTGGTAATTTTCCGAGTAGTTACGAACCAACGCTTCCCACGCCTCTCCACTCTTGGCTTTTCGCTGTGCTTCTTCGGCTTTGGCCTTGGCATTGGTCTTCATTTCTGCATCTTCGCTACCTGAAATAAAAATATGTGAAACCTGAACCCGACCTCTTGCAGGGCGTTCCTGTTCTACAAAAACAAGGTGATAACCCAAAGATGAACGCACGGGTTGCGACACTTTACCGATGGGAGTTGAAAATACAGCAGACTCAAAAGACCACGAAACCGATGGGGACCCCGTAATCCAACCTAAATCTCCTCCATTCAATTTACCCAAACTATCTTGACTAAACTGCTTCACCGCATCCGAAAACAACAAACTTCCTTTATTGATTCGATCGGCCACTTTTAAAAGTTGATTGTAGGCCGTCAAGGTGTCTTTTTCGGAAGCACATTTGGGCAATCGAATTACAATTTGCCTCACCTTTCTATCCCTGAGCATACGCTGGTATGTTGACCTCACCATGTTGTTTTCAACCGAAGTGTCCCTTAAAAATGGCTGAGCCAACTGCTTAACATAGGCGTTTAATTCTCTATTAAAGGCTGCCGATGTGTCCATTCCCAATTGCTTCGCTTCGTAAACCTTCAATTTGAATATCCGAAACAATTCTACGTATTCGTCTAATTCTGCTTTGGTAACCTTTTTGTCCTGATTGTTTTTTCTGAAAATGGCATTAAACTCTTCAAGAGTAACGCTTACTGAGCCAACTGTCATAACAACAGCGTTCTGATTTTGAGCAGATAAATGAGCACAAGCCAAAAGACCTGATAAAATCAACCATGAAGTTTTCATTGTTTGTATAGTTTAAAGCCTACGAAGGTACAAAATCGGTGGAAAAAGGGAATCAATAAAAAACAAGGCTAAGAAGGTCAAAAAATCAGGACAAAAGGGCCGAAATTTGGAACCTAAATCCCTGGCCAATGTGGCTCATCGCCAAGAATCTCGGCTGTAATTGGGAGCCTCTCGGGTAATGGCTATGTCATGAGGATGCGATTCAATGATTCCGGCACTGGTAATTCGAATGAATTTTGCGTTTTTTAATTCTGCAATGGATTCGGCCCCAGCATAACCCATTCCAGCGCGCAACCCACCTAACAATTGAAATACAATTTCGGCAATGCTGCCTTTGAACGGCACCCGGCCCACGATTCCTTCTGGCACTAATTTTCCTGGGTCGAACTCTTGGGCTTGAAAATACCTGTCTTTGCTTCCTTTCTGCATGGCCTCGACCGACCCCATACCTCGGTAGGTTTTAAATTTACGGCCTTCATAAATAAGGGTTTCACCTGGTGATTCCTCTGTACCGGCCAACAAGGAACCAAGCATGACGGCATCGGCACCTGCGGCAATGGCTTTGACAATGTCGCCTGAAAAACGAATTCCGCCGTCGGCAATGATCGATACATTTGGGTATTTTTCTTTTAGGGCGTTGGCCACGTCAATGATGGCGGTTAGCTGAGGAACACCAATTCCTGCAACAACCCTTGTTGTACAAATTGAGCCCGGCCCTATTCCCACCTTAACTCCGTTCACCCCAGCTTCGGCCAATGCTAGGGCTGCAGAACCTGTGGCAATATTTCCAGCAATTAACGGCAAGCTCGGGTGATTTTGTCTAGCCTGTTTTACAGCCTCAACGACGCTTTTGGAATGCCCATGAGCCGTATCAATTACCACCACATCAACTCCGGCTGAAACAAGTGCATTTAGCCGTTCCATGGAATCTCCACCTACCCCAATGGCTGCAGCTACCCTTAACCTTCCAATATCGTCTTTGCAGGCATTTGGCCGTTCTCTGGCTTTAATTATGTCTTTGTAGGTCAATAGGCCCACTAACCTACCCTCTGAATTTACCACAGGTAGTTTTTCAATTTTATACTCCTGCAATATGGATTCGGCACCCGATAAATCCTGTCCTTCTTTTGCAACAACTAGGTTGTCTTTGGTCATGACCTCAGTTATAGGCCTTAGTTCATTCCCCTCAAAACGTAAATCTCGGTTGGTTACAATGCCTACCAATCGGCCCGCCGAATCAACCACCGGAACCCCTCCAATTTTATGTTCGCGCATCAAATTTAGAACATCCCGAACCGTGGCACTGACTTCAACAGTTACAGGGTCGATTATCATTCCACTTTCTGCCCGCTTTACCTTCCTTACCATAAGGGCTTGCTCAGCTACAGGCATATTTTTGTGCAAAACCCCTATTCCGCCTTCTCTGGCCATGGCAATGGCCATTTCTGATTCTGTAACGGTATCCATCGCAGCGGCAAGAATGGGCATTTCCATTGATACGCCTGCAGCAATATGGGTGCGCGTTTTAACTTGACTGGGTAAAATTTGCGAATAGGCCGGCAAGACCAATACATCATCGAAGGTTAATCCTTCTGCAACTACTTTTTCCATAACGGTACAATGTCAAATTTTTAAAATCTCGTTTAAAAATCAATCTGAAGGATAGATTTTGAAATCGAAATTTCAAAATGGTTGGAACGGGTAAAGTTGCCTGCAAATGTACAACCTAATTTGTTACAAGCTTTAATTTAAAATTAAATTTAGAGCTAATGGCTTCTAATTGGTCTCCATTTTATAAGCGGCCTGGCCGTTTTCAAAACCAATAATGCGAACCCGCCTATTTAAACCTACCGAGCCTGAATTGATTTGTTTGCTAAAATCAAACCGAAGATTCGGCCCATCCACCTCCGTTGTTTTTATCGTTTCAACCCAATTCCTGCCATCTAGAAACATGGATTTCCTTAGTGCAAACGATGCCAATAAATAGCCTGTTTCAGCATAAGAATCGGGCCAAGCTCTAAAATACAACTTAAAACGCTCTGCCCAACTTGAACCCTCTAAGGGAAATTCCAAAAAATGCGAAGAAGCCAAAATATGAACATTGTACTTCTGATAGTAGCCCACTTCCATTACTTGGAAATTAAGCCAATCATCGGGTACCAACAATTGAACATTTTTTGGATTGGACGATGAACGAGTTAAGCCTGTAAGGATATTTCGTACCCTTAGTTCATTCGATACAAACAAGGCCACCAAAGATTCTTGGCCAACCGAAGACTGGGAGGCTATTCCAGACCCCGTAGCCTCGCAGGTAGAAAAGGCTACACCTTGTTTTTTTAATTCGGCGGCAACCTGGCTCCTAAGCACGCTGTCCTTACCCATTGAAGCCTTCGACAGGAAAATGGCTCTGTTGGGATTCTCCTTATAATATCCGGCAATGTAGGTAACCCAAGCCTCAACCTCTGAATGATTTACCTTGAACTCGCTTTGAGATTTGGGTTCCCATTGTTTGGAAAAAGGAGAAAAAATCGGAATATTTTGGCTGGTTATTTTAGGACTAATCCGACCGTAGTTTTGACTTAAAAAGGGCCCAAAAACCACCGAGGGTTTATTTGCGTTGAATCCAGCAAAAGGCTCAAACTCATCATAAACGGTCAACGAAACCCCTGAAGGCAAACTGTCTGACCAATCCGAAATGGCCAATTGAACACCTTCCATGAATGACAAGGCTACTTCGAAATACTCTGGCCTTGAATCATCAAAGGGGCCAAAAAGGGCAATTTGGATAGGTTTAGTGGGTGCGCCTCTTCGGTTTGAATTGGGCATTGAATTTTGAATTTCCTGCAGTTTTAAAGTAGGTACTCGAATTTTTTGGCCTTCATTTAAACCTGTTTCTAGTAAGGAGGGGTTTAGGCTATACAGGGTATCTATCGAGCATTTGTATTTTTTACTTAAACCATAGATGGATTCTCCTAAAGCCACGGTATGGTAGGAAACCGAGTAGCTTTCTTGGGCATTTAAAGCATTTTGGTTTTTAGAGGGGATACAAATAGAGGCCCCTTCTTGCAAAGGCAAGATTAAATTAGGATTTGCCGACACCAATTGATCAACTGTACACGCATTAACCCTGGCAATTCCGTACAAGGTTTCGCCCTTTAGAACCTGGTGGTATTTTGAGCAATCCTGAGCATTCAGGTAAAGCCCTGATAAAAGGAAAAAAACAGAGGTATAAAAACGAAGCATGCGCATAAAGATACACTTATCAATAATCATTCCCATTCTATGGTGGCAGGTGGTTTTGAACTTACGTCGTAAACCACTCTGTTTATACCCCGTACCTGATTGATAATTCTATTGGCCACCTCCCTTAAAAACCCTTCTGGAAATTCGAATACATCGGCTGTCATTCCATCAGTGCTGGTTACGGCGCGCAGCGCCACGACCTTTTCATAGGTTCGCTCGTCGCCCATAACTCCCACCGATTGAACGGGCAAAAGTATGGCTGCAGCCTGCCAAATGGAATCGTACAGGTTGGCCTCTCGAAGTGCTTGTATGTAAATAGCGTCTGCCTCTTGAAGCATGGCTATATTTTCTGGGCTAATTGCACCCAAGCACCGAATGGCCAATCCAGGTCCTGGAAATGGGTGGCGATTAATGAAAGCATGTGGAATTCCCAACGATTTGCCCACACGGCGCACTTCATCTTTAAACAAAGACCGAAGGGGCTCAACCAATCCCATTTTCATGGCAGCCGGTAATCCACCAACATTGTGGTGGCTTTTTATGGTTACGGAAGGACCGGTTACCGAAACCGACTCAATAACATCGGGATATATGGTTCCTTGAGCCAACCAATGAATGGGATAGGGAATGGCCTTTGCTTCCGATTCAAAAACACGAATAAACATTTCGCCAATGGCTTTTCGTTTGGCCTCGGGTTCGGTTTTTCCAGAAAGGGCATCAAAAAATAGGGGGCCTGCCTTGGCACAGGAGACCGAAAGGCCCAATTCAGAATAGGTTGACATTACTTGCTCAGCCTCACCTTTTCGAAGCAACCCATTGTCAACAAAAATGCAATGAAGTTGGTCTCCTATGGCTTTATTCAATAGAATGGCAGCTACCGTTGAATCTACACCCCCACTCAATGCCAATATAACATGGTCGGCACCCACTTGTGAACGAATTTTTTCGGTAATCTCTTCAATGAAATGGCCTTCTGTCCAGTCGCCTGAACAGCCACATATTTGAAAGGCAAAATTTCGCAACAGCAAAAGTCCATCTTGGCTATGCACCACTTCAGGATGGAATTGAAGCCCAAACCAAGGCTTAGACGTATGCTGAAAAGCCGCAACCGGAATATCGGTTGTTTTTGCCGTTAAAAAAAATTCTGAAGGTAAAACCTGAATGCTGTCACCATGCGACATCCAAACGGTGGAGCCGGATTGTATTTGGGCAAACAGTGCATTATTATCAAGCACCTCTACCCTAGCTCTTCCGTATTCTCGGTGTTTCGAAGCGGCTACGATGCCGCCATGCGTATGGGCCAACCACTGGGCGCCATAGCAAATTCCAAGTATGGGCAAACCCATGTTCAACCAATTCAAATCGGGAATCAAGGGCTTTTCTTGCCGAACAGAAGCTGGACTACCTGACAAAATAAGGCCTTTGACTCCATGGAGGTCTATGGAATTCGTGGGGGAATGGTAAGGCAAAATTTCACAATACACATTCAACTCCCTTAATCTTCTTGCAATAAGCTGGGTGTATTGAGATCCAAAATCAAGGATGAGTATTTTTTCCGACATAAATGGCTTTAAGAAGGTGAATTCAGGTTAAGGCTTAAGGATAACAAATTCGGTGCGGCGGTTTTTGGATTTCCCTTCAGCTGAAGTATTGGAGGCTATTGGCTTGGTAGAGCCAAAGCCTTTTGCTTCAATGCGTTGAGCCTGAACACCTAAATCAATTAAACATTGTTTCACGGCATTTGCTCGATCGGACGAAAGAGCCAGGTTGGCATTCGAATCGCCAACATTATCGGTATGTCCGTGTATGGCGATTTGAGCAGATTTGTTCTTGTCAAGCCAGCGCGCAAAAGCCTTTAGGTAGGTTTTTGCCTTTAGGCTCAAGGCAATGCTGTTGGTTTCAAAATACAATTCTGAAAGGTTAAATGCCGCCCCTTCGCTTATTTTACCTGTTGCTAATGCAACGGTGTCTTTGGCGTTTTCTTTGGTAATGGATTTAGCCGAAAAGGCCAAACCAGGGGTTTCCACGGAAATGGTATGCTCTTCGTTGGCCTTTAAAATGGCAACGAATTCTCCATCGCGCTGATCGGCTTCAATGGTGGTTTTTTGCTGCGTCGTTTCATTGAACACCTCAATGCTGCCGCCCAAACGCTGGCCATCGTTGTCTTTCAAAACACCCCGAACCACAAAAACCTCGGCAGGCCTAGCCTCTTCATACAAATCAAAGGAATAGACATCAAGTCCACCGGGGCCAATGCTTTTGCCATCTTTGGATTTTAGATTGTTGGAAGAGAAATAGCCTGTTTTACCGTCTAATGAAACGAAAAAGCTAACCTCATCGGCTTCGGTGTTGATTGGGTTGCCAATATTTACAGGCTTTTCCCAGGTTCCATCGGGCTTACGGCGGGTATAAAATACGTCATAGCCCCCAATGTTATCGTGGCCTTTCGAAGAAAAATAAAGGGTTTGAGAGTCGGAATGCAAGAAGGGAGTTAGTTCATTTTTGTCTGTATTCAAAACCGCCCCAAGGTTTTTGGGTGGTCCCCACTGATTGGTTTGGGGGTTTCTTTCAGACATATATAAATCGGTTCCGCCCAACCCGCCCGGACGGTTTGAGGAGAAAACCAGGGTATTCCCGTCGTAAGAAATGGTAGGTTGAGAATCCCACTGAGCAGAATTGAGGTTTTGACTAACCCTTTGCAGGGGGGCCCAAGCAAAGCCTTCCCAACGGCTAAACCACAAGTCGCAGGCTTGGTACTCATTGTTTGGACATACCACAAAATACATGGTTTTGTTATCGGCTGTTAAGGCTGCGGCCCCGTTTGTGTGGCCTTGGTTAAAGGGGCTTACCATTTCTTCGCCCTTTGACCATGTATTGTTCCCCAGGGCTTTAGACCGGTAAAATATCTCTACCCCTACCGGCGCTCTGGCCACCGAACCACCAAATTCGCTTGGGCTTCGGTTTTCTTTACGGGTAAAAAACAAAAAAGTATTGTCGGGCGAAAGAGAAGCAGAGTATTCATCACCCGGGGTGCACACACCCGAAATAAACGTGGGGTTAAAATCGACCACCTTTTTAAATAGACCTTCTTTTTTCTTTAGCTCTGGCAATGCAGATTTAACCTCTTCGTAGTGGGAATCTGAGATATCGTCTCGTTTCAAAAAAGTTTCCCATGCCTTGATGGCTTGGGTATAGTCTCTTTGTTCTTCGTACGCTTTTCCTAGAAAATAAAATACATCTGGATGGTAGCCTGGGCATTGTTCGGTAAGAACCTTAAAATGTTCTAATGCCTCGGCTTTCATGTTGTTAACCCAGGTGCGGCGCCCCAATTCCCAAGCGGCGACATAATGGCTGGGCTCCAACTCCAAGGCTTTACGGAGCAGCATTCTAGCCTCGCCTGCCTCCTCCGCCTTCAGTGCCTTTTTAAGGAGTTTTTCCGCCTCTTTATTGGTTAAATCTGGACAACCTTCCGTGTTCACCTTTTGGGCATGCATTAGAAAGGCTAGGAAAAAAAAAGCAACAACAGCAAATAGATTATGCATGAAAAAGAGCGGTTTTTTCGGTGTTCAAAAGTACAATTCAAACAGCATAGAAACGGGGGGCAGCTCACAAAATTGCTTAAACAAAGCAATGTGAATAAACAGAGGCAAAATAGGCCAACCTTGATTCCTTTAACCTTATTCTATTTGAAACGCAGCAGGTTCAATCGGTTGAGAGTGACATTGAAATTCAGCAACTTACCAGTTTTTTAGGCATTTTTTTGTTCACATTGTTAAATTACCCTACATTTGCACTCCGATTTTAAGACCTGAATCCTTAGCTCAGTTGGCAGAGCACAACACTTTTAATGTTGGGGTCCTGGGTTCGAGCCCCAGAGGATTCACTTAACCGCCGCAAGGCGGTTTTTTTTGCCTTCGATTTTGCTACCTTCGCGGCACAACTTTGATTGCACGATAAACACGGAACCGTATTATGAATCAAGATTTATTTACCACCAAACGCCATTTAAATACCAAGGTCGGAACCATTTCCTTTTACAGCCTTAAAGCCCTTGAGGAACAAGGTTATTCTATTCAATCCTTACCCTATTCCATACGGGTTCTTATTGAAAACGCCTTACGCAATTACGATGGCCTGCGTGTGACCAAAGAAAATGTTGAAACCTATTTAAATTGGAAACCAGAGAAATCAGATAAAGATGTTCCCTTTATGCCTGCTCGGGTTTTGCTTCAAGACTTCACTGGGGTTCCCTGTGTGGTTGATTTAGCTTCCTTAAGGGCCGAGGCGGGTCGAAAAGGAAAAGATGTTTCAAAAATAAATCCATTGATTCCGGTAGATTTGGTTATTGACCACTCCGTTCAGGTAGAATATTTTGGAAGCAGCGATGCCCTTCAAAAAAACGTTGATTTGGAATTTGAGCGAAACGGAGAGCGCTATGAGTTGCTTAAATGGGCTCAAAAAGCTTTTGATAACTTCACCGCTGTTCCTCCTGGAATGGGTATTTGCCACCAGGTTAACCTAGAATTTTTAAGCAAGGGCGTTTTGGTTCGCGATGGGGTGGCTTTTCCTGACTCCTGCTTTGGAACCGACTCACATACTCCCATGGTAAACGGAATTGGAGTTGTGGCTTGGGGAGTTGGCGGTATTGAGGCCGAAGCCGCCATGTTGGGCCAACCTTCCTATTTTATTCTTCCCGAAGTTGTTGGTTTAAAACTTACCGGCAAAATGCCGGCAGGAGTTACAGCCACCGATATGGTTTTGGCCATTACCGAGGCTCTCCGCAAACATGGAGTGGTAGGCAAATTTGTTGAGGTGTTCGGAGAAGGATTGGATACCTTAACTGTTCCCGATAGAGCTACCATCTCAAACATGTCGCCTGAATTCGGTTGCACCATCACTTACTTCCCCGTAGATGGTCAAACCTTAGAATACATGAAGCGTACGGCACGCAGCGATGAGCAAGTTGATCTGGTGGAATCGTATTGCAAAGAAAACCTGTTATGGAGAACCGGCAACGAAAACATTGCCTATTCCAGTTTGGTCGAGCTAAATTTATCCAGCTTAGAGCCGGCCGTTTCAGGTCCTAAGAGACCACAAGACCGAATTTTGGTTCGAGATTTGAACTCAAAAGTCCAACAGATTCTTCAAGAAACATTCCAACGTGCCTATGTTCCAGCTGGAGCAAGGCAAACCGAAATTGAAGAAGGTCGATTAAGATCGGTTGCTGTGCACGATGAACAGGAAGCGTTTCAACTTTCCGATGCCTCTGTAGTGATTGCAGCCATAACCTCATGCACCAACACAAGCAATCCAAGTGTAATGCTTGGAGCTGGGTTGGTGGCCAAAAAGGCCATTGAAAAAGGCTTGCAGGTTAAACCTTGGGTAAAAACCTCCTTGGCTCCCGGTTCTAAGGTGGTTACAAGCTACCTAAGCAATGCCGGCTTGCTGCCCTATTTGGAGCAATTGAAATTCCATGTAGTTGGATATGGCTGTACTACCTGTATTGGCAATTCAGGAGCCTTGCCTCTGCACATTGCTAAAGCCGTTGAAGAAAACGATTTGGTAGTTTCCAGCGTACTTTCAGGAAACCGGAATTTTGAAGCTAGGGTTCACCCTCAAGTTAAAATGAATTTCTTGGCCTCGCCTATGTTGGTGGTGGTGTATGCCATTGCCGGCAGAACCGACATCGATTTGACTACCGAGCCTATAGGAGTGGACAAAAATGGCCAACCGGTAATGATGAGCGATATATGGCCCAGCGACCAAGAAATAGCCGATATCAGAAATCGGGTTATTGTACCTGAAGATTACAGAGCCACATACGCGACTGTTTTTGATGGAGATGCCGATTGGCAAAACCTTAAAGCACCCGAAGGTCAGCTGTTTAAATGGAATCCTACTTCAACCTATGTGAAAGAAGCTCCCTTCTTTCAAGGAATTTCTGAAGAGGTAAACGAGCCTTCTGACATAGTAAACGGAAAGGTATTGTTGATGTTGGGCGATAGTGTAACCACCGACCATATTTCACCGGCAGGTTCGTTCAAACCCGATAGCCCCGCGGGCAGCTACCTGATTCAACATGGGGTAGAAAAAGGCGATTTCAATTCATATGGAGCCCGCCGTGGAAACCACGAGGTTATGGTTCGAGGCACCTTTGCCAATGTTCGCATAAAGAACCAGATTGTTGAAAAAGAGGGCGGTTGGTCCTTGCACCAACCCAGTGGCGAAGTGAGCAGTGTATATGAAGTCTCAATGCGGTATCAAGCAGAAGGAATTCCCTTGGTGGTTTTAGGAGGCAAAGAGTATGGTTCTGGTTCCAGCCGCGACTGGGCGGCAAAAGGTCCAAACTTATTGGGAATAAAGGTGGTAATTGCCGAAAGCTACGAACGCATCCACCGGTCAAATTTGGTGGGCATGGGTGTATTGCCACTGCAGTTCCTTGAGGGGCAAAACGCCATGTCTTTGGGGCTATCTGGCTTAGAAACGTTCAGCGTTGCAGGCATTAGCCGTGGACTTCAGCCTCAGCAGTTGTTGCAGGTAGAGGCCAAAAAGAGCGATGGCAGTGTGGTTTCTTTTCAGGCTTTATCGCGCTTAGATTCTGAAATCGAAATTGCCTACTACAAGAACGGAGGCATTCTTCACTATGTGCTTCGGGATTTACTTCAAAAGGCCTAAAAGCCAAAAGAAGAGCAAGAAAAAACGGAGCAGTTCATTCCCTTGACCCATGTTTAGGGAACAAGGTTGAATTCAAGTACGCTGAGGTAAGATATATTGGTTTGGGGTGTTAAAATACTACCCGCTGGCAACCACATAGGGAAGGTAAAGTTTGGGTTAACGCTTGATGTTGCATTATAATTATTTGTCAGGTAGGTAACGGGCAAAACAACTGGACTGCCATTGATTAGAAAACGGGCTATACCCTCAAATCCACGGTTTCCTGAAAAAAGGTGGCTATAGTTATTTGCTCCACTGGCAAAAGGTGCCCCACCGTTGTAAGCCAATGCCTCAATTTTCCACACCTTGTTTGCCGGAACCGTATCGGCCGTCGAAATGAGCAATACCTGATTAAATTGAAGGCTTCCCTGGGCTAAAAGCGATTGAAACGATACAAAAATGAGAACAAATAAAGCGGAATGAACGATACGGAAAATGGTTTTCATTGTACTTGGATTTCAGGTAAAACTAACCTTTGTTGAACAGCTTAGCAAAATCAAGGGGATTTCATAACCTTGCAAGCTAAGCTCAGCCTATGTACCTTTGAAGTATGTCAACAAGCACCGACCTGCCAGAGCGCTTTTACCGATGGCTTAGCTTAGAGCAAGGGCTTAGCGACAACAGCCTGAAAGCCTACGACCATGATGTACGGTCTTGGCTCGGTTTTTTGGAAAGGCAAAAAATAGCGGTTTTTCAGGCCGATGTTGCTGAATTGCAGCACTTTTTAGCCGAACTCCATGATTTGGGTATTTCTGCCCGAACACAAGCTCGATTCATTTCGGGATTGCGTGCTTTTTACCGGTTTTTACGGCAAGAAAAACTCTGTGAACTCGACCCCAGTACTGAGGTGGATATGCCGGAACTATCAAAGCCCCTACCCCATTACCTGGAAATTCAAGAAGTGGACGCCCTGCTTGAAATTGTAGATCGCAGCAGGCCCGATGGAATACGCGATTATGCCATTTTTCAATTGCTGTATGCCTGCGGATTGCGGGTTTCAGAATTGGTCAATCTAACCTGCTCGCAGCTGTATTTTGACGATGGTTTCATTCGCGTGATTGGCAAGGGCGACAAGGAAAGGCTGGTGCCCGTTGCCGATTCCGCGGTTTTGGCTATTCGTCAATACCTAACATCGGTTCGGTCAGATATTCCGAAAGCCAAAGGCCACAACGACACCCTTTTTTTGAACCGCAGGGGCAAAGGCTTGTCGAGGCAATGGGTATTTTTAAGCCTAAAAAAGCACCTTGCCTTGGCTGGAATTCGAAAAAATATTGGGCCCCATTCCTTAAGGCATTCCTTTGCAACACATTTGATAGAAGGGGGCGCCGACTTGCGGGTGGTTCAAGAATTGCTGGGGCATGCATCGATTACCACCACTGAAATTTACACCCACCTAGACCGTAGCTTTATTAAAGAACAGCTCATTCAATTTCATCCATGGAACCGGTAAAACCCATAGACGCTTCGGTAGTAAGCAAGGCAAAGGCCTTTGTAATCCGGCAAATGGAAACGCATCCGCAGCCCGCGTTGATGTTCCATAATTTAAAGCATACCCACGAAGTTGTGGCCACCGCTTACCAATTGGGGCAAATGGAGAATCTAAGCAGCTCTGATTTGATTTTGCTTCAGGTGGCGGCTTGGTTTCATGACCTTGGTTATTTAAGTACCTACATTGGACATGAAGAAAGCAGCGCAGCCATGGCCAAAGAATTCCTTGAAGCCATACAAATACCCGATGATGGCATTCAGCAGGTCTTGGATTTAATTTCAGCCACCAAATTCAACCACCGGCCTGAAACCGAATTGGAAAAAATTTTGGTAGATGCCGACAGGGCAAACATGGGAAGCCGAGAATTTCTTCAGAAAGGCGAACTTCTTCGGCATGAATGGAAAGTCTATTTATCGAAAACCTACAACGACATTGAATGGTTGGAACATCAATTGAATTACATTCAAACTACTGCATTTAATACAGAATCGGCCAAATCGTTGTTTGAGGCAAACCGGCAGTTTAATATAGGAGCGCTTCAAGATGCCTTTGGAGCCAAGCGATTAAAGCGCCAACAAGAATTTCATTTTCGCTGGCCCAGACAATGGGTGCGCGAAGGAAAAGGACTCCTTAGATCGTTGTTTTTAGGCATTTTGATTGCCATAACCATGAACGTAGCGGTGCTGGGCTCGGAATGGAGGGCCTTTGCCCAAGGCCTATTGAGTGGAATACTGATTGGCCTTATTTTACGCTGGGGCGACAAGCCATTTGACAAGTACATAACCCGAAAATTTAATTTTCCGACCACATTGGCTTTGGGAACTGGCCTACTTTTAAGTTTGTTTATTGGGGCCGAGATATTTACCCTAACCTTTGTGCAGTACGTTGAAAGTGGCGAATGGGTGATTTCTAACGATTTTTTGCAGCCCAGCTTGTATTTAGGACTGGCTTGGAATGCCTTTTTGTTGAGCCTGATTTTGAATATCATCAAACTTACCTCTCGAATTATTGGACCACAGATATTCTGGAGTTATTTGCGCGGAAAATACCATAAGCCCGTTGGCGAGGAGCGTATTTTTATGTTTATCGACCTAAATTCAAGTACGGGTATGGCCGAGACCATGAGCTTGGAAAAATACCATTCCCTACTCCGAAATTTCTTTAATTCCTTGTCGGGACCGGTGGCAAGGTTCAACGGCGAAATTTATCAATATGTGGGAGACGAGGCTGTTATAACCTGGCCAATGAAAGAAGGGCTAAATGGGGCCAACTGCCTGCGTTGTTATCACCGCATTGTGCAAGGCGTTGAACGGCAGCAGCGGTTTTACATTCGGAAGTACGGATTTATGCCCGACTTCAAAGTTGCCATTCATGGGGGTTGGGTAATTGCGGGCGAGATTGGAAAAACCAAAGCCGACATAGTGTTTCACGGCGATGTAATGAACACCACAGAGCGAATTTTACAGCAATGCCGAAACATGGGGCAGCGCCTGCTTATGTCGGAATACATTGCCAAGCGGCTTGACTTTCCGGCACCCATGCAGGCCGTATTTATTGATACATTGACCTTAAAAGGCAAAAAAAAGAGCATAGGGGTTTATACGGTTAGCACCCAAATCGTAGGAATGAAAAAAAGCCAAGGCGGTTGATGCCCACGAAGGCGCTGAGCGGCAGGGATTGCAACGGCAGTGAGCGAAGACGGCAGGAGCAAGGGCCGAGCGGGCGCGGCGACCAGAGGAAGCCCCGCCCGCACGAAGCCCCTGCCCCTGCCGGCAAGTGAGCTACAGTGGAAAGCCCGCAGCCGCCCAAAATTAATCTCTTAAAAACCAGTACAACAACCCAACCATTAGCACCAAGATGCTTGCCGCAAAATTAAAAGCCCAGCCTGTTTTGAAATCGAGGGCTTGAATGTGGAACCCCTTGCTATCGGGCTTTCCTTGATTTTGAATTAAACTAAATCCGGCAATAAACAAGCAGGTGCCTACAAAGGTAATACCCATTTGATGCATGAATGGAAGGGATGGGAACAAGGAGGAGGCAATCCAGCCGTTTGCACCAACTTTGAAATAAAGAGCGAGCGCTGTAGAGAAAATAATTCCAAAAATGGCTGCTTTATTTGTTGCAAATCGAGTAAAAAGGCCTAAAACAAAAATGGCTAAAATACCAGGGCTAACCAGGCCTGTGTATTCTTGAATAAATTGAAAAGCTTGTTCGATGTTGCCCAATAAGGGGGCAGTAAGGACTCCTAGCCCAAGGGCGAAAATCCCAGATATGCGTCCGAATTGAATCAGGCGTTTGTCGTTTGGGCGTACTTTTGAAAAAGGGGCAAAAACATCAAGGGTAAGGATGGTTGAAGTGGAATTAACCATAGAGGCTAGGGAAGAAACAATGGCAGCGCATAGTGCAGCGAAAGCGAGTCCCTTAATTCCGGGAGGGAGTAGGTTTAGCAACCATGGGTAGGCCCGATCTGGGTGTTGCGCGTTGGGGGCGTATTCAAGTGCATTGCTTCCGAGGGAAGCCAAAATATCTGGATTTTGAACAATAACAAAGGCCGCAATGCCTGGAATAACAACCAGCAGGGGCAATAATAATTTTATTCCAGCTGCAAAAAGGATCCCATTTTGTGCCTCCTTCAAAGATTTGGCGGCCAAGGTGCGTTGAATAATGTATTGGTTAAAACCCCAATAGTACAAATTTGCAACCCACATACCACCAACTAAAACAGCGATGCCTGGCAAATTAATGTATTGGGGGTTGGAAGGCTCAAGAATCATTTCAAATTTTTGGGGAACAGCTTCATAAAGAAGCACAAGGCCATTCCAAGCGCCTTGTCCTTGGGAAACCAAATCCAAGGCCAGAAACGTGGTTAGGAAGCCTCCAACAATTAAGAAAACCACTTGAACTACATCGGTCCATGCCACGGATGCCAATCCACCGTAAATGGAATAGGCTCCTGAAAAAAGGGCCAGCAATAGAATACCATAAATTAGCGGAAGGTCGAACAATCCTTGTATGGAGAGAGCCCCAAGGTATAAAACAGAGGCAATGTTTACGAATACATAAAGAAAAACCCAAAAAAGTGCTAAGATGGATTTAAGTTGGGAGGAATATCGTTTTTCGATGAACTCAGGGATGGTAGAAATTTCCAGTTTTAGATACAAGGGCAAGAAAAACTTGCCAACGAGCAAAAGGGTAATGGCGGCCATCCATTCGTAAGAGGCAATTGCAAGACCTACCGAGAACCCTGATCCAGACATGCCAATAAATTGTTCGGCCGAGATGTTGGCTGCAATCAAAGAAGCACCGATGGCCCACCAGGGAAGGGATTTGTTTGCCAAGAAAAAATCGGAGGCGGTTTGGTCTATTTTTTTAGAGCGAAGGGCAACAAACCAACCTAAGCCCATAATTATCATGGCGTAAGAAAAAATTACCAAAAGGTCAATGGTGGACATAGGCGATAGATTAAAAAAACAGAGGTGGAGTTTCCCCCACCTCTGCAATGCTATTCAAAGAAAACCAAATTACCGTTTAATTAGGGTGGTTGAATAGATTCCTTTTTCGTGCTCTACTACCAAACGGTAGGTACCGCTGTTTAAATGAGCTACATTCAATACATCAGAATGGTTTTCAGCCACCTTACGACCAACAAGGTCAAATAAAGTTATTGAAATTACAGAATTGGATGAAGTAACCTGAACTAAATCTTCGGTGGGATTGGGGTACACGTTTACGGAAATACCGTTTGATTCAATACCTGTGGTGGCGCAGTCTGTACAGCTGTTGAAGCAAACAAGGGCAAGAACTGCATCGCCTGTTACATCGTATACGCGGTTGAAGAAACCATCGTTAACTGTGTCTACACAGGCCTCACCGCCAACGAAATTCTCTTTATCGGACCAGCCGTCAACGGTAAATTTGTATTGAACTGGTCCTGCAGGCACATCTACTTGCAGTTCCCAGATGTCTGCCGAGGTATTCACCATAGGAGCGCAAGAACCGCACCAGCCATTCATTTCACCGTTTAGGAAGACACCGTTGGCGGTGGATCCGGTGTAATCTGCCATATCGACTCGGAACGTAACCTTTGGAAGGGGAACAGGGATTGAAGTGATTTTATTGTAAACAAAACGCCAGTAGCCACCACCGAAGTTAATATCTAAGGTCAAAGTTTGGTTGTTGTTGGAAAGTGCAGCTTCATAGGTAATAGAAGAGGCCGCCAAATTGGGGTTGTTAATTTCGGCACCGTTAATCACCTTAGCCAAACCCATATGGGCACCCAATCCATTAACAGTCAAAGTTCCTTGAGTAGCATCAAAACTCCAAGTGTATTGACCAGAACCATCGTGGGGCGCTACAGGAGTACCACAGCCATCGGCGCCAGCGCCTTGCCATACCTCTACCCAAGTATTGCCATCCATGTAATGCAACATTTGACCGTTGGTATTGAAGGTAATAGAGTCATCAAACAAACAGGCGCGCGTTGTTAAATCGGTTGGGGAATTGCTCCACCAGGAAATATTGCCTTTGTTGGGGCCTACACCCAAAGCACCAGATTGTTGAGCCAGTTTCCATGTTCCTTCAACCTGAGCCATCAGGGCGGTTGGAAGCATCATTGCAAGAAAAAGTTTTTTCATAAGAAGAATGTTTTAGTTTAATTGTAAGTTAAAAGTAAATAATAATTGTATTAAATACAATAAGGGAAATTATTGAAAAACCCGAACATAATCCACATACATAGATTGAGGAAAACTGGTAGAGGCATTTGGTGGGCCTGGCCAGTTTCCACCCACTGCTACATTAAATATGAAGAAGAAAGGTTCATGAAACGCTGAAAATTGAGCATCTGTAATGGACAATGTATTGTATACCTGGTCATCAAACAGCCAAGTAATGGATTGAGCGTTCCATATTATGCTGTAAACATGGAACTTATCGGCAAGGGTACCTGAAGGAATAGTTTTACTGTCGGTATGGCTGGCATGGCCGTTGTTAAACCAATGTGCAGTGCCATGGGCTGTGCGGTCGTTGTTGCCCTGGCCTCCAATCATTTCCATAATATCTATTTCTCCACAGTGAGGCCATCCAATGGATGAAAACGCATCACCAAGCATCCACAAAGCGGGCCAAATCCCTTGACCTTGTGGCATGGCTGCGCGGATATCAATGCGGCCATATTTCACCGATTTTTGACCTAGAGTTTTGATTCGGGTAGATGTATACTGAGAGGTATTGAATGGCTCCTTTTTAGCCGTAATCTCAAGAACTCCTTTCAGAACTCTAACGTTTTGGTTGGTATAGTATTGAAGTTCATTGTTTCCCCAGCCGAAATTTCCTGTTCCAATGTCAAACACCCAATCGGACGATAAGGCGGTTCCTGAAAACTCATCGTTCCAAACCAAGGTATAACCAGGGTATGAAATTGGAGTGGAATACCCGCTTGAAGGGAAGCTACCAGAGTTGCTGGTATCGACAAACCAGATAAGAGTATCTAATTTTTCAATGAAATCGGTAGCGGTAGTGTGAGCACGAACCCTGAAGGCGTATGTGCCTGGGGCAGTCAATTGCCAGGAAAAATTGCCAGAGGTTTCCTGAAAATGAACGGAATCTGAACCATTCCAAACCGTGGCGGTGTAAAAATTAGTAAAGTCAGCTTGAGCTGTTATTTCAGCTAGGCCAGTTTCAGAAACTAAAGTGGAAATCTGAAGATTTTCTGGCAAAATCACCTGATTAACGGGATCAGATTCACAACTAGAAAGAGTAAGGACAGCTGCCAGAGCTGAAACCGACAAAAGAGAATACATCATTGGGCAGGAACGAGTTTAATGTACCAATGCAAACCACCAGCATGGTGTTTATATTGAAGGCTTATATGAGAATCGGAAAATTCTAAAATTCGGTAGGTACGTACCCCCGTGTAAAAACCTAGGAATGCGCTGCCTGAAATTTCTAGAAATGAATTTTCTCCCTCTTCAATCAGGTTCCATGAAGAGGTTATGTTGTCATCGAAGGGTGCCGTGTAGTCTCCTTTATTCATAAATGAACCTGGAAATTGATTAGCAATGGTATTGTGAACGTATACATCTCCATTGGTTTGCATGGTAAAACCGAATCCACTGAGTGAAAAGGTAAATCTATCATCGTACATCCCACAACCGGATTTGTCGGCAGGACTTGCTGCCCACCATTCAGGAATGGCGCCTGCGGCACTTTCGGGGTCGGGACCAACGCCCATGTGGCCGGAAGCCATTGAATCAATGCGCCAGGTTTTAATGCCCCCATTTTGAGGACCGCCTGTAAGGGCATTAAAAATAGGATGGTCGAGCAAAGACAGGTCGTCTTGGGCAATGGTAACAGTAATGGAATTGGTACGGCTACCTCCTTTATTAAAAACCCGTACCTGAACTGTATAGGTTCCTGCGTATGGGAAACGCCCTTCTACAGAGGTGCCCTTGGCTCCGGTTTGATTGCCAAAATCCCAGATAGCTAGAAGTTGTTGATTTCCGCAGCGAAATAGAAGAATGTTGTTGGAGTTGGGTGAAACTTCCATAAAAATTTGAGCATCCTGTTCGGTGGGTGGTGGCCCCAGCTCAGGATCGGTTTGCTGGCAAGCGCTTCCAATTAGAATAAAACCCAGTAGATAAAATGCTATATGTTTCATAATTCAAGTAATTAATATCCGGGATTTTGCATCCATGATCCACCGGCCAAATCAATTTCAACTTGGGGTATAGGGAACAAATCATGTTTTGAAGGAACATACCCAGCGATAAAATCAGCCGCCTTTCCTGTACGGACCAAATCAAAAAAGCGGTGACCTTCGCAAGCAAGTTCCAATCTTCGTTCTTTTAAAATATCATCGATTGAATTTACGGAAATTCCAGGAATTTGTACCCGGCTTCGAACCTGATTTACATACTGTTGAGCCTGCGGTTTATTGCCTGTCATCAGATGAGCTTCGGCCGCCATCAAAAGCACATCGGCATAGCGGATTACCTTGTAGTTCAGGGGGCTTGTCAAATCATTATCGGGCAATCCAATTTCACCCTGACGCTTGATGTATTTGTTGTTGTAATATCCAGTGTGACCGCCACCGCCGACAGCATAGGTGATGGCGGAAGGATTCGGTTGAGCTGCAATGAACGCTTCAATATCTAAAACAGTTGCATCTCGCCTTGGGTCAATTTGAGAAAATGCTGCATACAATTCTGGGGTAGGTAAATTGTAGCTGTTACCATCGCCATAAACAGGCCCGGTGTACTGCCGTATGCCGTGAAATCCGGGACCTGCATTTCCTTCAAGGCAAACCAAACAGCCATAACTTCCTCCTTCTAAGCCGGAATATTCTACGCTAAAAATGGTTTCCGAATTTTGCTCATTTACCAACGTCCACAATTCCGAATAATTTGGATGTAAGGCAAATTGGCCTGACTGAATAATTTCCTCGAACACCGGTAAGGCATCCGCATACTTATTTTGATACAAATAGGCTTTACCCAATAAGGCTTGTGCTGCGGCTTTGGTTACTCTTCCCTTTTGCGCAGCTACTGTTGACAAATCAGGAATGCACGCCAATAAATCGGCTACAATTTGGTCATAAACTTGGGGCTGAGGTACTCTTGGCCGTTTAGCCGCATCTTCGATTCCTAGGCGTTCATCAATAATGAGTGGAATGTCTCCAAAAAATTTAGTCAACTCGAAATAATAGAACGCTCTTAAAAAACGTGCCTCAGCCAAAAGTTGTGCTTTTCCAGGAAAATCAATATTGTCTTTGTTTTCCATAATAAAATTGACCCTGGCAATGCCGGCGTAATTCCAACGAAAAACATTTCTCAATTCGGTATTGACGGCTCCATGCTGCATACCATCAATTTGGTGTAGGCCTTGGGTGTCGTTGAAGCTTTCTCCTCCAGCTATGGTATTATCCGATGCGATTTCTCCAATCCATACCGATAAGAAGGAAGCCTGCAATAAATCGTAAGCTCCAACTAGGGCACGTTGATAATCTTCGGGAGTCCTAAAGTAATTTTCAGCATCCTGTGAATAGGGAGGATTAACATCTAGGAAATCATCGCAGGAAGAAAAAGGAAGCGTCAGGCAGAAAAAGGCAGCGATACGTAAAACCGTTTTCATCGGATTAAAATTTAATTTGAACACCGCCCATAAATGAACGGGCTTGAGGGTAAAAACCATTGTCAACTCCAGCGCTCAAAATCGAAGCCGAAGAAAATTCAGGGTCAAACCCTTTATATGCTGTAAAGGTAAAGGCATTGTTTACCGACCCATAAATTCGAATTCCCTGAATCTTAAGTTTTGAAAGCCATTTTGTGGGTAAGCTGTACCCCAATTGAATGTTGCGAATGCGTAAAAAAGAGGCATCTTCAACGAAATATGAGGAAAAAATGGCGTTTCGAGTGGGTTCTGTAGTTAGCCTGTGATGCTCGTTGGTAGAACCTGGACCTACCCAGCGGTCAATTACATAATCCAACTGGTTGGCGAAGGGCTGTTGGCGCTCGTAGTTTCGGATGGCCTCCTGCCCTACTGCCGCATACAGATTGACCGACAAATCAAACCCCTTAAATCCGGCATTCAGCATCAAACCCATAGTGAAATCAGGAATGGGGGAACCCAAAAAGGCCTTGTCAGAGTCGTCATTGAAATTAATGACCCCATCTCCGTTTTGATCTACAAAAATTAAATCACCGGGCTGAGCACCGTTTTGCTGGGGAGCATTGTCAATTTGTTCTTGAGATTGAAAAACACCGTTGGTTTCAAATCCAAAAAAATACCCAATAGGCTGTCCAACCTGGAAACGGGTAGCCACATCGCCACCTACCCCAAAGGCTGCTCCCGGTAGGTAATCAATTCCCACAGGGACCGAAAGCACCTCGTTGTGCACCATTCCAAAGGTGTATTTTCCTGAAAATTGGAATGGAGAACGGACAGGAGTTTGATAGGCCAGTTCCAACTCAAAACCACGATTTAATACATCGCCAGCATTAATTACAGGCGGGAATCCTCCCGGACCATAAGAACCAATCAAAGCTGAAACATCGGGCTGAAACAACAAATTGGATGTCCGTTTTTCGTACACATCCAATGACAATTGAATGGAGTTGAACAATGAAAAATCAACACCAACATTTATTTGCAGTGTAGATTCCCATTTTAAGTCTGGATTGGCAGCAGTACCAATTGCCACTCCAGAAGTAATCACATCATCAAATACGTAAACCCCTTCTCCGTTTAACAAAGCACGATAGGCAAAATTGGGAATTTGATCGTTCCCAGATAAGCCTATACTGCTACGTAACTTCAAATAATCAATGAATGAACTGGAGTAAAAACCTTCGTCTGATATTACCCAAGCTCCGGCAATGGTAGGGAACCAACCATATCGGTTATTCGGACCAAATTTACTGCTGCCATCGCGCCGCAACAAAGCCGAAACCATATACTTTTCCTTGTAGGCATATTCTATCCGACCAAAGTAAGACAACAAGCGTTCTGTAAATTCCCAACTGAAGGTATTGTTCAAAAAACCTCCGGCGGCGGTATTCGCTGAGATGTCAGCAAATTCTAAAGAATTGTTGGGAATTCCATAGCCAATGCCCGATAGCGACTCCCCTTTCCGCTCAAACAACGAAAATCCAATCAAACCCTTCAATCTATGGTGCTCAGCCACAGTAGCCTCATAGTTCATGAACCCTTCGTAGGATAGATCAAGAAATGAAGTATTTTCTTCATATACTGCAGCTCCCCGTTCCACCATAAAACTATCGGCAATAGCCACCATAGGCGATTCCAATTGCTCATTGATGGCTGTATTCGCAAATTTACCTTGCCCATACCACACCAAAGGGGAGAACACCTTATTTTGAAGCGTTGCGTAATTAAAATTAAAGCGATTGGTAAAGGTTAATCCTTTAAAGATATCGATTTCAACTTCTTCTTTACCAACCCATTTCATGGTTTGAACTCCATTGTATTGATTTTGAATTTGAGCAATGGGATTGATAATGTCGTTCACTTCTTCCAAGTAAGAAAAACGACCATCGGGTTGACGAACGGGAGCCGTAGGAAAGGCATTAATTGTATTGTACAATACGGAACCTATTCCATTTTCAGGTAGGGTTCGGCGGAATTCACTTGAAAACAACAAAACAGAATTGAATCGTACGCGCTTTGAAAGCACATGGGTAAAATTCAACCGCCCATTGTATCTTGAAAAGTGGGATTTATTTCCGCCTACAATACCATCTTGACTAAAATAACCCAAACCCATAGAATAGGTGGACTTTTCGGAACCTCCCTGAATTCCCAGTTGATGCGATTGAATGGGAGCCGAGGAAAATACGCTGTCTTGCCAAGGCGTACCAACACCTACATTGGTATTGTTAAAGGGCAGAGGTTGTCCGCCCATAGCAAACATTTCGTTTTTTATTACAGCGTATTCCTGAGCATTCAACAAATTTAATTGACGAGCAGTCTGTTGAATTCCAGCATACCCATCATACGTGATGCGCATAGGAGCACCTTTTTTACCTTGCTTAGTGGTTACCAAAATAACCCCATTGGCTGCCCTAACGCCATAAATACCGGCCGATGCATCCTTCAAAACCTGCACCGACTCTATATCAGAGGGATTCAATGCATTTAAACCTTCAGAATCATACACAACACCATCGACCAAAATTAAGGGATCGTTGTCGCCAAAGGTGGATAAGCCACGTATCCGAATGCTTGAAGACCCTCCAGGACTCCCTGAATTTGTGGTTACGCTTACTCCGGCCATTTGGCCTTGGAGGGCCTGATCCATCCGCGAAACATTCAATTTGGTTATATCTTCCCCTTCTACTTGGCTAGATGCGGCTGTCATTTCCTTGCGAGAGGAAGTTCCATACCCTACCATCTGATATTCAGACAAGCGCTGAACATCATCTAGAAGAGTCACTTTTACAAACTCAGAACCGCCAACAGGCATAAACTGCCTTTTAAACCCAATTGCACTAAACTCAAGGGTAGAACCCAAAGAATCTAAAACACTCAATTGGAAAATACCGTTTAAATCTGTTTGAGTCCCCGAGCCACTACCCTTAGATAACACATTGACAAATGGGATGGGTTGCCCCTTGGAATCGCTCACCAAACCTTTAACAACCTGGGCAGAAAGGTTGAAAACCAATGAAAGGAGAAACGATAAAGGAATCAGTAGAAAACGAATCATACCTAAAGATTAGAAGTCAAATATAGTATTTTTTACAATAAGTTAAACTTTGACTAATTTTCCATTAAAATGGCCTTACAGCCACATATTGAATTCAAAGTGGCCCTCACTTACCAGGCTCTTGTATTTTTCCCAATCAAAGGAATACAGGGTTGCGGGTCGGTGCTTTACATTTTCCTGACGCTCCTTCAGCTCGATCAATGGCAGATTTTTAATCCGTTTTCTAAAATTTGGTTTATCGATGCAAATACCAAAGGCATATTCATAGAGTTGTTGAAGTTCATTTAGTGTAAACTTCAAGGGCAGCATATCAAAACAAATGGGTTCATGGATAAAACGCTCTTTAAGGCGCTGGTAAGTTGCCGTTAAAATTTCATTGTGATCAAAGGCGAGCATTTCTACTTCATCAACAGGAACCCAACGCAATTCCTCCACCCAAGATGAAGGTTGAGGGTTGGTTTCATTCATGCGAACCATAGCCAGATAGGCATTGGTTATGACCCGGCCTTGAGGATGCCTGTTGGGCTTTCCGAAAACGCCACCTTGGCGCAGGGCCACATTCTTAAGTTCGGTAAGTTCTTCCAGAATACGTTCTGCAGCATTGGGTAAATCTTCGTCTGGATACACTAAATCTCCAGGAATTGCCCAATATCCTCCGTAAGGTTCCATTGCGCGTTTTACCAGTAGGATATGAATTTTTCCATTGGAGAAGCCAAAAATCAGGCAGTCCATGGAAAAGGAGTAGGAAAAGAACTGGTCAAATTTAATTTTATAGACCATAACAGTTGTTTAGGGTTCTAGGTAAACGTTTAGAGTGGAATTGAACACATCCAGGCGAATTGGGCCACGAGCCTGAGTCCAATTTCCGTTGTAATCTGAAAATTCAAATTGAGAAACCGAAAGAGGAAAGCGGAAGAGCGCAGAATTTCCCTGTGGCACCCATTTCTTTTGAAAGTCAATCAGGTATTTTCCCCGTTGAGCAATGGGCAGATTTCTTCTGCTACCAAAAACCGGCACTGTCACTTGGCATGGTCGGTCGGCATTGTGCCGCAAGCGCACTTCAAGCCATACCGTATCGGCAGACCTTAGCGTATCTGCCGAAATTGAACTGGCATCGACCGACCAGGTAGCGTAGGAAAGGCCGAAACCAAAATCAAAGAGCGGATTGTATCCATTCCCAGAATTGTCTTTGGCGATGGTTTCGCTGTTGGCATGGTCGTAATGCTCCCACCGGCCCGGATACCTAGGATAAGTAAATGGGAGTCGGCCTGAAAAATCAGCAGATCCATATATCTTATCTAGAAAAGGTTGGGTAAAATGTTCACCCGGCAAATAGGCGTGAACAATAGCATCTGCATCGTCAAGAATACTACCCAGCAATTTAGGGCGACCTAACATTAGCACCACAACAACCCGTTTACCTGCAGCCTTAAGTTCATGGACCAAGTCCATTTGATTTTGGGTTACAAACGGATTTTCCTCATCGCCTGGTTTTTCGGTTCCTGGCCATTCTGAAACGAACACCACACACACATCGGCCGATTCAATCGATTTTTGATTTTGAGGGGTTAACCCAGCCCCCTCGTTGGGTATACCGGTGCTTTCTGACCAAGAACTACCAACAAGGTAATCAACCTTGCCTTGCTGCGTTTGGGCCCGCTGTTGCCATTCCTTCAACAGGGAAATATCCGTTGAAAAATAACTGGAATCTCTCCCTTGCCACGTGTGTGTCCAGGCTCCATTCCAGAATCGGCGGTCGGCAGCTGCTTGCCCCAAAACTAGAATTGAAGAATTAGGTTTAAGCGGCAGAACCGAATGTTCATTTTTCAATAAGGTTAACGACTCTGAAACCGCTTGTTTTGCAGCTAAAACAGCTGACTCAGACTGCAGTGTGATTGGAACTGTTTTGTTTTTTTTGCTAGGTACATCAAACAAACCTGCTGCCAATTTTACCCGTAAAATGCGTTTCACCGCATCGTCAAGGCGCGCCATTGGCACACCTCCTTCCAGCACCAATTCTTCCAACAATCGGCAGTATTCTTTGTATTGAGGATTTAAGGGAACCATACTCAAATCAATTCCGGCATTGATTGCCATAGCGATGGCATCTTTGTGTGAAGCCGCCACCTGATGAACACGGTCCAGAAATAGGATATCTTCCCAATCGGTAACAGCGAAACCCTTAAAACCCCACTTATTTTTCAATACATCCGTAATTAAATGAGAATTGATGTGACCCGGCATACCGTTCAGAGAAGCACTATTGATCATAACAGTTAGAGCTCCTGCTTCAACAGCTGACTTAAAAGGTACCAGGTATAATTCCGTCAAATCTCGGGGCGAAACAATAGCGGGTGTACGGTCGCGGCCAGAAGCAGAAGCGCTGTAGCCCACAAAATGCTTCATGCAAGCTAGGACCCGGTCGGGACCCAATTTAGATTGGTTCAAATCACCTTGATATCCTTTAACAATAGAAGCACCCAACACAGATGCCAGTTTAGGATCTTCACCTAGGGTTTCAAAAAAACGAGACCATAGCGGTTGCCGTCCCAAATCCAATACCGGTGAAAAATTCCAAGGAACACCCGAAGAACGGGTTTCCACGGCAGTGACTTCTCCAAATTGCCGCGCCAAATCAACATTAAACGTGGCTGCCAATCCAATTTCCTGTGGAAATAAGGTAGCTCCTAATACATAATTAGCCCCGTGAATGGCATCCACACCATATAGTATAGGAATATCAATTTCCTTTTTAACATAGGGTGCATGAATGGCTTGAATGAGTTTCAGCCATTCAGTTCGTGGAAGGGCCCGGCCAGGAGCATTGAGAATGCTACCCACTTTATACGTTTGCACAGCCTCACTCAACTCTTCACCATTCACTTGAAGAGGCAAAGGCAAAGTGCCATCGGGATTAAATCTCAGAATACCCTCTACCGTGATCTGGCAGGTCTGCCCTACTTTTTGTTTTAACGACATGGTTTTTAAAATCGCTTCAGCCTGAACATCAATTTCGGTCCAGTTCATCTGAGCAGGCATTTTAGAAGGCTTTACACAAAACAGCAAGAGCAATAAACAAAAAACAAAAAGAGACCGTTCGGATTGGTGTATGGACATTTTTGTAACTTTGTGGTTATCGGTCCCGAAAGGTACAAATACTTATTGTATTTAATACCACAACGCTGAAGGAAAAACAATATTTCAATCACCCCCAAGTTGTTGTGTACATGTTTAAGAGTTAGGCCTTGAGGATTGCGGCAGGGATTGCAACGGCAGTGAGCGAAGACGGCAGGCGCAGGGGCCGAGCGGGCGCGGCGACCAGAGGAAGCCCCGCCCGCACGAAGCCCCTGCCCCTGCCGGCAAGTGAGCTACAGTGGAAAGCCCGCAGCCGCCCAAATACCCCTTCAGTCAACCAAAATCCAAGCGCCTTGCATTATTCAACTTTAAACACTAACTTTGCCGTCCAATTTTAAACGGAAAAACACATTTTCATGAATCAGTACGAATCGATGTTCATCCTAACCCCTGTGTTAAGCGATGAGCAGCTTCGGGAGGCCGTTGATCGCTACAGAACTTTGCTGAAAGACAACGGTTGTGAAGTCATCAATGACGAATCCTGGGGCCTACGCAAATTAGCTTACCCGATCCAAAAGAAGTCGACCGGGTTTTATCAATTGTTTGAATTTAAGGCCGATCCGGCTTTTATCGACCAGTTGGAATTAACGTATCGCCGCGACGAACGCATTATTCGCTTTGGCACATTCCGTCAGGACAAGCATGCCATTGCCTACAGCGAGAAGCGTCGGACTAAACTTTCAGGTAAATCTTAATTTGCAGCACCATGAGCACCAACATTGACGTTAATCAAAAAGAGGGAAACCAAAGCGAAATACGCTATTTGACTCCCCCACCCATCGAAGTCAGCAATTCTAAATATTGCCGCTTCAAAAAATTGGGCATTAAGTATATCGATTACAAAGACCCCGATTTTTTACTGCGTTTGGTAAACGAACAGGGCAAATTGCTGCCCCGCCGCATTACCGGAACCTCAGTTAAATACCAGCGCAAAGTGGCTCAGGCCGTTAAACGCTCTCGACACATGGCTCTTATGCCTTACGTTGCTGACCTTTTAAAATAAGAAGCCATGGAAATCATATTGAAAAAAGACGTTGAGCACGTTGGCTATGTCAACGAAATCGTTAAGGTTCGCCCAGGTTATGCTCGAAATTATTTGATTCCGAATGGTTTGGCCGTTATGGCTACCGAATCGGCCCGGAAAGTGCATGCCGAAAACATGCGGCAGCAATCCCATAAAGCTGAGCGTATTTTGACCGAAGCCAAAGATTTGGCAGCGCGTTTGACCGAATCGAACGTGAAGGTTGGAGCCAAAGTGGGCAGCGATTCCGAGAAAATTTTCGGTTCCATCAACACCATTATGTTGGCCGACGCGTTGGTGAAAGCCGGTTACTCGGTTGAACGCCGTCAGCTGAAAATCAAAGAAGACAACATCCGCACCATTGGCACCTACCGTGCCAGCGCCTTGCTTCACAAGGAAGTAAGTGTGGAATTCGACTTTGAGGTGGTTGCTGAATAACAAAAACTTGAATTTCAAGGCGCCTTCGGGCGCCTTTTTTTTGCATTCCTATGAAAATCATCTCCTACAACCTGAACGGAATCCGCTCGGCCATCAACAAAGGCTTGCTACAGTGGCTCCGCACTGAAAACCCGGATGTACTTTGCCTGCAAGAGCTAAAAGCCATGGAAGATCAAGTGGATTGGACACCCCTAAAGGAAATGGGCTACCACATTTACCTGAATCCTGCTCAAAAAAAGGGCTACAGCGGCGTGGGGATTTTATCGAAAATGCCGGCTGACCAAGTTGTTTGCGGAATGGGAATTGCCCAGCACGATGCCGAGGGACGGGTAATTCGTTCCGATTTTGGAGGCCGTACGGTGGTGAGTGCGTATTTTCCAAGTGGGACCTCGGGCGAGGAGCGGCAGGACGTGAAATACCTGTTTTTAGAGGACTTTCGGCAATGGGCTTCGGGTCTTTTACAGCAGCGGCCTGAGGTGCTTATTGCCGGCGATGTAAACATTTGCCATAGGGAAATCGACATTCACAACCCGGTTTCGAACAAGAACAGTACGGGATTTTTGCCCGAGGAGCGCGCCTGGGTAGATGCCTTTTTGGCCGAAGGCTGGATAGATGGTTTTCGGGCGCTGAATCCGGACTTGCAGCAGTATTCTTGGTGGAGTTTTCGGGCCAATGCCCGAGCGAACAACAAAGGCTGGAGGATTGATTATCAGTTTGTTTCTGAGTCGCTCAGGCCCAAGCTCAGGTCGGCTGGACTGCTGCAAAACGCAGTACATTCGGACCACTGCCCTACGCTGCTTGAGTTGGCAGATTAAAGCGATTTAATCGGTTTTGGGGATTTCTGGGGCGGCTACGGGCTTTCTGGGCTACTCCGCAGTTGCCGAAAGGCTGGCCCAGCTGGTTTGCGGGGGCTCCTAACGTCGCCTCCGCACCTAGCGGGCAAGGCTTCGGCACCTTTGCGGGGTAGCCCTTTCAATCCCTGCCGCGGGCGTCATTGAACCTAGCTTACCCATAAAAAAGGAAGCAACGAAAATGGCCTTCAATCAATCGCTCAACAGGTTTCTAAACCCGATGAATTCGGCTGCCCTACTGCCAAGCCATAAATGTAAAGCCACCGTCTTCGGGCAAACCTTCGTAATTAAACACCTCAATCCAGCAATCTTGGGTTTGAACGGCGGCAATTTGAACCATGTTGAGCGGAATCCCGATGGGTCGGTTGGCCACCGTGGCAGGACTAGCCACTACGGTCGGCGGTCTAGAAAAGGCATTTCGGAAACGGATGCGGTACAGTCCTGCCCCATGCTTTTCTAAATCAAAACCATACCCCTGAACGGTTTCGCCTGCGGCGCCTATCCATCCGTGCAGCAATTGCGGGAAGCTCTGCACGGTAGTATCGGATTTTGAAGAAACCTGGGGTTCAGGAACCACAAAGGACCAGGCCGAAGCCCCGTTTCCGGGTTGCACCGGTCCAAATTGCCAACCTTTGCCCTGCAGCATAACAAAACCACCGTTCCAACCATCGGGGTGAATTCCCATGCAATGCAGTCGATACCGCCCTGCTGCCAATTCCAATTCCTGTTTTCGATTCCAAGATTGCTCCTTGCCTGGGCCGCCCCAATCCACCACATTGCCGGCAGAGTCAACCAACTTCCAATGGTTGTTGGCGGCATAGTGGCTGTACCAAACATACAAGGTAACCGACGCCATTGGCACCTCTTTAGGCTTGAAGAGGGTACCAACCTCCCTTTTTGGCGGAGTGCTTTCCAGTTCTATTGGTTTACTTAGGGCGTAAACCGGCCCAGGGTGAGGGACATGGGCCGGCAGCAAAGGCAAGGCCAAACCAAGCAGGTATTTCATGTCCATATGTGTTAGGCTTCAAAGTTCCCATAAAAGAATCAACTTGTCAAGGGCAATGTCTATTTTTGTTTAAAATAATCTGCCGGCTCATGAAATCAGGGATGCTCGCTCTGTTCGTTTTTCTTTTTTCAATGCACCTTCAATCTCAAGGAAATTTACAATTTAACCAGGTTGTTAGCCATTCTGGCACCTCATCAGGCACCAATTCGTACACCAGCCCAACTTGGACGGTTCCAGCCAACAAGGTTTGGAAAATAGAAGCGGCGGCTCCATTCGCAGGACTCAACTCTTCGCACGTAACCCGTACCATACAAGTGAATTCGGGGAACGCATAGGGAGCTTATTCTTTGTTGTCGGGCGATCCCACACCCATTTGGCTAAAAGCCGGTGATCAGGTTCGGTTAGAGGCCTCGGCAAATTGCTGCAACACCTATACCTTTAGTTACCATATTTCAGTATTGGAATTCAATATTGTTCCCTAATTCCGGTTCGGCTTTGGTGAAAAAAATGCAAAATTAAAGCCGATTCGCACTTTCGCTTTTTAATTCAGGTTTCCAAATGTGCAAAGAGGCCAAGGCTTGTTGGTAGAGCATTCCACTGCCGTCTCGAACCTGGGCACCTCGGGCAGCGGCTTGTGCTAAAAATCGACTGGGAGAAGGGTTGTAAATCAGGTCGTACACAAAATGCTGGGGCAGCAACCAATCCACTTGAATGGGAGGTTGTTCTTCGATGTTAGGCCACATACCCAAAGGGGTTGATTGCACTATCAAATCAAACTGCCTCAAAAAATCGGCCTGCAATTCATGCCACAACAGGTCGCTGGCATTGCGGCGAATGCGGCCAACTTGTAGGTTTGGAATCTGGTTCTGAGTTAAGGCGTACGAAACCGCGTGGGCCGAGCCACCGTTCCCCAAAATCAAAGCGTTTTTGGGTTTTTTGGGCATCCAGGCCTGCAGGTCGGTCCAAAATCCTATGGCATCTGTATTGTATCCAATCCCCCAAATGGAATGGTCGTCACGGTGAACGGCAACGCAATTTACGGCTCCAATCGCTTTTGCTTCGGGGCTTAGTTGCAAACCGGGTAAAATAGAAACTTTGTGGGGTATCGTAACGTTGAACCCGAGCAAGTTGGGGAACTCCTTGGCCCACATCTTCCAATTTTCTGCCGTCTTTTCGGGCCGAAGTTGGTATTCGGCCTGCAGTTTGTAGGTTTGAAAAAAACCCTTGAACAAGGTAGGGCTATGAGAATGCCCTAAAGGAAATCCAAAAAGACCGAACAAATCAGAATTCACGTCGTTGCCCGACATATTCCAAAACCAAAATAAGGGCAAGACCTACGGCTGCACTAATCATAGCTGAAACGATTTCGGCCGGTGCTCCGGTTAAAGCCTCAAAAGCAAAAGGGCTCACGTTTTCTTGAACCAGAGGAACAATTTTATCTTCAATATGGGCAGATTCCAAGGTTATTTTCCAAGGCCAAACCTTATTTAAACTACCCACCATAAAGCCACCCAGCACAGCAATGCTCAGGTCGTGGTAGCGAGAAAAAAGCCATTTAACCAAGCGAACAAACGAAAGCAAACCAATTAAGCAACCCGCCATAAAAACCAAAATAACATCGATTCGCAATTCGTGAAGGGATTCCAAAATATATTGGTATTTGCCAAGAACCACCAGAATAAAAGACCCTGAAATACCTGGCAAAATCATGGCACAAATGGCAATGGCACCCGACAAAAAAACAAACCAAAGCGCATTGGTGGTTTGCGCTGGAACCAAAGTGGTAATCCACCAAGCAAAAGCGATTCCAACAATAAATGGAATCAGGTGAATCCATTTAACCTGTTTCATTTGACGTTGCACCACCACCACAGAGGCAATGATAAGGCCAAGAAAAAAGGACCACAATGGAATTGGGTGAAACTCCAACAAATAGGTAACCAATTTGGCCAAAGAAAGAATGCTGCTGCCTATTCCAGAGAGCAGAACAAGCAAAAAGAGGCCGTCCACCTTTTTCCAAACGGCCAAAAAACCTTCTTTTCTGAGCAATTGAATTAGGCTTAAATCAATGGAAGACAAAGCATTGATAAGTCGTTCGTAAATTCCGGCAATAAAAGCAATGGTGCCTCCCGAAACGCCAGGAATTACATCGGCAGCGCCCATGGCTATGCCTTTTAAAAACAACATGAGTTTGTCTTTCATTTATCCTAAATTGATGTTTGGGTCTATTTCAGCCGCCCATGCCATTATGCCCCCTTTCAGATTAAGCAAATTGGAATAGCCAAATTCTTCTTGAAGCACCTGAATAACACTACTTGAGCGACCACCTGACCGGCAATGCATAACCACCTTGCCTGTTTGGGGAATTTCTGAAAGCCTTGAAAGAACTTCTCCCATGGGAATCAACTTTCCGCCTAGGGTTGACAGCTCAGCCTCGTAGGGCTCACGAACATCAATTAGAGTGAATGGTTCTCCACTATCCAACCAAGCCTTTAACGCTTGAACTGAAATTTCCTGCATAGCATTAAGAATTATTTGGGGAAATCAAGTTTGGTAACATCAGCCTGAACCAAATCTTCAGGCATAAACTGAAAAAAGGTATCTCCCCGAAGACCTAAGCGAAGCGTTTCTAATGGTATTACATCATCAGGGGCAATGTTGCCAAGGTTTACATTGGAACCCAGCAATTTTATCCAAAATACCTGTTGGCTTTTTTGAGGTGCTTCCCATATCAGGTGAGTTTGGTCAACGGCAGCCAAAATTTTGGAAACCAAAGCGGTATGCGCCTTCCCAGAAGGGCGATAAATACCAACCGTTCCGCTTTCTCTGGCTTCAGCAATCACCTTCCATGCTCCGGCGTTTCGTTCGTCTTTTATCATTTGCTTCCATTTGTTGGGAGCAATCAAAATGCCTTCTTCCTTTGAACCAACCTCCGAGAGAACCAAGGCTCGTTTGGCAAGGTGTTCGATTAACTTGCATTTCAGTTTGTTGGAAATATGTATGCTGCCATCAGAAACCTCAACGGTGTCAAGATGCCATTCATCAAGAATTCGGTAGTATTCTTTTAGCGCATTACGTTTCACAAATGCCTCTAAAAAGGTACCACCTAAGTACACTTTAATGCCAGCATTCTGATACAACTTTATTTTATCGTGTACATTGGGAGTAGCGAAAGAAGTTCCAAAGCCCAATTTGACAAAATCAACCAAATTTGCGCTGACCTCAATCAGATCTTGAGCTTGTCTTAGGCTAAGTCCTTTATCCATTACCATATTGAGTCCATTTGAACGGGGCTTTTCTGGACGTTCTGGGATGTAAGACAGGTTAATTTTCATGGGTTTTGTAATTATCAATCAGTTGAGCTATATCGGAATCAGTAGCTAGTTCTGGAATCAAATCCAGCATTTCAGGGAAAGCGGAATAATCCATTTGAAGCGCCTTTTGCAAAAAATCTTGGCCCAGTTGCCTTGAACCTTGCCGGTATGCAACAGCTGCAATACGGTAATGAATTAAGGCCGAATTGGGTTCGCACTTTAAGGCTTGCATCATGGTTTCTAGGGCCATAACCAAATCGTCCATGCGCACGTAAAGTGCCGCCCAATCGTAGTACACTTCCCAATTGCTAGCATCCATTTCAGAAAGGGTTTGGTACTCCGTTTCAGCCTCACCCAAGGCTCCCGAATCCCGCAACCATACAGCACGAATGAGCCTGTATTCGCTGTACTCCGATTCCAATTCAATGGCATGATCCATGTGGGCAATACCTTCGGCCACAAATCCCGATTCACATAAACAAACACCAATGCCCATCCAGGCCTCTGCATAGCCGGGAACTGCTTCAGCTACCTTTCTATAATACAACAAGGCACCCTGCCAATCTTCTTGGTTTTCAAGGCATTCCCCTGTCATAAAATCAAGTCCTACAGCTTCGCCCCCAAACCTTCGCGCTTGTTCTATGGATCGCTTTGCCGATGCCCACGATTCCAAATGCATAAAACATGAAGCCATTTCCATATGGGCTTCAGGTGTAGATTCCTTTATGGTTATAACCAAATCAAAGCAGCGCAAAGCTTCTTCTATCAAATCTAAGGTCTTATAGCTCAGTCCCAAATAAAACCAAGCCATCCAATTGTAGGGATTCGAATCGGTTAGGCCACTAAAAAATGAAAGGCTGTCTTGAGCCAGCCCCAATTCATCGGTCAAGTGGAACAATGTTGAATAGGCCTGTTCTGCTTCAGGCTGCAATCGAATAGCTCTCTTTAGAGCCATTATGGCTTCATCTTGCTCGTCATTCATGACGTATTCATGAGCCATGTCCATCCAAATCATGGCTTTAGCATCATCAGGACAAACCTTAACTACTTTTCGATAATACAGCAAAGCAAGGTCATGTTCCAATAGGTCGCTGTAAATCTCAGCCCTTAAATGCCACAAGACTTCCAACATCTCTTCGTCCTCAGGTTCCCTTTCAAGGCAGGTTAGGGCTTCCGCTAAATGCCCCTCAAACATCAAAATCCGTGCTTTCAGCAAAGGAATCCAAGCGTTTTCAGCGTGAAAATCAGCCGCCCAATTCCACGCTTTCCATGCATTTTCAGCGTTGTTTCGAACTAAAAAAAACTGTATTAACGCTTCAAAATCCTCCACATCAAAATACACCGATTCGTTGCGGTGGACCCCCTCGCGGAACCGCTCCAACAAAGGATTTATATCGTCGTCCTCGAAATCGTCAAACATCGCTGTGAAGGTAACAAACAAACTTAGAGAATTATTGTGGTTTTATGAATTAAACAGCGATTTTTAAACCCTTAACCTGTGGAAAAACCTTCCTTTCTTTCATAGGGAATGTCCGCCCTGCTACCTATCTTTGCCAGGTAGTTGGAATTTGATTTTGCACCTTTTGATATGACACTAATTCAGTCTGTTTCTGGAATTCGAGGCACCATCGGTGGCGCTGCTGGAAATAATTTAACTCCGACCGATGCGGTTCGCTTTGTCTCAGCCTATGGGCATTGGCTACAGCATAGACACCCACAACCCCATCTTTCGGTAGTGATTGGCCGCGACGCAAGACCCTCTGGACCCATGATTTCAAATTTGGTCAGCCAAACCCTGATTGGAATGGGAATTCAAGTTATTGACCTGGGCCTCTCTACCACTCCTACCGTTGAAATGGCCGTCCCCTTCTATGCTGCCCAAGGTGGCATTATTCTTACAGCCTCACACAATCCGGTAGAATGGAATGCCCTGAAATTACTGAACGAAAAAGGCGAATTTTTATCGGCCGAAGACGGACAAGCTCTGCTCGATATCGATCCATCAGACATTTTGTACGCCTCCGTTCAAGCCCTAGGCAGCATTCATCAACCGGGTGATTTTATAGATCACCACATCGATGCCATTTTAAAACACCCCCTGGTGAATGTAGATGCCATTCGCAAAGCCCGGTTTCGCGTTTCGGTAAACGGTGTTCATTCCAGCGGAGGCGTAGCCGTCCCTAAATTGCTCGAAAAATTAGGTGCCATTTATATCCATAATCCATACGGAGAACCCAGCGGCAAATTCCCCCACAATCCAGAACCATTACCAGAACACTTAACCACCTATTGTGAAATGGTTAAAAATGAATCGGTCAACCTTGGAATCGTAGTGGACCCCGATGTAGATCGTTTGGCTCTGGTTGACGAAAACGGAGACTTTTTTGGAGAAGAAAACACCCTGGTAGCCATTGCCGATTATGTTTTGGGCATTCGGCCAGGTCCCGTGGTTTCAAATTTATCCTCAAGCCGAGCCCTAAGCGACATTGCCAAAAAACATGGATGCCAACGCTTTACATCGGCCGTAGGCGAAGTGCATGTGGTGGCCAAAATGAAAGAAGTGGGCGCCGTTTTGGGTGGCGAAGGCAACGGAGGAGTTATTTTGCCCGATTTGCACTACGGCCGCGACGCTCTGGCCGGCATTGCCCTGCTGCTGTCGCACATGGCGGCAAATCAGGTTCGCTTGTCGGACCTCAAAGCCATGTACCCCGAATACATTATGGTAAAATCGAAGGTGCAGGCAGGACCTCACTTGAACACCCACGAAATACTGGCAACTTTGGCTGAACAGCTTGCACATTTAAACCCCCTGACCATCGATGGATTGTGGTTTGAAAAAGAAGAGGGTTGGATTCACATTCGCCGGTCAAACACCGAACCCATTTTTAGAATTTACACCGAGGGGTTGACCAAAGAAACAGCCGAGGCCTATGCCAAACAAGCGCATGAATGGCTGAATGCCCTAATTTAAAAGCGCATGAAAAAAATATACCTAGACAACGCGGCAACCACCCCCGTAGCCGCTGAAGTGGCTCAAGAAATTGCCGAATTGATGCAAAGCTGCTTTGGAAACCCTTCTTCCATTCACGGGCATGGACGCGAAGCCAAGGCAATTTTAGAAAAAGCCCGACGCAAAGTTGCCGAGCTTACCGGAACCCAGCCCTCTCGAATCTTTTTCACCAGCGGAGGAACCGAGGCCGACAACATGGCCATTCGACAAACCATAGCTCAAATGGGAATTTCACATGTGATTTCCTCGCCCATTGAACACCATGCCGTAACCCATACCATTGAAGAGTTGGCGACCGAAGGAAAAGTCAGCGCCACCTGGTTAAAACCCGACCGTTTAGGTCGCCACAGCTTGGAAGATTTGGAAACCGCCCTTCAAAAGAATCCGGGCTGTTTGGTTTCGCTAATGCATGCCAACAACGAAATTGGTACCACCATTGACCTTCAGGCCGTTGGGCAGCTCTGCCGAAAATACGGCGCCCTGTTTCACAGCGACACCGTGCAAACCATGGGGCATTTCGAATTGAATTTCGATGCCCTGCCGGTAGATTTAGCCACCTGCTCGGCCCATAAATTTCATGGCCCCAAAGGCATCGGTTTTTTGTATGTAAACCTAGATCGGGTAAAAATTTCACCCCTCATCACCGGAGGCGCCCAAGAACGGAATTTGCGCGCTGGCACCGAAAACCTGTATGGAATTGCAGCCCTGGCCAAGGCCCTTGAACTTGCCACCGACGGAATGCACGAACACCGGCAGCATATCTACGCCCTTAAAATGAAAATGTCCCAAGGTCTAAAACGCTTGTTTCCCGATTGCGAATTCAACGGAAGCATGGAGGAATCGGATTTATTCACGGTTTTGAACGTTAGCCTTCCCCCTACCCCAGATGCCGAAATGTTTTTAATGAAATTAGACATCCATGGAATTTCAGCCTCAGGTGGCAGCGCCTGTTCCTCTGGCTCGCAAAAAGGCAGCCATGTCTTGTCGAACATCGGAGCTCCAGAGGGCAGACCGGCCATACGCTTTTCCTTTAGCCGATACAACCAGATCGAAGACGTAGATTATGCCTTAGAGGTCCTGCAAAAAATTTGGAAACCCCTGGTTCAAAACGCTTAAATAATGCCACAGGCAGGTTCCATTCGACTTACTTTTTTAGGAACAGGAACCTCGCAAGGCGTACCAGTCATTGCTTGCCAGTGTGAAGTATGTACATCCGAAGACCCACGCAATCAGCGCTTGCGCAGCAGCGTCATGATTCAGTCGGAAACCACCACCGTGGTGATTGATACCGGACCGGATTTTAGGCAGCAAATGCTTAGGGCAAAGCCCAATCGGTTGGATGCGGTGGTTTTTACCCATGAACACAAAGACCACGTGGCGGGTTTGGACGATGTTCGTGCCTTTAATTTCAAGCAACAGCAAGACATGCCCTTGTACTGTACGGCCCAAGTTGAAACGGCCTTGAGGCGGGAGTTTCATTATGCCTTTGCCGAGCATAAATACCCGGGTGTTCCCAATTTGGAGTTTCGACGCATTGAAAATAAACCGTTTATGGTGGGCGATTTGGAATTTACTCCCATACAGGTATTGCACCATAGGCTGCCGGTGTTTGGCTTTCGGGTTGGAGATTTAACCTACATTACCGATGCAAACTCCATAGAACCGGCCGAGTTGGAAAAAGCAAAGGGAAGCAAGGTTCTAGTATTAAACGCCTTGAGAATTGCTCCCCACGTTTCGCATTTCAACCTGACCGAAGCCTTAAACGTAGCTGCCTACATTGCCGCCGACCAAACCTATTTTACTCACATATCGCATTACCTAGGCCCGCACCAGTCGGTGAGCCAATCCTTGCCCGATTCGGTTGCCTTGGCGGTAGATGGAATGGAAATTTGGGTGTAGTGAATTGGCGAAGCCTAAACACCGCCTACAATCCCTACGTCCGCTTCCACTCCACATCCCCTATTCCCATACGCGAGTTCAAGGTCCTGGCCAACACAAAAAAATAGTCCGACAACCGATTCAAGTAGCGTACAATTTCCGGAGGAGTCGTTTCCAATTCGGCCAAATGGCAAACCAAGCGTTCAGCACGGCGGCAAATGCACCGGCACACATGGGCCTGAGCCGCCAAACTGTGTCCTCCAGGCAAAATAAAATTCTTTAACGCAGGCAACACCGCTTCCATTGCATCAATCTCTTGCTCTATACTCTCCACAGCTCCCACCTCCAGTTCAGGCAAATACCCATGCTCTTTGCCCGGTTCGGCCGCCAAATGCGACCCCAATACAAACAAGTCTTGCTGTACACCCATTAAAAAACCGTCCAAATCGCCGGGAACTCCGCCGCTGCGCAGCAATCCCAGGGCCGAATTCAGCTCGTCTAAGGTACCGTAGCTTTCAATACGGATGTGGTGCTTGGGAACCCGTGCTCCGCCAAACAAGGCCGTCGTACCCGAATCTCCGGTTTTGGTGTAAATTTTCATGCTTCCTCAGGTATGCTTAGGGTTACAGGTGTGTTGGGTGTGTCCGATTCAATCAATCCATCGCGCAGGCGCACAATGCGGGTTGAATGCCGGGCAATGTCTTCTTCGTGGGTTACCAAAATAATGGTATTCCCTTTTTTGTGAAGTTCTTCGAACAAACCCATGATTTCGTACGAGGTTTTGGTATCCAGGTTTCCGGTTGGCTCATCGGCCAACAAAATGGTGGGATTGTTAACCAAGGCACGGGCCACAGCTACGCGCTGCCTTTGCCCACCCGACAATTCATTGGGTTTGTGCTTCATGCGGTCGCCCAGCCCCACCTGTTCCAAAACTTCCTTGGCGCGCCTCAGCCGTTCGGCTTTCGGCACACCCGCGTAAATTAAGGGCAAGGCCACATTCTCTAGGGCCGAATACCTCGCCATTAGATTGAAGGTCTGAAAAATAAACCCGATTTCTTTGTTCCGAATTTCGGCCAGTTGATTGTCGTTCAGTCCCGCCACATTGGTGCCGTTCAGCCGGTATTCGCCGGCCGTGAGCGAATCCAGGCAGCCAATAATGTTCATAAAGGTCGATTTTCCAGATCCCGAAGGGCCCATAAAAGCCACATATTCGTTCTTTTGTATCTGAATATCAATGCCTTTCAAAACATGGATAAGTTCCTTTCCCAGCACAAAATTCCGGGTCAATTTTAGCGTACGTATCACTTCCATAGTCAAAGGCTGCCGAGGTTTTGCACAAGTTTACAAAATGATACAGAAACGCAGGGGCCGCCGACTCTTAAAAAAGCGAAATGCAGGCATTTGAATGAGGTTTGCAAGCCGTTTGCCTTTGTTTTTTTGGGCGGCTGCGGGCTTTCTCCGGTTGTCCGCGGTTGCCGGGGGCTGGTCCAGCGGGCTTGCGTGGGCTCCTAAAGTCGCCTCCGCGCCGCGCGGCCCAGACCTCGCCACCCTTGCGGGCAAACCGGTTCAATCCCTGCCGCAAACCACTCAACGAATCGAGCGTTTTAGATTGGCAATACGCGTATAGCCGTTTGCAAAGGTTGATTTTGCGGCCAACTCATATGTGTGCCTTTTGGGGTTCTTTATCATTGCGGTTTTACGGAATGTTGGTCGATCGCGTTTTGCGATTTATACCCATAATTTGGATTGCGTATATTTAATCCATGTCATTTCAGTCAAATTTTAGGTTATTCGTAAAATTTGAAAATTTTGTTTCTATTTATAGAAACATTTGGTATCTTTAAGGCATTAAGCAAGGCAGTATTGAATGAGATTTTTTAAGACAATATTTTTAGTTGAAGCGGACGAATTCATCTCGCAACTCGACCCAAAGGCAACCAAAAAAGTCTTTTACAATATTGACCTTGCTGAACAGACAAATGACCCAAAACTTTTTAAGAAACTGAACAATGACATTTGGGAGTTACGGACAATGTTCGCTGGTCTTCAAATCAGACTTCTAGCATTTTGGGGCAAGACCGATAACAAAGAAACGTTGGTAATAGCGACCCATGGTTTCATTAAAAAAGTTGATAAAGTCTCGGCAAAGGAAATTGACCGGGCAGTAAGACTCAGAGACAACTATTTTAAGAACAAATAAAAAAGCAATCATATGGCAACCAAAGAATTAAAGACCTACTCACTTGCCGAGATGAAAGATAAGTATATCGGCAAAGTTGGAACAAAAGAGCGCGACGACTATGAATATGAACTTCGAATGGACGTTTTAGGAAAGATGATTAAAGCAGCAAGACAGGAAAGAAACTTAACACAAGAAGAACTTGGACGAATAGTAGGTGTTCAAAAAGCTCAAATCTCTAAACTTGAAAGCAGTGCCAACAGTGCGACAATTGACACTATTTTGAAAGTGTTTAAGGCCCTAAAAGCTGAAATAAACTTCAACGTGAAACTCGAAGGCAACTTTGTAAAACTCGCCTGACAGAAAGGAAAACCGAACACATACTCTGCGTTTGGAGGCATGCCAGATGAAGCGCTTAACCTGCCCTATAAAAATGCGAAGGGGCAGGCCTTTGGGTGCCAAGGTAAATATCTATGCAAAAATTCATCCTATGTATTTAGCGTATTAAATTGGTCAGCCACAAACACTACGAGGTGAATTTAAAGACATTCATTTGCAAATCAAACCCCCAATACGTATCTTTGAATAAATAACACGTATCATGACAACCAAACTTACATTGACGGTAGAAATGACGGTCATTGAAAGAGCTAAATCGTATGCAAAAAGAACAGGAAGAAGTCTATCTGAATTGATTGAAAATTATCTTGAAACCATTACAGAGGAAAACAACAATACGGACTTGTCTCCAAAACTCCAGAAGCTAGTCGGTTCGGTTAAACTACCTGAAGATTTTGATGAGAAGAAAGAATTGCGCTCGGCGATTGAAAAGAAGCACCTAAAATGACAAAGGTATTTCTCGACACGAATATTCTAGTCGATTTAATCGCCGACAGAAAGCCGTTCAGCAAACATGCCATTGAAATTTTCAAAAGTGCAGAGGAACACAAAACCCAACTTTACTCATCTTCACATTCAATTTCAACAACGCATTATCTTTTGAAAAAATTTGTTGAGGAAAAAGAACTTAGAGATATACTATTTAACCTTTTTGATTTTATTGAGGTGGTTCCGGTCAATTTAGATATCCTAAAAAAGGGTTTACGATCAAGTCATAAAGACTTTGAGGACGCGGTGCAAATTCTTTGTGCCTCTTCAATTACCGGAATCAATTGCATCGTAACTAGAAATAAAAAGGATTTTAAAACAAGCGAAATTGCTGTTCTAACTCCTGATGAAATGTGCTTAAAATTATAGTCCGTTTGAATTATCCATTTTTAAACGGATTTGTTTAGAATGCCACCTGCCCCCAACAGCCCCAAGCTTCAATTCCAACTGCGTTTGCAATCCATAATTCTTAAAACCACCACGAAAAGGCAGACGCAATGCTGTGATAAACGTACGTACTGGTCCGCCCTAAGCGGCAGGAGCTGCGGCAGGGATTGACGCAACTACCCCGCAAAGGTGCCGAAGCCTGGCCCGCTAGGTGCGGAGGTGAGGTTAGGAGCCCCCGCAAACCAGCTGGGCCAGACTTTCGGTACCTGCGGAGTAGTGCGGAAAGCCCGGCTGCCGCCCCAGAAACCCCAATCCGAAACCCGCCTCCAAAACCAAGTTCCTAAACCCACAATTTTCAAAGCATTTCTTACTTTTGCACACCACATTGTTTTTTTTCAGCACGGAATCGGCTTTTAATTCCAAATTGCCACAACCCTTCTAAAAACAAACAAAGTGCCTAGTTAACTTAGCTCGCGCAATTCAGAATGAATACGGACACCTTGAAGCAAAATACCGGGTTTTTACTGCTGGAAGACGGCAGCGTTTTTTATGGCTTGGCCGCCGGTGCCAGCCTCACAAAAACCGGCGAAATATGCTTCAATACTGCCATGGCGGGCTACCAAGAAACCTTTTCTGACCCCTCATACGGTGGGCAAATTCTGGTGATGACCTCCCCACACATCGGAAACTACGCAACCTTACATGAAGAACAAGAAAGCCCCTCGCCCACCCTTCAGGCTTTGGTTTGCCGCAATTATTCGGACAATGCCCCCGGCGACCGCCCCAGCTGCATCCCACTAAACGACTGGCTTTGTCTGGCCGGTGTCCCCGTACTGCACAACATCGACACCCGAAAACTGGTGCAAAAAATGCGCAGCGGCGGAAGCATGAACGCCCTGCTCAGTACCAACAACATGGATTTAGACCAGGCCCGCGCATTGCTGGCTTCCACTCCCAGCATGAGCGGTCAAGCCTTGGGAACACAGGCCGGCGTATCCGGGCCCACTACCTACCCCAGCCCCACCGGAAAACGCGTGGCCCTAATCGATTTCGGATTCAAAGATTCTATGGCCCGTTTGTTGGCCCAAGCCGGAATCGAAGTTCAGCTGTTCCACAGCAGCACCTCCCTTGAAACGCTGCTGGCCTGGAATCCCGACGGCTTTTTGCTGAGCAACGGACCGGGCGACCCCGAACCACTCACCGATGCTATTGAACTGACCAAGAGAATTATACAATTAAAAAAGCCGGTTTTTGGCATCTGCCTTGGGCATCAAATCATTGGGCTGTCCATGGGCCTAAAGACCTTTAAAATGAAGAATGGGCACCACGGAGTAAACCATCCTGTGCTGAATTTAAGCAGTGGAAAGGGCGAAATTACCTCGCAAAACCACGGGTTTGCGGTAGATATGGAAAGCCTGCAGCAGCATCCCGACATGGAGCTCACCCACCAGCACCTGAACGACGGCACCGTGGCGGGCATGCGCCACAAGCATTTGCCGGTTTTTTCGGTGCAGTACCACCCCGAGGCCGCCCCAGGCCCGCACGACTCCCGATACCTGTTCCAGCAGTTCATTCAGCAGCTGTAAAGGGGTTCCTTTTTTTGTTTTTTTGGGCGCTAATCCCGTGCTCACCTGTAGGCGGCTTTTCAAGGCCTTGGGCTGTCCGGCTTTGCGGGGTCCCTCCTAAAGTCGGGCCTCCGCAGCTCGCACATCCCATTGGCCTTGAATGCGCCTTGTGCCGGTTCGCCCGGGGCGCCGGCCAACACATTTCATCAAACAACTCGAATTTCAT
>VGMT01000010.1 GCA_016866335.1 Bacteroidota bacterium | reverse complement strand
ACAAGAATCTAGAGCCTATGAAGAAGGGTTGGGATGGTAAATATGCGAATGGTCCGGCTAAGCAAGACATCTACGTGTACCGCATTATAGTTCGGGATTTTTATGGTGAATACCATGAATTCCGTGGGAATGTAAATCTGCTTCGTTAACGCAAGGAGAGGCTTCCGGCCCGGATTGAACAGGGGTAGCCCACAACGGGGCTTGCCGTTTTCCAAACCGGGTTGGGAGCGAACTTGTGAGCTACCCAAACCGGTATTGGAAACGAGCAAGGCCCGGAGGACTACCCGTGAAAGCCGGAATAGCCGGCCAAAAAACAAGATTTTTACCCTGAATTTTTTAAGTATTTGGGCGGCTATTCCGGCTGTACGCTGTAGTCGCCTTGGCCTTGCGGTTGTGCAATGTCCGTCCGTGGCTTACTCTGCTCGCCCCGGCCGTCCGTTGCACAAAGCCGCAAGGCCTGCGGCGCCTGCCGCTGCCATCCGGGCCGCCGTGACTTAAATGGAATTAATGTTGAATGAGCAAACTGGTTTGAATGGCCATTCCCTTTTTGTCGGTAAAGTTTAGCGTGTACATTCCGCTGGGCCATGAACCTGTATCAAGCTTAACTGAAGGGGAAACAACGGACTTTTCATAAATTCGGGTTCCCTGCATAGAACCAACCCAAAGTTGCCCAGGAAGGGCATCTTGCGGCACTTGAACGTTTGCTTGCGTGTCTGCGGGATTCGGAAAAACCCGAAGGTTGGAACTTGATTTCTTTTTTCGAGGTTTAAAAGCGAAAAAGACCAAGCCTGCCCCCAATGCGGAAACCGATAAAAATCCAGCTAGGGTCATCATGTTGTTTTGCAAACGCATTTGTTCTTGTTCCTTGGCTATTTCATTGATTCGCTGACGAAGCACAGGATTGAGTTTTAGAAGGTGTTTGTCGGACAATAAGCTGGAATCTTCGGCAAGAAATCCTAAAAAGATATGCCTTAAGGAATCGGAATCCAGCAAACTTGGCGTTTCGTAGCTTAACTCATAAAATGCCTTTATTCGGCTTTGAATCAGTTGGTAGGTGCTGTCGAGCAAATTGGCCGATTTGGCATAAAAGAACTGACCATCTGTGGCCTCGGCCAATAAATCAAGGCTATCTGGGTTCACATCGCCCAAACCAATTATATAAATGGGGATTTCTTTTTCCTTGGCTAGCTCAACAACGTCGGAATAGGTAAATATGGATGAGTTGTCCAAACCGTCGGTAAGGGCAACAATCACCTTCATTGAATAATCGGGCTGAAAATTTTGCAAAGCCACCATAAGGGCATCGTAGAACGCGGTGGCTGAATCGGCCTTAATAAGGTCTAAGGTTTCTTTCAGTTGGGTTTTGTTGTTGCTGGGCTCCAGCTGCACATCTACTGCGCTTGAAAATCCTACCAAGCCCATTTTATCTTTTTTGGTGTCTAGATTTTCAATAAATCGGCTTAGGGATTGCTTTGCATGCTGAAGTGGTGGAATATAGGTTTTTGGGAATGTGGGTTGCCCGTCTTTATCGGCAGGAATAAGGTAGGGATTGATACCGAGCCGAATGAATTCTTGCAAATCGAACAACATGGAAGCGGAGTGGTCAAGAACCATATTTACGGAAATAGGCATGCCTTCCGATAATGGTTTTAGGCTTAAAATGGGGCAAGGTTGGTCGTTTTCTTCTAAAATTAAAGCGGCCTTAGAAAGGCCATAATAGGGTTGCCCATCTTCTTTTTCGGCTCTGAATAAAATAGAAATGCGAGGGATGGAGTCGGGGTGGATTTGCAGAATGGATATTTTTCCATTTCCGGCATGGCTCAATTTACCTTGGATTGGCTCATTTTGTCCATAGGTAAACAGGGCGAGGCATAGAACTAAAGCGCTAATTCCATATTTAAGCGCCGGCTTCATTAATCCATTACAGTAACAGGTCCGCTCACCTTACCTTCTTTGCCTTGGCAATCGATGTAACTAAGCACAGCGAAATAGGTTCCGGGCGCAACAGGGGCACCCATGGGAGTGGTTCCATCCCATCGAGAAATCAAATTGTCGGTTTGGAAAACAGAAACACCCCAACGGTTGTAAATGGTTAAAAGGAATTGGTCGGCCGTTTCCATGGCCGCCACGTAGTATTTGGCATTGTCGGCATTGGCTGAAGCGCTGCGGTATAAGATATTAGGCAAATCGAAAGGAGGGATTCCCTGGATTAGGCTCACCACTACTTGGTCCTCGGTACTTCCGCAAAGATTGGTAATGGTAAGAGTAATGGTGGTATCCCACCACACAAAATTGATTGTGTCGGTTCCACCGTTCCACCAAAGGATGTTACCTAGGGTATCGGTTACGGTTAAAATGGCGGTATCGCCGGAACAAACTTCCTGATCTGGCACATCAAAAACAGGAAGGAATTGAGCGTCGGCGAAAGTAGAATCTAGGCCTTTGCAATTGTTGGCATCGGTAACCTGAACAAAATACCACCCTGGTTGATCGACAGTATAGGTTTGGGTGTTTGGTCCGTTTTGCCATGTATAATTGATAAAGCCGGCTCCGGCATCTAAGGTGACGTAGGAATTTTCGCAAATGGCTACGGTGTCGCCGTCAAGCAAAACGTTGGGTCTAGGAAAAACGGTAATTCTAAGGGAATCGCGAGTACAAACCACACCTGAAGAATCAACGGCCAGGCGAATAACAAGAATTTGATTTCCAGGTCCATCGTGGCCATATTGAAACACGGGAGTTGGAACGCTGCCACTGCTTAGGTTGGAATCTGGGGTCCAGGCATAACCAAAGCCGGCTAAAACTTGAGAGGGAGTAAGGGTAACTGGCACATCGGAACAAACGCTCAGGTCGTCTATTTTAACATTTGGTTTGGGGAACACTTTGATGCTCATGGTATCTATGACCGTTGTATCAAGGCATTCATCGTAAATACTAATAACGTAATCTCGGCTTTGAGGGGGCTGAACCACATAAGGGGTTGAGAGTGCTGCACCATTTAGAGTCCAGGTGGTGTTGAAGAAACCAGAACCACCTGTATTTGAATAGGCTAGGGGAATGACCTGCCCGCTGCAAATACTGGTATCTGAGGCTGTTAAGCTCAGGGGAGAAACATCTTTAATAACAAGGGTAACGGTACTCATTACGGGTACATTGCAAATGGTATCCATAATGGTAAAAGTGATGGTTTCGTCGGGTTCAGGGATGCCGTCGAAAAATGGAACGATACTTATAAAAACGGTATCGATACCTGGAGGGAAAACGACGTAATTGTTGAAAGCTGGGAAATCGGCCCCTTGGGTTGCGGTGCCCGAAGAGTTAAAGTAGACGGTGTCGTTTTGTGTGCTTTCCCCAGATCTAATGAACTTCAAGGTAGCATTGCTGCATCCTTCGTATAAAACGGTATCGTTGCTAAATCCGCCCGTATTGTTGAAATCAATTTGACTTGAGATCGAGACCAATCCGGCGTTGAACGAATTGGCCTTTAGGAAAACGGCCGAGTTTAAAGCGCCGTCGATAACGTCGGCTACGCCCATGCGTAAGGTGTACGTGGTACAGGGGATTACAGCTGCCTTTGCCTTCAATGGTGTGGTGAACCCGCCAAATGCAACGGAAGTTGGATTGCAATTGTCAACAAAAAACTGGCAATTGTAGCAGGGCCCCATGGCGCAGCCGCCCGATTGCCCGTTGTTTACATTGTTTATGGCAACGGGTAAATTGGTCCCGGGAATTAGGGCTATATTTTCATTGATGTATTGACCTCCGCCGGGTTTTGGACCTGTCAAGAAAAAGCCAAAAACATCGTTGAAGGAAGAATTGACGTAAAAATTGTATTCAGCCGAGGCAAATACGTAATCAAATTCCAAGGTATCGCCACCAGGAATAAAGTCAAACTGAATGATTCCGGCGTTGTTGGTTGTAGAGCCATTGGCCAACTGGCTAAGCAAGGGGTCGCCAGGGGTATTGGCTCCCGTTAAAAAATTGCCCGCGGACAAGCCATTGGGAGGATTTATGTCGCAGGTGGCAATAACAACTCCGCTGGAAATTCCCAAGTTGGAATTTACCCCATTGAAGCTACCAAATTGAAGAGGAGCGCCTTGGCTGGTTATGTTGCTTACGTTTAAGCCATTGCCAACCAAAACATTGTTTATAAGATTCGCAGGGGTATCGTATTGAGTGGTTAATTGGGCATTTAACGCCCAACCAAAACCGATAAAAAACAACAGGAAACTCAAATTCCCTTGTACCTTTGTATGAATTAACTTCATCTATTTTAAGATAATATGTCGAAGGTATTAAAAAATCGCTCTTCCTCCATAGTTTATTCGACCTTTTCGGACCTGGAATCGCTGCATGCCGAGTCAGAAAATGAACCAGAAACAGAACTCAATTCTATTACCTTGGGGGTTCGTATAGAAAAGAAGGGCCGTGCGGGGAAAATGGCAACCTTGATTTTTGGGGTAGAGGTACTTACGGCCGAGCGTAGAACGGAATTAGCAAAGATGATTCGGGTGCATTGCGGTACAGGTGGAACCGTGGCCGAAGATCATATTTTGTTGCAAGGCGACCAAGTGGGGAAAGTGATGGGATATTTGCAAAACAAAGGGTTCAAAGTGAAAAAAATAGGGGGCTAAAATTTTGCATGGTATTTGAGATTGTCCAATTAAACCTTAATCTATATGCGTTTACATTTCTTACTTTTTGCTTTGGTTTTTGGGAGCTCGTGTTCGGTTTCGAGTCAATCTGTAAAGCAGGCCAAAAGCCTTGAACAAGAGGGGAATATTCGAGCCGCTGCAACCGCTTACCATCAGTTTCTTTTCAGAAAGCCTGGGCATAAGGATGCAAGGTTAGGTCTTCAACGAACTGGGCAAAGGGTATTGGACGAATTGCTGGGGAATTTTTGGGTTAAATACAATTTAGAAGACTATTCTTCGGCTGTTTTATCGTATCAAGAGGCTCAGGAATTTGAGCGTCAAATTGCTGGTGTTCAAATACAGCTATTGTGGCCTGACCATTACAAAAGTTACTATGCAGAGGCTTTAGGTAAGGAGGTTGATGCCTGGTTTGCGCAATCTGCTCAGGCCATTGATGCAGGCGATTACACCAAGGCCCGGAATTTATTAAGGAACATCGAATCAAAAAAGCCAGATTACGAAGGCATTAGGGAGTTGAAGTTGGCCATAGAGGTTGACCCTTGGTACAGAAATGGAATGACCGCAATGCAAGCAGGTCAGGCGGGTAAGGCTATGGAATGGTTTGTAAAGGTAAACGAACGTGCCCCCGAATACCGGGATTTGCGGCAATTGATTGCAGAGTTAAATGCCAAAAACAAAAGGGTTATTGCTGTTCTGCCTTTTCAGGAGCAAAAAAAGGTGCGCCGAATCGCCACTGAATTTGGAGAACAGGTCGTGAACGCCCTTTTAAATCTTAACAATCCTTTGATTCAGCTTATTGACCGAGAAAATGTAGAGCAAATCCTTCAAGAGCAACGCATGGGTCTGTCTGGTTTAATCGATGAAAAAACGGCTTCTCGGGCAGGAATGCTTCTTGGAGGAAACGCCGTTTTGATTGGATCGGTTGTGCATGTTTCAGAAGACGAACCAGCCTTGCAGCGTGAAACCAAATCGGCATTTTTGCGAGAGCGATATACCTTCCGCGATCAACGAACAGGATTGAGTAGGGCAGATGTACGGTTTACGCCCGTCAATTACATAGAAGTAAAGGCACAGCGCACCATAACTTTAACCTTTAAATACCGCTTGATGGACGTTGAGTCGGGCACTATTTTGGATTCTGATGTGATTACAAGGTCGGCAACCCACCAGGTTTTTTACGCTGAAACGTCAATGCCGGTGGACCAGTTATCGCCCGTTCAAGGTACCCTTTCGGCAGCCGAATTGGCCAAATGGAGGGAGCGATTTGGTCAGTCGTCTGCTTTAAAACCCTTTGCTGAGCTGGCCACCATGGTCGAAAAAGATGTAGCGAAAGAAGTAGCTGAGCGTATTCAATCAAAAGGATTAAATTAACTATGGGACGCATTTTTTCCTTAGCATTTGCGGTTTTAATTTTTATTTCATGTTCGGTAAGGACCAAGGAGGGAAGTAAAGAAACCGAATCTACCAGCAATTCAATTCCAGATTGGTTTCTGCAAAAGCCGACTTCAGAGTCCTTTTATTATGGTATTGGTTCTGAACTTATTGCTGGGAATCCCGAATTGGCTTTCGATAATGCCCGAAAAAAGGCCTTGCGTGATATTGCCACTGAAATTGAAACAAAAATCGAATCAAACAGCATTCTGTCTCGGTTTGGAAATACAGACCAAGTGCGCGATGTGTACTTGTCGGAGATCAGAACGCGTACTTCGGTTCAAATTGAAGGGCATGAATTGGTGAAAACAAAGGAGTCGGGTTCGCGTCTGTATGTATTGTACCGACTAGATCGTGCTGCCTATTGGGCCTTGGTGCAGCAAAAAAAAGCAGCAGCATTGGCTCAAGCCAACCGGTCTTTAGAATTGGCCAGGCAACAAGCCGAGAGGGGACAGTTTGTTTCGTCGATCACCCAAGCCTTGGTAGGGCTTCGTGTTTTGGAACCCTATGCCGATCAATCAACCGTATTAACAATGGCCGAGGGTAGCGTTGATTTGGCGGCTGAATTTGCATCGTTTTTTTTGGCCCAATTGTCGGGACTTGCGATGCAACCCAATCCAACGAAACTGACCTTAAATCCCTTGGCCAACGATGCCCAACGGAGTGTTTTTATTAAGTTGAGTGATGGTCGGGCCTTGCCGATTGGTCAAGTGCCTATGCGAATGCAGTGGTCTGCGGCAGGTTTAAAATCCGAAACTCTAGCAGGGAACTATTCCACCTCTTCTAATGGCGAAGTTCAGGTGGTTTTGCCCAATTTAAGCGGTGCGGAGTCTGCCCAACTTACCGTTTTAATTGAGCCCGCTTCTTGGTTTCCCGATTCATTGATGCCAGGTTATGTAAAATCTATGTTTCGTTCATTTACTCGTTCGGTCGGTGTTTCTGTGGCGTTCTTTAAGCCAATCATACGGTTGAACGTTCGTGAAACGAATCCTGAATTCTCATCTTCGTATCCTGCTTTAGAAACCACCATTAAAACATGGCTTCAGGATCAGGGATACCCTTTGGCGGAATCCAACAGCACCGCCCCAGATTTGATTTTAACCGTTGAAAGTACCTCTTCGAAGGGGCAAGCTCAAGGAGGGATTTTTATAAGCTATGCCGATTTGCAATTGAATGCCATTCGGACTTCTGACAATAAAACGGTATTTAGCAGTCAATTGGATCGTTTAAAAGGAGCCGATTTATCGTACGATGCAGCTCGAAAACGTGCATTGGTAAGCAATAGGGCAGAGTTGCAATCTTGGTTGAACGATGTTTTTAAAAATACCAACAAACCATGAAGTTTAATTTAACCGATGTTCAAAACGTAATCCGAGAGCGACGAAGTGTTCGCCCAGAGCAGTTTAAGCCTAGAAAGGTTCATCGCGACCAAATTGAAGCACTCATTGAAGGGGCAAATTGGGCTCCAACTCATGGCCAAACCGAACCATGGAGGTTTAAGGTTTATACCGAATCTGGATTGGAATTTTTGCAAGTTAAATTGGCCGAAGCATATCTTAGAACCGCCAAAGAAGAATCTTTTTTACAGTCCAAATACGATAGAATCAGAAATCGATATTTATGTGCGTCGGCTGGAATAGTGGTGTATATGAAGCGGCAGGCCTCAGAAAAGATACCTGAGATTGAAGAGGTGTTGGCCGTAGGTTGTGCTGTTCAAAACATGAGTTTAATTGCTACCAGTTACGGGATGTCTTTATTTTGGTCGAGCGGTTCAGCCGTTTACGATCCTCAATTTGCAGAAGAAATGGGAATTGCCCTACCAGATCGAGTTTTAGGTGTATTGTACCCGGGTTATCCTGAGGGCGAATGGCCGGAAGGCCGTCGCCAATTTTGGATGACAAAAGTGGAGTGGTTTTCTGAGTAAATGGTTTTTATTGCACCATTTCACCTTGATGATAAGCAAAGGTATTTGCCCATAAAACGAAAGGCTGCGGTTCAATTTTTTACACAGCGGCATTAATTAACAAAATTCAATTCGGAGGTATATTGCCCCCCTCTTAGCGAATCAATGGTAATGGAATTCAATTTAAGCCCAGTCATGTGCAGCTGCGAACGCGATGAAAAAATACCTTTACCCCCAGGAATGTTCGTGTAATCCGTGGCGCGGGGTACCACACTGGTGCTTGGCTTATTGATGACCAGAAAATCGTAAAATTCTTTGGCAGCCCCATAAACCGAAATGTCAATTTGAATAAATTCTCTTCCTTTGGTTTGGTCTAGGGGTAAGTTGTTGGCAATACTGCTGTAAAATTCTTGTTTGGTAATGGGAAGACGAATAAGATTTTGTTGGCAATCGGTGTTGGGTATTATAGCATACCGATTAGTAAAGGACTTTCGCACCCTTGTGTTGGGATTTGACTGCAGAAATTCATCGTATATGAACGTGAGTTCGAACTGATAAGCTTGAATGTTGGACGATGAGTTGCAGGTCCACTGAAAAGTAACCACCTTATTGTTTGTGTTGGGTTCCCAATTTAAGGCGACCAAAGGAGAATTGGGATAATTGAAAATGGTAGAACCAGCAATGCTGGTTGTAGCTTCGGTTCGCTTTTGATTGTCGGGATTAAAAAGAACCAATTTATAAAGGTAATTTTTGTCAATAGGGCTGGTTGTTAGATATAAAACATTGGAATTGCTGGCAAAAAGTCCACTGTCTTTTGGAATGGCATTGATTGTTTTAACCAAAGGCAGAGAATCAACCACGGTATTGGAAGATTTATTTATTTTCAATAAGGCCACCTGAAGGTTAGGATAATTCAGGGAGTCTGCAATTTGGGCAAAAACAAGGGCATTTCCGTCGCCTAAAAAAGCTTTATTGACACGAACCCAGTTGGAGTCTTCGCTGGCATCGAGAAGAGCATAAACAACAGGAATGTCTTTAAAGTCTGAAGTTAAGTCTACCTCATTGTCGTTGCATGAAAGAGCCACAAAACCGATTAGGAAGGGTAGAAAATAAAAACGAAAAGGCTTCATGAGGCAAAGGTACAACTTTAATTACCAGCTCAAAAGTTCCTGAATGGTATTTTGAAGCCGATGCCAAGGTAAAAAGGAATGTTCAAGGTTTGGAGCAAAGGGAACGGGAGTATCATCGGCCGAGAGTCGTTTAACGGGGGCGTCAAGCCATTTAAAGCAAGACTCTTGGATTTTGGCGGCCAAATCGGCTCCGATACCTCCTAAATCTGTGGCCTCGTGTAAAACCAAAGCCCTTCCTGTTTTTTTCACGCTATTGAAAACTGTATTGTAATCCAGTGGAACCAAGGTTCGTAGGTCAATAATTTCAAGGGTGTTTTCAGGGAAATTAGGAATGCAATCTAGGGCTTTCACCACGCCCATACCATAACTGATAATGCTAATTTTATCGCCATGAGAGCAAACTTTTGCATTTCCTTCCGGTATGGTGTAATATCCTGAGGGGACCTGTTCTTCTTGAGCCCTGTAAAGAGCTTTGTGTTCAAAAAACATAACAGGGTTTGGGTCTTCAAAGGCCGTTAACAAGAGCCCTTTGGCGTCGTAGGCATTTGATGGGTAATAAATTTTTAAACCTGGGGTATGGAAAAACCAAGCTTCGTTGGATTGGCTGTGAAATGGACCGGCAGCCACTCCGGCGCCGGTGGGCATTCGAACAACCACATCTGCATTTTGGCCCCAGCGCCAATGAGATTTAGCTAGGTTATTTACCACAGCAGTAAACCCTGAACTGACAAAATCTGCAAATTGCATTTCAACCATGGCTTTCTTTCCTTTAATAGAAAGGCCCAATGCGGCGCTTACAATGGCAGATTCACAAAGGGGGGTATTTCTTACACGTTCAGGACTGGCTGAATCGATTAAACCTTCGGTTGCTTTAAAAACGCCGCCGTATGCTCCAATGTCTTGCCCCATTAAAATAAGATTCTTATGCTTTTCTAAGGCCAGTTCTAGGGCGCTACGCACTGCGTCAATCATCCGCATGGCTTTCGTTTCAGAACCTAGGGGTTCGTAGGAATGGAATTCAAAAGGGGCGTATACGTCTTGTAAACTCAATGCTCGATCGGCAGAAAGTTCTGGTTCTTCAAATACAGCTAAAACATCAGCATCAATGGATTCCTTTAATTCAAGTCTAATATCTTCTTGTTCTTTTAAAGGCATGATTTTTTGCTGGTTAAGCCAATTTCCATACTGTTCAATTGGGTCTTTTTCTTTCCAGAAATCAAACAAATCTTGCGGAACATACTTGGTTCCACTGGCTTCCTCGTGCCCACGCATTCTAAATGTTAGGCATTCAACCAATACGGGTTTAGGATCCTTGCGCAGTTCTTCAGCCAGGGACCGCAGGGTTGAATAAACCTCTAGAATATTATTACCATCAATACGAACCGATTTCATTCCATAACCCTGCGCCCGGTCAGATAGTTGAGCGCAGCGGTATTGTTCAGACGAAGGGGTAGAAAGGCCATATCCATTGGATTCAATGCAAAATAGAACAGGCAGATCCCAAACAGATGCCACATTTAGGGCTTCATGAAAATCACCTTCCGAGGTGCCTCCGTCTCCGGTAACCACTAAGGTTACTTTTTTATCCCGATCAAGAACACTGGCGAGGGCTATCCCATCTGCCACGCCCAACTGAGGACCTAAATGGGAAATCATTCCAACGATATGGAACGGGTTGCTGCCAAAATGAAAAGACCGGTCTCGGCCTTTTGTGAACCCATTTTCTTTGCCTTGCCATTGAGAAAATAAGCGACGGAAAGGAACTCCCCGTGCAGTAAACATGCCTAAATTGCGGTGCATAGGCAAAAGGTATTCCTCTGGTTGAAGTGCCATGGCAGCACCCACCGAAATGGCCTCTTGCCCTATCCCCGAAAACCACTTACTGATTTTACCTTGTCTAAGTAAAACCAACATTTTCTCTTCAATAAGTCTGGGGTAAACCAATTCTCTGTACAGAGCTCTAAGTTCTGCATCGCTGATGCCTTGGCGCTCAAATTTCATGCTTACAACTTTGATGCAAACATAATCAGAGCACTTGGATTCTCCTATTTAATGTTTTTCAAATTTGGACTAAATGCTGAAATCAAGGTATGGATTTCCATTTTGAAATGAAAAGAATTTGAAATGGTGGTATTTTTTCGTTTTTTTGCAGTATATATCTCCCAATACCATGAAATTATCTATTAATTCATTGCCTATTCTTGGTCTTGCCTTGTTGTTATCGGGTTCATTTTCGTCTTGCACAACGGAGGGATGTACCGATGAGCGAAGCGATAATTACGATTCAACAGTTAACCAAGACAACGGCTCATGTCAACCTATTGAAACAGTACGGAAATTTCTTGCCACCTACATCGTGACCGAATCTTGCGCCGATGGAGCAATAACCCAGAGTTATGTTCAGTTTGTGGAGGGAGACAAGTTTCAATATGAGTTTAAGATTAATCATTACGTTGACCCGGCTGGGACATTAGGGGTATTGACTTTGGGCGAAGGGAAATTGGTGGCCGAGGTTTCTAAGTACACCTTTACGATTCCCGCTCAACAGATGGATACGTTGAGCAGCATTTGGTACACCGGTCAAGGCTTTATTTCAGCAGACCGACTTGAATTGCAATACAAAATGATAGATTCAGCCGAATCCAATCCTGCGGATATGGTAAAAAGGGATTGTGAGTTGCTTGGTCTTAGGATAAAGCAAGAGTAAACGATGGGAAACCGTTTGATTCTTTTTTTTCTTGGTTTAATTGGTTCTCATTTTTTAGGTAGTTGCGGGGAAGAGCAAGGGTGTACAGATCCCCGTTCGGATTATTATTCACCAACGGCCGAAATGAACGATGGGTCTTGTCGTGAAGATGAAATGAAAGCTAAGTTTGTAGGCACTTGGACCTTTGTGCGGGCCGATAGTGTTTCCTATACAGCCACCATTTCACCTTCGCAGAGCGGTGGTGATTTCAAGGTTTTTTTCAATTCTGATTTGGGCTATTCTGCTCAAAATGTTTTTATTCAACCTGCTCTTTTTATCAATAAGGACGTTGCCCGAGTGGTGTTTTGGGATGTTTCAGGGGCTGGAAATGGAAGTATTGACAGTATGGTAATGGTAAAAACGGGTCAAAATCAAGCCGATTTGTTTTGTTATTTAAAGGGTTTTTCGTTTGTTCCCAACGGCCCACAGAAACATTCTGGCAATAGATAATCTTTGGCCACTTTTTTCGTTAATGGGAATATGAACTCCTTAATTTTAAAGGGTTTTTCTTGTTTTTTTATTGTATTGGCCAGCCAAGTTCGTGGGCAACTGCCACCGGATACGTTGACAGATTCCATATCGCGGGTAATTGTACTGCCTGAATTCAGCGTTTTAGAATTAAGAGCATTTAAAAATAAAGGGCTTCAACGCCGGTACAACCGTTTGGTGGAACGGGTGAAGCGTACGTATCCATTGGCAAAGCTTGCAGGAGAGCGGATGAAGACCTATGCTCGAGTGGATGCAACAGGAAAACGACGCGAAAGAAAAGAACTCATTCAACAATTTGAGGCCGAATTGCGCGAAAAACACTTTCAGCAATTAAAGCGGTTGTCGTTTGCTGATGGGCGCATTTTGTTAAAGTTGCTCGACAGGCAAACAGAATTTACTTCGTATGAATTGTTGCAGGAAATGAAAGGAGGGGTTCAAGCTCTTTTTTGGCAGGGTGTTGCAAGCATGTTTGATTATGATTTAAAAGCCGAGTTTAATCCAAACGGAAACAACGAAGATTTGCTGATAGATGAGATTTGTAGGATGATTGATTCGGGGAAATTAAAATGAGGTAAATTCCTTAAAAACCCGATTGTACAAATTTTCATACTGCGGTAAAATCAAATCCAAGCGAAACAAATCGGCCTGTTCAATGCAATGTTTTGAAAATTCCTGGTATTGGGAAGGGGAAGAAAGAATCTTAAGTGTATTTTTTGCCATGTCTTGGTAGTCGCCAACTTCGCTTAAAAATCCTGTTTTTCCATGGATTTGGACTTCAGGTAATCCACCTGCATTTGAGCCAATTACAGGAATACCGCAAGCCATAGCCTCTAAGGCGGAAAGCCCAAAACTTTCACTTGCCGAGGGCAAAAAGAAAACGTCGGCACAGGGTAAAATGCTGAGTGAGTTTTTAACCTTACCAATAAACATGCATTGTTCCCGAATACCAAGGTCCACCGCTAAATTTTCAGCCATATTTCGCTCAGGCCCATCTCCAACCATAATTAACTTCGAGGGAATTTTGCTGGCAATAATTCGAAATGCCTGAACCACATCTTGAACTCTTTTGACCTTTCTGAAATTGGAAATGTGCATGATTACCTTTTCTCCATTTGGGGCGGTGGTAGCCTTGGAGCATTCTTTTTTCTCTTCGGCGATGGCAATGGGGTCAATGAAATTGTAAATAACCTCAATGTTTTTCGTAATGCTGAAGTGCTTTAACGTTTCTTCTTTTAAATAGGCAGAAACAGCGGTTACGGCATCGGATAGGTTGATGGCAAAGCTGATTACCGGCTCATAGGATTTGTCTTTGCCTACTAAGGTAATATCGGTGCCATGCAAGGTGGTAATAAAGGGTACGAAGCGGCCTTTTGTTTTTAGAATTTCCCTTGCCATAAATGCAGCAGGGGCGTGGGGAATGGCGTAATGAACATGAATTAGGTCAAGTTTTTCTTGCAGGGCCGTGCGCACCAGGGCAGAGGTTAGTGCAACCTCATAGGGATCAAAATCGAACAACGGATAGTCGGGCACCATTACCTCATGAAAAAAAACTCCCTGTTGAAAGGCGTCCATACGAACAGGTTGGCTGTATGAAATGAAATGAACTTCATGTCCATTTCGGGCCAAAGCCTTACCCAATTCGGTGGCTACAACACCGCTGCCCCCAAATGTGGGGTATAAAACGATACCTATGCGCATTCTACTTCTCCAATTTGAGCTCAAATGACTAAAAACTTTTACTTTTATCCTATACCCTTAAGGTTATTTAAATGCCAACAACTGCAGAAGAGAATTACCTGAAAGCCATATTTAAGTTGTCGGGAGAACTAGGACGTTCTGTTTCAACGAATGATTTGGCTGAAGAGTTGAGCAGCAAGGCCTCGTCGGTAACCGATATGTTGAAAAAACTCCATGAAAAAAAATGGGTTAAATACCAGCCCTATCAAGGGGCGATTCTAAGTAGAAAGGGGCATTTGATAGCCGCCAATGTTGTTCGAAAACACAGGCTTTGGGAGGTGTTTTTGGTTGAAACATTGAACTTTAATTGGGATGAAATTCACGATATAGCTGAACAACTTGAGCATATTGTAGATGAAAAACTCATTCAACGTTTGGACGAATTTTTAGGATTTCCAGAAGTGGATCCGCATGGAGACCCTATTCCAAAATCAGATGGAACCATAAAGCACCACAAGAATAAAACCTTATACGATCTAGTTCCGGGGGAGTTGGCCGAACTGGTGGGGCTAAAAGAGCATCAGCCGGATTTTTTACAGTACTTAGATGGCATTTCTTTAAAACCAGGTGCCACGATTAAACTGGTGAAGCGGTTTTCTTACGATCAAAGTGTGGTTATTTCTATTAACCAAGGGGCAGAACTGATGATTAGTCAGCATGTAAGTAGAATGCTGTTAGTGCGTAGGACGAAATCCTGACCCCGATTTTTTTTGCCTGTACCGCAGGGCTGCAATCATAAAATTAAGGCCTGCCACACAGACCATACTTGGGCCGGGTTCCCAATCGAAAGCTAGGGCTAGCACATAACCAAGAGCAATGCTACCCACCCCAAACACGATGGAGTTCAACAGCATGGATTTGTAGGTTTTACTAATCAACCAGGCGGTTGCCGCAGGTAAAATGAAAAAACCAACCACCAAAACAGCACCAAAAGCATCAAAACCCACAACGATGCTCATGGAGGTTAATACTAAGGTTGAACGCCTAATTGAGTGGTGTTGAATTTCTGCATTTCGGCAAAATCCTTCATCAAAGGCCCAAATTTTCAGTTGCTTCCATTTGAAAAATAGGAAGATAGCCCAAGCAAAACTTACCCAAATTTGATTCCAAAGGGGTAAGGGGAGTAAATCGTACCAAGATTGGGTAGAAGAATACCGAAAGGGAACGTACAGCAATTCTCCGTACAAAATGCAATCGGCATCCAAATCAATATTGCCTCCTAAGGCGGTGGTCAAAACAATGCCTATTGAGAACAGCGAGGTGAAAACAAAACCCGTACTCGCCTCGAACCATATTCCCGCAAACTTGTTTAGAAAATCAATAAGGTAGGCAGATAGAAAGCTAGAAACAGCAGCAAAAAAAATAACCTCAGGGCCAGACCTTGAGCCCGAAAACAAATATCCTACAACCAACCCAGGTAGCAAAGAGTGAGCCATAGCGTCGGTGAGCATTGCCGACCTTCGCAGCACCAAAAAACTGCCACCCAAGGCTGCTTGAACCGCTAGCAAACCCGCGGTAGCCAAAATAAGAAAGGTCATCATTTTCTTGGGGGAATAGGGGATTGGTGTGGGTCTGCACTTGGGTGGTTTAAATCCAATGCCAGTCGCTCTTCAGCTTCGTCGTCAAGTAGGTGTTCCATCAACTCGGCATTCTCATGCACACTTCCCACGGGCAACATCAGGCGCTTATGCAAAAAGGTTTCCCATAACCGGTGCTTTCGCACAATTCGCTCAGCTTCTTCAAGTCCTTTGGGGCTCAGTTCCCATTTTCCCTGTGGGTTTAACCGCACAAAGCTGTGTTTAGCAAGCCGTTGTAAGGAAGGATTTTTAATTGAAAACAAAGGGATTTTGGTTTGATTTAAAAGTTGTTTAAGGGTGTTTTCATCTTGCCAGCGCCGGGCTTCTTGCTTTCGGGCAACCCATTTCATTAAAATTCCTTTTGTGGGATGGAAAATGAAGAAAGGAAAGGACAGCATGAAAAGCATAATGACGGTAAGTGCCCCGGTACTCATGCTCGGAAGGGAGGCCGAAATGAACCCGGCTAAAACGGCCGCAATGCAAGCACTGACCAAAGTAATTAGGGTTAATTTTTTGGGGTTATTGCTTAAAAAATGTCCAAGGGCGGCAGGGGTAATGAGCATAGCGGCGCTTAGAACAGCACCTAAAATTTGAATGGTAGCCGTTAAAACCAAGGCAGTCCAAGCGCTCAATAAAAGTTCGTAGGTATTTTTAGGTAGGCCTGAATGAAGGGCAAATTTGGAATCAAAAGCTTCTATCCAAATCCATTTTTGGACCAAGAAAAACACAACACTACCTAGGGCAGACAACACAGCCAGCGCAAAAACGTCCGAGGGCAAAAGGGTAGCTGCTTTACCCAGTAAAACGTGCTGAACGCCCCATAATGGAATGCCTGACCTTTGCAACCTGCCCATCAACAATAAGCCTACTGCAAAAAAAAGAATCAATACAATTCCTGTCGCACCATCTTTGGGAATAAGGGTTTTTTGGTGAATAGTTTGAATTAAAAATAGGGCAAAGCTGCCGACAATGATTCCAGAAAGATAGGTTACCCAGCCCTGCTGGCCACCCGAAATCAAAACTGCCACCACCACACCGGGGAAAATGGCATGCGAAAGAGCGTCCCCTGTAAGTGATTCTCGCCGCAGGTAAACAGGAATTCCTGTAATGGCCAGCAAATATGCCGCCAGCATACACCCTAAAATAATCCACACCAGGTGTTCAGAAATCATGCTCAGGGATGGTCAGATAAATTTGCTGGCGTTTGACCTAACTTGTGTATCATTTCAGATAAAATTGAAACATCTGTGCCATACGCAGTTTGAAGATTAGTTAAGGTAAAAACTTCTTTTATTGGCCCAGCAGCGACAAGTCGGGTTTGAAGGAGTACCAAATGGTCGAACAGGGTCGAAGCAGTTAATAAATCGTGGTGAACCATAACAATGCTGCGCCCTTGTTTTTGGTATTCAGAAAGCAGAGAGAGGATGCGTTCACCTGAACCCGCATCTACCCCCGCCAGGGGTTCATCAAGCAACAACACATCGGCTTCGCGGGCAAGAGCCCTAGCTAGAAATACACGTTGCCTTTGCCCACCTGAGAGTTCTCCAATTTGCTGTTTTGAAAAGGCCAACATTCCAACGGCATTCAAATAAAACTCTGCCTTTTCTCGATCGGATTTTGAATAAAAAGGCCCCCATGAATTTGGGCGAAAACGTCCCATAAGGACTACGTCCATTACCCGAATTGGAAAATTCCAGTCCACCGAATTAATTTGTGGAACATAGGCCAACCGGTTTTTCATTTCAGCGATGGGTTTGCCAAACAACCGAATGGAGCCTGTAAGGGGAGTAAGCTCGCCCAGTATCGATTTTAATAGGGTTGATTTGCCGCCACCGTTTGGCCCAATAATCCCAACAAAGGCAGGCAGGGGAATTGAAAAGTCAATGTTCCAAAGGGCAGACCGTTTTCCATATCCGGCGTTTAAATTCTTAACTTCAATCATGGCTAAACGCTTTTTGAATTTTATCCGAATTTTCAATGACCATTCCCGGCCAGCTTCCCCCTAAGCTTCCTTTTTTACCTGGAGCATCCGTTAAAAGAGGTTCTCCTATGGTTAATTTGTGCCCTCGCTTAGCGCAACCCATTTGAACTGATTTCATGGCTTTTGTAAGGGCATGTGCCTCGGTAAAAGCCACCCTAGCTTTATTTTCAACAATGAAATCTACCATATCGTTCACTTCATAAATCCCAAATTCGGCTGCCGTAGATACCCCTTGAAGGCTAATTTGTTTTAGCTTGTATTTTCGGCAGTAATAGGAAAATGCATCGTGTACGGAACACAATACCCTTTGAGATTCAGGAAGATTTTGCCATTGCTTAAGGAGAAGGCTGTCAAGCTGGACCAAGGAATCCAGATGCGTTTGGTTGCTTAAAAATACGGGCTTTGAAAGAACCTTATCTAAACTGTCTGCGGCCTTCATTGCGGCAAAACCAAACAAGGTAATATCAAACCAAATGTGGGGGTCATAGGAATGTTCGTCAAGTGGAATTAAATCTTGATGTGGAATAAAGAAACCTAAGCTAATGCATGGCTTTGAACGACCTAAGTGTTCAAGCATAGATTCCATGTTGGCCTCTAAATGCAATCCATTGTACAGCACGGCATCGGCCTCCTGCAGAAGTTTAATGTCAGATGGGACAGGGCGGTAAGAATGAGGCTCAATGCCTTCGGGAAAAAGGACAACAATGGAACAGGACGAATTTAAATGCGGGGAAATTGCATCGGCCAGCATTTGGGTGGTCGTTACTATTTTAAAAGCGGTTTTTGGGGCGCTAGGTGCAGTTGTGCAATCCAAGAAAAGACAAAATCCAATGCAATAAACAAATAGGGAATGGCGCACAAATGGAATTTACCCAAATGTAAAGAAAAATTTAGGTTAATCTAAATTTCAGCTCCAGTTTTGTTCGATTTTGAATGGAAAAATTGGTTCAGAAAGCAGGGTTTTAAGAAAATAGAATACGAAGAAAGTGGGGTGGCAGAATTAGAAAGGGTATCCAATTCCAATATTGATTCTGAGGTCGTCTGGGAGTTTAAGGCGGGTAATAACCCAGCGTTGGTCTGCGGGTTGGGTAGGGTCGCGCATTGGGATTGCAAAATCGGCGCGGAAAATAAAGAAACCAAGATTAAGCCGGAGTCCAATACCAGATCCTAAAGCGAATTCGTGCCAAAATCGGTCCCAAAGAAACTCACCTTGAGGACGGTTCGGGTCGGGCCTGCTGAGCCAGATATTTCCGAAATCGGCAAACAAGGCTCCTTCAAGGTAGCTGTAAATCGGAAAACGGTATTCTGCTTGGCCCAGCAGCTTAATCTCTCCAACCTGGTCAACCCTTCCTGTAGAGGACTGCTGGTACGATCCTGGGCCTAAGCTCCTTGGTAACCATGCTCTTAAGTCGTTTGCCCCCCCGGCAAAGAAGCTTTTTTCAAAGGGCAGCACTTGCGTGTTTCCAAATGCCCTTCCAAACCCAATGAAACCGCGAAAGGCAAGCTGATATTTTGGGGCCAAGGGCAGAAAATACCTCATGTCAATTTCTGATCTGAAATACTGGGCAAAGCGGATTCCAAAAATGGAAAACTGCCCCAACGTATCGGCAGTTTGAGGCGCAAAGAGTTGATAGCCCAAACTCAACAGGTTTCCTCCGGCTTGAACATTAAAACGGGCAAACAATCTAGGACCATTTTTTCTTCTTGAATTTCTAGAAAAAGAAACGGTTACCGAAGTTGCTTGGATGTAATGTTGGCGAAAGCTGGTTTTTACAAATAGGTCGCCCGTTTCTTCCAGAAACTGCTCAAAGGCTGCCGTTTTATTGATGTTAATCAAGCTGATTTCGGCCAGATTAACCTGATAAAAAAGGCTGTAATTTCGATTTACCCATGGTTTTTTTGATGGGGGTTCCAGCCATTCGTAACCGAAAAGGAAGGTAGAAACGGTTCGGTCGTAATCGGGGCGGTTTTGGTAGTTTATTGACAGCATTGCTCGGGTTCTGGGTTTTGCCCATTTGCTGAGAGAAAATGGGGCCAAGAACCGAGGAGTGGTTAAGGATAATTGCCCGCCTAATTCAAGGGTATTGAAAGGTAAGCCACCTTGTTGAACATCCAGGCTATCGCCTTGCAGTACTTGTATTTCGGCACCAGCATTGATTCTGAATTCAAGAATTTCTGCCCCTTTGAAAATATTCCGGTTGGTGTATGCGGCTCCAAGGCTAACCCCAAGGTTTCCATCGGTGTTTGTTCCTTGTAGGTCGGTCGAAATTCCTTGATGAGCAAGGGGGGCCAGTTCAATTTCAGCGTCTAGGGTGTCGATTCTGTCACCACTTATTTTGGGTTTAAATCTCAGGTGTACATACCTGAAAACCTTTAAATCGTTTAGTGCGGAACGGGTTCGTTCTTCGTCGCGGGGGTTGTATAGTTCTCCGGGATCCAAATACAAACTTCTGCCAAGCGGCCTTGGCCGCATCTCGGGTTTTTTGTTAAAATGCAAGGAAAAATCTTTGGTTAAAATGGAATCGGTTAGGGGCATACCTGATTTATCCAATCCTTCGTGGGTAGAAATTCGAATTTCTCCAACAATAAATCGAGGATGATGATTCAGGGTAATGGAATCGCCTTTGTACGAAATTCGGGTGTTGGGATTGTCTATTGTAAGGGTAAGTTCAACTTTTCCGGCCTGCTTAAGGGTGTCGGCCCAAAATAGAATGTCGCTTTTATCCATTAAATAAAAGCCCGCATCCCTAAAAATACTAGCCAAGCGCTCGCGCTCAGCATCCATTGCATCTAAGTCAAATCGAATTTCTTCGCCCGGTTTTAGGTTAAAACGGCTCAGGTATTGGTGTTTTTCATTTAACCATTCAAGGGTTGGGTCTTCTATGTCTTTTAAAACCTTATTGATGTTGTAAGCGGGGCCCCTGTGAATCAGGTAAACGACCTCGGCCATTTTTTGCCTAGGGTAAAGTACAATTGAATCTTGGACTTTGGCTCGAAAGTATCCGTGGTTTTTAAGAAATTGCTGAACTTGTTTTTTATTCCTTTCTATTCTTGAAGAATCAAGCATTACAGGGGCTTCACCAATTTTCATTAACCATTCATTGAAGGTAGGTTTTTCTGATTTCAGTGGTTTGAGCTTTTTCCCTTTTTTTATTCGGTCGAGGTTTTTTTGTCGAATCAAGCCATTCAAAGAGTCTCGGCGGGCATCAAGAAAAGCTCTTTTTGAAGCCACTTTTTCTGGGTTGGGAAGTTCATGAAGTTGAAGGTAAAATCGCCAAACTCCAAACAGCTTTTTATTGGGAACCGGTGTAAGAAGATCTTCAATGTTTTCATGGTTGTTGACGGTCTCGCCAATTTCTTTAATGGTTTGTTTTTTTAGTAAAAATTCGGATGGTTTTAAACGTCGGGTTGGAGCGCAACCCATTAGCCCTAGCATAAGAAGCAAGGCGACGATTCCGGTCAGGGCAACAGGCTTTAACCCAGTGCGATTCATACTGCGAAGGTAATTCAAATCGGGCGAGGCAAACAGGGCTATTCATCAAATTAAACATGTTTCTGAATTAATCTCGGTTGGTTTGGTGGACAGGGTTCAATAGATATCCATAATAAGGCTTTGAGGACGTATCTTTGCGGGGTGGAATTGCTATCAAAATCGAAACAGGCAACCTTTAGAAGGTTGGCCGATAAAAAGTTTAGGCTGGAATCGGGTTTGTGTGTTGCCGAAGGGTTTAAATGCATTCTAGATTGTATGGCTTTTGGATGGAAGCCCGATTGGCTGGGAGTTGATGCACAACAGGTAGCTCATTTGGACCAAATACCCAAGGGCGATTTTCCGGTTTATTTATTGCCCGAATCGGGCTTGTCTTTTTTAGAAAATCCTACAGGTTTGGTGGGGGTTTTTCGTATTCCCGACCCAAGAACATTGCCCCAAAAAGGGCCTATTGTGGTTTTAGATGGCATTCAAGATCCGGGAAATATGGGAACCATTTTACGCAGTTGCCATTGGTTTGGAATTGAAGATGTTGTTCTTCTGAAGGGAACGGTTGACCCCTACGGGCCCAAGGTGGTGCAAGCCAGCATGGGGAGCATCGCCGCTGTGAATTTACACAGGTTGAGGGTTAATGAATTAAGAGATTGGATAATGGCCCTTGGGTTGAAACTTCTGCTGGCCGAAATCAATGGGAAACCAATGACTAAAATACCTTATATTCCTAGCGATAAGCTGGGTTGGGTCATAGGAAATGAAGGAAATGGAATTGGCCCCGAAGTCGCTGAAATGGGAACATCGGTGCGCATTCCCTCTTTTTCGGTAGGCCCAGCTCCAGAATCATTGAACGCTGCAACGGCTTTATCGGTGATGCTGGGGCATCATTTTTTGACTAAGGGGTAATTTGAATCTGCTTATTGAGTAGTTTGACCAACTGTTGGGCTTCTGTTTTTTCCAATTGAATGCCAAAGCGGTATTCAGAACCGGGTTTTCCGAATCCGCAATTTCCGCCGCTGTCTATCCAAAATGAATCATAAAACCAGGACCCCTTGTCGTTTTTATCGAGGTGTCGAAAGGCGTTTTTTTCTTTTAACCTGAAAAACACTTGTTTGCCAGGTTTTCCATGAATGTCTTTTCTAAGCATAAGTTGATCGCCATTCAAGAAGATGGTTTCGATGCCGTATTTTCGGAAGTAATAGGCTCGGGTAATTTTAAACAAGAAATAGGCCCAAAATGCCAAGAAGATCAAAAGGTATAGCTTAAGGTCTGCAGGATAATTCAAAAAAAGGGCTGAACCAATTAGGCCACCTGAAATACCCCAGGCAATAACCCAGGCTTTCATTAAATTTAGTTTTTTGAGGTCGCTTGCTTTGCTGGCTTTAATACGAACGGTTAGACCCTCATCTGTGGCCTCATAGCCAACTCGCTCTGATATAAAATTCATGGGTTTGTTTTGATTAATTTAAACAGCAAATTCCTGTCGTTTGTTTTGCAATCCAATAAATAATACCCGGCAGGAATGCCTTGTAAAGGGATTGAAACCGCCGATTTTTTGGGACTTAAATGCACGATGCTTCTTCCCGAAAGGTCTCTTAAATGTACTTCCAGAATTTCTTCTGCATGGGCTGAAAGCAGGGTGGTGTAGTGTTGAGCTGGGTTAGGATAAATTAACCATGAATCCTTGCTTGGAGGGTCTGAAAATCCAACCCCAACCACCTGAATCCATTTTTCAATAGAATCCTTTCCACAGGAATTTTCTGCCCAAAGCCGCACCAGGTACTGGCCGTTTTGCTGGTAGGCATGATACAGCGAATCGGTGGTCCAATGAAATTGGCCATCGCCCGTTGTCCATTTCGCAGGCAGGTTTGACGCATTGGGCGAAAACAGCACCAAGCCATTGCCCAATTCTTGCCAGCTAAAATCCAAATTTAATGGATCTTCAACTTCAATATTTCCGTGCCAAATGTAATTTAGGCTGGGATGGTTAAAGCTAAATTGATACGCTCCAGATTGAACAAAGGTGTAGGCCACAGAATCGTTTATGGTTTGTAAAATGGGGTTGAATGAGGAATCGCGAAGGATGAATTGGGGGACTGAACCTAAGGCAGTTGGAAGAAATTTGAATTGGGTAGGGGAGGTTTGGCAAACTTTTGGGTAATTGCTAGGTATAGCTTCAAAATCAAGCGTGTCTAATAGCACCGCATCCATGGCTAAATCACCACGAAACCCAGATGTGGTTTTTCCTTTAACGATTAGTTGATATTTAGCCCCGGGAAGGGTATTGATTTTTGCTTTTTGGGTTTCCCAACCTAGGTGGCTTCCCTGGGTTGACATTTTTAAGGTGTCAAGACCCGTTGGTCCCATCAATAGAATTTCCATGTGGTCCACATCTGGACCAAAGGCATGCATGGCCGCATACAGGTTTAATGGCTGTGGAATGCCTGAAAAACAAGGGCCAAAGGCCATTGAGGTGCTTGGAGAACAAAGGCTGGATTCCAGGTACAGGTAGTTTCCATTTAGGGTGGCAGGCATTGCATCGGTTCGGGGGCCTGTTCCGGCGCTGGGACTCGGGCCGCTGTGGATTCTCCAATCAAGATCGTTGGACGGATTGTTGGTCCAGGGGTTTGAGTTTTGGCATTGTGGAACCTTGCAGTTCGTTTGGTTTGAACATGGAATGCTGTTTTCAAACGATTCCAGGTGAGGAATGGAACTTTCGGTTTGAGAATACAATGAATACGTTTGGTTCAACGTGTTGTTCCACGGTAATTCATCTTGGAAAGAACTTAAGGAAATGAAAATGGACATTTCAGAACCCGTGATTGGACTTAGATACTGAGAAAAGGTGTGGGTTATGCTTGTGTTTGGGGGCAGGTTTAGCAGGGTGTCGGTAACCAAGATTTGCCCATTTATTTTAGCTGACACCAACATGGGCCCAGAATTTTGGGTGCCCCGATTTGAAACCGAGCAAACAAGGGGTAGGTTTTGACTAAAAAAACAGGTTGAAAGCGTATTGCCTAAGGGGAAAACAATTTCGTTTAAAGAAAGGTCGTTGACCGGGCTGCAATGGATTAGGCTATCGCCTGCCGAGATGGCCCTGCACCTTTGGCCTACCCCGCCCCAAACATCCATTGCCGCCACAGCCCAGTAGCGCTGAATTCCTCCCCAATCTTTCGTAGAAATCCATGTGTTTCCTGTTGCTGTATCAACCACCGTTTGATTGCTGTCTGACATGGCATAAATTAGCCAATAGGGAACCAGGGGGTCGGCATTCCAACTCATGCGCAACCTATTCGAACACAGCGTGTCGATTCGGAGCGAGTCGGCAACAGGAAGTATGGTTAAACGCGGGCTTTGAATCTGTTCTTGCCCTAGGTAGGTTAATCGGTAGATTACTCCAAACGAATAAAATGAACTGTTTAGAGGATGTTCAATGCGGTGGTTTCCCTGGCCAAGGTTTGCCGATAAAACCTGCCAGTTTTGACCAAGGTCGCTGCTGAATTCAAGATTGGATTGGGCTTTTGCATTGAAGAAACTCACCGTAGCTGTTTCTTGAGCCTTGGCCGATTGCCCCAGCCAGGGACTTTTAAAAGAAGAAAGGGTATCGGGGCTATGCCAAACTAGGGCACATTCTTGTCCGGCCCCAATCAAGGATGTTGAGCTGATGCGAATCCAGAAAAACCCTGTATCAGAAAGGGAAGTGGAGATTTGTTCCACATTATTAACATGGTCTTGCCCCTGGGTGGCAGGCTGATTTAAAAAGCCGACTAAGGGATTTGGTACCAAGGGCAAGATCCAATTTCCAGAGGGAGTTTTAAGGGCCAGGTCCAGGTCGTTTACCAATGGAGAGGCAGAAAGGGGGCTGCCTGCGGGGTCATTCCAGCACAGCATTACCTTTAGAGCAGATGAAGGGTTGGAATGGTGAAGGGGAATCCAAACGGTATCGTTGGGTTGCAACCATAAAACACTGTCTTTTCTTTGCTGTAAGGCATGAAGGGCAACATCGGTTTGAATTAAGCCAAAACCATAGGTGAAATCGGGGCCCGGTAAACCCAAATCGAGGGTTGTATTAAGCAAGTGGCCTCGAATCAGACTTGAGTTGGCGAAGGTTCCCCGTTGAATTAAATGTTGGTTTTGCAGTAAGCCAAATGCGGCGGTAGCTGCTGTGGCCGAAAGGGAACTGCCGCTTTGCAGGGTGTAACCTGTGGGTGAAAAGCCAGAGGTGGTGTATTGAAGGTTACCAGGAGCTACCAAATCGGGTTTAATTCGGCCATCGGTCGAAGGGCCTCGGCTGCTTGTAGGAGAAATTAGGTTAAGATTAAGAAGATTGCCTACCACCAACGCGTTTTTGGCCAGCTTGTGGCCACCGGTGATGTTGCCCCAGCCAGCCCCGGCTCCATAACCGCAATCTGCCGATCCAGAATTCCCCGCCGAAAAAACCAATCCCAATTCTGGGCTCAATTCAAGTTGCTGGTCCAAATAGGCAGAAAGTGCCGTGTAGCCAGCGTTGCACCCGTCGCCATACGAGGTGTTTAGAACCACAACCGAATCAAAATAAAGGGCCGATGGGTAAGAAAAAAAACCAGAATTTTGGCTGGGATCGACCGAATAGGTCCAAACATGCAGTTTGGCGCCCGGAAGGTAGCCACGGGCTGCAGGTTCAACCATGCCAGAGCCCACAAGCATTCCCGAAAGTTGATCGGCATGGTCGGCCAAAGCTCCAGTAAAAGGGGCATTTTGCTGATTAATCCTTTGACCAAAATCGGGGTGGGCACCCACCATCCCGTCGTCGTTTAAGCCCAAACGAATTCCCAATCCAAGCCGGTGAACACCCGCGGTTTGTGCATAAGAAGAAAGGCCAGTATGGCCATTGGCCAGTTCGCTTTCCGCCGGACCTTTGCTGGGGGCAAGGTCGGCCCATTCCAATGGAATGGAATTTGAGAGCCATTCCCATTCCAGTTTGGTTCCTTTCCATTGATAAAATCCAGAACCCAAAGATTGAATTCCGTTCGGGGGGTTGGGGCGGCTGGCCGATTTAAACCAAACAACCAAACTGTCTTCGGGTTGGTGCCTAATCAAGGCATTTTGAAGGGCTTTGCTGAATTTGCTGGGCGAGGGAACGGCCGATTGACTCCAAATAGGGTTTCGCCCAAGGGTCCCTACCAACAAAAAAAGGGCAAAGAAACGTAAATAGGAATGAGCAAACACATTCAAAGGTACGAAACCCCTTGAAAATGGGAAAGGCTATTGCTTTTGTGAGGCAGCGATAAATCCGTACTTTTCGGGCATGATAGTGGATGTTGTAAGTTTGTTTCCAGAACTTGTGTCGGCGGCTTTGTCGCATTCCATTCCCCAGCGGGTGGTCGATAAGGGCCTTGCCCAATTGAACCTTATTCAGCTTCGGGATTACGGGACCGGGAAATACCGAAGCGTTGACGATTATCCCTACGGTGCCGGCGGTGGAATGGTCATGGCTTGCGAACCGCTTGGCCAATGTTTGGATGCCTTGATGGAAAAAAACCACTACGATCAGGTCATTTATTTGAGTCCTGACGGAGACCGGTTTAACCAACCCATGGCAAACAGATTAAGCCTTAGTAAACGCCTGCTGCTGTTATGTGGCCACTACAAAGGCATTGATCAACGCATTCGAGATCAGTACATAACCATGGAAATTAGCATTGGCGACTACGTGCTTTCGGGTGGAGAATTGGCCGCAGCCGTGGTGGTCGATTCCCTGTTTCGATTGCTGCCAGGTGCAATAAGCGATGAGACCAGTGCCTTGACCGACTCCTTTCAAGATGGGTTGCTGGCTCCACCGGTGTACACCCGACCCGAGGTTTGGCGTGGGCATGCTGTTCCCCCCGTTTTATTGAGCGGACACGAGGCCGAAATTGCCCGATGGAGGCATGAGCAAGCCTTGGAGCGCACTCGGCAACGAAGGCCCGACCTGTTGGATTGAAACTGCCCTAGTGGCATAGGGTTCAGGGAATTTTTTAAATAAGATAATAAGGCATTACTTCGCCCGCGGGCGGGATTGACAGGGCTAGCGCGCAAGGGTGCCGAAGCCTGGCCCGCTAGGTGCGGAGGCGACCTTAGGAGCCACCGCAAACCAGCTGGGCCAGCCTTTCGGCAACCGCGTACTAGCCCAGAAAGCCCGAAACCCGCCCAAATACCTTTAAAAAAACTCCTTATTAAAAACCCAAATCAGACTTAATTTACCCTAGGCCTGTGCCCATTGTGCATCAAAACAAACGACGAAACCACCGTAAATAAGATGCACAGGCTGGCAAATAGCCAGGTCCACCACAGTTCAGTATGCCCTAAGCCCAGGCGAAGCATTTGCCCCCAACCCCAGTGCTGTGCCGGCAATCCCAGCCCCAAAAAACCCAAACTGCCCTCAAGAACTATAAAGCCGGCCAGCAGCCATGCCAACTGAGGCCGAAGCGTTTCAAGCAACCGACGAAACAAATGCCTACCTACGATGCGCAGCATAGGAATGCCCAAGGATTTTGCACTTTGGTATTCGGTGCTGCCAAAGAAATCAAGCATACTTCGCTCTGAAAACTGGCTTAAAGCCACCCAAGATGTTCCGCCCAGCAGCACGATTAATTCCAAGTATGAATCGGGATTTAGGCTGAACAACAGCACTATACCCGGAATAGATAAAAGAATACGTTGAAGCAAACGAATAAGGCCCACAAAAGGCAGGCTAATGCCAGGACCCCAAGCAGGAAGAAAAAACGAGGCCAAAAATAGGCCGCACAACAGCAGCAGCAACCAAAGGGGAAAGGCCGATAACCAAGGAAGGGAGCGTGCCAAAATCAAACCGCTGCTAAGACCTATTCCAAGATTAAAAAACGAAAGATAGGGCCGGTGCTCGCAAGAAAGTAGGTAGGCCGATGCCAGGGCAAGAATCAGGCTGAGCAGCAACGACGGAACGGCTAAAACCAGAATGGATTGAAAGCCTTGGAGTATTCCTAAACCAATGTGGCGGCCCAGGTGGTCGGTGCCCAACGGCGCTTCAGCCGAACCTGGGGGCAAGGCACTTTGCAACATTGGAATTCGACCGGGCTGCAAATCAAGCCCCCATGAAATTAAAAGGGCAACCAAGAGCAAGCCAAGCCAACAACGGCTCATTTGAACAGCCCAATTCATTGGATTGAAATGCGGTATTTGGTTAACAACCCATTTAGGTACACAGAAACCCAGCCGGCCAGCGCCGCCAGGAGCAGGCAGCCCAGCACCACCGAGGAATCGTTTTCTAAAACCCCCAGCCAGGCCAGCCGACCAAACCCAGGAATGCCAAACATAACCTCAATAACCACGGTGCCGCTTAAAAGCAAAGGAAGGCGCTGCACAAAAAAGGTAAGAATTAGGCCAAGGGCGGCTCTAAGGGCATGAACCAACAAGGCCATCAAGGGACTAAGTCCTTTGGCTAAGGCAGTTTTAAAAAAGGGGCGAAGGGTTTCTGCCTTAATCCAGGTTTGAAAATGGGCAGCGAAAATTCCCGCATTAATTGGAGTTGTCGTTGAATGGCTTGGCCTGTCGAGGTTGGGTTTGCAAAGGGATTTAGGTTTGAGGGAATGGAAGGCATGGCGACTTGAAGCCGATTTTCTGCAGACCATGCCGAACTCCAAGCGCTGTTTTTCAAAGAAAAAGAAAAGGTAGATTGAACCTAAATGGGTGTAGGTTCCTGAACCGGCGATGGGTTGTAGCCACAGGTATACATGCCTAGGCCTAAAATGATTAGCAGGGAAAACAACTTCGGGTTCACAAATCAAAATTAGGTATATTAATGAACTACCAAGGGTGGTAAATCTTATCAAAAAAAATATTTGCATGAAAAGCCTGAATGATTACTTTTGCAGTCCACCTTGGTGAGGTGGGTGAGTGGCTGAAACCAGCAGTTTGCTAAACTGCCGTACCAGTAATGGTACCGGGGGTTCGAATCCCCCCCTCACCGCCAAGGACTTCGGGGTGTAGCGTAGCCCGGTATCGCGCCTGCTTTGGGAGCAGGAGGTCGTAGGTTCGAATCCTGCCACCCCGACAAGAACCCCGGTAAAACGGGGTTTTTTGTTGCCCAAAAGAGGTCCCATAGCTCAGCTGGATAGAGCAACTGCCTTCTAAGCAGTAGGTCTCAGGTTCGAATCCTGATGGGATCACAACCTCAAAACACAGCACCCTAATTCTTAGTGGTGTCGTGTGGCTTTTGATGTCTTGACACAGCAGAAAAAATTCGGTAATGCCTGCATGTACAACAATAATGCAAAGGCAGTACAAAAAAGAGTACCTTTAAGTTAATTAAAAATAGGGTTTGCTTTTAAACTGTATTCTGATTTAATTTTGTAGAACGATGGATAGCATAATTTATGAAGATTTTTAATAATTCACCTTCAAGAGTCAAACAAAATTCGGGTTTGTTTTCTCGAAATTATTATGGTTTACTGTCCGTAGTTTTTTTATTTAACTTACTAAATTGGACTTGTTTTAATCCAGATTCCGTCTTGTCTATATCGGTTTCTAAGGTTGATGCTTCAGGCCTTGGTATAGCAAATGGACAGGCAATTATTCAGGTGAAGGGGGGGGGAGTCCACCCTATGTATATCAATGGTCAAATGGTGGTGGCTCAGATTCGTTAAGATTCAACCTGTTGCCTGGTTTTTACAATGTTGTTGTTGTAGATGCAATCGGAGTTATAGACTCGGTGTCGTTTGAAATTGGAGTTTTGTCAGGTGGGAATATTTTAGCCATTCAGGTTAACTCGACAGTAGCCAGTACACCTTACACCGCTGATGGCACTGCCACCGCAATAGTAAACGGAGGTGTGCCGCCATATACATATGCTTGGTCAAACGGAGGTACAGGACCAAATATCTTCAACTTACTGCCTGGGAATTACAGTTTAACTGTTTATGATTCCCAAAACAATTACGGGTCTAAAAACTTTTCTGTTGGAATAGATCCTATCTTCCCAATCATTCAATGGGTTTCAATCCCCGCCGGAACCTTTACGATGGGCAGCCCAAGTTTTGAATCCGACCGGGGAAGCAACGAAGGCCCCCAGCATTCGGTGACTTTAAGCGGGTTTAAAATGAGCAAGTTGGAGGTGACTTTTGCTCAGTACGACGCCTTTTGCGATGCTACGGGAAGAACAAAGCCATCTGATGAAGGGTGGGGGCGTGGCAATAGGCCAGTAATTAATGTAGATTGGAACGACGCCACGGCCTTTGCCCAATGGATGGGCTGCCGGCTGCCAACCGAGGCGGAATGGGAATACGCTTGCCGGGCAGGAACCACAAGCCCCTTCAATACGGGAAGCTGCTTAAGCAGCAGCGAGGCGAATTACGATGGCAATTATCCCTATTCCACCTGCGCACAAGGAACATTCCTTGGAAAACCCCAGCCCGCGGGCTCCTATGCTCCCAATGCCTGGGGCTTGTACGATATGCACGGTAATGTTTGGGAGTGGTGCAGCGATTGGTATGGAGGTTATTCCAGCGGTGCCCAAACCAACCCCGAAGGTCCATCATCGGGGTCGGATCGGGTTCTGCGTGGGGGCGGCTGGCGCGCCTACAGCGCGGCTTGCCGCTCGGCTGGCCGCGGCGCCGGCTTTCCTTCCTACCGCACCAACGACTGGGGCTTTCGGTTGGTCGTCCCGAATTAACAGCAGAACCCATCCGGACCTTTAAGCTCCGGAGGTTTTTGCAATGGCTACATGCCCCGAGGGAAATACCCGCAGAGGAATGGTAGTTGTTTCATTTTTTACACCTAGGCATGAACCACCAACCGAAACGCAGGCTTCAATTGTTCAATCTCGCCATTCCTGATTCCAAATTTCATGTCCTTCATGACTTTTTGTTTTGTTTGGGTGCACGCTTATGGGTAATGATTCCGGCATCTTGCAGTTTTCGGCCCAAAGGGTCTGCGGCTGCAACTTGGGTTAAATCTTTCTCTAATCCCAATACAAAGAGCACCTGTAAATACCTTCCAATGGCAACAGTTGGGCTGCCTTGTTCTATATTATAAATCGTTTTTCTGCCTAGTCCCGCGCGCTCAGCCATTTGCTCTGCACTCAATTTTCGGCGCAAGCGAGCTAACTGTATATGCTCACCCAGATCTTTTAAAATCTTCATGTTTTTAGGCAATATAGCAGGGGTTGTTTTCATTTAACTTGTCTTATAAAGGACAAATATACGTTTTTTTATCCTTTTTATGACACGTTATTTTGTTTATTGATTTATGGGCTTCGCCTCAAATGATTTTATTCTCAAGTGGCAACCACCTAAAATTCCTAGGTAGCCCGATAAAGGCAAGATAACTATGGCATAAGTTCATTCCTTTGGGTTTCATACTTCAAAAACTAGGGATTGGTCATCTTCTATCCAAGCGTGCATTGTCAGCGTTTTTGGCGCATAATTTGCTTAACAAATCGCTATTAAGATATTCGGCTTACCTTCAAGTAAACCGCTCGCATTCTGCCTGCACAGTTCAGGCGGGTAGGCATTTGCGCAGGTATGCCTTTACTTCCCAATGCAAAATCGCCCAAAGATATGCCCCAGCACTTCTTCCGTGCCAATTTGCCCGGTAAGTTCCTCCAGCGGACGCATGGCCTGCCGCAAATCCAAGGCCAGCAGATCGCCGCTGTAGCCCGCTTCCAGGTGCTGCCGCACCCGCTCCAATGCTTGGGCAGCCTGCTCCAACAAGCCCTTATGCCGGGCCTGACTAATCAACAGGTCTTGGTTGCCGTAGCCCATTTCAGCGAGATTATCAAGCAAGGCTTGCTTTAATTCTTCCAGACCATCGCCGTTCCGCGCCGAAATCGCTATACCACCCGCTGCCGGCTTTTGTGCCCCAGGCACATCCATCTTGTTCCAAATCCGAAAAATGGGCTTGTCTTCCAACCCTAGCCGTTCCCTCCAGTCAGCCTCTTCCAGCTCAAACTCTTCCAGCGATTGGCTTTGAGCATCGCCCAAATGCAAGACCATTCCCGAGCGGCGCAGGGCATCGAAACTGCGTTCTATGCCCAGTTTTTCAATGGGGTCTTGGGTGTCGCGGATTCCCGCTGTGTCAATAAACCGAAACCGAATGCCCTCTAAAATCAACTCGTCTTCTACCGTATCGCGGGTGGTGCCGGGAATGTCAGATACCAAGGCCCGTTCCTCTTGCAGTAAGGCGTTCAGCAAGGTGCTTTTGCCCGCATTTGGCCTGCCCACAATGGCCACGGGAATGCCTTGCTTTATGGCCCTGCCCATGCTGTAGGTCTGCAGCAATGCCTGAATTTGCTGTTCAATCTGCTGTATGCGTTCTGCCAGGTCGCTGCGCGAGGCAAATTCAACGTCTTCTTCCGAGAAATCCAGTTCCAGTTCAAGCAAAGCGCAAAAATCCAGCAGACCTAGCCGCATTTGGGCAATGCGGTTTGAAAAGGCTCCGCCGAGGTGCTGCATGGCCAAGCGCACGGCGGCTTTGTGGCTGGCCGAGAGCAAATCGGCCACCGCTTCGGCCTGAGCCAGGTCCATTTTACCGTTCATAAATGCCCTACGGGTAAATTCCCCCGCTTGGGCCGGCCGAATGCCAAGTCCGGCCATTTGATGCAAGGCCCGCTCGACCACATAGGGCGAAGCATGAAAACTGATTTCAACCAAATCTTCGCCGGTAAAGGAGTTCGGGCCTTTAAAAGGCAGCAGAACCACTTGGTCCAATACCTCTTCCCCGTCCATCCAATTTCCAACCAGGGCCAGCCGGTGGCTCCAGGGAGAAGGTTTCTTCCCCATGGGACTGAAAAACTGCCTAACCGCCGTCCAGCTGTGGGGACCGCTTACCCGAATTAAGGCAATCCCCCCGCCAAGCGGCGTAGAAAGTGCGGCTATGGTATGCTCAGAATGCACGCGTTTTTTTGCAAAGGTCTGCATTTTTTGGTTGGCAAACGCCCGGATATTTTAGCCACGAATGCTGGACTATTTATGATTTCGGGTAGGGGCAGACCTTGCGTCTGCCCCTACCTTGCGTCTGCCCCAACCCGCGTCTGCCCCAACCTAGCCACCAATTTTTATGCATTCGTGGCTGCCAACCACGAAAATGAGCAAGGGCTAGATTTATTCTGTATAAATAAATCACATTTTAGAGCTAAAATGACTTATTTATACAAAAAATGTACAAATAGATATGTTGCGATGTGCTTAAAATAACTATATTTGTAGATATAAACAATTAATTGGCTGCTATGAATCTAATTCCATCTTATAAAATACAAGAACGTTTGCGGTATGAAAATCCTTGGTGGGTCAATAAGCAAATACCCGAAGTATTTAGCTCAATGGCAAAACGGCTTTATTTTGACTTGTTTTATCCACTTGTAGTTGAAAATAAGGTGAGAAGAGCGTTGGTTTTAATGGGGCCAAGAAGGGTGGGTAAAACCGTTATGTTGTTTCATAGCATTCAGCAATTGTTGTCTGAAAAGGTGAATCCTAAAAATATATTTTTCGTGGGTATTGACAATCCCATTTATGTGAATTTAAGTTTGGAAGATATTTTGAATTTATGCAAACAAGCTGTTAACCAAGAAAGCATAAAAGGTTGCTACGTTTTTTTTGATGAAATACAATACCTAAAAGACTGGGAACGGCATCTTAAGGTTTTGGTTGATTCTTTTCCAGAAACCAAATTTATCGTTTCGGGTTCGGCAGCCGCAGCATTGAAATGGTTTAGTACAGAAAGTGGAGCAGGAAGGTTTACAGATTTTATGCTGCCACCGCTTACTTTTAAGGAGTACATTCATTTAAAAGATAGGGGTCATTTAATGTATCCCGGGAATATTAACCTCGGTGAAAACAAAATTCCTTTCTTTTTGTCCCACGATGTAAAGGCCTTAAACATGGAGTTTTTACATTACTTGAACTTTGGTGGATTTCCTGAAATTGTTTTGAATGAACGAATTCAAAGCGATATGGGTAGGTATGTTAAAAACGACATTGTCGATAAGGTTTTACTAAGAGATTTACCCAGTTTGTATGGTATAAAAGATGTACAGGAGTTAAACCGGTTTTTCTTGTACATTGCTTACAACACGGGCAATGAATTTTCGTTCGAAAAAATGAGCAATGAAAGTGGAATACAAAAGGCCACTCTTAAAAAATACCTGGAATACCTGGAAGCGGCATTCTTAATTAGGGTATTAAACAGGGTAGATGCCTCAGCAAAACGACTACAGCGAATTAGCAGTTTCAAAGTCTATTTAACCAATCCATCGTTGCGTTCAGCTTTATTTTCACCCATTGGTGAAACAGATCCTGAAATGGGGAATATGGTCGAAACCATTGTATTGTCGCAATGGATGCACTTAGGTTATTTTGATTTAACCTATGCACGTTGGAAGGAAGGTAGAATCGAAGGTGAAGTCGATTTTGTGTTGTTGGACGGCAAAAATTTCAAACCCCAATGGGGTGTCGAGGTAAAATGGAGCAATCGTTTTTACGAAAACCCCCACGAATTGAAAAGTCTAATCCATTTTTGCAAAGTCAACCAATTTAAGCGCGCTTTGGTTACCTCAATTGACCGTGTAGGAATTAAAACAGTTGATGAGGTGGCGGTTTCATTCATTCCCGCCGCCTTGTATTGCTATAATATAGGCGACATGGTTTTGAAAATGGGGAATCAAAATGATGGCCAAGAATTCCTGTAGGGGCAGGCGCGGGTAGGGGCAGACGCAAGGTCTGCCCCTACCGTTCCGAACAAATTACCTTCACCGACCCAAACGACCAGGAATGCATGTTCTCCGCCGAATACCGCCTACGGCTCCTGGGTATCAAACTATCCAACACCGGATGCGCCCTCAAGGCATGCGTCTCCATCGCCGAAAGCTCTGCCCAAATTACGTTTGTCAATACAAAAGGCCCCTCTAAATCGGCCAATACCCGCCCTTGAAAATGTTCCTTCTCATACAAGATCACCCGGGTGCCTTTGTCGGCCGCTATGCCGTCAAAGGTGTTTTCGACCGAGTTCGGAAAGGCCAACCGATTGATTGGATACTCGCCTTCGCCCACCCATTCGCTGCCGCGGGCATTTGAATCAAAAATAACTTCTACATAATCGGGCAAAGGGTAGTTCCCCAAAATGCCTCCGCTAAAATGCGCCTGACAGCCCTTGCGCGGCGGCTTTAACACCTGAGGCGGGGCAACTACGGGCCTATTCACCACAATCTCTACCCTTCGGTTTAAGGAATCGTTTTGCGATACCGGCCGAGACTCACCAAATGCCCTTTCGGTAATGTGTTTGCCCTCATGCCAGCTTGGCTCTTGGGGCTGCAGCAAGGCCCGCACCGCGGCAATGCGCCGCTTTGATAACCGAAGGTTGTAGGCCTCCGAGCCCTTTTGGTCGGTATGCCCCAGCAATTCAAACATGCCGCCTACTTCCTTCCATTCCTTCAAAACACCGGCATTCAGGGGTACCGCCGAATCTGACCTAAAATAAATTCTTAAGGTGTCTTGGGCCGATAAAACCCCAAAACTTAGCAGAGCCACAAGCCCCATTGACCACCTGAAAATAAACGCTGAAACCATTAACTTTGTAAAAATACCGAGTACATCGCTGCAAGGTACATTGATTTTTTCCGGCCATCAAGCCCAAGTATCAAATTCGTGCAAGGTCATTATTTATCTACATCGTTGGCGTACTTAAAGGGCTGCGGACCCAACAAGGCCGCCCTTTTGTCCAAAGATTTGGGCCTGCACAGCTTTGCCGATGCCTTAACGCATTTTCCCTTTCGCTACTTAGACCGCACCCGGTTTCAACCCATTGGACTTATCAGCGAATCCATGCCTTATGTCCAGTCCATCGGAGCCATTGAACACAAAGAATGGCTGCCCGGTCAGGGAAAATCACGCTTTACCGTGCATTTGCGCGACAAAAGCGGCAGCATGGAACTAACCTGGTTCGGCAACATGGCCTGGCTGGACGAAAAACTGAAGCCCGGACAGGTTTTGATTGTTGCCGGAAAGCCCATTTTTTACAAAGGCCAACCGGGCATGTCGCATCCCGACTTCGAAATCATGCAGCCGGGGCAGCAGCTGCAACCGGGCCTAAGCCCCATGTACCCCAGCTCCGACAAACTGCGCAAAGCCGGTTTAGACCCCAAAGGCATTGGCAAATTGCTCAAGCAAATCATCGATGGCTTACCGGCTCCCATTCCTGAGAACCTGCCCGAGGCCGTGCTAAGCCGCTACGGCTTGATTGGCCGCGACCAAGCTTTCCGTTGGATTCATTTTCCGCCCGACAACCAGGCCCTGCAATCGGCCCGCTTTCGGCTTAAGTTCGAAGAGCTGTTTATGGCCCAGTTTCGGATGCTGCAAACCAAAGCCCGCAACCAAACCGCTCAACCCGGTATTCCCTTGCCCCAGTTGGGGCCGGCCTTTCATACCTTTTACGAACAGCACCTGCCCTTTACCTTAACCCAGGCACAAAAGCGGGTGTTGAAAGAAATTCGGGCCGATGTAAAATCGGGCCGGCAAATGAACCGCCTACTTCAAGGCGATGTGGGATCCGGAAAAACTGTGGTGGCCGTGCTCACCGCCCTTATGGCCCATGACAACGGCTATCAAACCGCCTTGCTGGCGCCCACCGAAATTCTGGCCCAGCAGCATTTTTTAGGAATATCTCAGCTTTTGGCGCCCCTGGGCATTCGGGTAGGGTTGCTTACCGGCAGCACCAAAAAGGCCGAGCGTACAAAGCTGCACACGGCCTTGCAGCAGGGCGAAATTGCCCTGTTGGTGGGTACCCACGCCTTGTTGGAGCAAGAGGTGCAGTTCCATAACCTGGGCATGGCTATCATCGATGAACAGCATCGGTTTGGAGTAGCCCAGCGGGCCCGACTTTGGGAAAAGGCCCGTTCTACGCCTCCCCATGTTTTGGTTATGACAGCCACACCCATTCCGCGCACCTTGGCCATGACCTTGTACGGCGATTTGGACGTATCGGTGATCGACGAGCTGCCCCCGGGCCGAAAGAACGTTATAACCATACACAAAGGCGAGGAGGTTCGGCTAGAGGTGTACCGGTTTATTCGGCAGCAGGTAGAGGCGGGCCGGCAAATTTACCTGGTGTACCCCCTGATTGACGAGTCGAAAAAGCTGGACTACAAAAACATGTTGGAGGGATTCGAGGTGTTCAAGCAGCACCTGCCCGACATTCCGGCCGATGTACTGCATGGGCAAATGAAGCCGGCCGACAAAGAAAACGCCATGGCTCGATTTGTGAAAGGGCACATCAAAGTCTTGGTTTCAACCACGGTGATCGAGGTGGGGGTGAATGTACCAAATGCCTCGGTCATGGTGATTGAAAGTGCTGAGCGTTTCGGCCTGAGTCAGCTGCATCAGCTGCGCGGTCGGGTAGGGCGGGGGGCCGATCAATCGTACTGCATTTTGCTAACGGGGAGGCAGTTGAGCACCGAGGCGCGTGAGCGCATGGCAGTAATGGTGGCCACGAACGATGGGTTCAAGATTGCCGAGAAGGATTTGGAGTTGAGGGGGCCGGGCGATTTAGAGGGAACTCGGCAGAGCGGAGAAATGCAGTTCAAACTGGCCAGTTTGGTGGAAGATGCTCCCGTGTTGGAGCAGGCTCGGCAGGCGGTTTGGCACATCGTAGAGCGCGATCCGGATTTGCTTGCTCCCCAGCACGCCAACCTGTTGCGCTATTTGCAGGCCCGGGAGCGCAGCCAGGGCCCCTGGTCCATGATTTCGTAGGCCGGCCAGGCTACAAAGGCTGTTCAAAACAGTTAGGCTGCTCAAGGTAAATCTGATTTTTTGGGCGCCAATTCGGGCTCTTAGCTGTATTCAGTTGCTGCCGGGCTGCTTGCCCCATCGGCCTGCGGTGGCTCCCCCTGGTCGCCTCCTCGTCCGGGGGCAAGCGCCCGCCACCGCCTTCATGCCGCCTCGATCCCGGGCGCGGGCGGCGCCAAGCCCTGAAGGGGCTTAATACCCCAGCGAGGGGTGTAGCCCCTCGCGACCGCGAATGCCGCAACCCCGAATACCAAAACCCAACCGACCCGAAAAGCCCAAAAAACATACTCAAACAACATCTATGTTAATATCCCCAACGTGCAAAGTTACGGCTCGGCTAGTTTAACTGCCATTGAACTCCACTATAGGATGAACGCAGAGTGCATTTCTAAGCCCCCAATCCCCATTTTACCTACTTTTAAACCCGAAATACCTTTGAAATGAAATCTGTTTTTGTTGGCCTTGCGCTGTTTTTCTGTAGTGGTCTTTCTGCCCAAACCCCCAATTTGCTCTGGACCTTTGATACCCAAGACAATGCCTTTGGACAGACGGCTTTGGCCGATGTGGACGGAGACGGACGGCCCGAGGCTTTTTTTGGCTGCTACCGAAACGACGGCATGCTGTATGCCTTAAATTCTTCGGGCAGCTTGCGCTGGTCGTTCAATGCCGCCGGATTTGCCGAAGGCTGCAACGATACCGCTCCCTTGCTGGCCGATGTGGACGGTGATGGGCAATTGGACCTGGTCTTGGCTTCTTCATGCAACCCCACCACCTTTTGCTTCGATGCCAACAGCGGACAATTAAAATGGTCTACACCTACCCGCGGGTCCGATTCGCCACCCACCCTTGGCGACGTGGACGGAGACGGATTGCCGGAACTGCTGCACGGTCAGTTTGGAGGTTACCTGCTCTGCATAAATCCCCAAAACGGGGCCGTAAAATGGGAAATTGCCGTTGATGTGAATTCCTGGGTGCAAACCGCTCCCACCTTGGTCGATTTGAACGCCGATGGGCGATTAGACATTGTTTTGGCCACTTGGAATTTTTCAGACAGCAGCCGGGTGTATGCCTTCGATGGTGTATCTCGGCAAACCATTTGGTCGGCACCCATGAACGATTATGTGTACCACGGCACCGCGGTTACCGATTTGGATTCGGATGGCGCTCCTGACCTGGTGCTGGGCGATTACAGCGGCCGGCTCTGGGCTTTGAAGGGAAGTACAGGCGCGGTTTTATGGAGCTTTGATGCAGTAGGCTATGTTGGCTCTCCTGTTTCGGTGGCCGATCTAAACGGCGATGGGTCATGCGAACTGGTTTTTGGCGGTGGATATCGTATGTACGCTTTGAATACCTTAGGGCAGCAGCAATGGGCTTACACCATTCCCGGTTATGGCAGCAGTTTTCGGGGCGCTGCTTTGAGCGATATAACCAACGATGGACTTCCCGATGTACTTTTTGGAACTACCGGCGGGCATTTTGTGGGTTTGCAGGGCAACACAGGGCAAGAGCTGTTCGTGGTGGATCTGGGTGCTTTGTATGGCGATACCATGGAGGTGGGCGCGGCTCCGGTGGTGGGCGACCTGAACGGAGATGGCCGCAGGGACGCCGTAATTGTTGCAGGACACACCAAATACCCCAACTTTCAGTCGAACTACGGCAGGGCTTTTGCCTTTGATTTAGGGCCTGGGCAAGGTCCCGAATGGGCCATGTTTCAGTACGACGAGCGCAGAACCGGAAGCCTATGTTCCGACAGCTGGTTGGGGCAGGCCGAGCTGCCGGAACCTTGGGGAATGGTGGCACCAAACCCCGCTACCGACCGATTTGTTTTGGATGCAGAGGCAGCGGCTATTGGGCAAACATACCGTTTGATAGATGCTTTAGGAAGGGAATGGAAATCGGGTAGGGTAGAGCAAGCAAGCCAAACGGTAAACCTGGAAGGCCTGCCTGCGGGAGTGTATTTTTTACAGCTAGGCCAGAACCAAGCAATTAGAGTGATTCTGGGATTTTAGGTCTTGCCGTCCATCGAATTCCAAATTGGAATGAATGGAAAACCAAAATCAAACCTAGGCAGGGATTTAGAAACAAGCCAAGCTTAGTACATTAGGTGTTTTTTCGCTGAATTTCTCCAACCGGCTTGATTTTCGTAATCAACAAAATAGATTTTTAAATCGGCTTGGTTTTCATACTTGACGAAATACACCTTCTTTTTTGCCTGGTTTGAATATTGGGTAAAAAACCATTTACCGTCGTTGCTTCCGGCTTGGTTTTCATATTTCACCTTAAAAACCTTTAGGTCGGCTTGGTTTTCGTAGTTGACGGCAAACACCTTTACATCGGCTTGGTTTTCATAATCAACCGAAAACACCTTTTGGGCACGGGTTAATCCGAAACTTAAAGACAGCAATCCAACGATGCATAAATTTTTCATGGCAGCATTATTTTAATAGGTTTCTCGTGTCAAAGTTGCTAAAAAAACAGACATGGTAGCAAGTTAATCTGGGTGTTTAAACGAAGAGACCCGCGGCAGGGATTGAGCCAGGTAGCCCGCAAGGGTGGCGGGTTACTGCCCGCGTGCCGCGCAGGCGACCTTGGGAGCCCGCGCAAGGCCGCTGGGCAGTTGCCCGGCAACCGCGTACTACCTGCGAAAGCCCGCAGCCGCCCCAAAAAAGGTAAAAAACGAGGAAATCTGACCGCTTGCCACCAATTAGCGCATGCGTGTGGAAGAAGGCTCGATTAAGGTCATTTCTTCGATTAAATGCGGTCCGCCCATGACTTTGTCGACCACCCAGCAGATGTAGCGTACATCGCAGGCGACGTTGCGGCAGCGTTCGGGATCGAACATAATGTCGCTCATGGTGCTTTCCCAAGTGCGGTCGAAGTTTAAGCCGACCAAACGCCCGTACTCGTTCAACACCGGACTGCCGCTGTTGCCCCCGGTGGTGTGGTTGCTGCCGATAAAGGCCACCGGCAAATCTTTGCCGTAAAAGTAAGGCTGAAAGTCCTGCAGCCGAGCCACCCGCATAAAGGTGTCGGGAAGGTGAAAATCCGGATGGTCTTTCTGGTATTTTTCGAGCAGTCCTGTAAGGGTGGTTTGCCAGTGGTAGCGTACTCCGCTGCGTGGGGAATAGCCTTCGACCTTGCCGTAGGCAAGCCTTAAGGTTCCGTTGGCATCGGGATACAGGCGGCGCTTGCCTTCGAAGCTTTTCAATACCTGAGCCATGTAGCCTTGCATCAGCGCGCCGCGCTCGGCGTTTGCCGTGGTGTAGGCGGGTTGCACCACCGTTAAAAGGTATTGATAGAGTCCCCGCACAAATTCCAGTGCCGGTTCGGGCTGGGCTTGGCTGGCCGCCACCGATTTGTCCCAATGCGCCTGCAGTTTTTTGGCCGAAGCGAAAACAGAAGATTCGTACAATCCTTGCAAAAAAACCTGCAAACCGCGGCCTTCCACCTGGTTATTCAGGGATTCAGGCCAGTATGAGCTGGGCAGGTGTTTTTTGAGTACCGGAAAGGTTTCTTGGAAAATGGCTTTATCGACCTTTAGGTCGGTTTTTTCGTAAAACGATGCGATTTGTTGCCGGGTTTTTAGGTTTAGGGCATCGAGTTCGGCTTTGTCTTTGCTGCTGCCTATGTTATCGAGGGCGCTGAGGTAACTGCGTATGAATTTGGGCAGTTCCGGGCCCGATTGCAGGAATTCTATGTAGGTTTCGTAGGCAATTTGAACGTCGGCGGTAGAGATTTCAAGAGCGTTTAGGGCTTTTAGGTTTTCGGGATTGCCGCCCAATTTCAGGAATTCTTTTTCCATGGCTTGGCGTTGCTGAACGGCGTTGAGCTTCTGCAGGCCGCGGTTTTCGCCAATCCATTTTTTCCAGTAGTTGCTGATTCGGCTTTGTTTGGCGGCGTATTGAAGTTGGGTTTCGGCAGATTTTGCCATGGCGGCATTAATGACCGAAAGGGCTTTTTCTCGGATTTCAATACGGGCAGGATTTGTTCTGTCCATTAGCAGGCGAATGGATTCGCTGGGCAGGTATTCCTGGGTTTGCCCCGGAAATCCATACACTATGGTAAAATCGCCTTCTTTTACTCCGCTAAGGTCAATTTCAAGGTGGCGGTAGGGTATGTAGGGTTTGTTTTCGGCAGCGTAGGGGGCGGGTTTGTTGTCGGGGCCGGCATAAATTCTGAAAATGCTGAAATCGCCCGTGTGCCGTGGCCACATCCAATTGTCTTCGTCGTAGCCGAATTTCCCGATGTAGGAGGGTGGCGCGGCAACCATACGGATATCGGTGAACACCTCGGTTAGAAATAGAAAGTATTGGTTTCCGTAAAAGAACGATTTAATCACAGGGGTATAGCCGGTTTCGGCGGCGGTTTTTTCCTTTAAAGCTTGAATATTGGCAAGGATTTGGGTTTCGTTGCGCTTGCCGTTTTGGTCAACGGCCTGATTTAGAATGGCCGCAGTAACCTCGTCGATCCGCACAATGCGCGTGGCGGTTAGTCCTTGGCTGGGCAATTCATCGGCTTGGGTTTTGGCCATAAATCCGTCGCGCAGGTAATTGTTGGCCATGCTGGAATGAGATTGTATGGCCGAATACCCGCAGTGGTGGTTGGTGAGCAGCAGGCCTTGGCTCGAAATCAATTCGGAGGTGCAGCCTCCGCCAAAAATAAAAACGGCATCTTTCAAGCTTCCGTTGTTGACGGAATAGATTTCGTTGATGCTGATGCGCAGCCCCATGTCTTTCATTTCTTGTTCGTTGAGTTTTTGCAGGAACAGCGGCAGCCACATGCCTTCGTGGGCGAGTAGGTGCAGGGCTGAACCGACAAACAGGAATAGGGAAACGATTAGGGAGCGAAAGAAAGCGTGCATGGTCAACATATTTGAGCTCAAAAGTGCCAAAAAAAGAGGGTTTTATCAAACGAGGGCAAAATTCAAAAGGGATTTTCGATTGGGGTCGGGGCTATTGAATGCATTGTTTTGAGGATTTTTAATTGGGGCGGTAGCCGGGCTTTCCGCGCTACTCCACAGTTGCCGAAAGGCTGGCCCAGCTGGTTTGCGGGGGCTCCCAAGGTCGCCTCCGCACCTAGCGGGCCAGGCTTCGGCAGCTTTGCGGGGTAGCCGCCTCAATCCCTGCCGCCACGCGTGGCGGTTTGCCGTGTGGGAATGGAAATTGGGTTGGGAGCCTGAACCGAAATACGTAAAATTTTGCGTTTCCTTATTCAAATTCAAAGTCAGAGGATTGGTCAACCTGGTTGGGGTTGGGCCGTTTGCCGGGGCCTACCTTGGTACTATCGCCTGATTTTTGCGTTCCAAAATCTTCTTTCAGCAGTTCTTTTAGGGTTTGGCCTTCTTTTTTCATGTCTTGCCCCATTTTTTGAAAGGTGTTTTTCATGTCGTAGCTGATTTTGGCCTGGTCCATGGTGCCGGTCATTTTCAGGTAGATGCGCGCGGTGCTTTCGGTCTCTTGAATATCGCCGTAGTCGTCTTGCCGGCGCGATTTAAAAATTTTAAATTTATTAGCCAGCAAATCGCGCATCAGCAGGTTAAAGCGGTAATCAATGGTTTGATCGAATCCATGGGTTCCCGACAGGTTTAAGTCAAGGGCATTGGAGCGAATGCTCATTTCGGGAATGTAAATGGTTTCGTTGCGAATTTCAATTTGATTGCTGAGCGTGGCGAACCGAATGTCGTTGAGCTCGTTCATGTCGATAAAGGCGGCCAAGGGCTTTAGGGGTTCAAAGTTCTTTAAACGGCCTTTTTCCAAGTTTAAGCTGCTTTGCACCAGCAAGCTGGGCAGGTCAAGGGTTAGGTCTTTTTTTAGGTTGCTTTTTACAGATACATCGGCAAACAAGCTGCCTTCCACGTTTTGATAAATCAGGCTGGATTGCCCAAAATTGTTGAACTGCCTGAACAGTTCTTGCACGTTCACGTTGCCCAAGGAAAACGAGGCAGAAATCTGCTGTACACCCTTGTTGTTGAGCCATTGGCCCTGCCCCAGGCATTCCCCGTTCAGTGCATTAAATTGAATGCCGCGTAGGTATAGGTTTGAGGCTTGAAGGCTTAGGTTGGCTTTCAGGTTGTTGGCTCGAAAGGTTTTGTAGTGCAGTGTGTCGATGCGCAGGTTTAGGTTGTGGGTCCAGTTAAGCGGCCAGGTAAAGGGTTCAGCTGAGGAATTCCCGCTGCTGTTCCCCAACCATGTTTCGGGGTTTAGGTAACCGATGTGCAGATCGCCGGTAAATTGAAGGCTGCTGTCCATGCCTAGGGCGTATTGCAGTCCGCCAATCCATGTCAGGTTTCCGGTCACCCGGCTTTCGCCCCATTGGGCTTGCAGTTCTGGACTGCGGATGCCAGCCTGGTCAATTTCGATGTTGGCCGAAAGGTTTGAAATGGGGTGAATCCAACCGCTGTGGGTAATTTCAACTTCGCGCAAGCCAATACGACCAGAGCTGTGTTCCACGCTGGCGGCGCTTTTCCATTGGCCAGATTTCCCTTTGTAGTTTATTTGAAGGTTGGCTTTTCCCTTGAGCTGAAGTTCGGGGTCGGGATTTATAAAGGGCTTCCAGGTTTGCAGGTCAAGTTCGCCTTGCAATTGCAATTCTAAGGCGCCTTGTTCGGGCTCACTGTAGTTTAGAGCGCCTTGAATGGCTTGGCCTTGAATGTTGGCTGAAAATTCAGGCAATTTGATGGTCCATTCGTTTTTTGAATTTAGCTGAACGCTTCCTTTCAGGTTGATGTTTTGTAAAACCGTTGAAGTAGGGGCGTATTCCCACTCGCCGTTTTTAAGTTCCATGGTAAGGTTGAGTTCTGGCTGTTTCTTTTTAAGCCATTTTCCAGCATACCGGCCCTGAAGGTTTAACCGGCCTTGACCGGCGTACTCATTCCATACGGGGTTTGAGGTAGCTTTAACCAAAACGCTGTTTAATTCTGAAAGGTCTAGGTTGCTGCCTTGGAATTCTACATCGATTTCGGGTACATCGCCCGTATTTAGACGCCCTTTTCCGGTCAGCGACATTTCACCAAAACCAAGTGTGAAATCAGAAATCAGGTGTTCTTTCTTCTTTTGGTCAATGTTCACCTTGGTTTCTAAATTAAGTTCTAATTCGCTAAAAAAGGGCAAATGCCCGCTTAGCTCGGTTTGGAGTTCATAGCTTTCTTGCGAAAATGCTCCCCTAAATAGAGCGGTGGTCAACCTGAATTCAAAGGGATTTTCTTTTCCGTTGGAATAAAATAGTTGAAGGTTGTTTAGGCGTAGTTGTTCGATTTCGAAGGTAGATTTTGATTCCCCTTGCTGGGTTTCCTCTTTTAGAATACTGAAATTATTTCCGCGTTCCGGATCAAACCGGATATTAAGTTTACCTTGGTTCACTGAAATACGACGAACTACAGGATTATCTTGAAAAAGGTCAAGAGGTTTAACTTGCAGGTAAAGGGATTCACATTGAAGCAGCATAGAGTCGGGGCGGGCAAGTGTTCCTGCTTCTAAAACACGTACCTGTTGCAATTCAACCGAAACATAAGGGAAAGTGGACCAGAAAGTTAGATCGACCTTTTCGACTTGAACTTTGGTGTTTAGGCGGCGGTTCATTGATTTGAGTACCGCCGATATAAGTTCATCTTTGAACACATAGGTTAAGATGACCGGCAAGATAAAAACCACAAAAAGAACCAAGGTCAACCAAATAAGCCAACGCCTTTTCTTTTTTGCTGGAGCAGGAGTTTGTGTGGGTATCATTGCCTGGTTGGTTCCTTTGTAAACGAGGTCTTATGCGGTTTGGTATAATCGAACGCCGGCTTTAATCAGCAGAAAAACGCCAAAGAGCATCAATGCCCAGCCCATGAATTGGGAAAGACGAATCAAGCGGCGCGGTGTCATTAATGCCCGTAGTCGGCTGCTGCCATAAATTTTAAGAACATCGGTTCCGAACATTACCGCCAGGGTTGTTAAAAAATGTCCAGCAATTTTGACCGAATTTTGAGAAAATTGAGCGGTAATTAAAGTAACGCTGCCAATCCAAAACAGCAAAACCGAAGGATTCACAGAATTGTACATAAAGCCCTTCCAAAGAAGGGTTAGGGGAAGACTTTTTTGGCCTTCCATCCAACGGTGGGCCTGCCTAAGTTGGCTGTGCCGAATTTTCAGTTTGTAGGCTCCCATACCAATAATCAAGGCTCCACCCAATCCTAAGTACAACGGTTCCAGTTTAGGACTCACCGATAAAAATTGCCCAAGCCCAAAATAGGTAACTGCAATTAAAAAGGCATCGCTAATTAAAACGCCCATTTCCATAAAAAGGGTGCGCTTAGCCCCTTCGGCGATGGAGCTTTGAATTAAGGCCAACATGGTTGGCCCGGCTGCTATGCTAAGCAGCAATCCCATTAATAAACCAGATAAAATAAAATCAGGCATGTGCAAAGAAAAGTAAAATGCCTTATCCTAGCCTCTGTTTTTGCAAAATGAATTCGCCCCAAGCCTGAAGGTTTTCAGCTCGAAGCACCCTAGGGAATTTGCTTTGGGCTCCCATTTTTCCTCTGATTTCAAGCCATTCGTAAAACCATGTTACAGGCAAAAGCGTAAGCTGAATTTCTTTAAGGGCATGTTGGCGTTCCACCTTGTAATCGTCGTTAAGCATGCAGAGAATGGAATCCAATTGGGTGGACAGGGATTTTGTATCCAAAGGAATGGAATCGGAGCAGCCGATGTACCAATGGTGGCCGAAGAAATGCCCCGAGGGCATAGGAGCTACGGTGAATTCAGGCAATGAAATGCCGCGTTGTTCAGCAAGAAGTTCAACGGCTCGGCTCATGTTTTCGACCGATAGGTGTTCTCCGCACAGGCTTAAAAAATGCTTGGTTCGGCCGGTAATGATGATTTCGCGGAGTTCGACCGAGCTGAATTTGATGGTGTCGCCAATCAGGTAGCGCCAGGCTCCGGCGTTGGTTGAAATCAAAATAGCGTATTCTTCGTTTTCACGAACTTCTTCAATGAGCAGAGGGCGTTGGGCATCAGTACGAAGTTCCCCTTCTTCGTTAAAATTGGTCGAGTTAAAGGGAATAAACTCCATGAAAATGCCGTTGTTCAGAACCAGTTCCATTCCTTTCACCTCTTTTCGGCTTTGGTAGGCCAAAAACCCTTCGCTGGCCAAGTAGGTTTCAAGGTAGTGAATGGGTTTGCCCAGCAGGCGCTCAAAGGCTGTTCGGTAGGGTTCAAAGGCAACACCCCCGTAAATAAACACCGATAAATTGGGCCAAATGTCGTGAATGGTATTGAGGCGGTAGGTTTGAGTGATGCGCTCCAGTACAATTTGGTTCCAAGCAGGAACGCCGGTAATCATACCGATGTCCCAGGTTGGAGCCTTTTTTACGATTTCATCGATTTTCAGGTTCCAGTCTTTCTGCCTGGCAATTGTTTTGCCCGGTTTGTAGAATGGGGTGGTATAAAAAGGCATGTTGGCCTGATTGATTCCGCTCAGGTCTCCCATAAAATAATTTCCTACCTTTTCAAGATCGGTCGAGCCCCCCAGCACCAGAACGCCTTTGCCGAAAAGGTCTTCGGGCAACTCGTAGTTGACCAAGGTTAGCAGTTGCCGAACGGAGGTGCGCCGCATGGATTTAATCATGCTGCTGGTAACGGGAATGTATTTGGAGGCCGAACCGCTGGTGCCTGAACTTAAAGCATAGTATTTAATGCTGCCAGGCCAGGTTACATCTTGCTCGCCTTTTAGGCTTTTGCTCCACCATTCCCGGTGCATTCGGCTGTAATCGAATATGGGAACGGTTTGCTGAAAGGTGTTCCTAGGGAAATCGGATTTTAATATGCCCTCAAAATCATAGGCCTGTCCAAATTGGGTGGATTTCGCTTTTTTAAGCAACTTAACTAGGGTGCTGCGTTGCCATTGGCTGGCTGAGCGGCCTTTTCGGACTTTGTTTATGGTTTTTCGAAGGCGTAAACCTCTTTTTATGAGACTTCCCAGCAGTACCATATAAATGGGTTATTGTCGGCGTAGCATAATCACTTCTTCTTCTGTAAGAAAGCGGGCTTGACCGCGTTTCAGTCCTTTTTTGGTTAGGCCGGCAAACATAACACGGTCAAGTTTAATGACTTGATAGCCTAGGTGTTCAATCATTCGGCGAACAATTCGGTTGCGGCCTGAGTGGATTTGTATGCCAATTTGCATGGGGGTTCCTCCTTCTACTAAGCTAACGTCGTCCACTTGAATAATTCCGTCCTCAAGTTCAATTCCGGTTTTCAGGGCTTTTAGGTCCTTGATTTTAAATCGCTTATCTACTTCAACGTGGTACACCTTGCTGATTTTCCGAGAGGGGTGCAGAAGTCGGTCGGCCAGTTCTCCATCGTTGGTCAACATCAAAACACCGGTGGTATTTCGATCCAGACGGCCAACGGGAAATACCCGGCTGCGGGTTAGGCTACTTACCAGTTCCATCACGGTTTTGCGTTGTTCCGGGTCGCGGGTGGTGGTAATGTAGTCTTTGGGTTTGTTCAACAAAACATAGGTTGGTTTGTCGCCGTTGACCCGCTTTCCGCCAAACAGTACCACGTCATCGTGTTGGATTTTATGTCCCAGTTCGGTGATGATTTCTCCGTTTACTTCAACCACACCGCTTTGAATAAATTGGTCGGCTTCGCGGCGGCTGCACAATCCGGCATTGGCCAGGTATTTATTCAGGCGAACGCCTTTTGGGCCATCTTCTTCTCCTTCTGCAAGACGGGGTTTTCGGTTGTGGCCAAATGTTTTGCCCGGCCTGCTGGTTTTATAATCGGACCTAGGACTGCGGGCTGGGCGGTTTTCTCCGTCTTCCCCACTGCGTTTGGTATAGGTTCGTTTTGGTCTCTCCTCGCCGCTGGCTTCGTCTGTATTGAACGCAGGTCTTGGTTTGGAATCCCTGAAGGCAGGTCGGGCATCGGAATCCCTTGAAAAGCGGCTGCTCCGTTTTTCGCCGCCTTCGGCCGTTCTGGCTCCGTAGGGTTTTTTAGTGTATAAGGGCCTTTCTGTTTGTTCGCCCGATGAAGCATCGCGTTTTGGGTAAGGCCTAGGTCGTTCGCCCCGGTCAGAAGAGAAACCTTCGCGCTTTGCGAAAGGTCTTGGCCTATCGCCACGATCATCGGAATCTCTAGAACCGAAGGGCTTTTTAAATCCGGGTTTAGGTCTAAAGGGTCTGTCTTCGGAATCTCTGGAACCAAAAGGTTTCTTAAAACCGGGTTTTGGGCGGTCGCCACGGTCATCGGAATCTCTGGAACCGAAGGGCTTTTTAAAACCGGGTTTTGGGCGGTCGCCACGGTCATCGGAATCTCTGGAACCGAAGGGTTTTTTGAATCCGGGTTTGGGTCTAAACGGTCGGTCTTCGGAACTGCGCTCTCCGAAAGAGCGTCGTGGTGCTGGCCTGTCCTGGCCCGATGAATTGTATCGAGAAGGTCTTTCGCTGCGGTTATCGGAATCGGGGCGTGCAGGTCGGCCGGCAGCAGAACGACGTTCGCCGTCAGAGAACGAACGCCTTGGGCGGTCGTCGGAACGATCGGATCGGTTGAATCCAGTTTTTCTTGGGCCAAACGCTGGTTTTGAATCGCGAGAAAAAGAACCACCACTGCGGTTGGGACGTTCTCGGTTTGAATCGGAGTCTCGTTCTGGCCTGGGGCTGTAATCTTTACTCACCATTCTGCTGCGGCCGCGTGGGCGTTCGCCCTCCGAGCCTTCGGATTTCTTCCGAGCGTAGGCCCGGTCAGCGTTTCCAGAAAATCCATCGTTTTCGCTTCTTGCCGGGCGGCTTGTTCCGGAGGCGGAGGCGGGTTTTCTGCCTCCAGGTATCCGGTTTCGGCCCGGCTCTTTTCTCGATTCCATCGGTTAATTTTCAGCAAAGGTAGGATTAATACACGCAACATGCGTGATTAAGCTAATCTGAGCACCGACAAGCCTCGCATTCAGCTTGGGTGGCAAAGCCATATTGCCCACAACCGCCGTACCCAATTTGCTGGCATTGGTTGGTAGAGGCATCAAAAAACCAGCGTTGAAAATAGGCTAGGCAAAGTTCAGTTGTTGGCGGAGAATCGGTGCAGGCCGAGACTCGGTCGGGGCAATTGTCTGAGCAACCCTGCCATATTAAAGAACTGAAAAAAAAACCTGAACCCAAAAAAAGAGCAAAAAAGCGCTGAGTGGACTGAACCATGGGCTTTAAATTTTGGTTTATAAAATATGTATTGCTCAAAATTACCCAATTCCGCAGAAATACCTTAATTAATTTATTGCATTGGCTTACCTTTTACTAATTTTGCACCCTAATTGTGTTAACTACTTAAGAAAGGTACATGAAATTATCTCATTTCCGTTATAAAGAACCCGAAGAACTTTTTGCACAATATCCTGCTCCCAATCGCGACGAAGCCAGAATGTTGGTGGTAAACCGACAAACCGGAAGCATAGAACACAGACTTGTTCGCGACATGACCGAGTATTTTACGGAGGGCGATTGCATGATATTGAACGATACTGCTGTTTTCCCTTCGCGCTTGTATGGTAATAAAGAAAAAACAGGGGCTCAGATTGAGGTGTTTTTGCTACGGGAATTGGATCCTGAAAGCAAGTTGTGGGATGTTTTGGTAGATCCAGCCCGTAAAATTCGAATTGGAAACAAATTGTATTTCGGCGAGGACGATTCCTTGGTGGCTGAAGTCATTGACAACACCACCTCACGCGGAAGAACCCTACGCTTTTTGTTCGATGGAAACTCCGAGGACTTCCGGACCATGCTGTTGGATTTAGGTGAAACTCCTTTGCCCAAGTACATTGATCGGCCGGTGGAACCCGAAGACCGTGAGCGGTATCAAACCATTTACGCCAGCAAAGTTGGTGCTGTTGCAGCTCCTACCGGAGGCCTACATCTTTCAAAGCAATTGATGAAGCGCCTTGAAATCAACGGGGTGAATTTTGCCTATTTGACTTTGCATTTGGGTTTGGGCGCTTTTCGCCCGGTCGAGGTCGAAGACCTAACCAAGCATAAAATGGATTCAGAGGAATGCATCATTCCTGCTTCGGCTGTGGAGGTTGTGAATCAGTCTAGATTGGCAAAAAGGCGGGTTTGTGCAGTTGATACCAGCGTGTTGCGTGCCATTGAAAGTTCGGTTTCAACCGATGGCTTGTTGAAGAGCTACGAGGGCTGGACCAATAAATTTATTTTTCCTCCTTACGATTTCAGCGTAGCCAATTCGTTGCTAACCAATTTCCATCGGTCTGAATCTACCTTATTTATGATGGTTTCGGCCTTTACCGGTTTAGATTTAATGCACGAGGCCTACAAAGAAGCCATTAAAGAGAAATATCGATTTTTAAGTTACGGCGACGCAATGCTTATTCTTTAAACCCAGAAACCATGTACCAAGACCGTTTTCAGTACCACGACTATTATTTGGTAGAAGAACTGCTGACCGATGAGCACCAGCTGATTCGGGAAACGGTTCGGGCTTTTGTGAAGAAGGAGGTAACACCCATTATTGAGGATTATGCTCAACGGGCAGAATTTCCTAAGCAATTGCTAAAAGGACTTGCCGAGGTGGGCGCTTTTGGTCCTTACATTCCGGTAGAATATGGTGGTCAGGGATTAGACCAGATATCCTATGGTATTATTATGCAGGAATTGGAGCGGGGCGATTCAGGAATCCGTTCAACCGCCTCGGTGCAGTCCTCTTTGGTTATGTATCCTATTTACACCTTTGGCAGCGAAGAACAGCGGCAGAAGTATCTGCCAAAGTTGGCTACCGGTGAATTTATGGGCGCTTTTGGATTGACCGAACCCAACCATGGTTCCGATCCGGGCAGCATGGTAAGCCATTTCAAAGACATGGGCGACCATTATTTGTTGAACGGTTCAAAAATGTGGATATCGAATGCTCCTTTTTGCGACATAGCGGTTGTTTGGGCGAAAGATGAAACAGGAGTGGTTCGTGGATTGATTGTAGAGCGGGGTATGCAGGGATTCAGCACCCCTGAAACCCATGGAAAATGGTCCCTCAGGGCTTCGGCTACAGGAGAGTTGGTGTTCGACAACGTGCGGGTGCCCAAAGAAAATTTGCTGCCCAATGTGAAAGGATTAAAAGGGCCTTTAAGCTGTTTGAACAGCGCCAGATATGGCATAGCATGGGGAGCTTTAGGGGCAGCTTTGGACTGCTACGATACAGCATTAAGGTATGCCGGAGAACGCATTCAATTTGGAAAACCCATTGCCTCGTTTCAATTGCAGCAGAAAAAATTGGCCGAAATGATTACTGAAATTACCAAAGCCCAGCTGTTGGTTTGGCGCTTGGGTACCTTGAAAAACGAAAACCGGGCGAATCCGGCCCAGATTTCAATGGCCAAGCGGAACAACGTGGCCTTGGCCTTAGAGGTAGCAAGGGATGCAAGGCAAATTTTAGGAGGTATGGGAATTACCGGAGAGTATCCCATAATGCGGCACATGATGAACCTAGAATCGGTGGTAACCTACGAAGGAACCCACGATATACATTTGTTGATCACCGGCCTGGATATTACCGGCATCAATGCTTTTGTATGAATCGGTTAGTAAGCATTTTACTGGGCGTTTCGGCCGGCTTTATGTTGGTTTTTCAGTTCAGCTCATGCGGAGATTCTTTTAGTGGGGTAAACGCGGTAGTTGATGGGCAATTTTGGCGCAGCGACGCGTATGCCTTTGCTGCGATTGGTGGCGACAGCGCTTTGTACATCAACGCCGAAAGCCGTGATTTTTTACCCATTTCAATGCGATTGACCCAATTTGCCGATGTAGATACCTTTGCCTTGGATTCAACCAACAACGCATTATTGTTAGGAAATACGGTAGCCTCTGGTTATAGGGCCATTCCCAACCGCCCTGGCAGTTTGATTGTGCGGCATTACAAAGCACCAAGCTCTACAGACCAAGGTCACATCGCGGGTGATTTTGAATTGCGGGTTTTCAACGCCAATGGAGATTCCATTTCCATTTCAGAAGGCCGATTTGATTTGTCTATATCGCCGATTCAATAGTTTTTCAATCTTTTCTTGAGGGGCCCGCGAGCTTTTTTCCATGCAAACGCTTTGAGCGTTTTAGATTTAGAAAGTATAGAGTCAGGCTTTCAATGCCTAAGTGAGTTGGAATCCACACAAAGCTATCAACTGCTTTTCTTGATCATCAACTCCAATATTTGAACTGCGTTGGTGGCGGCGCCTTTGCGCAGGTTGTCGCCCACAATCCAACAGTGAAAGCCATGCGTTTGGGTATTGTCTCGGCGAACCCGACCTACAAAAACCTCATCGTTTCCAGCCACGTCAAGGGGCATGGGATAGGCTCCATTTTCAGGGTTGTCGAACACGGTTACTCCTGGCGCTTTTTGGAAGGTTTCAAGAAGCTGCTGAATTTCAAAGGGGCGAAACAATTCGCAGGTTACTGCTTCGCTGTGCCCAACGGCTACGGGAACCCGGGTGCAGGTGGGAGCGATAAGGATGGAGAAATCGTTTAGAATTTTTTTGGTTTCCCGAATCAATTTATGCTCTTCCTTGGTAAAATCGTCCGATTCAAAACTGTCGCATTGAGGAATAACGTTTCCGTGAATGGGGTGGGGAAAAGCTTTAGGTCTGTTTTCGTTTCCTTTTAATTCGCCCATCCATTGGTCGTAGCCCTTTTTACCGGCGCCGGAAACAGATTGAAAGGTAACCACCACCATGCGGCGAATGCCGAAGGAGCGGTGTATGGGGGCTAAGGCCACCAACAACTGAATGGTTGAGCAATTGGGATTGGCGATAAGGCGTTCATGCCCCGTGAGCGCATAGCCATTTACCTCGGGAATAATCAAAGGAACGTTTTGGTCCATGCGCCAAGCCGATGAATTGTCGATGACGCAACAGCCTATGCCGCTAAATTTTTCGGCATATTCCAACGAAATACTGCTTCCGGCCGAAAACAGAGCGTAATCGGGCTGCATGCTTAGGGCTTGATCTAAGGATACGATGGGAACATTTTTTCCTTGAAAAGAGAGGGATTTTCCGGCCGACCGTTCGGAAGCCACGGGAATAAGTTCCGAGCATTCCACACCTCGTTCGGACAGAACGGAGATCATTTGCCTGCCAACCAATCCGGTGGCCCCTACAACGGCTATCTTCATGTTAACCTTAGGTTAATTTTTACCAAGAACAAATCAAAAGTATCAAATTCCACAACATGGAAAACAAACCAAACATCACAGGCCGAATTAAGCAGGCCGTTTGGCGCCCGGATTGCAGCGGCAGAGAGTGCCGCCGCGGGCTTATTTCGGTGGGTCGGGGGCGGGCGAATTTGGGAGCCACGCCCCCGGCCGCACTGAAAAGCTCGGGGCAAACGAGCTACAGCGGAAAGCCGGAAAGCGCCCCAAAACTCCCCCCAACCTTTATCAATTTCTTACCTGAGCCCTTTTTTAATCTCGAACTAAAGTCCATTGCGTACATTTGCACACAAGCCCTCCGCTATGAATCGGATTTTTTTAGCCTGCTGTCTGGTCTTTTCGGTTTCACTTTCTGCGCAATTTAGCGATGATTTTACCGATGGTGATTTTACTCAAAATCCAACCTGGATTGGTAATTCCAACGTGTTTACTGTAAATGCAGCTAAGCAACTTCAGTTGCTGAATCCCAGTCCAGGGTCATCGAATACCAGCTATTTGGCTACCAATTCAATTGCCATAAATTTAGCAAGTTGGGAGTTTTATGCCCAATTCAACTTTAATCCTTCTACCAGCAATTATGCCCGTTTTTATGTGTGTTCGAATGGGGCCGATTTAACTGCGGCCATTAACGGGTATTATGTTGAAATTGGAGCGGGAACCGATCAACTTCGATTTGGCAGGATCAGCAATGGCAGCAGCACGGCCTTAATTTCGTCGCCTGTTTCGTATTTAAATGTGGACACGGTTCGAATACGCGTGCGTTTGGAGCGCGACAATGTTGGATTTTGGACGCTGAAAGCCGATCCAACCGGTGGAACCGCTTTTCAAACCATTGGTACGGCCACCGATGCTCAATTTACTAGCTCTATTTTTAGCGGTTGGTGGTGCAGGTACAGCTCGACCCGTTCCGATAAGATTTTTCTGGACGATGTGGTGGTTACGGGTTCAGGACCTGCTGATGTTATCCCACCCGTTTTAACCTCGGCTCAAGCCTTGTCGCCAACCCAAGTCCGCTTGGGCTTTAACGAATCCTTGCTGCCTTCTTCCATCAATGCCCTGACTCAGTATTCCATTTCAAATGGCATTGGAAATCCCAGTTCGGCCCAGTTGTTTGGAGCACAATCCATCGACCTGACCCTATCAAACCCAATTCAATCGAATCAGGCCTATCAAATAACGGTTTCAGGGGTTTCAGATGCCTCTGGAAATCCCATGGCTCAAACAACCCTGCCTTTTGCCTGGGTTCAGGTGTCGTCACGCGATATTGTGTTTAATGAGGTGTACCCAGACCCAAGTCCCAGTTTTGGTTTGCCCGAATTTGAATACATTGAACTGTACAACAGAACACCGTTGCCCTTCTCTTTGCAGGGTTTTACCTTAACGGTGGGCAGCAGCAGTCGGTCGCTTAGCGGAGCCAGCATATTGCCCGATTCGTTTTTGGTCATTGCCGACCCGGCGGCTCAGGGTTATTTTCCTGCCTCAACTCCCATTTTTTATCCTTCTGCTTGGACGGCCTTAACCAACGGAGGGGCAACCCTTGAATTGAAAGATTCGAACGGTGTATTGATCGACCAGTTGACCTATTCTTTGGCGTATTACAACGACCCTGCAAATGACGATGGGGGATATTCCATTGAGCGAGTGAATCCAAACGAGTTTTGTTCCGATGCACCCAACTGGAAAGCTTCAATGGACCTTATTGGCGGTACGCCGGGTAGGCCTAACAGCGTTTTTTCTACGGTGGTTATTCCCTTTGAGCTAAGCAATGCGGTGGTTGAAACAGCAACTCAGGTGCTGTTGACCTTGAGCAAAAATATTGATGCTTCAACGGTTCAGCCTTCTGATTTTCAGTTGTCGGCAGGAATAGGAATTCCAAACAGCACGATTCAGGTTGCGCCCAACCAGCTTAGGTTGGTTTTTTCGGTAGCCATTCCCAGCAATCAACCGCTATGGCTAAGAGCTTTATCGGGGGTTTCAGATTGTGCTGGAAATCAGCTTACGGTTCCCGATTCCATCGAATTGGTAAACTATACCCCGGCTCCATTTGAAATCCTGATCCATGAAATCATGGCCAAGGAAACCAGCCCCGTTCAGTTGCCCGCCACAGAGTATATAGAACTCAAAAACACGAACGCCTTTGCTGTCCCTATGAACGGTTGGGTTTTAAAGGTTGGGAACAGCAGCTATACCTTGGCTGGAGGCACATTGCCTGCCAATGGATTCGGCCTACTTATTCGAGAATCGAATGTGGGTTTGTATTCCAACAATCCACTGTTTGCTGGCATACCCGTTTTTGCAGCGGGTAGCATGAGCCTGACCAATGCAGGAACGACCCTAAGTCTGCACGATCCTTGGGGCCGCATGATACACAGCCTCAGCTATTTGGAATCTTGGTATGGCAACAACGTAAAAAAAGACAACGGAGGCTGGTCGCTTGAAATGCGCGATCCTTCAAACCCCTGTGCCGGTTCCAGCAATTGGACGGCGAGCGTTGATCCGCGTGGCGGAACTCCGGGCGGCCCAAATTCAGTGTCTGGATCAAATCCCGATGCCCTGATTCCCTTTATTCTTCGAAGCGGAACCCGGGGCGATACGGCCCGTATTTATTTTTCAGAGGCCTTGAATCCCAATTCCCTAGACATTTTTCAATTTAGCCTTCCGGGGAATCCCGGATTTCCATTAGAGGCCCAATTTGAAGGTGTTGATTTAAGTACCGTGCGTTTGGTCTTGGCCAACGGGCCTGGCATGGGCCAAGAAATTTGGATTAAGGTTTTGGGTGTTGAAGATTGTGCCGGAAACCCCATAAGCTTGGATTCAGTGCGCTTGGCACAAGGTCAACAGCCCGATTCAGGCTGGATTCTGATCAATGAAGTGTTGAGCAATCCCAAAGATTCAGGAGTGGATTTTGTAGAGATTTACCACAACGGAACTGCTGCGGTTGACCTTTCGGCATTGTTTCTGTCAAATGCAGATACCCTGACAAAAACGGTAACCAATCCCAAATCAATCCATGGCTTGCCATTAACCCTTTTCCCCGGTCAGTATCTGGTGTTAACTACCGATCCAAGTTCAATTCAGTCGCAATATGTTTGTCCGGACCCAAGGGCTTTTTGGACCATGACTTCGTTGCCCAGCTACAACAATTCCGATGGAGTGGTGGGCATTTCAAACATTTCATTGCAGTTGCTTGATGTTTTGGCATACAATGAAAAAGAGTATCATTTTTCGTTGTTGAAGGATTTTAAAGGGGTTACTATGGAGCGTATTTCCTATACTTTGCCCACTCAAAATCCAATGAACTGGACCTCGGCGGCGCAAACGGTGGGTTATGGCACACCGGGCTACCGCAATTCTCATTATGGAGAATACGGCAGCGCGGTCAGTGATTTTGAACTCATGCCCGACATTTTCTCGCCCAACAACGATGGATTTGATGATCAAATGGGTATTAGCTACATGCTTGATAAAGAGGGGTATATGGGCAGTATAACCATTTACGACGCGGCGGGTCGAACCATTCGCAACCTGCTTCCGCACACCTACCTTTCCAAGCAGGGTAATTTCATTTGGAACGGTTTGACCGACGATGGCAGCAAGGCGCGCACGGGCATTTACATTGTTGTTTTTGATTTGTTTCACCCCGAAGGGCGGCAGGAACGGATTAAAAAGGCCAGTTCGGTGGCTGCGGGGAGTTAATTTTTAAAGGTTTTTTTGGGCGGTTGCGGGCTTTCACCGGTAGTCCGCCGTGGCCGGCGGGCCGCCAGCGGGCTGCGGAGGCTCCCAAGGTCGCCTCCTCGCCGCGCGGCGGCAACCGCCGCCCCCTTTGCGTGCTACCTGGTTCAATCCCTACCGCGGCCGCTCATGACAGAAACGCATCTGTTTTAAAGTCAAAAACAAAAGCATACCTTCGGTTATACTCAACAGCTAAACCCAAGTCATGAAAATTCTAGTTTCTATCCTCTTTGTTCTGATGCTAGGCTGGACCAACATCCGTTCTCAAGGCGTAATTATAGGTGACACCACTGGCGGACTTCCCTCGACCGTTTTACTTCGGCTTAGCGATACAGCCAAGGGGTTTTTGGTGAACAAATTGACCACGGCCCAGCGGAACGCTCTGCAAAATCCGGTGGAGGGGCTTCAGATTTACAATACGAGCACCAAATGCCTTCAAATTTACATTCCCAACAGTTGGCGTAACGTGGTTTGCGACTGCAGTCAACCACCGGCCCAGCCGGGAAACATAACTGGACCGGTTCAGCTCTGCCCAAATTCCAGTGCTCAGGTGTACAGCATTTCTTCGGTTCCAGGGGCCAACAGTTATGCTTGAATGGAAGCCCCTGAAGGAACGGTCCAAGGGACCAACAACGACACCTCAATTGTGGTGAATTTTACGGTTAACAGCGGAACGGTAACTGTGCAGGCTCAAAATGGCTGTGGGAATTCACCCATACGCTCGTTATCGGTTTTGGTTCAGGCTCCCGACAGCACATTTAGCATCAATCCCAACCCTACAGGAACCAACTACAGCACCCAATGCCTGCCTAATTTAACGGGGCAAGGCATAACGCATTCTTGGCTTTTTCAAAACGGGAATCCAGCCAGTTCATCTAGTGCCAATCCCAGCGTTCAGTGGAGCAGTGCTGGAACCTATGCCGTACAACACAGCATAACCGATGCCCAAGAAACAAAAATCCCATTTCACAATGTTGGAGAAGCCTCATTCCACATAGACATGAGTAATGTGCTAGCCATTCGGGTGAAAGAACGCATTCTGGAGTTGAATAGTTGTGATAGTGAAGAACGGGAGGTATTGGAGGACTTTATAACAAACAGCTTAACTGTTATAATTGATGGTTATGTAAATCTGCTGATGAGCATTCAGCAGGGTTATCTGAAATAGCCCCCCCGACCTCCTTGGGGTATCCCGTCCTTCCTCCCTGGTGAAAACGGATAAATAGGGATGTCAAATCCTCAAAATATAAAAATGACCCTGTTTTCTATGCAAAACGAGTATCATAAAAAATTTCTCGGAGAAAATTTTGCGGTCAGTATTGGAGTGTACTAAATTAGGGTATAATCAAACTGTAATATAACCTTCGGCTCATATTTGAGGGGTTTGGGTATGATATAGGTGTACTAAAAATAACCACCCTAAAAATAGCACATTAAATTTATTTGCTGTAAATTTGCATCATAAATCAATGTGAGTATGAAAGCTAGGTATATCCGTACAAGTACACTAAACCAAAATGAAGCACGACAATTAGCTCGTCAGCACCCAGATGAAATTGTCTTTATTGACAGAGTAAGTGGAACTACACCATTTGCAAGCCGTGAACAAGCTCAACTGTTAATGCAAAAGATTCGGGAGAATCAGATACATTACCTAAGTGTCAGTAGTATTGACCGTCTGGGTAGAAATACAATTGATGTTCTCCAGACAATTGATTCCCTGAACAAGCTAGGTGTGACACTCAGGGTTGACAATTTGGGGCTTGAATCTTTGATACATGGTAAAGAAAATCCAACCTTCAAGCTCATTGGTAGTGTACTTGCCAACATTAGCGAAATGGAGAGAGCCACTTTACGCGAACGCCAGCTCGAAGGTATTGCTGAAGCCAAAAAGAAAGGGGTTTACAAGGGCAGAATAAAAGGCACTACTGAGAGTAGGGAGATTGTAATGAATAGGTATAAAGAGGTTGTTCGTTACTTGAGGATGAATAAGAGCTTGCGAGATATTGCAGGGCGATGCCAAGTTTCACTCGGAACGGTACAAAAAGTGAAGGCTTTAATGGACTAATTTCTTGCCCCAAAACGAAAAACTGTCTTGCCCCAAAAGAAAAAGCCTCGATAAACTGTTGTCTATCAAGGCTTTAGCTATTTTACTCAGCGGAGAGAGAGGGATTCGAACCCCCGGAGGTTTAACCCTCAACGGTTTTCAAGACCGCCGCAATCGACCACTCTGCCATCTCTCCGGGGCAAAAATACTGCTTTTCATCAAATTTTAGGGCTTCTGAATTATTTATTGACAACAAACTGTAATTCAGATTATTATGCCCCCATAAATGAGGCATTTTCCTGAAACAGAGGGCCTATGTTAGCCCTATGTTATTCGGGTTTTGTGGATATTACCGTCTGCATTCGATGGTAAGCCTGCAAAACTTCGGTTATGCTGGGATAGGCTTTTTGTAGTTTTTTAGCCACTCTCTCGGGTTCTACCCACCGAATTTTACTGATGCCCTCTTCCTGTTGGGGAATGAGCTCTTGCTGGGCTGAGTACATGTGAAACCAGACACTTTTCTTTAACTTTCGGTTGTCAGGACTTCCAAACGTATGCCAGGTGGTGGTTAATTTTCGGCCTAAAACAACGTGCTGCAGTCCACATTCTTCTTGCACCTCACGAATCGCCGATTCTTCTATGCTCTCTCCTTTTTCTTTTTTCCCTTTGGGAAGGTCCCATTTCTTATGCCGGTAAATAAAAAGCAAAGAACCTTCTGGATTTTCTACAAGGCCTCCGCCGGCAGTGATGACCGAGAACATAGATTTTAAATCAAACCACAATTTCGGCAGGTCTAAACTGTGCAGGCACACGTCTCGGGAATCCTTGCTGTTTTCAAGAGATTCAATCAGGTCTTGCAGCTGTTTTTTTGAGCTGTAGTTCAGCAGTTCATAGCCTTCTTGGGGTTCGAATTCCAGAAGTTCGCTGTCCATTGCAATCAAGCGCGAAGCGTTGATAAAAACTTTATACTTTTGAGCCATGTCCGACTTTCCTACTGCTTCCGAGGATTTTGCTCGGAAATTACTGCAAATTAAGGCAATTCGTTTGCAACCGCAAACCCCATTCACTTGGGCCTCAGGTTGGAAATCGCCCATCTATTGCGACAACCGTTTAACGTTGTCTTATCCTGAGCTGCGGGCCTTTATTGCTCTGAATTTGGAGCAACTGGCTCTTTCGTTTCATGCCCCATTTAATTCGGTGGCCGGTGTAGCTACGGGGGGAATTGCCCACGGAGTTTTGTTGGCCGAACGCTTAAATCTGCCCTTTGCTTATGTAAGGTCTGCCCCTAAAAGTCATGGAACCGGTAGTCAAATAGAGGGGCAAATTCCTCCCGGTCCCGTTTTGGTGGTTGAAGATTTGATTTCAACAGGCAAAAGCAGTTTGGAGGCCGTTCATGCCTTGCGCAGCGCTGGGCACTCTGTTCAGCACATGCTCGCCCTTTTTTCCTATGGCTTTGATATGGCTGAACATCGGTTTTCTGAAGATCAGGTGCAAGTGAAAACCATTTCGAGCTACGCCGATTTAATTCAGGTGGCAACCGCCGAAAATAGCATACAATCTACCGAAATAGAAGGCTTACAGGCCTGGCGCTCAAATCCAGAAAATTGGAATCCCAATGGTTAATTTAACAATTCATCCACGCAGCATGGCTGCCTCGGCCGATCAGGTTTTGGCTTTTTTTTCAGATTTGCAAAACCTGGAAGGCCTAATGCCTGAATCGGTCAGTCAGTTTGAAGCCAGCTCTGAACGCTGCTTTTTTAAGCTTGGCAACCTGGGACGTATCGGACTTGAGCGCTGTTCTTCGGGCGATTCAAACTCTGCCGTTTCGTTAAGAACCGTTGACAACAAACCCTTTGCGGTCGATTTAAAACTGCATTTAAACCCAATTTCGACGCAGGAAACTGAGGTGGGAATGCAGGTGCAGGCAGATATGAACCCTTTTATGCAAATGATGGCGGCCAAGCCTTTGGAACAATTCCTAGGGCATTTGTTGAAAAAATTGGCCGAGCGTTACGCTATAAATTAAGGCTTAGGCCAGGAATGGCCTGCAGCTTTTCGAAAACCACATCTTCAGGATTTACCGACAGCTTAGCTGACTCAAGAAAAACGACCATTTCTGCTTCGGAATGCGAAACACGAAGGCGTATTTGAGTTTCTCCAGGGTGTTCCTTGGCTAAGGCCGATAAAGAAGAAATAAGTTCCGAATTCACGTTTTCCAATTTAATGGAACAATGCAGTTCTTTGAGACGCTTTGCCCTTAAGTCGTTCAGCAATTCCATGTGCTGTACCTTAAATTCCAACTGGTCTGAATCTCGAAATCGGGGTTGAATCAAACCACGAACAAAAACGAACAATCCTGTTTCCAAATAAGGCTTGAACTTTAGATAATCGTCGCCAAAAAGGGCAATTTCAATGTTGCCGGTAAGGTCTTCTAGGTTTAAAATTCCGAAGGGCTTGCCGGTTTTAGTGGTTCTATGGGTCACTTCGCCTACAATCCCTCCAACCGTAATTGTGTGTCCTTGAAGAGTTTGAAGAGATTCAAGTGCAGACAGGGTTCTGTTGCAAAACCTTTTCAATTCGAAGCTAAAATCATCAAGGGGGTGGCCAGAAAGGTAAAAACCGGTGATTTCTTTTTCTTTTTTTAGTTGGGCAAGCGGATTCCATGGGCTGCAATCGGGAGGATTGGGAAAGGCTATTTCGGTGGTATTGGTTTCTCCGAATAGGCTAGGAGCTGCATTTTTAACCTGGTTTTGGTATGAGGTTCCCCAGCGCACCAGCCGTTCAATAAAGGGGCCGCTTCCTGGGTTTTCTTCTTCAAAATACTGGGCACGGTGCAGAGGGGGGATGCTGTCCATGGCTCCACCCAAGGCAAGGTTCTCGATTACTCGGCGATTTACCGCTCCCAAATTTACACGGGTCAGAAAATCAAACACATCTTTGAAGGGGCCATTGGTCTTCCGTTCTTGAATGATGCCTTCCATGGCGGCTTCGCCCACGTTTTTTATGGCGCCTAGGCCAAAACGGATTTCGCCGTTGGCATTTACCGAAAAGTTGGTGATGGATTCGTTCACGTTGGGACCTAGAATGGTTAAGCCCATTCTGCGGCATTCTTCCATGAAGAAAATCAATTTGTCGCTGTTGCTCAAATTGTTTGACAACACCGAGGCCATGTATTCGGCAGGATAATGGGCTTTTAAATAGGCGGTTTGGTAGGCTACGTAGGCATAGCAGGTTGAATGCGATTTGTTGAAGGCATAGCTGGCGAAGGCCTCCCAATCGGTCCAAACCTTTTCACAAACTTTTGCAGGGTGACCGTTCTTTTCGCAACCTTCCATGAAAAGGCCTTTAAGTTGGTCAAGAACGGCTTTTTGCTTTTTCCCCATGGCTTTTCGCAGGGTGTCGGCCTGGCCTTTGGTAAAACCGGCGAGTTTTTGCGACAAAAGCATAACCTGTTCCTGATAAACAGTAATTCCATAGGTTTCATTCAGGAATTCTTCCATATCAGGAAGGTCGTACACAATGGATTTTCGGCCGTGTTTTCTGGCCACAAATTCCGGAATGTATTCAATTGGCCCTGGTCGATACAGGGCATTCATGGCAATTAAATCTTCAAGTTTATCGGGTTTTAGCTCACGCAAGTATTTCTGCATTCCCACCGATTCAAATTGGAATGTGGCGTTGGTTTCCCCTTTTTGATACAGCTCAAAGGTTTTGCTGTCGTCAAGGGGAATGCTGTCTAGGTCGATAGTAACCCGATGGTTTTCTTGGATTAATTCAATGGCATACTTTAGAATGCTCAGGGTTTTAAGTCCAAGGAAGTCCATTTTTATGACTCCTGCATTTTCGATGATTGATCCGTCGTATTGGGTAACCAACAAATCAGTGTCCTTTGCCGTTGCAACGGGAATCAGGTCGTTTAAATCGCTAGGAGCAATGATAATCCCTGCGGCATGGATTCCGGTATTCCGTACACTTCCTTCCAGCAATTCGGCCTCTTTGAGAATATCGGAGTTTAGGCCTGGAGTAGAAAGCAGCTTTCTTAATTCGCGTACGCCTTTCAGTTCGTCTTCCGAGAGTTTTTCGTTGTCTTTAAGGCCATCTTTCCCGTCTTCAGGTGCTCTAAGAATCCGTTTTAACGAAATGCCTGGTTTTTCAGGTACCAATTTAGAGAGGGCATTCGAATCAGAAATGGGAAGATCCATGACTCGAGCTACGTCTTTGATGCTCATTTTTGCGGCCATAGAGCCGTAGGTAATGATGTGAGCGACCTGGTTTTTCCCGTATTTGTCTACCACATAATCGATCACCTTTTGGCGTCCGGCATCATCAAAATCGGTATCGATATCGGGCATGCTTTTGCGTTCGGGGTTTAGGAAACGTTCGAACAGCAAATCGTATTTGATGGGGTCTATGTTGGTGATTCCAATGCAATACGCCACGGCCGAACCGGCGGCAGAACCCCGACCGGGGCCAATCAGTACGCCCAATTTACGGCCGGCATCAATAAAATCCGATACTATCAAAAAATAGCCGGCAAAGCCCATTTGCTCAACGGTGAACAGTTCGAAATTTAACCGTTCTTCCACTTCGGCGCTGATTTCTCCGTAGCGTTCTTTTGCTCCCTTAAAGGTAATGTGGCGCAGGTAAGCATCTTGATTTGCAAACCCCTCGGGAATGGGGAAATTGGGAAGCAGAATTTGCTTTTCAAGGTTAAGTGTATCAACCTTGTCGACAATTTCTTGGGTTCGTTCCAGGGCCTGGGGCAGGTCTTTAAACAATTGACCCATTTCTTGCCCGGTTTTAAAGAAAAATTGATCGTTGTAGAAGGCAAAGCGCTTGCCTTTAGACATCATATCGTCGTCGCCAAACTCCTTGATGGTTGGGGTGCTTTTCTTTTCGCCGGTGTTTATGCAAAGTAGAATGTCGTGGGCATTGCTGTCTTGTTGGTTTACATAATGTGAGTCGTTCGAAGCAATGAGGGGTACCTGGTATTTTTGGGCCCATTTAAGTAGAACCGCATTTACTTTTTCTTGGTCGGGAATGTGATGCCGTTGAATTTCGATGTAGTAATCTTCTCCGAACAAATCGAGCCACCATTTAAAAACAGCTTCGGCTTCTTCCTCGGTTTTTTGCATAATGGCCTTGGGCACTTCGGCACCTAGGCAACAGGTGGTGGCAATAAGTCCTTTGTGGTATTGTAGAATGAGTTCCTTGTCGATTCGGGGGTATTTTCCATACATTCCTTCCATGTAGCCAAGGGAGGTAAGTTTGCATAGGTTTCGATACCCTTCCTCGTTTTTTGCCAGCATCAGCTGGTGGTAGCGGATGTCTTTTTCTTCTCGGGAAAAACTTTGGCGGTGTCGGTCTTGAACCACGTAAAACTCGCAACCAATAATGGGTTTAACTAAGGGATTTCCTTGTCCATCTTTGCGTTTCCAGGCTTCTGCCACGAATTTAAACACCCCAAACATGTTGCCATGGTCGGTGATGGCCATTCCTTTCATTCCATCGGCAATGGCTTTATCGTACAGCTTTGAAATATCGGCTGCTCCATCCAACAAAGAGAATTGAGTATGAACATGAAGGTGGTTGAAAGAGTGACCTGAAGACATAAAAAAAAGGGATTACGTCAAAATTACGAATCCCTCAACAGGCTTTTGGCCTGTGTTGACAATTTGTTAAGAACTTAACTTATTCGAAGTCTTCGAATCGGACATCTGGATAATCGGTATCCCGATTTTCGCCATCTCTTCCTGGGGTATAGACTTGTTCTTCAACTGGGGTAGGGTTGTTTTCACGAACAAAATCCAAAGCTTCTTGAAGCCCATCAGAAAACTTGATTAAATCTTCTTTGTACAAAAACAATTTGTGTTTTTCGTAAAAGAAAGAACCATCGGGCCTTGGCCGGCGTTTGCTCTCGGTAATGGTAATGAAAAGGTTCTCATCTCGGGTGGCCTTAACATCGAAAAAATAGGTTCTTTTGCCCGCACGAACTGACTTAGAGAAGCGTTCGTTCTGGTTGTTTCGGTAATTGTCTTCCATAAGCGATGGCTGGTTTACAAACCAAATATAATTAAAAGGATTTCCCAAACCACAAAAATGTTCCTTTTTCTTACCTAATGGTTTACCAATGGTTTCTATTTTTGACTTTTAGGTTAAAAATACCCTTTGCCACACACCCATTTTAGGATTCTAAAACTCGGCTGGCGCCTTGTTGCTCCACAAATTGAAAATACAGGCCTTTCAATTGAATCAATTCCGAGGGGCTTCCGAACTCAATCCGTTCCCCTTGGTCCAACACCAAAATAAGCTGTGCGGGCAGTAGGGTAGAGACCCTATGCGAAATTAAAACCATTGAGGCATGGCCTTTCAATTGCTTAAGGTTGTCAAGAATTTCTCGCTCTGTACTGGTATCGACTGCCGAAAGGGCATCGTCAAGAATCAAACAATTTCCTTTTTTAAATAAGGCTCGGGCAATGCTGCTGCGTTGTTTTTGCCCGCCGCTTAAGGTTACTCCCCGTTCCCCTAATCGGGTTTGGTAGCCTTCCGAAAATTCCATCACGTTTTGATGCAAGCCAGCCTGGGTTGAAGCATAGATTAGGGCTTCTTCCGTTTGATCGTCTGTGGATTGAGCTCCAAATCGAATGTTGTTTTCAATGGTATCTGAAAAAAGAAAAACATCTTGAGGTACAAAAGAAAAAACCGAACGTAGAGAGGCGACCGAATATTCCTTAATGTCTTTTCCATTTAAACGGATACACCCATTGCTTGGGTCATAAAACCGCATCATTAATAAGGCTATGGTTGATTTTCCTGAGCCGGTTTTACCTGTAATCCCTAATACCTGCCCTGATTCAAGCCTAAAGGAAACCGATTTTAAGGCCTGAATCCCTGTTTCAGGGTAAGTGAAATCAACATGGTGAAATTCCAATACAAATTGATTGGGGTCAACCTGAAGTTCGCCATCCTGTAAACTGGATTGGGTGTTCAGAAATTCATTGATGCGTTGTTGCGAGGCCTCTGCACGTTGCCAAATAGAAGTAATCCAGCCTAGAGAAGCTACCGGCCAGGTCAAAAGGTTTACATAGATTATGAATTCGGCAATTACACCAGGACTTATGCGCTGTTGGTACACCTCCCAGCCCCCAACTCCTACAGCCAAAATAGTGCTTATGCCAATCAACAATAGAATGAGTGGGAAAAAAACAGCATTTATAATCATGAGCCGAACGGCCTCAGATCGATACCCCTCGCTTTGATTTTCAAATCTACCTTCAAATTCTTCTTGCCTGCCATAGGATTTTACAATTCGTATGCCCGACAAAAATTCTTGAACAAACGAGCTAATGGAAGATAAGGCCTCTTGGACTTTTGTGGATTGGATTAAAATTCGTTTGTTGACAAAGTAAACCAAAGCCGAGAGCAGGGGCATGGGGACAAAAACCAATAGGGTTAAAAATGGACTTTTTTTAAGCATCATAACCAAAACCAAAACAAACAGAACAATGGTGTTAAGGCCATACATGATTACCGGCCCCAAATACATGCGTACATTGCTTATGTCTTCAGACAATCTATTCATGAGGTCGCCGGTGGCATGCCGCCGAAAAAATCCCAAATCCATTTTTTGGTAGTGCCCAAAAACCTTGTTTTTTAAGTCGTACTCAATCCAACGCGAAGTAATAATGATGGTTTGCCGAACCATAAACAGTAGAATGCCTTTAAACAAGGCGAAAAGAAAAATCAAGGACGATAAACGAACCAAAACCTGAAAAAAATCCTGGGTGTTGGTGGTGGTAGGGTTTGATTTTATTTCGGTTAAATAGCTGCTAACCAAGTCGATGGACTCCTGGATCAAGCCTGCCGGAAACACAGCAAAAAGGTTAGAACCAACAACGAAAAGTAGCCCCAGTGCCAACCTTCCTCTGTATTTCCACAAATAACTATTTAAACTTGCTAGGGCATTCATAGGGTGAAATGTACTTGGGTGTCCTTTGAATCCGATGAAAAAATCTACATTTGCAGCAAACGACAACCGCCTCAAAGGTAATTAATCAATCACCCAAATGGAACTTGCTGCCGAAACCTCAATTCAATCAACCCATGTTTTAAATCAAATGTCTGCGATGGACCATGAGCAAGTGGTCTTTTGCCAAGACAAGCATACAGGGTTGAAAGCCATTATTGGAATTCACAATACAACCTTAGGCCCAGCCCTAGGCGGAACCCGCATGTGGGCCTACGAAAGGCTCGAAGATGCCGTTGAAGACGTTTTGCGCCTAAGCCGTGGAATGACATTCAAAGCTTCTATTGCAGGGTTGAACCTGGGCGGCGGTAAGGCTGTTATTGTCGGAGATGCCCGCTCGCTGAAAAACGAGGCCCTGCTTCGCCGATTTGGCAAATTTGTTCAGTCCTTAAACGGCAAGTACATTACTGCCGAAGACGTGGGTATGTCAACCCGCGATATGGAATACATCCACGCAGAAACTTCATTCGTTACTGGTTTGCCTGAACATTTGGGGGGCAGTGGAGACCCTTCGCCTGTTACAGCTTATGGGGTGTACATGGGAATGAAAGCTTCGGCCAAATTTGCCTATGGCTCCGATTCGCTTTCAGGTAAAACCATCTTGGTTCAAGGCGCTGGCCATGTAGGCAGCTATTTGATTGACAACTTGATTAAAGAAGGGGCCAAGGTTAAGGTTTCGGATATTTTTGAAGATAAAATTCAAGCCATCAAACAACGTCAGCCTTCGGTTGAGGTGGTTGCTGCCGATCAGGTCTTCAGCACCAACATGGATATTTTTGCTCCTTGCGCATTGGGCGGAATCTTAAACGACGATACCTTGTCCACCCTGCGCTGCGATATTGTTGCCGGGGGAGCCAACAATCAGTTGAAATCTGAGAAAAAACACGGACAGCAGATGCTGGATCGGAACATGGTCTACGCTCCTGATTTCTTAATCAACTCAGGAGGATTAATCAATGTAAACGGTGAATTGGAAGGTTATTCCAAAGACGCTGCCATGAAAAAGGCAGAGTTTATTTACGATGTTTGCGGTTCGATTCTGACGGAGGCCCGCGACAACAATACCTTTAGTGGGAATGTTGCCATAAATTTCGCTCAACGCCGGATCGATGCCATTGCCGGTATTCGTACTCGAGGATAAGCCCCCTTCTTTTTCCGTTTTTCTTTTCGTTCATTTCTTCGTTCTTAGGGTTAATTTGCACACAATATGTTGAATAGAAGGCACATCAGGGTTAAGGTTTTGCAAGCACTCTATGGCTATTTGCAGTCGGGATTAACCAATGTGCCCGCCGCCGAAAAGTATATGGTGGAGTCGGCCGAAGAAATTTACCGCCTGTATTTGTATCAGTTGTCGCTGATGGCCGAATTTCGGCATTTGGCCTTGCTCGATAAGCAAGACGGGAAAAAGAAAAATATTCCAAGCCCAGAAGATTTAAAAGACAGCAATGCTTTTTTGGACAATCCTTACTTGAAAACAATGTCGGAAAATCCAGATTTTTTGCAATTGTTGTCCCACCACAAGGTGAGTTGGTCTGCCTATCAAGAAGAAATCCATAAACTATGGAGAAAAATCAAAAAAAATTCAGCCTTTTTAGAATACATGGCCTTGACGAGCCCTAGCATGGAACAGCACCATCAGGCTTTGGTTTCTATTTATACCGAAGAGGTTTTTCAGGAAGAAATACTCGAATCCATTTATGAATCCATTAACATTCACTGGTCCGATGACCTGTATGTGGTCAACAACTCCCTAATGAAAACAATGAAATCGTTGGGCGAAAAGGGAAAACTGAAGTTGGAAAAACTCTACAAAGACGAAAAAGACGACAAAGCCTTTATGGTTGATTTGTTTAGAAAGGCCATTCTGCATAACGACCAATACCAAGAGGCCATCCAAGAAAAAGCGAAAAACTGGGAACTGGACCGTATTGCCATCATGGATTTGATGCTCATGAAACTTGCCTTAACCGAATTGGTTGAATTTCAAAGCATTCCAGTTAAGGTTACATTGAACGAATACATTGAACTTTCAAAACACTTTTCTACCCCCAAAAGCAAAACCTTTATCAACGGTATTTTAGATAAACTGGTGGCTGATTTTTCAGCTTCAGGAAAAATAAAAAAAACCGGCCGAGGTTTGCTGGATGCTTAATATCTTTGCACAAACATAAATTCTAATCTCATGGTACGTTTTCTGTTTTCATCGGTTCTTTTTTCTTCCTTACTCATTGCCGGCTGCGGCGGAAAAGGCAATTCGGATTCCACCGAAATCCCTGCGGATTTGGTGGGAAAAACCACCACTATGGTATTTGAAAAGGACACCTTCGACTTTGGTACCCTTCAAAAAGGCGAAAAGTCTGAATTCACGTTCACCTTTACCAATACGGGTTCCGAGCAGTTGGTGATCGCTGATGCAAAAGGTTCTTGTGGATGCACCGTTCCATCAAAACCCGAAGGCCCCATTAAACCTGGCGAGAAAGGTGAAATCAAGGTGGTGTTTGATAGCACCAATAAAAAAGGTGGCCCAATCACCCAAACCGTTACCCTAACTGCCAATACCGAACCCAACGTAACCGTTCTTCATGTGGTTGGACAAGTCATTGATCCAAACGGCGACAAAGAAGGCGGTGACCATGCCGGTCATAACCACGCTCCCGGTGAAAGCCACGAAGGGCACAACCATTAATCCAAATCTATGAACCCATTTCTAATGTTAGGCGGCGGCTCAGGCGGCGGCCAAGGAGATTTCTCCCAGTTTATCTTTCTAGGTCTTATTCTGGTTGTCTTTTACTTTTTCATGATTCGTCCTCAAATGAAAAAGTCCAAAGACCAGAAAAAATTCCGTGAAGCCTTGAAAAAGGGCGACCGGGTGGTAACCATAGGGGGAATTCATGGGAAAATCCTAGACATGACCGATACCACTGTTACCTTAGAAATGGTGGATAAAAACCACATTAAGTTCGAGAAATCGGCCATTTCAATGGACAACTCGGCCAGTTTGTCTGAGGCTGCGAACTAAGACCAAAGCATGGCTCAAAGCCCTGCCATTGTTGGACTCACCGGAGGCATAGGGTCTGGAAAATCAGCCCTCGCCTCGGCCATGGAATCCTTGGGAGTTCCCGTTTTCTATGCCGATGCCCAAGCCAAACGATTCTATAACTATATTGAAAACAAAGATTGGTTGGTTCAAACGTTTGGAAATCAGGTTTTTTTGCCCGATTCATCCTTGAATCGAACCTTTTTAGCCGGGCAAATTTTTTCAAATCCCGAGCTAAAATCTGTCTTGGAATCAAAAATTCACCCCTTTGTACAAGGGCTGTTTGCCGATTGGATTCAGGACAAATCATCAGTTTATGTAGTGCGCGAAGCGGCAATTTTGATTGAATCGGGTTCCTACCGAGATTGCCAGGCTGTGGTGGTGGTCGAAGCCCCAATCGAACAGCGCATTCAACGGGTCATGCAACGCGACAACCTAAGCCGAGAAACCGTTTTGCAGCGCATTCAAGCCCAAATGACCGATGCTCAGCGCAACGAATTTGGCACATTTTTGATTCAGAATCCCGATGGAAACGACCTGGCCAAGGCCGCAGTTGACCTGCACGCGCAATTGCTGAATTACTTAAATCGGGCATGAAAGCCATTTTTACAGCAGCGCAGCAAAGAGCCCACGACCAGGGGATTCAACAGGCAGAGGGAATTTCTTCTCTGACTTTAATGGAACGTGCGGCCTTTCGGTTGTATAAGTCCATGCTGCCAGACCTTCAGCGCATTCAGCCCAAGCAGATTACGGTTTTGGTTGGCCCGGGTAACAATGGGGGCGACGGATTGGCCTTGGCCCGCTACCTGTCGGCCCATGCCATGGTTCAGGTGCTGCGCTTAAAATCGACGCATTACAGCCCTGAAAACCTAGCACAGGCAAAGGCTTTGCTTCCATTAAGCCATCGAGTTCAACTAAATGAAATTCAGGCAGATAACCCCGCTGAATTCCAGTCTTTTTCAAGCACAGACCTATGGATAGATGCCTTGTTTGGAAATGGATTGAGCCGGCCTTTGCAGGCCGATTTTGCTCCCTTTTTCGCATGGATTGCAACTATAGGCAAGCCGGTTTGGGCCATTGACAGCCCTTCGGGTTTGCCAAATCGGCCCGAAGATTTCGCTTTAGAAAACCCGGTTTTATCCGCACAAAAAACCTATTGCATCGATCGACCTGCTTTTAGCATGCTGTTTCCTGAATCGGCCCCCTTTTTGGGAGCTTTACAGGTGGTACCGCTCAGCCATTTTGAAAGCAATTTTCCTGAGGCTATTTTGGGCTATTGGATTGAGTCGGCCGATGTGCAGCGGCGATTGCCCAAACGACAAATTCAGGCCCACAAAGGGAATCAGGGATGGTTGGCGCTGATAGGCGGGGCCGAAGGTGGCGAGGGAGCCCTGTGTTTAAGCAGCGGAGCTGCGCTGAACATGGGAGTAGGAAAAATTCTAGCCTTGGCCCAGTCCTCGGCGCGCGCGCCGTTGCTGAGTCGGCACCCAGAGGTGCAATTTCAAGACATGGCGCAGCCGCACACGGTTCTGCCCGAAAAAATAACTGCCCTGGCCTTGGGGCCGGGCGCGGGTAGGGCAACGGCCTTTCAACATTGGCTGCAATTCGCCATGGAATTCCAGTCCATTCCGCGGGTGTTTGATGCCGATGCCTTAAATATATTTGCAGAAAATGGGCTTGTTCGTCCGTTTCAGGGTCAGGTGGTGCTGACTCCGCACCCGGCGGAGTTTGATCGGCTTTTTGGGACATCGGAGCGGTCGGAACACCGTTGGCAGAAGGCCCTAGAGGCAGCGCAGAAATGGAACTGCCACATTGTCTTGAAGAACCATATTACTTGGGTTTTTACTCCTGAAAATCAGGCGTTTGCATTGAATTTTGGTACGCCAGCGCTGGCCAAAGGGGGTTCTGGCGACAGCTTGACGGGAATGTTGGGGGCCCTGTTGGCACGGGGTGTGCAGACCACCGATGCCTGTTTGCTGGCCGTGGCTTTGCACGGCCGCGCGGCCCGGCTCATGGAAATGCAGCGGGGAATAGACTCGGTAAATCCATCGGAATTGCCGGATTGGCTGGGGTTTGCGTACCGTTCCTTTGAGCTGGGAGAGAACGTGTAGTTTTTGGGCGCTGGCCCGGCTCTCACTTCAAGTCCTCGGCAGTCTGTGGGGCCGGAAGCCGGCCTGCGGTGGCTCCCGGTGGTCGCCTCCTCGGCTCGGACCGGCCCAACAGCCTGCCTGTGGGCTTTCCGTATCGATCCGTAGCGCGGGCCGTGTTATGGCTTGAATCCATTGGAATTAAAGGGTTTTCGGTGTTGAGTGGCGGCAGGGATTGAACCGGGTTGCCCGCAAGGGTGCCGGAGCCGGGCCCGCGTGGCGCGGAGGCGACTTTAGGAGCCACCGCAAGCCCGCTGGGCCCGCCTTCCGGCAACCGCGGACAACCGGAGAAAGCCCGGCTGCCGCCCAAATAAAACTACCTTACACAACGGTAGCGGTTGCTATAGCTGCCATTTAAATAATCGATGTAGCCCAAATTGAATTGAAACAAGGCAAAAGAATTGTTCATTCCTGTGGGGTAGGTTTGAGTCCAGATGTAGTTCGATGAGCTGTTGTTGGGTATGTTGGCGGCGTCGTACGACAGCAGAAAGGTCAGGTCTTTGAGTTCGGGCAGGTACCAATCGCTAAAGCCGCCCTGCACCAGGTTTGCGCAAGCGCGCATGGCATTGCCGAGGGTTGTAGGATTGAATTCGTCGGTGATCATGGTTGGGCAATGGCAAGCTCCGCCTCCGCTGCCGCTTACGTTGATGATTTGGTTGTCCACGTAATCTTTGGTTACTGCGTCGGCCGGATTTACGGGTGTAGCCAGGTTTTCAATGGCGAAGCCGTTCATGTTGAGACTTGTGTTGGCAGGATTGGGCAGAACCAAAGCCCACTGCGGAGCTTGGGGCGTACCGGCGTTGTAGTAAAACCCGGCGGGAGCCAAGGTGGTGCCCGTGTTGAACACCATAAGTGAGGTGGCAGGGTTGGCAATGGTTAGCGCATCGGTGCTGCTTTGCAGGTTTACCCTGGGCATTAAAACTCCGCGGGTGGTGTCTTGGGTTTCCAAAATGGCCGAGGGGTCGGGTGTTCCGGGCTGGGGAGAGATTTTTACGCCTTGAGCTAA
>VGMT01000009.1 GCA_016866335.1 Bacteroidota bacterium | reverse complement strand
ACGGACTGTCCAAAAAAGTAGCTACTTTTATTCATGTAATTGGTGTTTTGCAACGACAAATTACACTAAAGCGGGGAATCCTTAGCAGGAATCCCCGCTTTTAAAAAAGTTTTATCGGACACTAGTGTTTTAAAAATATGAACAAAAAAAAGTTGATAAATACCTATTGCAAAAATAGAATCCTTTGCTCTAAATTTGCAGAAATACTAGAAACATAATCTACTATGAATGTCCATTTGACTAGCATTGACAAGCCCTATTTGTTCCAAACAGAGGAGCTCATTCCGCACATTGCCGGAAAACAAAATTCATCGGACGACGATGAGGAGTTTTTCGACGATGAGGAAGAAGACGACTTGGATGATGATTTGGACTTTTTGGACGACGACGATGACGACGATTTTGACGATTTCGGCGGAGAAGACGATTTCTATTGATGAAAATATGGTTAGCCTCTGCTAAAGAGGCTTGAACTTCTTTTTTCTTTGTGTGTTTAGTGTAAAATCCCTTTTGGGATTTTTTTGTTTATTGTCTGTTTTCAATTTAGTCGCTCGCGGGCGGGATTGAGCAGGGGTAGCCCGCAAGGGTGCCGAAACCTGGCCCGCTAGGTGCGGAGGCGACTTTAGGAGCCCCCGCAAACCAGCTGGGCCAGCTTTTCGGCAACCGCGGACTACCCAGCGAAAGCCCGAAAACCCGCCCCAATCAAAAAACACCTTAGCTGTATGCATTTCTATATCTTTGCTTCCCTAAATAAATCGTACACATTATGATTCACCTAGATGAAAAGGATGAGTTAGCCGACGGACCACTGGATAAGGCCAGCTCGGATTTCGCTGAAAATGCTCCCGAATTTGCCCCTGTGTCTGAAGATGTTGTTCAGGTGGAAGAGCATGAACCAGAGGCAAACAAGGTAGAAATGGCCGCCGCGGATTCATCGGATGATGAACCCGAAACGCCCGCCGCTGCCCATGACCTAGATGAGGTAGAAGAGTTTGAAATGGAACTGAAAAAGGCAGAATCGGAAGATGAAGTTGAAATTCCAACCGAAGAGGAAGATTTTTCAGGAAAGGCCCCTGAGCTGGTGTACGCTTGGCTTAAAACACATCAAGAAGATGCCCAAATTTGGCAACATCGCCGCGCATACCAACCCCTGAAGCTGCGCGTAAATGAGTTGTTTGACGAAGATCGGCAGACTAAACTTCGCATGTTCATGACCTTAGATGAGGCTGAGGAATCGGAATTTGTGTACGAACCCGCAGATATTTTAAAGGAACTCAGAAAACTGTCAAAGCAGTTTGGCGATGCCTTAATCCGACTGCGCAAGCAAACCGAAAACACATTGAACGCCAATTTGCTTGCTAAAAAGGATTTGCTGGACGAAATGCGGGCGGTTATCAGCGATGAATCCGATATCAAAAAAGCCATTCAAAAGTTCCGCAACCTTTTAAAACGCTGGAAAGAAATTGGCAGCATCCCTAGCCGCGAAGCGGATGAAATCTACAAAAACTACCGGCATTTTAATAAAATGTTCTTCGATTTTCTTCGCATCAACGAAGCACTGTCTCAAATGGACATTCAAAAGGTGCAGCAACTGCGCGAAGAACTTATTCAACAAGCCGAACGCTTGTCTGAAGAACCCTCCATCAACCAAAGCTTGCAACGTTTGCTCAGCCTTCGCAAAGATTGGCGCGAAGCCGGTTATCTGCCCGATGACCTTGACCAAACTATGTTTGAACGCTTTAAGGCCGCTTGCGATGCCGTGTACGCCCGCCGCGATGCCCATTATAAAGAGCAAGATGAAATTCGGGCAGCTCATCTGCAGGCCAAAACCACCCTGCTTGAGCAACTTAAATCGCTGGCCGCTGAAAATTACGGCAGCCTGAACGATTGGAAAAAGGCCGAAGAACAATTTCAACTTCTCGACGCCGAATGGAGGAAAATAGGTCCGGTACCCCGGGCCCAAAGCAATGCCATTTGGGCCGAGTTTCTTGAAGCTAAAAAACTGTTTTTCAAACACCGAAACCGCATTTACAAAGAGCAACAAGCCCGTTATGCCGAAGGTTTGAAAGCCAAAATGGCTTTAATCGAAGAAGCCGAAGCCTTGAAAGACAGCAAACAATGGAAAGATACGGTCGAAAAAATCAAGGCCCTGCAGCAACGCTGGAAAGCAAGTCCGCCCGTTGATCGCAAACGCTCAGATGCCCTTTGGAACCGCTTTCGTGCCGCCTGCGATGCCTTTTTTGTAGCCAAAAATGGCTGGTTTGAAGGTCAGTCGGACCGCGAACAAGCCAATCTGCAAGCAAAACAGGCTCTGCTGACCGAACTTGAACAAAGTACCCCCGAAACAGAAGCCGAAGGGCAAACCCTGCTCTCTGAACTACAGAAAAAGTGGGAGGCCATTGGCTACGTGCCCATTAGCGAGAAAAAGAACATCGAATCGGCTTGGGAATCTGCCGTGGCTGCCCTGCGGCAGCGCCTGGGAATTGACCCCGAACGGCAGTCGAAAATGGCCTATAAAGAGAAACTGGAGGCCATGGACGACAAAAAACTGCTCGACGAACGCCGATTCTTAGGCAGCAAAGCCAAGCAAATTCAAGATGAAATTATTCAAATTGAAAACAGCTTGGAACGCTTCATCAACGCCAAAGGCAACGAGGCTTTCCTGCGCCCGCACAAACTGCGCATTGAACGCCTAAAGGTTGATTTAGATGGCCTTGAGAAGCGCCGCCAACAGCTGAAAGTGGTAGTAAAACAGCGTGGCTTGAACTAATTTCAAAGCCCGATTACCGAGATTAAACGCTGTTTTTTTTCTTTTTATTTAGGGCGGTGGCCGGGCTTTCGTCGGTTGTCCGCGGCTAAACCTGTTTGCCCCAGCGGCTTTGCGAGGGCTCCCAAGGTCGCCTGCGCAGCACGCGGGGCAAGGCAGGTGTAGCCTTGCGGGCAACCCAACTCAATCCCTACCGCAAGGCCTTAAAAATGGACATGCCGTTCAGGTAAATTAAACTTGCCCTTGACACATCAAAATACCCTTCGTACCTTTGCCTTAGTTCATCGATGAAACGTTGTTTTTGGCTTCGTCACGTATTTGGGGTGGCGAAGGACGGTTAGGGTTCTTTTTGATGTGAACTTCGGGAATTTGAGGGAAGCTGAAAAGCGAAACTCGGTTCGCCTTGGGGGTCTCAGAAAAGCTTTCCAAATCATGCAAAGGCAACTTTGCGGAAGCGGAAAGCGGGAGCTTGGGAATGAGACGGGTGAAAGTGGCAGATTCACCTTTATCGGTAATGGAATTGGAAAGAAACGCAAAAGTGAAATTTCAGATTGGCAGTTTTGCGGGAATGTATGGGCAGGTAGATTAGGACGGTTTGACTTTTGGGGTTGGATGAGTCTGATTGGATATTTTAGGTGGTTTAAAATCGACAACCCAATAAAAAAGGGAACCCTATGGAATGCCCTGTTGATAAAGAACGTAAAATGCAATGATGAAGGGTACCCTTAAAACGCCGTCCCGCCCGCGACCGGCAACCCAATCTTTTTCAGCCCCTATTATCCCCCAAGTACTTCTGAATTTTCTGTGCCTCCACTCACCATATCCCCAACCATTCCTTTTTCCTTCCCGCGCATCACCACATTCACATACGGCATCGCAATTTCAATGCCCTCGGCCTCAAATCGAAGCTTGATTATCCTGTTCATGTCCATCAAGAACTCAAAACTTTTCCTAGAATCTGCCGCCGAAATATACGCCCGAATCATCATGCCCGATGTGTTTAAATCCCTACAAAACACATCCAACTTCGGACGTCCATCTCGAATTTCTTCAGGGCTGCGCATATCCACAAACAAAGGGTGTTTTATGGCCTCCTCTTCAATAATTCCCATCGCCTTCACCAAATCGGCAGAGTAGGGCAGGGTTACCTCAAAAAACCGAATCATTGCCTCTTCATTCATGCTTCGGTTGATGATGATTTGAGTTGAAATCTCTGTGTTGGGAATCACCACCCTTTTTAGCTCGTAGTTCCGAATCACGGTATGCCTCAGGGTAATGTCTTCTACGGTACCTTTGTAGTTGTCATTGGTGCCCACCTCAATAATATCCCCAATCCGAAAGGGCTTAAACGCCACAATCATAATCCCATTTATGATGTTTGAAAAGGCGGTTTGGCTCGCAAAACCAATAATTGCCGCCAATATACCCGCACCGGCAAACAAAGTTACAGCTACCTGCCTAAAACCCGGAATAACATACACTATATTGAAGGCAGCCCCTATAAATATGATAAACGTTAAGGCGTTTTTCAGAAAATTGTAGGCCGTTGGGTCAACGTTTATCCGGGCCGATTCTCGTTTGAAATACGAGCCCAAGGTATAACGCATTATTTTGTTTATTGCCACTGCCGTAGCAACAATAACCGCCACTTTAATAATGGCCTTGTAGGGTTCTAGGCTGGCAATTAAACTCTCTGATAGCATGGCAGCAAAGGTAGAAATTAGAAAGGATTTTGGCAGTGAATCGCAGGTTAAAATACGTCAATAAAACGGTATCTTTTCCAAACTTTAGATTTTATTCAGCTCCCTAAGCCTCCTGTATTTTTCCCCAGCCTCCCAGGCGTTGATTCCCGCTATGTGCCATCCGGCTTTCCCATCTAAAAACCCACCCAGCCATAGGTAATCTCGAACCCAACGAATGCCGGAATGCACGTAGGGGCGTAAAGCCGATGCGGTTCGCCCTTGGCTTTTCATGGCTTGGGCTGCTATGCTTGCAAAGCGATCGGCCTGCTGCCGGTGTTCACGGGGCCCTTTGAACGAAAAATGCAGAATATGGCCCTTTAGCCACTGTTCCGAGCCTTTTTCTGCGCATTCCCAGCGGTCGTGTGGATTTGTTCCCATCCATTTTCCCGCTTGTTTCCTCCAAAGCCTCAGTTTTCGGTCCGGATACCAAGCCCCATGTCGAATAGGCTGATTTCCGTAGTGATTTAGCCGCCTCCAACCATAAGCCTCCTTTTGCGCTCCCTGCAGTTTTAACCCAGCAATTTCGCTTCGTGCCTCGGCATCCAGGCGCTCGTCGGCGTCCAACGAAAGTACCCAATCGTGCTGAGCCAGCTGAGCAGCGGCGTTTTTTTGTTCTATGTGGCCCTTAAAGGGCCGGTAAACCACCCGGGCACCCAGCGATTCGGCCAGAGATGGAGTCCCGTCGGTTGAACCGGAATCCACTACCAGCATTTCGTCTACCAGGCCGGCCACCGACTTCAGGCAATCGCCCAGTTTATCGGCCTCGTTCAGGGTAATGACAACCAGGCTGATGCGCATTATCGGGCAGCTAAGCGGTGGGCTATTTCCATGACCGATACGGCCAGATCGCTAAAATAAACAGCCGCCGGGTTGGAATCATCTAGGGCGGCAGGCAGGCCTCGATCGCCCGACTCCCGAATGCCTTGAACCAAAGGTATTTGAGCCAATAGCGGAATGTTCAGTTCGGCGGCCAACTTGGCCGCACCGCCTTCTCCAAAAATATAATACTTGTTGTCTGGAAGTTCAAGAGGAGTAAACCAAGCCATGTTTTCTACCAAGCCCAAAACCGGCACCTGAATGTTTGGCATTTGAAACATGGCTACGCCTTTCCGCGCATCGGCTAGGGCTACTTCTTGGGGAGTGCTAACAACGATTACGCCCGAGAGCGGCAGCAGTTGAACCAAGCTTAAATGAATGTCGCCGGTGCCGGGAGGCAAATCCAGAATTAGAAAATCCAGTTCTCCCCAGGCGGCCTCGGTAATCATCTGGGTCAGGGCTTTGCTGGCCATGGGGCCTCTCCAGGCAACCGCCTGATCGTCGCCGGCAAAAAAGCCAATGCTCAGCATTTTTATTCCGTAGTTTTCAACGGGTTCAATCAACGAACGACCTTGCTCGTCTTGAACCAATCCGGGGCGAACGTATTTGGTATCCAGCATGAGGGGCACCGATGGGCCGTAAATATCGGCATCTAAAATGCCCACCCTGCTGCCGAGCCGGCTTAGCGCTGCCGCTAAGTTTACAGCTACGGTCGATTTACCTACGCCGCCTTTTCCTGAAGCCACGGCAACAACGCGCCTCACTCCGGGCAGCACCTTGCGCTCTTCGGCTCGGGCTTGAGAGTTCACCAAAAAATGGACTTGCAGCTGCACCGAATCGGGCCGAAAAGGACTTAGGGCTTTGGAAATATCGGCCTCAATTTTCTTTTTAACGTGCAGGGCCGGGTTGGTAATTTCAAGGTCAATGGCCCAGTGGTTTTCGGTCGCATCAATGCGTTTTACCCGTCCGGCCTCCACCAAGTTTTTACCGGTGGCGGGGTCCAAAACCCCCAATAAGGCTTGTTCAATTTGAATGTGTCGTTCGTTCATAGCATAAGTTCAACGGATGGATCCCAAAAGAGTTCATTAAAACCCACAACGCAGTGGTCAACCACCGAAATTCCTTCGGCATTCAGCAGCGCTTCCATAGCGCCGGGGCCCTCGAAATGATGTTGGCCCGACAGCATGCCATTTCGGTTTACCACGCGGTGGGCGGGTACGGGCGGTTGCACATGGTGCGAGGCATTCATGGCCCAGCCAACAGTGCGGGCCGACTTCCCACTGCCCAAATACCGGGCAATGGCGCCGTAGCTGCTTACTCGGCCGGGCGGAATTTGCCGCACCACCTGATACACCAAATCAAAAAAATCATCCAATGGGTTCGGTTCCAAGTTCAAAACAAAGGTAGTGAATACGGCGGCCTTGTTCCAGCCACATCGATTCATAAAAGGTGCGAATGCCCAATTCGGGGTGGTTCGGCCAGGCGGCATGCACATCGCGGAATTGGTGCAGAATGTTAAGGTTTTGTTCTTGAACCACCTGAAGGCTGTACTCAAAAAGCTCGGGCGAATCCGTTTTCAGGTGAATTAGCGTCGAGGGCTTCATGCACCGGCGGTAGGTGGACAAAAATCGAGGCGAGGTCAGCCTTTTCATCGCCTTGCTGTCGCGCAGTTGGGGGTCGGGAAACACAATCCAGACCTGATCAATCTGATCTTGCAGGGTAAAAAGCCGGTGCAGTTGGCCAATGTGTTGCCGCACAAAAGCCACGTGTTTCCAATTTTTTTCCTGTGCGGTCAGGGCTCCATGCCAAAGTCGGGCGCCTTTCACGTCCATACCCACAAAATTCCGTTCGGGGTACAGCTCGGCCAGACCAACCGAATATTCTCCGCGACCGCAAGCCAATTCTAGGGTAATGGGATTTTGATTTCCAAAAAATCCCGCCCATTTCCCTTTCAGAGCAAACAAATCCTTGCTTATTTCATCAAAAGTCGGCTGAAAAACATGCTCGAAGGTCGCATTTTCAGCAAACCGCTTTAATTTATTTTTACCCATACGGAGGCAAAGATAGGCTGCTTTGGTAAAAAAAGGGGCAGGGGGCGGGTTGGTATGATTCAGAAAAAGCAAGCCCCTTTTTTCAGGTTTTTTTATTGCGTGGCGGCTGCGGGCTTTCACCGGTTGTCCGCGGTTGCCGGGGGCTGCCCCAGCGGGCTTGCGGTGGCTCCCAAGGTCGCCTCCGCGCCTCGCGGGCCAGTCCCCGCCACCCTTGCGGGCAACCCGGTTCAATCCCTGCCGCGGGCCGAGCAATGGATTTGGGCTATCCAATTTCAAGGCAAATCCCTTGTACTACCCCTTAACCGAATTCTGAACATTCCTGCGATTTAAAAAGAACCCGTGGCGTAGAAAATGGGGTTGAAATGGGGGTGTTAGCCGAACTGACGTTGGCAAAAAGTTGTTAGAATCTTTCCCATGTTTGAATCCCTGAATTTGTTAACTTAACAACATGAATTTAAAGACCACAATACAAGTTAGACCAGATGAGTTTATTTTATTGTGTAAAAGCCATGATGTGAAATCGGTATATGCCTTTGGATCTTCTGTTGCTGACAATTTTAATGAAGACAGCAGCGATATTGACTTATTGGTCGAATTAAATACCGAAGATCCGATTAAAAGAGGACAAAACCTGCTAGATCTATGGGATAAGCTCGAAGCCTACTTCCAACGCAAGGTTGATTTGCTTACCTCTTCATCGATTAGAAATCCAATTCTGAGAAAAAATATAGATTCATCCAAGGTATTCGTGTATGACAGCCAGGGGCTTAAAGTATCTCTCTGATATATTGATGGCGATTTCACCAATAGAGGATTTCTCTAAGGACATTACCGATTTCAGTTTTTTACCCATTTTGCCCTAATGCGGTTAAAAAAGGTAATTTAGAGCGGCAAAGGGCATTGAAATCGAATGGTTAGATGAACTGACGGTATAGGGCATTATATAAAACCACCATAGCTACATGCAGCAACATTCCATACGCATCAATAAATTTATTAGCGAAAGCGGTTTTTGTTCCCGGCGCGAAGCCGACCGTTTTATTGAAAAAGGCGTTGTATTCATAAACGAACGCAAAGCCAATACCGGCGATCAGGTGAAAGCGGGAGACAGGGTTCGGGTGAACGGACAAAAACTGCAACCCTTCCAAGGCGAAGACATTGTTTTTATTGCATTGAATAAACCGGTGGGTATAACATCAACAACCGAAGACAATGTGCGCAACAACATTGTGGAATTTGTGAACCACAGCAAACGTATTTTCCCCATTGGTCGTTTGGATAAAGAATCGCAGGGGCTCATTTTTTTGACCAACAATGGCGATTTGGTAAACAAGATTCTGCGGGCAGGAAACAACCACCAAAAGGAATACGTTGTAACGGTGAACAAGCCTTTAACCCAAAGCGTGATTGCCGCTATGGCGAACGGCGTTCCTATGCTTGGCGTTACAACCAAAAAGTGTAAGGTGGTGCAGGAAGGAGTAAATACCTTTAGAATTGTTTTGATTCAAGGGCTAAACCGGCAGATTCGCAGAATGTGCGAACATTTTGGGTACGAGGTAACCAAGCTGGAACGGATTCGCATCATGAACATTGATTTGACAGGCTTGCCGGTGGGCGATTGGAGAGATTTAACCGAAAGCGAAATGAAGGTCTTGTACAGCATGCTGGAAGATTCGTCAGGGGTAGCTGAAAAAAAACCTAAGTCCAAGCAACCCGCTAAAAAAGGCAAACCCTCGAACCTGAAAACACCCGGCTCAAAAAAGCCCATTCAGGGTCATTCACCTAAGTTTAACCGCGGAACAAAAGCCAAACCATCACGCAGATTAGGCAGAGGCTGAAAAAGGCCCGAACATATGACGTGTTTTGATCTGTTTTCGTTAGCAGAACAGCGCAAAGCAAGCGGTTTTCGTTTTGGGCTCTTTTTTGGGTAGGGTTGTGCATAGCGTTTTGGCAACGATTAAATGGCTTGCTGAATTGCAGGTAAAAAGTCTATTTAAACAGGGGAACTGGATTTACAGGGGTTGTTAAAAGAAATTTCTTTAGACTGCATTATTGGGCAATAGTTCAACTTTGAAGCAACAAGAATAAATTAGGCATTTTTTCCTTACTTTTAAATACTAAAACTACCATGTCAATGCTAATAAAAAGAACAAATAATAATGAAATAACCATTACGGTTTCCTCATCGGTTGATAGTTTTGGGCTTCAACGGCTTATCGACTACGTGAAATATCTTGAGGCAACAGCTAAAAGTAAGGCAAAGCAGTCTGACATTGATAAACTTGCTGACGAAGTGAACGCTTCTTGGTGGACTAAAAACCGAAAACGCTTTATCAAGTGAGAGTCATCGTTGACGCCAACATAGTTTTCAGTGGTATTCTTAACTCCAACGGGAAAATTGGCGACTTACTTATCAACTCGGAAAAGCAATTTGACTTCATTGCGCCAGACTTTTTAAGGGCGAAATTAATGCGCTTGCATTCGGCTTGCTCCCTACCACTTTGGGCTTTTTGTTACCTTTGTGCATAGTTGTTTTTTCATGCAAGACGTTCCATTAAGTACACGCCCATTAGACACCGACCGAATATCGTTTGAGGATTTTCGCTCCGAGGTGTTGCAGGATTACCGCATAGCTCATGAAAGCCGGCAAACCAGTTTGTTGGGGCGACGCGAGGTGTTGACCGGCAAAGCCAAGTTCGGCATTTTTGGCGACGGCAAAGAATTGCCTCAAATCGCCATGGCCAAGGTGTTTAAACCCGGTGATTTTCGTTCCGGTTATTACCGCGATCAAACCTTTATGATGGCCGCAGGCCTGCTCACCGTTCGGCAGTTCTTTGCTCAACTGTATGCCCATACCGACATTGAAGCCGAACCCATGACCGGTGGACGCCAAATGAACGGGCATTACGCCACCCGTTGGATTGACGCCAACGGGTCCTGGCAACCGCAAACCAACCAAAAAAATTCTTCGGCCGATATTTCGCCCACCGCCGGTCAAATGCCCCGACTTCTTGGCTTAGCCTTGGCCTCGAAGGTGTATCGAAATCAGCCCGAATTGCATCAGCTCAGCTCATTCTCAAATCAGGGAAACGAAGTGGCCTTCGGCAGCATTGGCGATGCATCGACCTCAGAAGGCTTGTTCTGGGAAACCATGAATGCCGCTGCCGTTATGCAGGTTCCTATGGCCATTTCAGTATGGGACGATGGCTATGGCATTTCTGTACCCAAAGAATTTCAAACCACCAAAGGTTCAATTTCCAAAGCTCTGTCGGGTTTCGAAAAAAACGAGGACGGGCCTGGATTTGCAATTAAGCGTGCCAGAGCTTGGAATTATCCGGAACTGATTGAAGCTTATCAAACAGGGATTGCCATGTGCCGGCAAGACCATTTGCCGGTGTTGTTCCATATTGAAGAATGCACCCAACCTCAAGGCCATTCTACCAGCGGAAGCCACGAACGCTACAAAGACAAAAAACGCCTTCAGTGGGAAGAAAAGTACGACGGCTTGCGGCAGTTTGCCAAATGGATTGTGAAAAACGGTCTTGCTACCGATGAAGATTTGTTAGCCATTGAAGAGGCTGCCATTCAACATGTGAAGGAAGAGAAAAATGCGGCTTGGCAAGCCTATCAAAATGAAATAATGCAAGAGCAGCAAGCGCTCTTGTCCTTGCTCAGCGAATTGACCGCTCCCGACCCAACCGCCCAAGATTTTATTCGGCAAATTGAAACGGCCACGGCTCCAATGCGTAAAGACCTGTTGGGCCCTGCCCGACGATTGGCAACACATCTTCGCTTGCAACACCACGATTTTTATCCTCGGCTCAATGCATGGTTGATGGAACAAAAAAGGCTGAACCATGCACGTTACAGCGATTCCTTATACGACGAATCCTCCGCAAGTCCACTCCGGGTTCCTATGGTTGAACCGGTTTATTCTGCCGATGCCCCCTTGGTTGATGGACGCATTGTGCTCAGAGATAATTTTGAGGCCATTTTAGAAAAGGACCCACGCTTTGTTGCTTTTGGTGAAGACGTTGGCAAGATTGGCGGTGTGAACCAAACCTTTGAAGGGCTGCAAGACAAGTTTGGCTCTGGTCGAGTGTTTGACACCGGAATACGCGAAGCAACCATAGCCGGTCAAGGCATTGGAATGGCCATGCGCGGCCTAAGGCCCTACGCCGAAATACAATACTTAGATTATTTGCTCTATTGCCTTCAAATTTTAAGCGACGATGCATCGACAGTGCAGTACCGTACAAAAGGCGGTCAAAAGGCTCCTGTAATTATCGGAACGCGTGGACATAGGTTAGAGGGCATTTGGCATTCGGGGTCCCCCATGGGAGCTATTGTGCACAGCGTACGTGGCATGCATGTGTGCGTGCCCCGCAACATGGTGCAAGCCGCCGGCATGTACAACACCCTATTCAAAGGCGAAGATCCCGCCATCGTTGTAGAACCCTTAAATGGATACCGATTAAAGGAACGCCGACCCGATAACATGGGCGAATTTACCGTTCCTTTAGGTCAACCTGAAATTTTGCGTCAAGGCGAAACCATCACCTTGGTAACCTATGGCTCCATGTGTAGGATTGCGCTGGAAGCCGCAGACCTGTTAAGCGGTATGGGCATAGAGGCTGAGGTGGTTGATGTGCAAACCTTACTGCCTTTTGATGTTGACCATAAAACGGTGGAGTCCTTGCAAAAAACCGGACGAGTGGTATTTATGGACGAAGACGTTCCTGGAGGTGCCTCGGCTTATATGATGCAGCACGTTTTAGAGGTTCAAGGCGGCTATCGCTACTTGGATGTAGCTCCTGCCACCCTAAGCGCAAATGCGCATAGACCTGCGTATGGAACCGATGGAGATTATTTTTCAAAACCGGGGGTAGAAGATGTGGTAGAAAAGGTGCTGTCGATGATGCACGAGGTGAATCCACGCAAGTTCCCAGCGGAATAATTCCTATGTCTAAAACAACCGAATCGGGTTCGGGTCGGCTGGGATTGGAAACCTGGTCAACCTTAGATTTGCTTCAGGGCATCAACGCCGAAGATAAAAAAGTGGCTGAAGCCGTAGAAAAGGCCATTCCAGCTATGATTCCATTGGCCGATGCCTTTGCGGAATGCTTGAAAAACAACCGCCGTGTATTTTACATTGGGGCGGGAACCAGCGGTAGGTTAGGGGTGGTAGATGCCTCGGAATTGCCACCCACCTACGGAATTGAATTTGACCGGGTGGTAGGAATTATGGCGGGTGGCGACGGGGCCATTCGCAGGGCCGTAGAATTTGCCGAAGACAATGTGGAGCAGGCTTGGCACGATTTGTTGGCCCAGGGGGCGGGTCCTGGCGATTTGGTGATAGGCATTGCGGCATCGGGTTCCACGCCCTATGTTGTGGCGGGCATTGAGCGGGCACGAAAAGAAGGCCTAAGGACAGGAGGCATAACCATGAACCAAGGGTCTGCCTTGGCCAAAGCTGCCGAATTCCCCATTGAAATTGTGGTGGGCCCCGAATTTGTGCGGGGCAGCACGCGCATGAAATCGGGAACAGCTCAGAAACTGGCCTTGAATATGTTGAGCACCACCGCCATGATTCGGTTGGGTCGGGTTAAAGACGAAAAAATGGTGGATATGCAGTTGACCAACCACAAGTTGTGGCAGCGCGCGGTTGATATGGTCATGGAAGAAACGGGAGTTGATCCCGATGTGGCCCGTAAAGCCTTAGAGACATGGGCTAGTGTTCGTAAAGCGGTTGAAGGGTTGAGGCTGCGGCAGGGATGGAAGTAGGTAGCCCGCATAGGTGGAACCGTAGGCGGCGCGAGGCGTAGGGGGCGACCTTGGGAGCCACCCGGAGCCCGCTGCCGGCACGGTTGCGCCTGAGGACTACCACTGACAGCCCGTTTGCCGCCCAAAAAAATCACATAAATAGACCGTACATCAAACGGCCAATCGAGAAATACAACAGCAGGCCAATAATGTCGTTCATGGTGGTAATGAAAGGGCCGGTGGCGAGCGCCGGGTCAACCTTGAATCGATTTAGGGTGAGGGGAATGAAGGTGCCCAGTACCGAAGAACAAACAATAACGGCAACCATGGCCGTGCTGACGGTTAGCGCGAGTTCAGCGGATTCCCGGCTAAAAAAGAAGCTGTAGAGCAAAATAACGGTAGCGCACACCAAACCGTTTATCAAGCCAATGCTGAGTTCTTTGAAAAACTTGGTCCACAGTCGCCCATGCTGAAGGTTGCCGCTGGCAATGCCTTGAACCACAATGGCTGAACTTTGAACTCCGGCATTTCCGCCCATGGCCGCCACCAGCGGAATAAAAAAGGCCATTTCAGGATGCAGCTGAATTTCATTTTCATAGCGCCCAATAACTTGGGCACCCATAATGCCTCCAAACAATCCGACCAACAGCCAGGGCAATCGGGCCCGGGTAAGAATGGCAATGCTGTCGTCGGCTTCAACGTCTTCGGAAAGACCGGCTTGAAGTTGGTAGTCTTTTTCGGCCTCTTCTTGAATAACATCTACCACGTCGTCGATGGTGATTCTGCCTAGAAGTTTCAAATGAGAATCGACCACAGGCAGAGCGACAAGGTCGTATTTCTGCATGGTTTGAGCCACCTTTTCTTTGCTGGCAGAAACATCCACATACACCACTTCGTCACGAATAATATCGCTTAGGGGTTGGGTGTCGGGAGCGAGTAAGATGCGTTTTAGCGGTAAAATGCCTTTAAGTTGGCCTTCAGAATTAACGACATACACCGTATAGACGTTGTCAATGTCTTGTGCCTGCCTTCGGATTTCATGAAAAATGGTGTTTCGGTCCCAGTTTTCATTGATTCGAACCAACTCTTTGGCCATGAGGCCGCCGGCAGAATCTTCATCGTATCGAAGCAGGTCTTCGATGTCGGAGGCCAGAGCTCTATCTTGGATTTCGGCCAAAATTTCACGTTGCCTTTTTTCAGGCAGGTCGGCCAAAATATCGGCAGCATCATCAGAGTCGATGTGTTCGCTGAATTGTTCGGCGATTTCGCGCGACGAAATGCGTTCCAAGAATTTTTCTCGAAAGTCTTCGTCTAATTCTGTTAGAACGTCGGCGGCTAGGCTATCTTCAAGTTGGTGGTACAGCAGCAGGGCTTCTGAAGCGGGCAAATCTTCCATGATGCCAGCCAGGTCGCTCGGATGAAGGCCGTCGATGCGCTGAGCCAGGGCCTCTGAATTGCCGGTTTGAAGAGCAGTTGAGACATGATCCAGGAAATCGGGCGTCAGTTCCATGCGGGTAGGTTTAAGGTGTCATAGCCCGTGCGGCATCCATGAATTGATTTACAGAAAGTTGTTCTGCCCTTAAACTTAAAAAAGCAGGGGGCATTGAATTCAAGGCCAAAGGTAGGCCTGCAAGGGCGTTTTTCAAAGTTTTTCTGCGTTGATTGAACGCAGTTTTAACCAAAATCCGAAATTGGTCTAAAGGCAAATTGGCCACATCTTCTTCTGGCCTGCGAAGAAGCCTGATTACAGCCGAATCGACTTTAGGGGCAGGGTCAAAGGCTTCGGGAGGCAGGGTGAAAAGCAATTCGGTTTGATAAAAGGCCTGAGTCAAAACCGAGGTGATGCCATAGGTTTTTGAGCCATGCTTGGCGCAAATGCGCTGTGCCACTTCTTTTTGGAACATTCCCACCATTACCGGAAATTGTTCTCGATGGTTCAAAAGTTTAAAAACAATTTCGGTCGAAATGTTGTAGGGGAAATTTCCCACCAAGGCCAGTTGGTTTTCGGTGGGCGGACTTTGTTGAAGAAAATCACCAAACATCCAATGGATGGATTTTCCGGCAAAGGTTCGGGTTAATCTTTCTTGTAAATCGCGGTCAATTTCGGAAACATACAACTCTCTTTTCAATTCCAGCAATGCCGAGGTTAAGGCCCCATCGCCGGGCCCAACCTCCCAAATAGCTCCTGTTGGCCAAACTTCAGAAAGGGCTAGGCTGGTTTTTTGAATGGCCGAGGCATCGAGCAAAAAATGCTGCCCGAATTGTTTCTTGTGTTGGTAAATCTTTTGGCTTGACATGCGGTGCGAAGGTAGGGAATCCGAAGGCAATCCCTACCTTTGCGGGGCCAGTCAATGTGCATGCTAAACTTATCCACTCGATATACCATGAATTCCGCTGGCTTAAATGCCAATATGGTAAATAGCGTCTTGCTAATTATTCATGGCCTATGGGTATGTTTAGCCTTTGATGTAGCTTTTTAATTTTAATACCGCAAATGGAACTTAATCAACTTCAGGAAATTTGTTCCCAAGTGCGCCGAGACATTGTTCGGATGGTGCATGGGGTTCAATCGGGCCACCCAGGTGGCTCGTTGGGTTGCACCGAATTTTTAGTCAGCCTGTATTTTAATCGCCTTAGGCACAGGGCGCCCATTTTCTCGATGGATGGGCATGGTGAGGACTTGTTTTTTCTTTCAAACGGCCATATTTCGCCCGTTTTCTATTCGGTTCTTGCTCGTTCAGGGTATTTTGAAGAAGCAGAATTGGGGACATTTCGCAAAATAAATTCCCGTTTGCAGGGGCATCCAACCACCGCAGAACACCTGCCGGGAGTCCGAATTGCATCGGGTTCATTGGGTCAGGGATTGAGCGTAGGAATTGGTGCTGCCTTGGCAAAAAAGCAAAATGGAGACCCCTATTTGGTTTACACCTTGCATGGAGATGGAGAGCTGCAAGAGGGTCAAATTTGGGAAGCTTTGATGTTTGCCGCGGCCAATCAGGTTGACAACTTGATTGCCACGGTCGATTGGAATGGGCAGCAAATAGATGGATCGACCGAACAGGTTTGCGATTTGGGCGATTTGCCTGCCAAGTTTCGGGCTTTTGGTTGGGACCTGGTGCATGTAGATAACGGCAACTCGGTAGAATCTGTATTGAACGGATTGGAAGAGGCCGTATCGAAAACGGGCCAAGGGAAACCCGTTGCAATTTTAATGAAAACCATCATGGGGCATGGGGTAGATTTTATGATGGGCAGCCATGCTTGGCATGGCATTGCTCCGAACGACGAACAATTGGCTTCGGCTTTGGCTCAAAATCCTGAAACCCTGGAAGATTATTAAACCTATGACTAGCATTTTAGCACAGTTTCCGTTTACGGAAAAAAAAGATACCCGCTCTGGATTTGGGGCCGCCTTAACTCAGTTGGGCCAAACAAATCCCAAGGTTGTAGCCTTGACTGCCGATTTGGCAGGTTCTTTAAAAATGAATGAATTTGCCAAGCAGTTTCCTGATCGATTTTATCAAATAGGTATTGCCGAGGCCAACATGATGGGCATCGCCGCAGGAATGACCATTGGGGGCTTGATTCCTTTTACGGGAACCTTTGCCAATTTTTCAACGGGCAGGGTGTACGATCAAATCCGTCAGTCTATAGCTTATTCCCAGAAGAATGTAAAACTATGTGCAAGCCATGCCGGACTTACCTTGGGCGAAGATGGGGCTACTCACCAAATTTTAGAAGACATTGGAATGATGCGCATGCTTCCGAACATGACGGTGGTTTGTCCTGCCGATTACAATGAAACGTTTGCAGCTACGCTTGCCATTGCCGAGCATCAGGGGCCGGTTTATTTGAGGTTTGGCCGACCTTCTTGGCCGGTTTTCATGGACCAAACCCGATTCCCATTTGTGCTTGGCAAGGCCAATGTGTTGGTTGAAGGCTCCGATGTAACCTTGGTTGCAACCGGGCACATGGTTTGGAAAGCATTGGAAGCGGCAGAAGTACTTCGGGAAAGAGGCTTGCAGGCCGAAGTTATTAATGTGCATACCCTAAAGCCTTTAGATGCAGAGGCCATTATTGCCTCGGTTCAAAAAACAGGTTGCGTGGTAACGGCCGAAGAACACAACATGTACGGAGGGCTTGGCGAGGCGGTTGCCAGGGTATTGAGTTTAAATTGTCCTTCGCCTCAGGAGTTTATCGCAGTAAATGATACCTTTGGGGAGAGCGGAACACCTACCCAATTGCTAACAAAATATGGGTTAGACACTCCACAAATGGTTGCGGCAGCTGAAACAGCCTTTCGCAGAAAAACAAAAAAGTAATCATGGAATACAATTCCCAGCGGTCTAGAATAAAATTGCCAGAATACGGCAGAGCCATACACACTATGGTGCAGCAAATGCTTGAAATTGAAGACAGAGAGAAGCGTTTGCATGCGGCTACAAACCTGATACAGGTTATGAGCATCATTAATCCCAGTACCAAAGAATTAAAGGAAACCGAGGAGATTCAACAAAAACTTTGGGGCCATCTGTACATTATGTCAGACTATGAACTTGATGTAGATGGGCCATACCCCAAGCCAGACAAGGACCATTTTGATAAGCGGCCCGAAAAATTAGCCTATCCCAAACCCGGGTTGGTAAAAAAACACTACGGTCGCTTTATCAAAGAATTTATTGAAAAGGCAAAAGAAATGGAAGCGGGGCCTACCCGCGACGCTTTTTTGGAAGTGTTGGGAAACCTAATGAAAAAAGCGTATTTGCAATACAATCAGGGTACCGTTACGGAAGAATTGCTGAGGGAGCATTTGATTGAACTTTCTGGAGGCAGCCTTGCTTTTCCTGAAGGGCTTCGATTCCGCCCCTCTGCTGAATTGATGGTGGGAATACCCTTAGCTGGAAGCGTTCAGCAATCTGGGGTGGTTCGTAAAAAGAAGAAAAAGAAATCTACGGGTTTCCGACCAAGTGGGCGACCCGGAACAAACCGATAAACCATGGCAGGACAAACATTCATTGTACAAGGTGGAACCCCCTTAAAGGGTGAAATCAGCCCTCAAGGGGCAAAAAACGAAGCGCTTCAAATCTTGTGCGCAGTAGTGGCAACGGCCGATGAAATCGTGGTGGAAAATGTGCCCGAAATACACGATGTTTTGCGGCTGATTGACATTTTAGAAGCCATGGGCGTTGAAGTTCACCGCAAGGAAAAGGGCGTGTATGCGTTTAAGGCAGCCAACATTGACTTTGATTACCTGCAATCAGACACCTTTATTTCTTCGGCCGGCAAACTTCGGGGCAGCATTATGCTCATGGGGGCATTGCTGGGCCGGTTTGGAAAGGGATTCATTCCTCGCCCGGGTGGAGATAAAATTGGGAGAAGGCATTTGGATACCCATTTTTTGGGATTGATGGAATTGGGAGCAGTAATTGAGGCAGATCCCCGCCGCTTTTTATACCACGGCAGCACCAAAGGATTGAAGGGGCGTTTTATTCACATGGAGGAAATTTCGGTTACAGGTACCGCCAATGTGGTCTTGGCCGCCGTCTTCGCTGAAGGAACCACTCAGATTTACAACGCTGCTTGCGAGCCGTATGTGCAACAACTTTGCCAAATGTTGGTGAGAATGGGTGCTAACATTGAAGGCATCGGGTCGAACCTAATGGTGATTCATGGAGTAAAAGAACTGCATGGAACCACCCATCGAATTTTGCCTGACATGATTGAAATTGGCAGCTTTATTGGCCTTGCAGCCATGACCCAATCGGAACTGACAATTAAAAACGTAGGATTGCCTCATTTGGGAATTATTCCACGGGTCTTTGAAAAAATGGGGATTATTTTGGTGAAGAACGGCGACGACCTGATTGTTCCTCAGCAAAATAGCTATGAAATCGACACCTTTATGGAAGGGGGGATTTTAACCATTTACGATGCACCTTGGCCAGGATTTACCCCCGACTTGATTTCGGTGCTTTTGGTAACGGCAATCCAAGCAAAAGGCAGCATTCTGATTCATCAAAAAATGTTTGAAAGCCGGTTGTTTTTTACCGACAAGTTGATTGATATGGGGGCTCAAATTATTTTGTGCGACCCCCATAGGGCAACCGTAATTGGGCTTGATCGAAAACACCCTTTGAAAGGAATTGAAATGTCTTCGCCCGACATTAGGGCGGGGGTTGCTTTATTGATTGCCGCACTTTCGGCCGAGGGTACCAGTAAAATTCACAACATCGAACAAATAGATCGAGGTTATGAGGCAATTGACCAGCGACTAAATGCCCTTGGTGCTAAAATCCAAAGGGTATAATACAGGCATGCTTTTTGTATTCAATGCAAAAATTTAATCCATGATTTATCAATTGAAACGGTCTAATTTAATGCTCCTTTTGCTCGCAATTACCGCAGTTTGCGGCGGTTTTTTTCTGCGCGAAGCTCCCAGTCAAGACGTTGGACTTCAATTGGGGAATAAGGCTCCCCAGATAAAAATGGCCAACCCCGATGGGCAAGAATTGAAGTTGTCTGATTTGAAAGGCCATGTAGTGCTAATTGATTTCTGGGCTTCTTGGTGCGGCCCTTGCCGGCGCGAAAATCCCTTTGTAGTTCAGTCTTACAATGCATTTAAAGACAAGAAATTCGTGAACGCCAAAAAGGGTTTTGTGGTTTTCAATGTATCTCTTGACCAAAATAAAGAGGCCTGGGTCGATGCCATTCGGAAAGATGGCCTAGATTGGAAATGGCATGTTTCAGATTTAAAATACTGGAACAATGCGGCAGCACGCCTATACAGTGTTAGTTCTATTCCATCGAATGTGCTTATAGACGGGAATGGAATTATTGTAGCTAAGAATCTTAGAGGACCCGCTTTGGAACAACAACTGACGGCCCTGCTAAAACCCTGATTGCGTTTTGGCGGCTACCGACAATTTGTCACCTTTTTCGAATCTGGCAAAACCTTTGATGCGTAGATTGGAAAAAATTTAGTGAGCGTCGTATGAAAACATCATCTGGGAAAGGGAAAAAGAAGGAAGAATCCGTTTCAACTGATTCGAACGGACCGGTAGCAGAGGGAATGCATGGCATGGCAGAAAGCAGCGCCGAGAATGAAAAAGAAATGTTGGAACAAAAAATCAAGGATTCGGAGTACAAATACCTTCAATTGTATGCCGAGTTCGAGAATTTCAGGAAACGAACTGCCAAGGAACGGCAAGAACTGATTCAAACAGCTGCCGCCCCAGTTTTTAAAGCCATTTTGCCCAGTTTAGATAACCTGGATAGAGCCTTGAAAAACATGCGAAACTCAGGGGCAAGAGAAGAAGATATTCAGGGAATTGAATTGATTCAACAGCAATTGATGCGCGATTTGCAAGAACGGGGATTGGCTGAAATGAATGTGGATGGTGCGGATTTTAATCCCGATGAACACGAGGCAATTACCCAGGTCCCAGGTGACCCTGCTATGAAAAACAAAGTAATTGATGTGCTGGAAAAGGGCTATACCATCAACGCAAAAATTCTTCGCTACGCCCGAGTGGTGGTAGGAAGTTAAGCTATTATCAATCATGGCAAAACGCGATTATTATGAAATCTTAGGTGTTGGGCGGTCTGCCTCGGCCGAAGAAATAAAAAGGGCCTATAGGAAACTGGCCATTCAATACCACCCCGATAAAAACCCAGGAAATTCCGAAGCCGAAGAGAAATTTAAGGAAGCTGCCGAGGCATACGAGGTTTTGTCGAATGCGGAGAAACGTCAAAATTACGACCGGTTCGGGCATTCTGGACCGCAAATGGGCGGCGGAGGATTTGGCGGAGGAATGGACTTGAACGATATTTTTGAACAGTTTGGAGATATTTTTGGGGGAGCCTTTGGCGGTGGTTTTGGGGGAAGCAGCGGCCGTTCAGGGCAACGGGGCGGACAGCGGGGTACCAACATCCGAATTAAACTTAAATTAAGCTTAGAAGAAATTTCGGAAGGAGTAACAAAAAAAATAAAAGTCAATAAGTATTCAGGCTGCTCTACCTGCCATGGAAGCGGAGCGAAAGCAGGTACACAACCAAAAACCTGTTCTACCTGCCAAGGAAGTGGGCAGGTAACCCAAGTAACCAATACCTTTTTGGGGCAAATGCGGACGGCAAGTGTGTGCCCAAGTTGCCAGGGGCAAGGAAGCATCATTACCGATAAATGTACTTCTTGCCGTGGAGAAGGGATCGAACGCGGAGAAGAGGTCATTGAAGTTCGTATTCCCGCCGGCGTAGAAGAAGACATGCAATTGAATATGCGCGGAAAAGGAAATGCCGGGCAACGAAATGCGCCTCCTGGCGATTTGCTGATTGTGATTGAAGAAGAAGAACACGCCCTGTTTAAGCGCGATGGTCAACATGTTTTTTATGACCTGTATTTGAACATAGCCGATGCGGCTTTAGGAACTACCGTCGAAATCCCAACCCTAAACGGAAAGGCTAGGGTTAAAATCGATGAGGGTACGCAATCGGGAAAAACATTGAGGCTAAGGGGCAAAGGATTACCTTCGGTTAACGGAGGCCAACGTGGAGATATGTTCGCAACCATCAACGTTTGGACACCCCAAAACCTGAGTCAAGACGAACGTAAGATGATGGAAGGCCTACGTGGAAAATCAAATTTTGAACCCAATCCCGATAAAAAGGACAAAGGTTTCTTTGACCGAATGAGGGAGTTCTTTAGATAATCCCCTAATAACAGGTTAACGTATTTAGTTCAGCAAACTGATTTAGGGTGATCTGCCAAAACCACCCTAAATCAGTTGTGTATATTAGTTCACCTTGATGTCAACGTGCTTGCTGGCTGAATCTCCAGCTTGGGTAAACACCATTACCTCAAAATGGTAGTCGCCAGCCGAGGCCGTTGCAGGTACTACTATTTCGTGGTGGTGAACGTCAACATCTTTTCCTGTCAATGGCCATTCTTGTTCAAACTCCCAGCTAGATGATCCTTCTGGGTGGATTTCAATTCTGTACTTTGACAATTCGTTGTTCGAATGCGCATGCATATCAAAATGAACATCGTCGCCTATTGAAAAGGCCTGTCCGTTCGTCGGGGCAATCAAATCTACATGCAGTTCATGGTTTTCTGTGCAGGAAGAAATTCCTGCGGCCAACAATAGAGCAGCGGCAAAAGCGAAAGAACGTTTCATAATGTTTGTTTTAATGGTTTTGGCAAAGGTAGCAAAAATTTAAATATGCAACTATGTTGCAAACAAATTCATTTGGGGTAATTGCCTTATGAAGCTAAAACCACGGAACAAAAGGGGGAATTAGGTTTACGCCACAATTGGGCTTACCTTGGCTTCCGAAAAAAATCTAAGTTTATGTTCCGAATTCTGTTTTTATGTTTGTTTGGCTCGCCTCTGTTGCTTCAGGCACAGCTGCCCACAGGCTGGTATCCAGCAGGGAGCAATTGGAAAAACTACAGCATAGAATTGAAGTCGAAGCAGGGGCGAAGTGGCGGTACGGGTGTAAGGCTAGAATGTTTGAAAGATACGGCGAACGGGTACGGCTCATTGATGCAGGATTTTTTGCCCGGGGAGTTTTTAGGCAAACGAATTCGGATAAGTGCATGGGCCAAAACAAAAGGCGTAGAACAATGGGCGGGGATTTGGGTTCAAGTGGCCAAAGAGACCGATGAAAAACCCTTGTGTTTTGACAATATGGCAGACCGTCCTATTTCGGGCGATACCGATTGGAAGTTGTATGAATTGGTGGTTGATGTTCCTTGGGAGGCCAAGGTTATTCTAATTGGAGGCATTTTAAATGGAACGGGAATTTTGTGGTTAGATGACTTTGCCGTTGAAGTGGTTGATAGGGCAACACCTACCACCGGTAGGGGCAACAACTATTTTTTGCCCTTAGAGCGTCCGACCAACTTGTCGTTGGATTGAATGGCCTAGCGCTCCCACAGGTCTTCTTCGAAGTTTCGAAGTTCTTTCTTCATTTCTTCCCCTTCCAGAAGAATATCTAGCCCTTGAGCATAATCGGCCAGCTCGCGGTCAAATACATTGTCGCGTTTGTAAATCATGGAGTGAAAATACCGGTTGCGGAAGAGGTCTTGGTAGGACATAGGTATAGCTAGGTTCCCTGGATTATAGCAGGTGTAGGAATTCAAAAGGGGTTCAATGTCGCTGTACCGAATCCAAAACAAATTAGCCAAGCCTTGCGATTCGCCGCTGCGGGGGTCCGTTTGATTGACCACCAGCCCAAGGGCCAAAATTCGAACGTCCAACTGACTTCGGTGCCGGTCAAAAAACCATTCCTCTTTGATTTGAAAAAATCGAATGCCAGAGGGGTCAAAAGGGCTTACAATAGGTGTCGGCGTTTCTGCATACGGCGGTTCCGCCGATGCCAACAAAAGGGTGTCAACCCGTTCCCAGACTAAATTCGCCTCCCGTTGACTTAACTGCTCAGAAAGAGCATCGTCGCGGTAGGCGGGTATGTGGTGATTTTGAATGGCGGTTTGCAGTACCTTCCAGAGCGGAGCCTGGTTGCTGTTTCCTTGCAAGGTGGTTGATAAGGGTAGATTGATTTTTTGCCGCACATCGATGAAGCGCCAAAATCGCCCGGCCCACATTACATCAGCCTGCCTTAAATGCTGTCGCCCCTCAGGTCTTGAAACCGCAGAATCAGAACTCCAGGCATGATCGCCGGTATAACTTAGTTGCTGGGCCTTTAGCCCCAGAGCAGCGAATAAAACGAAACCAAATAGAAGGCGCATAATCGTGGGTTTATTTTTAAAACGAAAAACCGAATCAACTTGGTATGCCTGCCCCATCTAAAAGCGAAAGGTGTCGGCCTTTTTTTATTTTCTTTAGGTTGGTAAATGGCTATCTTTACCCAAGCAAGTTCACCTGCATGGAAGCCTATCATGAACTATTAAAAACCATTTTGGCCAACGGGGTTCGAAAAGAAGACCGAACCGGAACCGGAACCATTAGTGTATTTGGCCATCAAACCCGCTATACCTTGTCGGAAGGTTTCCCCTTGGTAACCACCAAAAAAATTCATATTCCTTCCGTTGTTCATGAATTGCTTTGGTTTATTAGCGGCAGCACCAACATTGCCTGTTTAAAGCAGAATGGGGTTCGCATTTGGGACGAATGGGCCGATGAAAACGGGGATTTAGGGCCGGTGTATGGGGCTCAATGGCGCAGTTGGCTCGGGGCCGATGGAAGTACCCATGATCAGTTGATGCAGGTGGTAAATCAATTGAAAAACCAGCCCGATTCCCGCCGAATAATTGTAAGTGCTTGGAATGTAGCCGAGCTGCCCAACATGAAGTTGCCGCCTTGCCATGCTTTTTTTCAGTTTTATGTGGCACAGGGAAAATTATCGTGCCAGCTGTACCAGCGCAGCGCAGATGTGTTTCTTGGTGTTCCTTTCAATATTGCTTCGTATGCTTTGCTGGCGCATATGCTGGCTCAGGTGTGCGGGTTGGGGGTAGGCGATTTTGTTCACACTTTAGGCGATGCCCACCTATACTTAAATCACCTAGAACAGGTAGAGTTGCAGTTAACCCGTTCCTGCTTCCCCCTGCCTACCTTGAAGTTGAATCCAGAGATTCACGACATTCGGGATTTTAAGTATTCAGATGTTGAAATTCTAAATTACCAGCACCATCCTGCCATTAAAGCCCAGGTAGCGGTATGAGTCAACGGGTTACCGCTGTGGTTGCAGCCGATTTAGCTGGGGCCATTGGGAAGCAGGGCGGCTTGCCCTGGCATTTGCCCGACGACCTGCGCTTTTTTATGCGTTACACCCTTGGTAAGCCTGTTTTAATGGGCCGAAAAACCTTTGAAAGCATAGGGTCAAAGCCGCTTAAAAACCGATTGAACTTGGTGTTGAGCTCTCGGGCCATTGAAGTTGAGGGAGTCATTTGGGTTAAAACGCTGGATCAGGCGCTGCAGCATAGTCAGGGGGAAGCAGAATTGATTGTTGCCGGTGGGGCGGGAATTTATGCCTTGGCTGAACCCATTTTGACCGATGTGCGCATGACCCGTGTGCAGGCAAAAGTAAGTGTTGCCGACACGTTCTTTCCCATCAACCTAGATTCAAAAAACTGGATTTTAAAAGAGACCGAAGCTCATGGAATGGATGAGCGGCATGCTTTGGCCTTTGATTTTGAATGGTGGGTGCAGACGAAACCAGAAACAGCAAGCCATGCGTAATTTAGGAAGGCGGGAAAAGCTGTTTTTTGTATTGGGAGGTTTTTTTCTGACCAATGCCCTAGTAGCCGAATTAATTGGGGGAAAGCTAATTCAGGTGGCGGGAATCACCTTGGGCTCTTTTGAATTGGGCCCCTGGCCCTTAAGTGTGGGCATATTGCCTTGGCCTGTGGTGTTTTTAACCACCGATTTAATCAATGAATATTATGGGCAAAAGGGCGTGCGGCAAATTTCATTTTTGACCGCGGGATTGGTGCTGTATGCCTTTTTGATTTTGTTTTTAACGGGAGGTATGCCTGCGGTGGATTTTTCGCCCGTAGACGATGCAACCTACCAACGGGTTTTCCTGCAATCTCAATGGATTATGGCCGGAAGCTTAGTGGCTTTTTTGGTTTCACAGTTTTTGGACGTTTGGATTTTTACCCGCATACGCGCCCTGACAGGAAAGCGGTACATTTGGTTGCGCGCCACCGGTTCAACCGTAGTTTCGCAGGGCATTGACACCTTTTTGGTGCAGGGCATCGCCTTTTATTTGCCCGGCCAGATTAGCTTTGAAGAATGGATGAGCATTGCCCTGAATTCCTACGTTTTTAAACTGGGAATTGCACTCAGCATAACCCCCTTACTCTACCTTGGCCATGCTGTAATTGACCGATATTTAGCCAAAGAGCTTTAGTTTCCATTAAGCTATCGTGAAAAAGAGGGCTCTATTTGGTTGAATTTTGAATTGTTTTTTACATTTATACAATGAAAATCAAGGTTTTATTGTTCGTTTTTGGGATTGTTTTTTCGGCGCATTCTCAAGGGGTATTGATTGGCTCCGGGCAGCCAAGCCAGCCCGCTGCCTCGGCAGCCTTAGAGGTGCGGGCTCAGTATCAAGGATTTTTGCCTCCTCGGTTGACTTCGGCTCAAAGGGATTCCATTTTAAATCCAGTGGTTGGATTAACCATTTTCAATACCGATTTGGATTGCCTAGAGTTTTTTACTCAGAATTTAGGCTGGCAAGCTCCTTGCATTAAATCCCCAACGGTAACAACCCAAGGAGAAACCGGGTTAAGTGCCTTTGGATTTTACGCCAATGGTTCGGTGGTTTCCAATGGTGGCTCGGTGATAACCCAACGGGGTTTTTGCTACGGAACGGTTTCACCCCCGACCTTGCAGGACTCTGTCGTTTTGTTGACTGGGGGAGTAGGGGTAATGGGGCCCAGTCCCATTTTAAATCTGCAAAGCAATACGACCTATTATGTGCGAGCCTTTGCCAGCAACATCATGGGTGCATCGTACGGACTGGTCGATACGGTTGTAACGCCGCAACCCACCTTGGTTTCTTTTTCGGTAGCGGGCCAAAGCACCTGGACAGCGGCAGCCGCTTTTGTTAAGGTTTTGGCCATTGGCGGCGGCGGTGGCGGCGGAGGCAACGATGGTCCGGTTGGCGGTGGCGGCGGCAGCGGTGCTGCGGTCAGCGCATCTTTGGTGTTGACTCCCGGCCAAGTTTATAGTATTGGAGTTGGAGGCGGTGGTCAGGGAGGCAATTCATCTTGCGCCGGGCCCAACGGAAATGGAGGAGCTGGAGGAACCAATGGGGGCGGAAATGGAGGAAATGCTGGAACCCAACCCTGCAGTGGCGGCGGTGGTGGTGGTGGCGGTTGGTCGGGCATATTTTCAGGGAACACCTTTTTGCTGCTGGCCGGTGGCGGAGCTGGAGGCGGTGGTAGCAACGAAGGGACTGCAAACAATGTAGCGGCTCCGGGCGGTGGAAGTCAGCCGAATGGAAATACGGGCGGCAACAATGGAGGGGCGGGAGCGAATTATAGCGGAGACGGCGGCGGCGGCGGCGGTGGTGGTGGTGGGTATTGGGGCGGCAATGGGCAGACCAATTTAAACAACAATGGCTCGGCCAGTGGAGGCGAAAATTTTTTGGCCAATGGAATTACGGGCAGCCAATGGACAGGAAATGCAGGTGGAATTGACGGGAACGGAGGGTTTGGAGCCTCGCCGGTGGTGGTTCCCGTGGCGGCCGACTTTAATTACGGAAACGATGCCGGCGCGGGCGGGCAAGGGGCCCCTAGCTCTACGGGGGCGCCTGGGGCCACCGGGCGGGTGATTATTGCCTATTGATTTTTTGGGACTTGGATTTTGGGCGGCAGCCGGGCTTTCCGCACTACTCCGCAGTTGCCAAAGGCTGGCCCAGCTGGTTTGCGGTGGCTCCTAAAGTCGCCTCCGCACCTAGCGGGCCAGGCTTTGGCACCTTTGCGGGGTAGTTGCGTCAATCCCTGCCGCGGCTCATGGCTTTAAGGTCTGGGAGCAGCCGCAAGGCCGGCCCTAACTATCGATGGCTTATGGGCCACGACAATGCCTTTGCGGTAGGGATTGAACTAGGTAGCACGTACGGCACTGGGGCCTGCGTACGCTCGACAGGCAGGGCGACCTTGGGAGCCCCTGCCGGGCCGCTGCACGCATGCCCCAGGACGGCGGACTACCTGTGAAAGCCCGCAACCGCCCCCCCAAAAAAAAACTACTTTAAATACCGGATTGCCGAGCTGGACGAAAAGCGGAGTGTGGCGGCGCGCCAGCTGCTAACCAGCATGCCAATGGCGATTACAAGGCAGATAATCAACGCTATATCGGTCCAAAGTACCTGAACCGGGAAAGGTTCGCCCAGCGCGTTCATGGGAAAGAAGCCCCAGATTTTTTGAGCGTAAACCACCGCTAAACCAAGCAAAAGACCAATGCCCGAGCCAATCAACGTAATCCAGGCGCCCACCCAAGCGAACAATTGCCGCGCTTGTCCAAAATGAATGCCCAGGGCCCAAAGCAGGGTAACGTCCTTGCGTTTTTCGACGGCGAGCAAGGTTTGGACCGAAGCCAAATTGAAACTGGCAATGAGCAGAATGAAGCCGATGATAATGAGAACGGCCATTTTTTCGGATTTTAGAATTTGGTAAACGGCGGCGTGCTGTTGTTCCCGGGTTTTTAATTTCCATGTTGCACCCAAGGTTGCTTGAACGTTCAGCTTCCATGCATCAAAAGGAACGCTGTGGTTTGGATATAGGTAAATGGCTGTAATGCGGTTGTTGGCCCCTGAGAGCTCTTGCACCTCGTCCAATCGGCCAATAACCAAAGCCGAGTTCAATTCGTCTTGCAAGTAAAAAAAGGCGGGGACAAAGGCTTGCATTTCGCGGAATGGATTTAGCAAATCGATGCCACCCGATTTTGGGCAATGCAATTGAAGGGATTTAAAGGAATGTCCCGATTCAAATTCAAGTAGGTAAGCGAGTCCTTCGGCCATAACAACCTGGCCGGGTTCCAGACCCAATTGTGGGACTTGGCCTTGCCAATTTAAGCTTAGCATGCCCGATGCAATAAAATAGGTTGAATCAACACCACGGACACGGCAAACCCGTTGTTGTTTTCCGTAGGTTGCCAACGCACTTTCTTCGCAAACGCGAATGGCCTGGGCGGTTCCAGAAGATTTTTGCAGCATTTGGAATGCCAAGGAATTTAGTTCAAGGCGCTTGCCTTTTGCCGGCTCCGCAATGATGGGCGGGCTTAGGGTTGCAAAGACATTGGTGATTTTGCCTTCAAGTCCATTAAAGGCAGAGAGAAGAATAACTAGGGCAGCAGTAACTACAGCGATGGCCGAAATACAAATCCAGGTGATTAGATGAACCACATTTTTGTTTTGTTTGGACCAGAGGTAGCGCCAAGCAATGCGAAAAGAAAAAAGGAGTCGAGCCACAGTACAAAGATGCTATTTTGCCTAAATAGTTCGTAACTCTTACCTTCGCACCGCAATGTGGATACGTTTTGCTTCTTTTTTAATGCGAAATCGCTTGCCGGTACTGGTCGGAACCTTGCTTTTGGTGGCCTTAGCGGCCTGGCAGGCCCGGGGAGTACAAATGAGCTATGAGCCGGCGAAGGTTTTGCCTTCGAGCGATTCGGCCATGGCTCAGTATCAGGAATTTTTGGGTCTGTTTGGAGAACAGGCAAATGTGGTTGTTTTGGGGGTTGAGCACCCTGATTTTTTCTCTGCTTCTGCATTGCAGTCATGGGACAGCCTTGAGTCAAAATTGAATAGGATAGAAAAGGTAGATTGGACCTTGTCTCCACGAACGCTATGGGAATTAGCGTATTCAGATCAGCGGTTTTCGATAGATACTGTGGGTACAGTTCCTGGATTGAAGGCTGAATTAGATAGCCTTCCCTTTTATCGTGAGGTATTGTGGAATTCAGATGCATCCATTTACGTGATGTTTGTGGGTTTAGATGAAAAAGTGATCCATACGGCACAAAGGGAAAAAGTGGTTGGGCAGATACAAGGGTTGGTTGAGGCTTATGAGCAAGAGCAAAAAAGAGTGGTACATGTAAGCGGATTGCCCTATATTCGGACCGAGACCATTCGAGCTTCGGCGGCCGAAATCAAACTGTTTGTGGGATTGGCAGCTTTGGTAACTGCCCTAGTCCTTTTGTTTTTTTTCAGGTCAATTCGGGCCATAGCGGTTCCCTTAATTGTGGTGGCATTTGGGGTTGTACTATCTGGTGCAACACTCAACATTTTAGGATTTAAAATCACCTCATTGATTGGATTGATTCCACCCTTACTCATTGTAATTGGCGTGCCCAATGCGGTGTACATGATAACCAAGTACCATATGGAATTTGCCCGTCATGGTAACCAAATGAAGGCATTAACTCGGATGGTATTTAAAACGGGTAAAGCCATCGTGTTGACCAACCTAACAACAGCGGTAGGTTTCGGCACCTTGGCCATAACCAAATCGGAACTGCTTATTCAGTTTGGTCTGGTGGCTTTTATTAGCATCATGGGCTTATTTGTATTGTCAATTTTGTTGATTCCTATAATATTTAGTTTTTTACCAGAACCCAAGAAAAGGCATTTAAGGCATTTGGATCGAAAAGGAGCCTCCTTTTTAAGTTCATTTTTGCAATCGGCTACAGAGCATCACCGAAAATGGATTTATGGAGTAGCGGTCGTGATTTTGATTTTCGGCATATTGGGAATGGTGCGGATTGTTCCAAGTGGTCGGATTTCGGACGATATGCCGATCAAATCAAAAGCTTTTCAGGATTTGCGGTTTTTTGAAAAGCATTTTGAGGGGGTGATGCCCTTTGAGGTAATGGTAAGAACAAGCGATGAGGGAGCCATTTTAAGAAGCAGGGGATTGTGGAAGAAAATCGATCAACTGCAAGATAGCTTGTCGGGGTTGAAGGGTTTATCGCGGTCGGTGTCGGTTATAGAGTTAATAAAATATGCCAATCAAAGCATGTATCAAGGCTCCCCTGAGTTTTATGAATTGCCCAATTCATTTGATGCATCAAGGTTGAGGTCTTCTTTGGCAACCTCGCAGTTGGGTTCAGGGAATTTACTTCGAGACTATTTGGATTCTAGAAGGTCGGTGATTCGAATTCGAGCCAGAATGGCCGATATGGGAACCCCGGAGTTGTCGGCATTAACAACACGGGTCGAAGGCATTTCAAGGTCTATTTTTGACGATTCTGAGGTCCGGGTATTTTTTACAGGGGCATCGGTCGTTTTGATGAAATCGGCCGATTACCTAATTAAGAACCTTCTGTTAAGTTTGTTTACGGCCATTTTTATTATTGCCTTATTGATGGCGTTGCTTTTTAGGTCGTACAAAATGGTGTTGATTTCGATGTTGCCCAATTTGTTGCCCTTGTTTTTTACTGCGGGAGTAATGGGTTGGGCGGGAATTCCGCTGAAAGCTTCAAATTGTTTGATTTTTGGTGTGGCCTTTGGGATTTCGGTGGATGATACCATTCATTTTTTGTCTCGATACCGGCAATTGCTTACATCAACAGGGGGCAAAATTCGTGAAGCCGTTTTAATGACCTTGAAAGAGACAGGGTTGAGCATGGCCTATACTTCGATAATACTGTTTTTTGGATTCTCTATCTTTATGGCATCGGAGTTCGGAGGAACGGTGGCCTTGGGCATGTTGGTCAGTTTAACCCTGTTGGTAGCCATGTTTACCAATTTGACCTTACTGCCAGCCTTGCTTATCGGCTTGCACAAAGAAGCCCGCGAGTTGCCGTTTATTGAAGAACCCGACGAAGTAGAAACAGAAGAAACACATTTATGAAAGGTATTATTTTAGCAGGCGGCAGTGGTACCCGATTGTATCCGATTACCTTAGGCATTAGCAAGCAGTTGATGCCGGTGTACGATAAACCCATGATTTATTATCCCATGTCGGTTCTGCTAATGGCAGGGATTAAAGACGTTTTAATTATTTCAACTCCCGAGGACCAACCTGCATTTCAGCGGTTGTTGGGAGATGGATCGCGCATTGGTTGTCGGTTCACCTATGCGATTCAAGAAGTTCCCAATGGCTTGGCTCAAGCTTTTGTGATTGGGGCAGATTTTATTGGAGACGATTCTGTGGCATTGGTTTTAGGCGACAATATTTTTCATGGCAGCGGATTGTGGTCTCAACTTAAAACCTTGTCGCCCGGCGATGGTGGGCTGGTTTTCGCCTATCATGTTACCGACCCGCAGCGCTATGGAGTGGTTGAGTTTGATTCGGCAGGTAAGGTGTTGTCAATTGAAGAAAAACCTGCCCAACCTAAAAGCAGTTATGCCGTACCCGGCTTGTATTTTTACGACAATCAGGTGGTGGAAATTGCCAAAAACCTAAAGCCAAGTGCTAGGGGAGAGTATGAAATTACCGACGTGAACCTTGAGTATTTGCGCCGTGGAAAGTTAAGCGTGCAAAAGCTTGAACGAGGGACAGCCTGGTTGGATACCGGCACCTTTGCATCTATGATGCAGGCCTCGCAATATGTACAGGTAATTGAAGAGCGCCAAGGTTTGAAGATTGGTTGCATTGAAGAAATAGCCTGGCGCATGGGATTTATTAGCCATGCTCAATTGATGGAGCTTGCCGCACCACTTGAAAAAAGCGGCTATGGAAGTTATTTAAAACGCCTTTTATGAGCAAAACAACCATATTATTGACCGGAGGTGCCGGGTTTGTTGGAAGCAATATGGCCGAGAGATTGGCTCAAGACCCCAACAATCAAATTGTTGTGGTAGATAACTTTCGGACGGGAAGTCCCGATAAGCTACCCTCGCCCGAAAAATACCCCAATGTTCGGTTTATTAAGGCCGATGTAAATGAGTTTAGAGATATTTCAGGTGTTTTTTACGCCTATCATTTTGATTACGTTTTTCATTATGCGGCATTGGTTGGGGTGAAACGAACCTTGAACAATCCAGTTTCGGTTTTGCGCGACATTCGAGGCATTGAGAACATCTTAGAACTTTCTAGAAATACAGGGGTAGCTCGTGTGTTTTTTAGCTCATCATCTGAGGTCTATGGCGAGCCGGTCGAATTTCCCCAAAACGAAAAAACCACCCCGCTAAACTCCAGACTGCCTTATGCCGTAGTAAAAAACATTGGAGAATCCTTCTTGCGTTCCTATCAACAGGAATACGGTTTGAATTATACCATTTTTCGTTTTTTCAATACCTATGGTCCAAAGCAAAGTCCTGATTTTGTTATGAGTCGATTCTTGCGGCAGGCATTAAAAAACGAACCGATTACCATTTACGGAGAGGGCGACCAAACCAGAACCTTTTGCTTTATTCAAGACAACATCGATGCTTGTTACCAGGCTTTTATTAGCAATTCCTACATTAACGATGTGGTGAACGTGGGTGGAAATACCGAGATTACGATTTTGGAATTGGCAAAAACCATCTTATCTATTACTGGTTCGAGCAGCGAGATTCGGCATTTGCCACCCTTGGAGGAGGGCGATATGACCCGCCGCTTGCCCGACACCACCAAAATGGATTCCCTGTTAAATCGCCAAAGGCTTTCGCTGGAAGAAGGCATTCGGCGCGTATTGGAAACCCCCCGCTTCTTAAACTTATGAAAATTTGGGGAGCCCTGTTTGCCTCTTTTTTAGCCTTTTCGCTGCTTAAGGCCCAAACTATTCCCTGGCCTTTAGCAGTGGATATCCCCAAACAGCAAGTTGGAACTGGTTTAAGCCTAGCCTCAACCCCGGCCTATATAAATGCCTCTGAATTTGAAGGCGGCCTGCTTCGGTATTGGCCGCTGAAACTTAGCAGTCAGGTAGGCGACACCTCAATTTTGTATGCTGTAGTTTCATTTGATACCCTAATTGGACCTTCAACGGCTGGCACTTCGGCAAAAGCCTTAATGGATGTAGAAATAGATTCTGTAGGTCTTCTTTTGTACCATGCTAAAACCAGCTCAACTCCAACCCGTTGTGTTTTGGAGTTTCTTTCATTGAGCGCAGAAGGTTTTCCTATAGCGCAGGCTTGGTACAGCGATACACTTAGCTGGGCCGTATCGGTTGCTCCTGAAGCCAAGCGGGTTTGGGTGCCGGTTCAGGCAATTCCTCCCTCTGGCCAAGCTTGGGCAGTTCGGTTTAAATTGCTTGAATTGGGACAGGGCGACACCCTTCTGCTTGCCGCCCGACATCCGGTAAAGGACACCTGTGGAAGTTTGATTCAGGCCGACACCTCGGTATTTTATCCGAATTCCTTTGCGTTTTGGCAAGGGTACAACCTAATGTTGCCCAGCCAAGCCGGCGGAGATTTTTACACCGATTGCAATGGAAATGGTCTGCGCGACAGCAGCGACGGGGCCAATCCAATTCAAACCTGGGATATGGCTTTGGCGGTTAGGGCTACAGGCCTTTCTTTTCCTATGCTTTCAACAAAACCGCCCGTTTTGGTTTATCCCAATCCTTGTACAGAAACCACCCGTGTTGGCCTAAAAGATTGTGGCTGGGAAGTGTGGGATGCCTTCGGCCAAAAACGGGCTGCAGGATTCGGTCAAACCTATTTGCCCTGCAACGATTTACCTGCGGGTTGCTATACTGTACATATTCAACAAGGACTTACCTCTTGGAAAGAAAAATTATGCGTGTATTAACCTCTGGCTTTTTTATACTTGGATTGTTGCTGACCGCCCAAACCCATGGGCAAAAAACCCCGATTCCAACGGCTGCACATACCCATGCAGGCACCCATTTCCCTGTATTGAAAACCACCGCCGATACCTTGAATGCAGAGGTTCTGTTGGACAGCCTGACCCTATATGGATCGCCCAACGGTGGATTTATGTCGGGGAATAGCGGTTATGGCGAGTACGCAAAGGTGCAGGAGTTTGACATAGATTCGGCCTGCGGAGTCGAGGGCTTTGTTTTTTGGTTCGCCCGCAAGGCCTTAAACAGCCTGCCCGCCGACAGCTCAAGAATTGTGTTGGTTTGGTACGATATGGATTCGGTTACAACCGTTCCCGATAGTGGACGTTTAATGCCAAAGACGCGTTTGAAAACCGACACCGTTTTTTTAGCAGATATCGATACTTCTTCGTTGTTTGATGGCTCCGTCTACCTCTGGCAGCCAGGGTCGGCTTTGGCCATCCGAAACTTTGCCGCTGGCCTTATTTTTAATTTAATGCACAGTCAAGATACCTTGGCTCTTTGGTCATCTTATGCAGGAAGCTATGGAAAACGCACCTGGGAGTTCTATTTAAACGCCTGGACACCAATGTACTACAACTGGGGTATTGATGTGCGTTTTAGTGTGTTGGCATTAATTGACCGGTTTGCAGGTTTAAATGAGCAGGGGAACCAAGGGCTTCGCCTTTACCCAAATCCAGGATATGAAAGGCTTCATTTGGATTTGCCTCGACCAATTCAGCAAGCTGGTTGCCTGCTGCTTGACCAAAGCGGACGCATCGCACTTGAGTTCAAGGCTTCTGAATCGTTGACAAATCAAATCCATATCGATGCAGCTGCATTGGCCCTCGGGAAATACATAACCGTAGTTTTAGAAAAAGGAATGCCTATTTGGACGGGGAGCTGGATAAAACAATAAAAAGCTGGATTAAGAGGAATTGCATCGTTCTTTTTGAAAACCTCTCTGCCAAGTACATCTTCTCTTTGTTAATTCAACCCAATGGGTTACTTTTGCCCCCTATTGTTTACTATAACTGATTCATTATACACATGAAGGATTTGATGATGTACATGATTCCCGCCTTAGGTTTGGTGGGTATTTTGGTGATGGCCGTAAAATATTCTTGGGTTTCGAAACAAGATGCGGGCGATGATAATATGCAAAAGCTGGCTGGCTATATTGCCAAAGGCGCTTTAGCCTTTTTAAGGGCCGAATGGAAATTGCTGGGTTATTTCGCCGTTATTGCAGCTGTTGTTTTGGCTTGGTCTGGAACCCTTACGGAAAGCTCCCACTGGATAATTGCCGTTTCGTTCCTAATCGGTGCCATATTTAGCGCCTTGGCCGGATACATTGGAATGAAAGTAGCTACGCTAGCCAATGTTCGGACCACCCAGGCCGCACGGACCTCTTTGGCTAAGGCTCTGAATGTTTCTTTTACAGGGGGCGCCGTTATGGGGCTTGGAGTAGCTGGTTTAGCTGTACTGGGGCTTGGTAGCTTATTCATTGTGTTTTATCAGATGTTCAATGTAGGCACAGGGGCTGCCTTTGATGCTCACCAAATGGAAATTGCCCTTGAAGTTTTGGCTGGATTTTCATTGGGCGCAGAATCGATTGCCCTGTTTGCCCGCGTTGGCGGAGGTATTTACACCAAAGCTGCCGATGTAGGTGCAGATTTGGTTGGAAAAGTAGAGGCCGGTATTCCCGAAGACGATGTGCGCAACCCAGCAACCATTGCCGACAATGTTGGCGATAATGTAGGTGATGTAGCGGGCATGGGAGCCGACCTTTTTGGGTCGTACGTCGCTACTATTTTGGCAACCATGGTTTTGGGGCGCGAGGTTCTAGTCGCTGACCAAGTGGGCGGGTTGTCCTTGATTCTCCTTCCCATGATTATTGCTGGTATGGGATTGATTTTCTCCATCGTCGGTACCCTATTTGTTCGCATTTCAGGGGAAAACAGCTCGGTTCAAAAAGCCCTTAATATGGGCAACTGGGCTTCGATGATTTTCACATTGATTGGTTCTTACTTCTTAATCAATTGGTTGGTGCCCGACGACACCCTTGTTCTTCGCGGAACTGAATTTGACCGCGGTGGCATCTTTGGCGCTGTTTTGTTGGGTTTGATTGTGGGAGCCCTTATGAGTTTGGTTACCGAATTCTATACCGCCATGGGAAAACGCCCCGTTATGTCGATTGTACGTCAATCTTCAACGGGACATGCAACCAACATCATCGGCGGTTTGGCCGTAGGAATGGAATCGACCGTTTTGCCCATTTTGATTTTGGCGGCAGGCATTTTTGGCGCCTTTGAATTGGCAGGACTTTACGGAGTTGCAATTGCTGCGGCCGGTATGATGGCCACCACAGCGATGCAACTTGCCATCGATGCCTTTGGCCCCATTGCCGACAACGCCGGTGGCATAGCTGAAATGAGCGGTTTGCCCGCCGAAGTACGTGAACGCACCGACAACTTAGATGCCGTTGGCAACACCACTGCCGCTTCCGGTAAAGGGTTTGCCATCGCTTCAGCGGCATTGACCTCTTTGGCCCTTTTTGCTGCCTTTGTCGGAATTGCAGGTATTGATGCGATTGACATTTACAAGGCAAACGTACTTGCAGGACTTTTTATTGGTGCTATGGTTCCTTTTATTTTCTCAGCCCTGGCCATTTCGGCCGTGGGACGGGCAGCCATGGACATGGTAAATGAGGTGCGTCGGCAGTTCCGCGAAATTCCAGGAATTATGGAATACAAAGCCGAACCCGAATACGAGAAATGCGTTGAAATTTCAACCCGAGCCAGTCTGCGTGAAATGATGGCTCCGGGAGCCATCGCCCTGCTCGTTCCCATTGTGGTTGGTTTTATTTTTGGACCTGAAGTATTGGGCGGTCTGTTGGCCGGAGTTACCGTTTCTGGAGTCCTAATGGGTATGTTCCAAAACAACGCCGGTGGCGCTTGGGATAATGCCAAGAAAAGCTTTGAAAAGGGAGTGGAAATCAACGGGGAAACCTACTTCAAAGGTTCCGATCCACACAAAGCCGCCGTTACCGGCGATACCGTGGGCGATCCCTTCAAAGATACCTCCGGTCCATCTATGAACATTCTGATTAAGTTGATGTCTATCGTAGCCCTTATTATCGCTCCTCATATCAAAGGTGTAGGGGGCGGGTCAACAGGATCACCTGCTCCTAGTCTTGCTACCCTAGACCAAAAAATCAGCTATTCCATTGGTTTAGATATTGCCCAAAATGTGGTAGGAGCTGGACTGGACCTTGATGTTAAAGCCATGACCCGTGGTCTTGAAGACGGGAAATCTACGGATTCTGAAAAATTGCTGACCCAAGAGGAAATGGAGGCCGCATTTGAGGAATTCCAAGCTCAAATGATGGAAAAGCAAGCTAAGGAGGCTGAAGCCGGAGCGGCAGAGAATATTGCCGAAGGGCAGGAATTCATGGCCGCCGAAAGCAAAAAGCCCGGCATGAACAAAACCGCTTCAGGTATGCTTTACGAAGTAAAGGTTATGGGTAAAGGGCCAAAGCCCACAGCGAACGATAAGGTTAGCGTTAATTACACAGGGTCCCTTATTGATGGCACCGCATTCGACAGCAACGAGGGCGCTGAGCCAGCCTCTTTTAATGTAAACGAAGTTATTCCAGGTTGGACAGAAGGTCTTCAACTTATGCCTCAGGGATCTACATTCCGATTTATTATTCCAGCCAATTTAGCCTATGGCTCAAATCCTCCTCCAGGCTCGCCCATAAAACCCGGTTCGGTTTTGGTATTTGAGGTCGAATTGCTGTCAATAAACAATTAAATTTTACCCCCAACAATTAATCCTAAACCTATGAAGAAGTTGATGTTTATTTCGGGCTTGGCCCTCGTTTTTTTCGCCTGTTCATCATCAACTTCGAACGAAGCTGAGGTTAAAGAACTTAGCAGCGTAGAACAAAAAGTTTCGTATGGAGTCGGTCTGAATACCGCTGCTGAACTTAGGAAAGCCGATTTCGGAGTAGATAAGGCGGCTCTTATTCAAGGAATTATTGATGGACTTGATACTTCAAGAACCCCCTTACTTTCTGAAGAAGACATGCAAGCGGCCTTCAAAGAGATTCAAATGCAAATTCAGGCTAAGGAACAAAAAGCGGCTGAATCAAAAGCCGCATCAAACGTGGAAGCCGGCGCAGCTTTTATGGCCGCCGAAAGCAAAAAGCCAGGCATGAACAAAACAGCATCAGGCCTGATGTACGAAGTTCTGGTCATGGGAAAAGGACCTAAACCCACTGCCGAAAGCACGGTTTCAGTAAACTACGAAGGAACCCTAATTGACGGCACTGTTTTCGACAGCAGCTACGAGCGCGGTCAACCGGCCACCTTCCCCCTAAACGGAGTTATTCGCGGCTGGACCGAAGGCTTACAACTTATGCCCCTAGGCTCAACTTTCCGTTTTGTTATCCCCGCTGATCTTGCTTACGGCAACAACCCTCCTCCCGGCTCAAACATTCAACCTGGATCTACCTTGGTTTTTAAAGTAGAACTCTTGAAAATCGAAAAAAAATAAGTTGTTCTTATGCGTATTTTTTTGACTCTTTCCCTGTTGGCTACGCTTTTGTTCTCCTGCCAAAAGAAGAACGAACAAATTGTTGAGGCGCTAGCATATACGTATTTTGGAGATAGCATTTCGGTAGAAAACCCATTAAGCCCTCAGGCTGTTTTAGATAGCCTTAGTGTGCGCGACTCTGTGGAGCTTACCTTTTCTTCTACCATTACCGAAGTTTGTCAGACCAAAGGATGCTGGATGGACGTTCAACTCGGCGACCAACTTATGATGGTTAAATTTTGGGATTATGGATTCTTTGTACCCAAAGATGCCGCAGGAAAAACCGTGATAATGAAGGGCTGGGCCAAGAAAACCACCAGCTCCGTGGAGTGGCTTAAACATAAGGCACAAGACGCTGGTGCAAGCCAAGACTCCATCGATAAAATCACTGAACCCACCATCGGGTACGATTTTATGGCTACTGGGGTGGCAATTCAGCAGTAGTTTTTGGGCGGTTCCGGGCTTTCACAGGTAGTCCTCGCTGGGCAGCTGTGGGCCCAGCGGCGTTGCGTGGGCTCCTGAAGTCGCCTCCGCCGCTCGCGGGCCCAAGGCCGCCCACCTTGCGGGCTACCTTGTTCAATCCCTACCGCAGGCCGCACAAAAAAAAACCAATCATTTACCCTTGACAAGTTGAAATAAGAGGCCTATCTTTGTATTTCATCGATGAGGAGAAAATAATTCGTTCTTTGCTTCGCCACGTACAGGGGTGGCGAAGAACACTTCGGGTTTTTAAAGCGTGAAGTCAGATAGTGAATAAAAAGATGCCGAAAGGTGATTTTTATTCGCTCGGGGGTCTCAAGGGAGCTTCTACATTGAAACAGAGGCAACTTTGTTGAGGTGGGAAGCGGGAATTTCGGGTTTGAGACGGGTGCGTTGGCCGCGCACTGTTTTTAGGATTGGAAGGTTTAGGAGGCGATGGTATGTGTGCAGCGTGAAAATAAACTCAAGAATTCTTGAACAAGTTCGGTCGGCCTTACCCATGGGAGTCCATTCTGCCATTTTGGCTAGGATGCGTCTCTTTTGGTCGTGCCCTAACCCTTAACCAAAACCCCCTCCGCCCGGTACTCCGCAACCACCGGCGCAACGTCCTCACTCAAACAATACGCAACATCCTCTTCCAACTCTAAGTTCTTTAACCGATTTCGGTGTGAACTGTTCGCTAAATATCCCATTCGATCTCCCTGGGCCCTTGCAGATATCTCCATACACATCAATACGGCATCTGCATCTTCATCCAATTCAAAGCCACTTTCCATCAACCGTCGCGAGGCATCTCCGCAAAAAAGACTGTCTTCTAGGTTTACCCTTCCTTTCCAGCCTGCACAAATAAACAAAACCGACTTGTTTTCTTTTATCAGGTGGTTTACCGTAGCCGATATATTTACATAGCTTCCGGTAATTAATCCTTGGTTCTTTTGTGCCGCTTCTATTGCTTGGGTTCCATTGGTGGTCGATAAAACCAACTCTTTCCCTTTTAGCAGTTCGGCTCTTTTTATCATGTCTAGGGGCGAATTCCCCAAATCAAATCCGTCTACTATCTGCCCCCCCCTTTCTGCTGCCCATATTCTATTTTCGTTCTTGGGGTAAAGTTCAAAGGCGGCTAGACCTGCAATGGGTCTTATCGACGATAACCCATGGTACAATCCAGCAGCTATCGCACTGGTTGCCCTAAAAACATCAACAACCACTACGATTCCATGGCGGTCGGCGTACCGCGGGTACAGGTCCGGGCTTAAGCAAATATTTACTTTGGGTGCCGACAAACAACTCAATTAAACGGAACTTTTACCACCTCGGCTTCTATCGCCTTACCTCTAATTTCTATGAAAATTCGGGTTCCAGGCTCAGTGTTTGGCATGCTTACGTATCCCATTCCTATCGCCTTTTCTAGGCTGGGGCTTTGGGTGCCGCTGCGCACTTCTCCTATGACCTTGCCGGCCGAGTCCAATATAGCATAGCCATGCCTAGGAATGCCACGGTCAAGCATACTAAACCCAACAAGTTTTCTGCTTAGACCTTGGTTTTTTTGTTCTTTCAAATACGCTGAATTCACAAAGTTGGTATCCAGCTTGGTAATCCAACCCAATCCTGCTTCTAGCGGGCTGGTTGTGTCGTCTATATCGTTGCCATAAAGACAAAACCCCATTTCCATCCGAAGTGTATCGCGGGCGCCTAGGCCTGCCGGTAGCAATCCAAAGGGTTGTCCGGCCTGCATAACGGCATCCCACAGCGATTCTGCGTCTTCATTTGCCACATACAGCTCGAAGCCCCCAGCCCCGGTATAGCCGGTGTTCGATAAAATAACATCCGAAATACCAGCCATACTACCCATTTTAAAGTGGTAGTAGGGAATGTCGCTTAGATTAACATCTGTAAGTGTTTGCAGGAGCTCCGTCGCTTTTGGCCCTTGAACGGCGAGCAAGGAAATGGAATCCGATCTGTTTTCCATGTGAGCTCCAAAATCGGCGTTCAAAGTGCTAAGCCGTGCCCAATCCTTTTCAATGTTCGAGGCATTCACCACCAACATAAAGCGTTCTTCGCTGATTTGATACACCAGCAAATCATCTACTATGCCGCCTTCATCGTTCGGCAGACATGAATATTGGATTTTTCCCGGGCTTAATTTGCTTACATCGTTCGAGGTAGCATATTGAATTAAGTCAAAAGCCTGAGGACCAGATATGTAGAATTCGCCCATGTGCGAAACATCAAACATTCCCGCCTGTTTTCTCACCGCATGGTGTTCTGCAAGCAATCCAGCGTATTGCAGGGGCATTTCATAGCCGGCAAAGGGAACCATTTTCGCACCTAGATTTAGGTGTTTTTGTTTTATGGCAGTGCTCTTCATTTTCGCATTTTTCTGGTCAAAGATACATACATTCCATTCCCATCTTCAGCTTAGAAATTAATTTTCAGGGGGCTTTATATTGGCTTAGGCCATGCCTTGTGGGCCTCCAAAAGGAAATGGGAAAGCGTTGCCATCTCCGGATTCCGAAGGAGCATTTTTAATTTCCCCAAACGACTGCTCATAGCGGGCAATATTGTCTCGAAGCGCAATCAGCAAACGTTTGCTATGTTCAGGAGTCATAATAATGCGCGAGCGCACTTTCCCTTTGGGCATGCCGGGCATCACATTCACAAAGTCCAGCACAAATTCGCTAGGGGAGTGGGCAATAATGGCCAAGTTGGCATAAATTCCGCCGGCTATTTCTTCAGGCAGTTCAATATTGAGTTGATTCTCAGAATCGGTGGGTTGATTTTGCATACCTCAAAGGTACTGCATGTCGTGGGAACTTATACATGATTTTTCCAACTATGCATTCAATTTTTATGATTTTTGGGGCGGCTGCGGGCTTTCACCGGTAGTCCGCGGCTACAGCCAACGGGCCCAGCGGGTTTGCGGGGGCTCCTGCTGTCGCCTCCGCACCGCGCGGGCCCGGTGGCTGCAGCCTTGCGGGCAACCTGGTTCAATCCCTGCCGCAGGCCTACACAAGGCTAAAGGCTAAATTTTAATACGAATGAAACCGTTTAGAGCTTCTCAGAATAGGTTTCTAGTACATCCCATGTGTAATCTCCGAGCAGCTGTATTTTTGCCAAGCATTCTGGCTTTTGCAGGCTGCGCCCCCATTCCTCGGGCGATATCATCGACACTAGGTGGCTCCCGTTAGCACGCTGATAAAAGTAATAGACCTGACCAATAACCGGCTCAAAGGAAAGTCCAGCCAAGTATATTTTATAGGAAACATCGACCCGGGCTTGAAGCGCTTTGGCTTGTTTAGCAAGCAAATCCATCTGCTCATAAATTTGATGCATCTGCCTTTGTGTCTGTTGCTCCATGGCCGTGATAGATCGTCCCTGAAGTTTTCCTTTATCTTCGGGCCGAATAACGGCTCCACCTACCATGTGGGCATAGGGCAAAAAGGCTGGATTTTCGGCAACCGCATCTGGGTCAATTGGATTGACGAACTCTTTTGGATTCGAATCTTGAGGGCTTTCCATACAACAATTGAACAAGCCTAAGGGCAGAAGGTTCTAACATGCTGTTCACCTTCTATCCTTAGGCCTGCAGAATTTTCAATTACCTCTTGAAAACAGTGATATAGCCTTGTTTGGTGATATCGCGTTTTTCGCTCCTTAGAAGATAATAATACACCCCATTGGTAAGTTCTGTACCATCTTGGTGTAAGCCACGGAAGCACGCTGCGCAATCAACATCTGGAATTCCACCTTCTTGAACGGTTGTGTTTTGCGTTTTAAAAACCAAGGTACCCCAGCGGTTGTAAACAAACAACTCGTAATCAACGCAAATGTTGAATTCAACCGAAAGATCTTCAATCTGCACTTGGTCATTGCCAGCGGTTTCAGGATTCAATACTAAAACGTTGGGGAAAGTAAAATCATCGGGAGCACCTTTAACTTCAATCACCTTTAGCGTATCGTGGCGGCATCCAAAGGCATCGGTTATGCTAAGTACAATAGGAATATTTCCTTCGGTGCTATCGGCGTAGAAGTGCTCAAAATTGGCAACAAAATAATCGGCTCCAGGAGTTTGATCAACGTTCCATTGGTAGTTGTAGGGTTGCTCGCCCTTGGTAGTTTGATCTGTAAATAGGTTAATCCAGTAGCAGTAAGGTTCTGAATCGAAATCAGCGACGGGCAGTTCCAGTACATTAAATGTCCCGGTGGTCGTATCAAGACAACCTTGATCTGTAGCAATGTACAACACCACCTGATATGAACCTACTTCAGGAAATACATTGTTGAAGTTCTCATTTGTGTCGTTAAACAAACCTGTGCCCGAAGGATAGGTAACTATCCAATTGTAATCTGTAATACTTGATGGGGCATTTACGGTTGACTGGTTATTGGTGAACAATGTTTCTTTAAAGCAAAAGTCTGAGGTGTTAGCCCATGCGTAGCTGGCGTTTGGCTTGGGATGAACTGTAATCAAATTATTTATGGTAACAGTGGTGTCGCAACCCCGATTTGTAATGGCAGTTAGGGTTACCGAAAACGTTCCATCTTGCATATAAGTATAGGTGGGTAAAACCCCGGTGGTTGTTCCTCCGTCTCCCATAGCCCAATTCCAAACCGAAACGGTATCTGGTCCAGGAACATAGGTTGTGTTGAGCATATCTACCGTTAGGGGTTGACAACCGGCTAAGGGGTCGGCCGAGAAAGCAATGACGGGTCTAGGGTTAACACGTACTGGAAGAGTAACGGTGTCTACACACCCGTGGTTGGTTACAACAGCAAGGGTGGCCGAATAGTCTCCCCAAACAGGAAAAATCTGACTTGGATTGGTTTGGCTGCTGTTTCCAATTCCTGTATTAAAAACCCAAGCGCTTCCCGTAACCGAGTCCGGGTTTAAAACCATACTTAAGTTTATGAAATTGTTTGCATCTCCCGAACAGGCTGAATCAACCGCGAAATTGGCAACCGGATTAGGAAAGACCGTAACCGGAATCGTCACGGTGTCTGGACAGTTGTTTGCCGTTAAGATGATAAGTTGAGCGTTGTAGGTGCCAGGGTTGGTATACATATGGTCAAAAGCCAACGAATCTGTTAAAAGCGTACCATCTCCTAAATTCCATAAGCGGGATGTAATCGTATCCCCATCTGCGAACGAAGTGTCTGCAAAGGGGGTTACCAAACCTTCACAAAATTCCAAATGATTAAAATCGGCTACCGGAGTTCCAACCGTTAGGTAAGGAATGGTTACCGTATCGACGCAACCCAGCGAGTCGGTTACCACAAGCTGAATATCATAGTATCCAGGTTGTGGAAAGGTGAACACAGGATTCGTATCGACCGAAGCCCCAACTTGAACACCGGTGGTATCTAAAAAATTCCAAGCATGCGAAATAATGGTATTGCCTGCCCAGGTTCCATTCGACCCTAAACTATCAATGGTAGCAAGACTGGTAAAATTTTGAGTTAAACCACAGGGGCCGGGAAGAGTTAGATTTGACAGGGGCTGAGGGTAAATTGTAACAGGAAAAGTTATGGTATCTCGACACCCCGCACTGGTAATGGCTATTTGGGTTACATTGTAGGTGCCTGGCCCCGGGAAAATATGCATAGGATTTTGAGCGCTATCTTGAAAAGACGGGCTGCCATCTCCATAATCCCACGCCCATTTTGAAATCGTACCGTTCACCGCATACGAAGTGTCGCTCATCATGGCCGTGTTTTCGCATAGATAAATATCGTCAAATCCCGCATGGGCAGTAATTGGGTTCACTATAGCGGTTAGGGTGGCTGTACAACCCGAAGCCGATGTGATTACACAGTTCAAACTTTGACCAGATTGAGGGTTGTTGATCACCACCGTTGGCCCACTAACACCATTGCTCCATTGGTACGATGAGAATCCTGGAGGAGCCACCAATACCGCGTTTGTGTCGCCCAGGCAATAGCGAATGTCAATTTGCAAGGGAGCGCAATCCGCTACCAAATATCCATAGCCATAGTGGCCACTTAAAGAGCAGTCGCCGGTTTTCGCTTGAATTGTCACGGTTTGACCAATAAAATTTGTCAGACTAACACCCACGCGGGCCCAATTCCTCCAAACTCCGCCAGAATACGACTGAAATCCAGGGATTCCATTGCCCGCAGCTACCTGGTAATAAGTGCAAGGTATCACCTGCCCAAATGGGTCAACGACCTGCAATTCAAACCTAGGCTGCTGAGAGGCAGAATGGCCAGGGTCTTCCATTACCACAGCAAACTCATAGATAAACAACGAATTTTGGGCCGTTACCATCAAACTATATTCCAATGCCTCAGCTTGGGCTCCCGTACCTGAGTTGCCTAACCTTGTCGACCGGTTAAATCCTGTAGGAACCGTTTGCAAAGCGGGTACAATCGGGTCTGTTCCAGGGTTCATTATCGTATGCTGGCCAGCAACTATCCCCACGTTCGGTAGGTTAATTGGGCAACAGGTTCCGGTATATCCTCCCCAGTTGGTGAAGTCTCCCATCGCAAAGTTCGCATTTGGGCAGTCCTGATTTAGTTGCGCATTTAGGTGAACAAAAAAAATCAAAAAGGCGAAGGGCAAGAATATTCTTTTAAACATATTCCGAAAATTCGTTTACATCAAATTATTTGCGGGTTACAACAGCAACCTTTTTTGGGTTAAAAATACACCATTTCCATTGATTGTCCAAACAATTTTAATCTGTTAACATCTTCGAGACATAAAAAAGAACGGGTTGAATTCCACCCAGAGGCAAATAGTTTTGAGTTTTATTGACTTTTGCGATGTCTTTTTCCGGATTTTCTGTTTAACAGTTGACCAATAGAATGGCTACGCTCAATTTCCGAAACGTTGTTGGTGGCCTTGTTTTAATAAAAAAGAAATATTTGGGTACTTTTACCCAATTTAGTACCCTTAAAAAACAAAAATGGGCTGTTAGCTCAGTTGGTTTAGAGCGCTACCTTGACAGGGTAGAGGTCACTGGTTCGAATCCAGTACAGCTCACGTAGCCCATCCATTGTTTCTTATGAAACTGTTACTTTTATTGCTTTGTAGCCTAATTTTTAGGTTTGCCCTTCCGGCGCAATCCAATCGAACGCCCATCGAGCGGCTTGACTCTATTTCAAACGAAATTTCTTCATCTTCTTGGAATTTGGCGGGAGTGCTGCTTAGCAAAGGCTTGGTTTTTAGGGTTCGGGGTCTATCCTTTTCCGAAAACGCCAAGGCTTTTGCATCTGAAACGGTTCCAGTTTTAGATTCTTTGGCAGATTTCCTTAGGCTTAACCCAAGCATTCGACTCAAAATTTCTGTTCATTTTTCTGAAGATATCCCCGCCTCAACCCTCATGCAATCAAAGATTCAATCCCAGACCATTGTTAAATACCTCGCTGCTCGTAGAATAAACCCAAAGCGACTGAAAGGGGCTGTGGGGGGCATTGCAAATCCTTTGTATCCAGAAAGCCTAGTGCGGGAACTGCAATCTGCTGAACTTCAGTCGTATTTTAGAGCTTTAAATAACCGCGTAGATTTTGAAATTACGGCAAACTTGAATTAGGTGTTGCATTTGTTTGGTTTTACCATTGAAAAAAAATACCTTTGCGTCCCCTTATATTTGAAAACGTATGTACGCGATTGTTAAAATAGCTGGTCAGCAATTCAAAGTTGAAGAAAATCAAGAAATCTTCGTTCACCGTTTGGCGGCGGAAGAAGGCGCTACGGTTGAGGTAAACGATGTGTTGTTGGTCGATAAAAATGGATCTGTACAAATCGGGTCGCCCCGAATTGAAGGTGCTTCCGTTTCTTTGCAAGTTGTCTCACATGTTAAAGGCGATAAAGTACTTGTTTTCAAGAAAAAGCGCCGCAAGGGGTATCAAAAAATGAATGGCCATCGGCAGGCCTTCACCAAAGTAAAAGTTGCCGGAATTCGTTTTTAATCGTAATAGGTATCAATTATGGCACACAAGAAAGGTGTAGGTAGTTCCAAAAACGGTCGGGAATCTGAAAGCAAACGCTTGGGCGTGAAAATATTCGGCGGTCAGGCTGCCGTTGCCGGAAATATCCTGGTTCGTCAGCGTGGTACACGCCACAATGCGGGTTTAAATGTGGGTATTGGTAAAGATCATACTTTATTTGCCCTTGTAGATGGAACGGTTGCCTTCCGCAAACGCCGAGACAATAAATCGTACGTGTCGGTTATTCCCAATGAATAATCCCGAAGGTTGGTAATGTTCTTGCAGCTTCCCTCGGGAAGCTGTTTTTTTTAACATTTAATGGCCTTGCTTCACTACTTTTGTAAAAATTAAACCTATGTTACGTTTGGCTGACTTGCGGGAGGCACCCGACCATTGGATTCAAAGGCTTAATAAACGAGGCATTCCTGCCAAAGAGCTGGTTGATTCTATTCTTGATCTTGACAGGAAGCATAGAGACATTCTGCAGTTGAAGGAGCAGAAACAAGCCGAACTCAATGCCTTATCTAAGGCTGTTGGTCAGTTTATTCGCGAGGGTTCTACCCAACAGGCTGAGGAAGCCAAACAAAAAACCGGCAGCCTTAAAGCCGAAATTCCTGCTCTAACGGAACAAGAGTTGGCTTTGGATGCCGAAATAAAATCCATTTTGTTGTCTCTTCCGAACGCCCCACACTCCTCCGTTCCCGATGGAAACGATGCTTCATCTAATGTGGTGGTGCGCAGCGGGAATTCAAGCCGTGAATTATGGAACGGTGCAGAAGCCCATTGGGATTTGGTGGCCAGAAAGAATTGGATTGATTTTGAGGCAGGCGTTAAGGTTACTGGGGCCGGTTTCCCCGTTTATTGGGGAAAGGCTGCCCGGTTGCAACGAGCGTTAATCCAATATTTCCTAGACTTTAACACCCAACGCGGGTATACAGAAGTTCAGGTGCCTTTTATGGTAAATCAGGATTCGGGTTTCGGTACGGGTCAACTTCCCGATAAAGAGGGGCAAATGTACCATGCCACTGCCGATGACTTTTATTTGATTCCCACAGCCGAGGTGCCGGTTACAAATTTGTTCCGCGACACCATTCTAGATGAGACCGCCCTTCCAATTAAATGTACTGCCTATTCTCCTTGCTTTCGACGCGAAGCCGGTTCGTACGGCAAAGATGTGCGGGGCCTAAACCGCCTCCACCAGTTCGATAAGGTGGAAATTGTTCACATTTGCCAGCCCGAATTCTCCTACCAGGTTTTAGACCAAATGGTCAATCACGTCGAGGAACTTATTCAATCCCTTGATTTGCCCTATCGGCTTCTTCGGCTATGCGGAGGCGATATGGGTTTTGCCTCGGCCCTAACCTACGATTTTGAAGTGTTTTCAGGAGCTCAACAGCGCTGGTTAGAAGTCAGCAGTGTTTCTAATTTCGAAGCATTTCAATCAAACCGCCTCAAACTTAGGTTTCGAACAAACGGCAAACCGCAGTTGCTCCACACCCTTAACGGAAGTTCTCTCGCCCTGCCCCGTATTCTTGCCGCCATTCTTGAACACCACCAAACCCCCGAAGGGGTGCACATTCCTGAAGCGCTGCAAAAGTATACCGGGTTTGATCTTTTAAAATAAAGAAGCCCAATATGCGTTTCTTTACAATGTTCAAAGGGATTTCTCTTCTTCAACCAAAATTTGCCGCTCTTTCTGCATCTCTCTTGGGGTATTTTATAACTCAGATTTTCTTAACGCTCTTTTTTTTCTTGTTTTCGTTCCCTCAATTGAATGGGCAAACAGAACAAGAACTTCAATTGGCTCGGCAATACTTAGACCAAGGCGAATTTGCTAAAGCCCTTCCTTTTTATGAGCGTTTTTTTCAGCAACGCCCCGAAGAGCAATTGCACTTTTTAACCCTCCTTAAGCTGCATTATGCCATGGATCAACCCAGCATGGCAAAGTCCTTGGTTGAAAAACAATTCCGGAAATGGCCTGAATCGCCCGAAGTCTTAGCCGCTTTCGTCGATTTTCAACTGCGTTTCGCTGAGCCCAAATTGGCCGAAAAGGCTCTAAAGGCATGGTCGAAAAATCCACCCTCTGATTTCCGGCCTGCCGAAAACCTAGCCAATTCCCTAGCTGCTTACGGACATGCGGCCATGGCTATTCAGGCCTTAGAAGATTGGAATAAGCGGTTCGGAAATCAAGCAGAAGCCCTATACAAATTGGTCGATTTGTATGTTTCAGACAACAAGCCAAATTTAGCTGCCAACAAACTCATTCAACTCCTTTATCTGTCGCCCGGGTACTACGAAGGAATTAAATCTAGGCTGGTAAATCTGTTGTCGGAAGATCCCGAAGCGCCCATGAATCTCTCGATTAAGCAGGCATTTATTTCTGAAATTCAAAAAAATCCCGATGAGTTGGAACTGGCATCCTTGTTAATGTGGGTGTTTATTCAAGAAACCAATTTTTCTCAGGCATTTGTTCATGCAAAGTCCATTGACCAACGCTCAAAGGCCGAAGGTAGTATTGTTCTTGATTTGGGCTTGGTATGCAGGGAACAACAAGCCTTTGAAATGGCTAACCGTTGCTTTTTGTACATCGGTAGTCTAGGCGAGAATTCTCCCTATTTTTTGGATGCTAAAATGGCCGAAGTTCAAAACATGGAAGATTGGCTTAGGTGGGAGGGCCGCTTGGCCGGTTCCCAGCTTTTGCAATTGGAAAAGGCCTATGAAACGGTTTTAACGGCAATGCCCCCTAGTCAGAATTTTATACAAACTACATTGCGCTATGCCCGCTTACTTGCCTTTGATTTACGAAAAAAACAGCAGGCAATAGGCTTTTTGTCAAACAATATGCCTACCATACGAAGCGGAACCATTGAGGAAGGATTAGTCAAAATTACCTTGGCCGACATTCTCATTGCTACCGGTGATTTTTGGGAACCAAGTCTTTTGTACGGCCAAGTTGAAAAATCCTTGCCCAATACGCCAGAAGGCCATGAAGCCAAATGGGGAAATACACGGCTTTCTTTTTTTCGCGCTGAATTTTCTTGGGCCCAAACCCAAGCCAAAGTGCTAAAGGCCAGCACCACCAAACACATTGCCAACGATGCCCTAGGCTTGTCTTTGTTAATTAGTGATTTGTTGGGCGAAGATTCAAACATCACCAGCCTAGCCCAGTATGCCAGAGCCGATTGGGCTTTTTATTCCAGAAACGATAGCCTTGCAACCATGATTCTGGATTCGCTAGAGGCTGAAATAAAATATGGCCCCATATTATCCGCTTCTCTATGGATTCGATTCCAAATATTGGAGCGTGGGGGGCACACAGATGCCGCCATAAACGCCCTTAGGATTTTAATAAAAAACGAGCCTTCTGGTTTGTTGGTTGACGATGCTTATTTAGCCATTGGGCGTTTGTATGAAAATCAACTTCAACAACCCGAAAAGGCAATGGAGGCGTATAGGACTCTGTTGATTGAGCATCCAGGAAGTTTGCACAATCAAACGGCACGGGTCAGGTATCGGGTTTTGAAGTCAAGGCAGAAAGCCAATCCATAATTTAGGGCAAACTTGTTTCAAAGTAGCGGGTCAAAATTCTTGGGAATCCGTGGTTTTCTATTTCTGATTTGGCAATCCATTTTTGGCCCTCAGAAGCGGGTCCCGAATAATGAAAAACAAAAACCTGGGCACGAATTTCGCGGTGCGACAAAAGGTGGGAAGGCAGTTTGACCGCTGTATAATCTTTATTGGAAACACCTGGAAAATCCATCTCTAAATCAGAAATTACAGGGAATTCTTGGGTTATTCTTGAGGGCAATTCCCATAAATTAGCCCAAATGCCATGGGGTTTCCTTTTTTGAATTAACAGCTGGTTTTCATTTTGGGCAAAGGCAAAAGCCAAGTGAAGAACCTGCTTTGATGTTTTGGCTTTTTTTATGGGGTACTTTTCTTCTTCACCCTCTTGGTTCGCTAAACAATGAACCTGAATAGGGCAACGCATGCACATTGGTTTTCGGGGAGTGCAAATCAAAGCCCCTAATTCCATAATCGATTGGTTGAAGTCGGCCGGATTGTTATGGTCCATGTTTTGATTTAGCCATTCATGCATGACCGAATTGGCTTTTTTGCTTTCAATACCCTCTGCCAATTTAATGCAGCGCGATACCACCCTTTTTACATTGCCATCAAGTACCGGATGAGCTTTGTTGAAGGCAAAGGATGCCACGGCGGCAGCCGTATATGGGCCAATACCTGGTAAGGAAATCAATGCATCGTAATTGGCAGGAAAAATTCCTTGGTGGCTGCGTTCAATTTCTCGGGCTGTTTTTAACAGCGATTTGGCCCTAGAATAATAACCTAGTCCTTGCCAAAGCCTAAAAACCTCGTCGTCGTTGGCTTTGGCCAAATCTTGGACGGTTGGAAAACGCTCGCTAAATTTCCAATAATAGGGCAGGCCCTGTTCAACCCTTGTTTGCTGAAGAATAACTTCAGAAAGCCAAATTAGGTAAGGGTCTTTGGTGTGCCTCCAGGGAAGGTCTCGGCCTTCAAGTTGGAACCAGAACTTTAATTTCTGATGAATTTCCATTTTTTTAAGAACTTTTATGTCGAAACGTACCGGATTTGATGTGGCTAAGACTTTTAAGGTTAGAATTATGATTAACTTTGCCAAAGTTATTATCTCTAACCAAAACATAGCAAAATGACCAAAGCTGAAATTGTGAATCAGATCTCAGAGAGTACCGGTGTAGAAAAAGCGGCCGTTCAGGTAACGGTTGAGGCCTTTATGAAGTCGGTTAAAGATTCTTTGATTGCTGGAGACCCTGTTTATTTGAGGGGTTTCGGTAGTTTTATCATTAAGAAGCGCGCCGAGAAAAAAGGCCGCAACATCTCCAAAAACGCCACGATTGTTATTCCTGCGCACAACATTCCTGCCTTCAAGCCGGCGAAATCTTTTCATGGACTTGTAAAAAAGTCGCAGAAATAATTTAGATGTTTTCTGCGCTTTCAGAAAAAACAAAAGCAGTGCTCTTAGCACTGCTTTTCTTGTTCTTGGGCCTTGGCCTATGGCTCTTGCCTACCCGGCACCCAGAAGCTTACCTTCAAGCGGCGCAAGTCAAGGAGTTAAATACAGATTTAGAGGCCCAAATAGAAGAGGTTAAATCTGGGTTAAGCCCTGAACAGCAGGTAGAAGCGCAACGTCTTGAGTTGGCCTGGCGTCAAGCCGACCCAGCAAATCGAAGGGGGGCTTCCGATACGCTTATTCGATTCTGGGGGCAGATTAACCCTGCCGTTGCGGCCATTTTTGCGAAAAAAAAGGCAGAAGATACCAACGACGATGCCGATGTGTTGGATGCAGCGCAGCGTTTTTTAACCGTGGTATCGGTTATGACGGAAGAAGATAAAAGTTGGGCTGCCGTGGAAGCCGCGGGTTTGTTTCGGCAGGTATTAAAAACAGATCCAAAATCACTGGAAGCCAAGCGGGGCTTAGGAACCGCAATGGTTGAAGGTGCCGGCGCCCCCATGGAAGGAATTGGAATGTTGACCGAAATTCTGAAAGAATACCCCAACGATGTTGAAACCATTTTACGTTTAGGTCATTTTTCTGTACTTTCGTCCCAGTTTTCAAAAGCTGTTGAACGCTTTCATCAAGCAATAAGCATTGACAGCAGCCGAAGCGAGGTGTATTTTCTTTTGGGAGATACCTGGCTAAAAGCAGGAAACCAAGACAGTGCAAAGAAGTACTTTGGGCTTTACAGAGAGCGTTTGCCCTCGGGAATGGCCAAAACCAGCTTTGATGCCTGGCTTGCCGAAACAATTTCAAAAACAAATTAAATACTTTAGGAATCATGCCTAGTGGAAAAAAACGCAAAAGACATAAGATGAATACGCACAAGCGTAAAAAGCGTCTTAGAAAGAACCGCCACAAAAAGAAAAAATAATTCGGGATAGAGCCGGTAGCTCTGCTTCCGGTCTCCTTTAAACGTAGAAATATGAGCAACGATTTAATTATAAACGTTGCGCCCGAAGAAGTTTCTATTGCTCTGCTTAAAAGTCGTGAGTTAACCGAACTAACGAAAGAAAAGAGCGACTATGCTTTTAATGTGGGTGATTACTATCTGGCTAGGGTCAGTCGTATTCAACCCAATTTAAATGCTGCATTTGTCGATTTAGGTTACGAGAAAGATGCCTTTCTTCATTACTTAGATTTAGGCCCTGAAATACAGTCGCTTAATAAGTTTGTAAAAGAAACCGTTAGCGGGCGCTTAAAAACAGCCAGCTTAAGGTACTTTAAATTTGCCCCTCCCATTCGTAAAGAAGGGAAAATGGGCGATGTGCTCAAAGCCGGTCAAACCATTTTGGTGAAGGTTATCAAGGAACCCATTTCTCAAAAGGGCCCAAGGCTCAGTTGTGAATTGTCCTTGCCAGGCCGATACATGGTTTTGGTGCCTTTCGCCGAAAAAATTTCGATTTCAAGTAAAATTCGAGAAAATAAGGAGCGCGACCGCCTTAAATCACTGATGGAGGCTCTACAGCCTTCTAATTTTGGGATAATTATTCGAACAGCAGCCGAAAATCAGTCGGCCGAAGATTTGGAAAAAGACCTGAAAGATTTGATGGCTCGCTGGGAAGAGGCCTTTGAAAAAATCAAACCCGGGAAAACACCGGCCAAGGTGCTTGGGGAGTTAAGTCGAGCAACCACCCTATTGCGGGATCTGGAAAACAAAAATTTCACCTTCGATTCTATTGTAGTTAACGATGAGTCGTACGTGAATCAGATTCGGGAGTACATGCGGAGCAATTTTCCCGACCGCGAAAAGGCCGTTCGGTTTTTTAAGGGTCGGTTGCCTATTTTTGAACATTATGGCATAAATAGGCAGATTCGAACCTTGTTTGGTCGGAATGTACCCATGAAATCGGGGGCCTACCTTATTATTGAACATACCGAAGCGCTTCATGTAATTGATGTGAATTCCGGAAATTCGGTTCGTTCGGGAACAACCCAAGAAGATTCAGCCCTTGCCGTAAATCTTGAGGCCGCCGATGAAATAGCCCGGCAATTGCGCCTAAGAGATATGGGCGGAATTATTGTGGTTGATTTTATTGATTTGTACAAAGCCGAAAACCGCAAAATTCTGTTCCAACGGATGCGCGATGCCATGAAGGACGATAAGGCCAAGCACAACATTTTGCCTCCGTCCAAAATTGGTTTGATTCAAATAACAAGGGAACGGGTTCGGCCTCAAATCAACATTGAAACCGCCGAAGCCTGTCCTTCTTGCCAAGGAACAGGAAAGGTCACTGCTAGCGTTAACCTGACCGATGAAATTGCCAACGCTTTTGCACGGAAAATGGAAAAAAATCCCAACGCCACCTTTACCCTTTTGGTTCACCCTTATGTTGAGGCTTACCTTACAAGAGGGTTTTTTACTTCGGTTTGGAAAAAATGGAAGAAAATCCATGGCCGTCGGCATCGATTGGAACCCAGAACAACCTTGGGCATGTTGGAATACCGTTTTGTAGATGCACAGGGTGTTGAACTTGAAGAGGCCTAGCGCCCGGGGCTGAACCGGCACCGATTGCAGTACAGCCAAGCTACGGTGCCAGGCGGAGGCGACCAGGGGGAGCCCCACGCACCGGCAAACCGTTGCTTGGTTGTACAAATGAGGTACAGGTGAAGACCCGAAAAGGCACCCAAACCTCAATCGAATCCATTACCTTTGAGCATGCAATTTCAGGACGTAGCCGGGCAACCTCAAATCAAACAGCTCTTGGTTCGATCGGCCAAGCAAGGAAGAATTCCGCACGCACAATTGTTCCTGGGTAAACATGGGTATGGAACATTGCCTATGGCACTTGCCTACATTCAGTATTTGCTGTGCGAACAACCTGGTGAACAGGATTCCTGTGGAACATGCGCTGCCTGCAAAAAGGTCGCTAAATTGAGCCACCCTGATTTGCATTTTGCTTTTCCTTTTGCCGCCAAAGACGACAAAGATGTGGCTCAAAATCACCTTGAGGAGTTCAGAGAATTTTTATTGAAAACCCCTTATGGTTCGGTGGAAAGTTGGCAGGAATTCTGTTCGGGCGAAAGCAAAAGACCCACCATAAACTCGGCCACAACAAAAGCGATTTTGACCGAAATGAGTCAAATGCCTTACGAAGGAAAACTTCAGTTTATGCTGCTGTGGTATCCGGAAATGATTACCCATGGAATGGCAAACCGCCTGCTGAAATCGATTGAAGAACCGCCCCCAAGTACCGTTTTTATTTTGGTTAGCGAAGAAGAGGGTAAATTGATGCCGACCCTTCTTTCACGGCTTCAATCTATTGCCTTTCCGAAGGTGAAAGACTTTGATTTGGCTGATTATTTGGGGAACCAAATGGGGCTTGACCTAGACCAAGCCAGGGAGCTTGTGAACATGGCCGATGGCGATGTGGACCATGCCTTGGGTTTGGGGAATACCCAGGAACAACTGGCCTTATTTTTTCCGTTTTTTCGAGATTGGATGCGGGGCGCTTACATGGCGGCCTTCCATGAAAGCGTGGAATTGGCCGAGGTCTTTCAAAAGTGGGGCCGCACCCAGCAAATTTCATTTTTTCAATATGGATTGTACCTAATTCGAGAAGCCTTGGTTTTTAGGACCTCCAACAGCCTTTCTAGGATTACCGAAATGGAGCGTACTTGGCTAGAAAAGTTTTCGGGAAGCGTAAATACAGCCGTAGCTGAATCTATAATGCAGGCTTTGGAAAACGGGCTGCAAGGAATCGCTGGAAATGCGCATCAAAAAACGGAATTTATCGGGGTTACCATAGATATTTATCGTTCCTTTAAACTTTCAAAACATTAATTTTGAAAATCAAACTGTAAACAATGGGTTGTTCGAGTTGCGGTACGGCAGAAAAGGGGCAATTGCCCAAGGGGTGTAGGAACAATGGAGCCTGTAGTACAGGGGGCTGCCACAAATTAAATGTGTTTGATTGGCTGGCGAACATGGAACATTTAGCCGGCGAACAATCTTCGGTGGTCGAAGTTCGATTTAAACATACCCGAAAGGAGTTTTTTCTTAATGCAGAGGGCATTCAACTGGTTCAAGGCGATGTTGTGGCTGTGGAAGGCTCGCCCGGCCACGATGTGGGTGTGGTTTCACTTAGTGGGCCCTTGGTTAAAATGCAGCTTCAGCGCTTAAAACACAGCGGTCAAGGCTTGAAAAAGGTGTTTCGAAAGGCAAGTACTACCGATGTGGAGCGCTGGAAAGAAGCCATGGACAAGGAAGATGAGTTCCGGTTAAAAGCAAGGGAGGCGGCCAGCTTACTTAAGCTGAAAATGAAAATCTCGGATGTGGAATGCCAAGGCGACGGAAGCAAATCTATTATTTACTATACTGCCGATGACCGCATTGATTTTCGGGAGTTGATAAAGATTCTTGCCCGCGATTTAAGGGTTAAAATAGAAATGCGGCAAATCGGTTTAAGGCAAGAAGCTGCCAGGCTTGGTGGAATTGGAGTGTGCGGCCGGGAACTATGTTGCTCCTCTTGGCTGCGTGACTTTAGAACCGTTTCAACCGCCGCCGCTCGGTACCAACAATTGTCTATTAACCCCCAAAAACTTGCTGGCCAATGTGGAAAGCTGAAATGCTGCCTGAATTATGAATTGGATAGCTACATGGATGCCTTGAAGGGGTTCCCAGCCAACAACATCAAACTAAAAACAAAACAGGGGATTGCCTTTCATCAAAAGACCGATATTTTTAGAAAGACCATTTACTATTCTTACTCAGAACGCCCCGATGTTTTCTTGGCTCTTGCCGTGGATAGGGTTCAAGAAATTTTAGAAATGAATAAAAAGGGCGAATTGCCCGATAATTTAGAGGATTGGGTCTTGATGAAACCCAAAGAAGAGGATGCAAGCCACACCTTTTCAAATGTTATTGAAGAGGGTGCTTTGGATCGATTTGATGGTCAGCGAAAAAAACGCAAATCGGGTCGTAAGTCGGGGCGCCGAAGGCCAGCCCAAAATCAAAAATCAGGTCAACATGCCTCAGAGAACTAATCTTTTTGTCGTCTTGTCGTTGTTCATGGGGCTTTGGTCCTGCGACCCAGGCCGCTATTTTTCCGAATACCAAAGTCTGCCTGAATCGGGCTGGTCAAATTCCTTCCAACCAGAATTTCAAGTTGAAATTGAAGATACCAGTCAGGTCTTTAATGTTCAGGTTATGTTTCGGCATGCCCCTGAATACCCATTTCAAAACCTGTATGTGTTGATGCACACTGATTTTCCGAGCAAAAAGACCATTACCGATACCCTGACCTTGTTTTTGTTTGATGCCACAGGAAAGCCTTTAGGCTCTTGCATGGGCGACCTATGCGATGTGGAATTTTTATACCGGAAAAACATCAAATTTCCCGAAAAGGGGCAGTACCGTTTTCGGATGGAACAACGCATGCGTACTCCCAATGCTGCTCTTCCGTTGATTTTTGATGCCGGATTGCGTCTTGAAAAATCGAACCTTCATGAAAAATAAATCTATTTTCTCCGGTTTTATTTGGGTTAAATGGGTTTGGTGGTTGGTCTTGAGCCCCCTGGCAGCTTTCTATTTGATATTGGGTTTAGCCTCTGTGGGGCTATTTGGCGCCCTGCCCAGTTTTGATGAATTGGAGGACCCTAGATTTAATCTGGCTAGCATCATCTATTCATCGGATGGAGAGGTTTTAGGTAAATACTATGTTGAAAATAGAACCAATGTGAATTTTGAAGACTTCCCACCACATTTGGTTCAGGCTTTGGTTTCGACCGAAGACGAACGGTTTTATTCGCATTCCGGAATTGATGTTGAAGCCCTAGCCCGCGTGATGAAAGGAATTGCTACAGGTCAGTCAAAAGGCGGAGGTTCAACCATAACACAGCAGTTGGCAAAGCTTCTTTTTCACAACGAGCGCGGCGGCAAAATTAAACGGGTGCTCCAAAAATTCAAGGAATGGGTAATTGCCATTAAACTTGAACGCAGCTATACCAAGCAAGAAATACTGACCTTGTACTTGAATCGTGCCGACTTTGGCCGACAGGCTTTTGGGATTCAATCGGCCTCTAAAATTTACTTTGATAAACGGGTTCAGGAATTAACCATAGAAGAGGCTGCCGCATTGGTGGGAATGTTGAAGGCCCCCGGCAATTACGATCCGGTTCGAAAGCCCGAAGCCAACCAAAAACGCCGCAATGTGGTGTTTGGTCAAATGGTGAAAAACAAGGCACTTAGCTCAGAAAAGGCCGATTCCCTGTCCAAATTACCTGTGGTTGCCGATTTGACCCGATTAAAAGAACGGGTCCGAAAATCTGTGTTTGGCCAAGGCGACTTGGCAGGGTACTTTTTGAATGAACTAAAAAAAGACCTTAGCCTTTGGTGTTCAAACCACATTAACCCAGCAACGGGAAATCCCTACAACGTTTACCGAGATGGATTAAAGGTGTATACCACCATCGATAGCCGAATGCAACGCTATGCCGAGCAAGCCGTAAAGCAACATTTAACCGAACTGCAACGCGATTTCTTTCGCCATAAAAAGGGCAAAAAGAACGCCCCCTTCTCGCTCCGGTTAACCGATCAGCAAGTCAATTCCATTGTATTGCAAGGCATTAAACGCAGCGATAGGTACCGCGAAATGAAGGAAGATGGGGCCTCGGATTCTGAAATTTCGAAGGCATTTAACACTCCAGTCGAAATGACTGTTTTTAGTTGGCAAGGGCCTATCGATACGGTGATGAGCCCACGCGACTCCGTTATCTATTATAAGTACTTTCTGCAAAACGGCCTAATGAGCATGGATCCCCATACCGGCCACGTGAAAGCTTGGGTGGGTGGAATTGATATTCAACATTTTAAATACGACCACGTTCGGGCTGGAACCGAAAGCGATGACGGAAAGCAAATCGTCCCCAACGGTGGCCGGCAAGTAGGTTCAACCTTTAAGCCTTTGGTGTATGCCTTGGCCATGGAAGAAAGACGTTCCCCTTGCGATTTGGTACCCAATACCCGCGTTTGCATTGAAGAAGGATTGAGCCGACCTTGGTGCCCAGACAACAGCGGCGATTACAAGGTGAACCGAATGATTACCCTGCGCGAAGCCCTAGCCAATTCTGTCAATTATGTCTCGGCTATGCTCATGAAAGAATACGGGCCACAGGCAACCATTGATTTGGCACGCAAACTTGGAATCACAGCCAACATTCCCAATTCTCCTTCCATTTGCCTTGGCACTGCCGATATTTCTGTTTTTGAAATGGTGGGCGCTTTCAGTACCTTTTTTAACGACGGTGTTTACTCCAAGCCTTTTATGTTGACCCGAATTGAAGATAAAAACGGCAATACCCTTGCTGTTTTTAGCCCAGAACGCCGCGAGGCCTTAAGCGCTGAAACCGCATTTTTAACCGTTCAATTGCTCAGAGGCGTGGTGTTGCAAGGCACCGCACAGCGACTTCGGTACCGCTATAAGTTCAATGAACCCATCGCAGGCAAAACAGGTACCACCCAAAACAACTCCGACGGTTGGTTTATTGCTGGAACGCCCGATTTGGTAACAGGAGTGTGGACAGGTGCCGAAGACCGCTCGGTTCATTTTTACAGTACCGCCCAAGGCCAAGGTGCCAATATGGCTCTGCCCGTTTGGGCTCTGTACATGCGTAAGGTGTACGACGATAAATCCATTTTAATAAATAGGGGTGATTTCAAACGGCCTGAATCCCTAGCCGATTGGAATTTTGATTGCTCGGAAGAAATTCAGGACCAACTGCAAGAAATGCGCGAAGGAAATACCGAAATTGATTTTGATTAACCATGAATAAAGTTGTGCAAAATGCCCAAGAGGCCATTTTTGACATTCAAGATGGCATGACATTGATGCTGGGTGGGTTCGGCCTGTGCGGCATACCCGAAAATCTAATCGAGGCTTTGGTGAATAAAGGCTTGAAAAACCTAACCTGCATTTCAAACAACGCCGGAGTTGATGACTTTGGTATCGGTTTGATGCTTCAAGGCAAACAGGTAAAGAAAATGATTTCTTCCTACGTTGGCGAAAACGCTGAATTTGAACGCCAATTGCTTTCGGGCGAACTTGAGGTGGAGTTGATTCCTCAGGGAACGCTGGCCACCCGATGCATGGCCGCAGGATACGGAATGCCCGCTGTTTTTACTCCTGCTGGGGTGGGTACCGAGGTGGCTCATGGAAAAGAAACCCGAGTTTTTAACGGGAAAACGTACTTGATGGAACATGCCTTTGATTCTGATTTTGCCCTGGTAAAAGCCTGGAAAGGCGATACCCAAGGCAACCTGATTTTTCGGGCCACCGCTCGTAACTTTAATCCTTTGATGGCCATGGCAGGTAAAATTACCATCGTCGAAGTTGAAGAACTTTTGCCCGCTGGCGAATTGGATCCCGACCAAATTCATACCCCAGGCATTTACGTACACCGAATTTTTCAGGGCCTGAATTACGAAAAACGAATCGAACAACGCACCGTTAAACCCCGTCAGGATTAACCTTATGTTAAACAAAGAACAAATTGCCCAGCGCATTGCCCATGAGCTTCGCAACGGAATGTATGTTAACCTGGGAATAGGCATTCCAACCCTGGTTGCCAATTATGTACCTGAAGGCATGACCATTGTGCTTCAATCTGAAAATGGACTGTTGGGTATGGGGCCGTTTCCCTTCGATGGGGAAGAAGACCCCGATTTAATCAACGCCGGAAAACAAACCATTACAACCATTCCCGGTTCGGTGTTTTTTGATTCGGCCATGAGTTTTGGAATGATCCGTGCCGGCAAGGTCGATTTAACCGTTCTTGGAGCCATGGAAGTAGCCGACAACGGCGATATTGCCAATTGGAAAATTCCAGGTAAAATGGTGAAGGGCATGGGCGGTGCTATGGATTTGGTAGCCTCGGCAAAAAACATAATCGTGGCCATGCAACACTGCAGCCGCGACGGCAAATCAAAACTGCTGAGCTCTTGCAGCCTGCCAATTACCGGCTTGGCTTGTGTAAAAAAGGTGGTTTCTGACCTTGGCGTTTTTGATATTGACCACCGTGGCTTTGTTTTGTTGGAGCGCGCCCCAGGAATTTCGGTTGAAACCATTGTGAATGCTACCGAAGGCCGGCTTCATGTGCCAGACCAGGTCCCTGAAATGACTTTTTAGGTGCGGCTGTTTTTTACTATTCGAAAGGTTCTTCCTTCTTCATGGTTTGAAGGCCTAGCCTTGGGTGTGGCTGGCCTTTTTTCGCTATGGTATGCCAGCATTTCCTTTATTAATCACCACCTGATTCGAACCTTTGCCTATGATTTGGGCATTAAAAACCAAGCCATTTGGGATTATGCTCATTTTCGTTGGAATTACAACACCATCATGGCCGAATTGAATGGGGAAATCAATGTGTTGGCCAACCATTTTGAACCCGTCATTGCTTTGTTTTCGCCTTTGTATTGGATTTTTGGACATTACACCCTGTTGGTGGTGCAATGGGCTGCCGTTTTATTGGGCGGCCGTGCTGTTTGGCTTCTGTTTAAGGAACGCCTGCCCGGTAAAAACACCCTGGCTTTGCTAGGCTTAATCGGCTTTTACTCTTTTTTCGGCATTTTTAGTGCCTTTGCCTTCGATTTCCACTCCAATGTGCTGGCGGCCATGTTTGTTCCTTGGTTGTTCTTGGCCTTTTACCGAAAACAGCATTTCGCGTTTTTTGCCCTTGGCCTGCTTACCGCATTTTCTAAAGAAAATATGGCTCTTTGGCTTGTTTTTCTTACCCTAGGTTTGGCCTTGAACCATTTTAAGGAAAGTCAACTTCGAAATAAAGCCCTGCAACTCGCGGGATTGTCTGCTTTGTCTTTTTTGCTCATAATGAAGGTGTTTATGCCTGGTTTCGCAAATGGGCAGCTTGAATATCTGCATTTTAAATATACGGCCCTGGGCCCCGATATGGGCTCTGCTTTGGCTTTTGTAATCTGGCATCCTATTGAGGCGTTGCGGCTTCTGTTCGAAAACCACCTTCCAGGGCCTTCAATGTACCGCGATGGGCTTAAATGGTCCACCTGGGCTTTGTTTTTGGTTGCCGGCGGCTGGCTCACCTTTACCCGGCCAGCCTTTGTTCTTATGCTTTTGCCAATTTGGGGACAAAAAATGTTTAGCGATGACCCCAACAAATGGAGTCCGTTTTTTCAGTACAGCATTGAACTGTTGCCGGTTATTGCATTAGCCTGCATTGAATTCGCCCGCCGGTTTCCTCGTTTTGGGCTTGGTGCATCTGCGGTTTTTTTGTTCGCCCTGGGCAGTTGTGCCTCAGGTTATCATAGCCTTTTTATGTATCGGCCTCAGGCTTACATGCCCGAAGCCATTCAGATTTTTCGCCCCGCTCATTGGCATCGCGAATTCCCAGTATCCAATGTGAAATTAGCTTTGAATCAGCATATTCCAGAAACGGCATCGGTGGCCGCTTCAAGTATTCTGGTTCCACGTTTGGCCATGCGTTCCCAAATTTTCTGTTATCCAAGTGCGCAGCCTACGCAGTATTTAGCCTTGATCAAAGATTCGGAAAAGCCCTATCCACTTAGCCCGAGGTTACTCAACGACAGTATTTCCCAGCTTCTGAATTCCCCTACTTGGGAATGCCTTTATAAACAAGATTCCCTTTTTATTTTTCGACGTCGTTTTAATTGATTTTTTTGGGCGGGTTTTCGGGCTTTCAGAGCTAGTACGCCGCCCGGCTGGGGCAGGTGTACGCGCTAGCGTGGCTCCTAAAGTCGCCCGCTACCGCGAACACCTGCTGCCCAGCCGTTCGTGCGCGCTAGCTTCTTCAATCCCGCCCGCGGCCTCTTAATTAATAAGCCCCTTTGGTTCTAACCCCGAATGCAATCTTTCCTAAATTCAAGGATTCACCCATTTTGCCTCTCCCCAAATCCCTGAGCTGCCTTCAACCTGTACCCAATACACGCCTGCGCTTAAATCTCCGATTCTTAAGTTTATACTAAGGGCAATGGGCCCTTTTTGACTTACGTTGCGTTGAGTACGGTAAACCTCCATTCCCGAGGAGTTTCGAATGCGTAAGGCAACCGTATCTGCCTGTGGAGCATCTACAATCAGCCTTAATACTCCATTTTGAACGGGGTTTGGAACTACCTGAATTCCGCCTTTTATAACCTTGCTATTCAAAAGAAACGAAGCCTTTCCAAAATGAGGGATTCCGTATCCAAATTTTTCGTCGGGCTGTTTATAGGCATGGCACGACAACAACACGGCTTGCCGAAGCTCTGCTTGGCCTGCCTCAGGGTGCATAGAGCAAAAAGAAGCCAATGCACCGGCAAAAATTGGCCCCGAAAACGAAGTGCCATTTGCTGTGCTGATTCCTGCGGCATTCATAACGGTTGAATTCCTGCCCATGGCACAAACATCAGGCTTCACCCTTCCATCAAAAGTGGGCCCTAGGCTGCTAAAAGCGGCATGACTCCGATCGGCTTGTACTGCTCCTACCGCAAAAATATGTTCGGCATCGGCCGGAACTCCAACATATTTCCAAGGTTTGTTGCCAGAATTCCCCGCACTGTTTACCACCCATAGTCCTTTTGCCGCCGCAATCTTTGCTCCACGGCTACCCACAGCCGTTGTTCCGTTTAAGGTGGAATAGGTGTGCGAAACAAACGGAGCATCGTATTCTGTATAGCCCAAAGAGGCGTTTATGATATTGGCGCCCAAACTATCGGCCATTTCGGCACCCATAACCCAGTAATATTCCTCCATTGGGGTTTCTGCGGCAACATGTTCTGTTTTAAAAAGTACAAACGAGGCTGCAGGAGCTGTTCCAACCATTGCCCCAGGCTGCCAGGCTGCCATACAACTAAGAACAAATGTTCCATGTTGAGAATCTTCATATACATTGGCATCTTGTTCCACAAAATCCCAGTTTCCCAACATTTGACCATTCGAATAGGCCTGTGAAAAAGCCGGCATTTCGGCAACACCCGTAAATCCACCGTCCATAACTGCAACAAGCATTCCCTGACCCCAAAAACCTGATCCGTGAACGAAATCGGCAGCCAACATTTGATTTTGAACGCTGGCCTGCCCATAGGCATTTTCGGAACCGGCAAAGGCCAAATCAAAGGTGTTGGTTGAAACGCTTGGCAAGGGCGAAAAACTAGGCTGCCCACTTTTTTTAAGAATAGAATTGCCTCGGTAAATGCAGGCAACCGATTTTACAAAAGGCAAAGCGGCTATCGAGGCGGCCAAGGAACTATCGGTGCAACTTACCACCTGGCAATTTAACCAACGGCTTAGCCCCGCTTCTTTAAGTTGGGTATTAAGGGCCAATACTTGATTTCTGTACACGCCGTGAACCGGAAAATCCACACTGTCTATGGTTATTCCCTGCCCAAATTTTCTGTCAATAGAGCGCAGAGATAAAAAAGTCAATGGAGCCTCATTGCTAAACGCACAGGCTTCCCCTCCTTTGTCAAAAAAAGAAACAGCAAAGCGATATTCAGTGGACTGGGCATTGCCTAACAAAGAAAGGCTGCCCCAAAAAAGGCTAAGGAATATATTCCAGTAGGCGTTGTTCATATTGGTAACCAAATTTAACCCGACCCAATAATGGAATTACGCTCCAAGGTTGATCGGGTGGTAAAAGGCTTGAGCAATCGTTGGGGTCATTGGGATTGGTAACAATCCCGGTTACCTCGCACCGGTAGGCATAAATAAGTCCGGTATTTCGAGCATAGCGTTCACAAAAAAATTGTTTTTCCAACAGATTTTCGTTGGCCCATTGAACAATTAGGGCAGTAGAATCGTATCCTGCGTACGGCGCATTTACTTCGACGTATTCAAAATCTTGGGCTGCAGGTTCGGGCAAATACCCCCAACCATTCCATTTTAAACCCAATTTCATAGGAAAAACCAATTTAATGATGGATCGGTTTTCCTCGGTCTTGATTGCTTTCCCTGGTTCCATTCGCGTATGCCAAATTCGCGGACCCCCCCCCCAATTTTGAGTGGAATCCGTTCGAACCTGCCTGCTTATTTTCATTAAGGAGTCGCCCGAAGCTCCCTTAACCCAACCGTCCATGATTTCTCGAACCTGAAACCGAAAGGTGTCGTTCCGGCCAGCAACACAATCTATCCAAATAGAATCAACAGCATAAATCCAGGTACTTCCTTCTTGAACAGGGTACCATAATCCAGCCTCTGGGCTACCCGATTCAGTTTCATTTGTGCAGGAATAGAATCCGGCAAAAACAAAGCCGGTCAAAACCGCCCAAACCAAATTTGGATTTAAATTAAGGCTATTTAAATTAATTTTCATCTTCTGGTTCACCAAGAATAAACAAGGATTCAGGCCCATTGATATAGGTGGTTGGAGTTCCCTTGTACGTGGTAATCGCTCCGGTAATGCAGACTTGTTTAAACATCAATTCGGAGGTTAGGTCGTACGAAAAATTCTTCAGGTCATTGGCCCAAACCGTTGCACTAAAAACTATTTCAGGAAATTTCTTATCTAAGTTGATGAAAACATGGCCTTTGCCGCTTTTATGGGCACTCACCACCGTTCCGCAAACGGTCAACTTGGGCTGTTCTTCCAAATAATAGTCCTTTAACATTTGGGTGTTCACTGCCTTTTTAGGAAGTTCACTTTTGTCTAGGGGCAGGGTTTCCCCAATTTTGGTGTCAGGAAGCCAAGGCGCAAGAATTACTTTTTTCTCGATCCGGTTTTCTAGGGTGTCTGCTAAGTTTTTAAAAAAATCAAATCCGGTAACTTTTTCAATGGAATCAACCGGAACGGCATACCACTCAACCGGTTCTGGGCATTCGGCATTTGGCATTATAAACCCGATGGCCGACCTACTTTTGGGATTATATGCCACCTTCCAATACCTGTCGGGCAAACTCATTTGGTTAACGCTTTGTGGAACCTTCGGCATTCCGGGGTATAGAAAGGGACCAGTAACCACAAAAATATCGGTGTTTTGCTGCTGAACGATATCCCGTAAAAATCCTTCTAGTCTTGCCCATTTTCCGCGGTTCAAAACCGGGCGCTGTGGCGACATATTTGAATAGTAATATGAAGCAGCCAAAGCCGACCTCGACCATTTGAAATCGGCCGAAGGCGCAAGATGTCCTCGGTCAAAACCATATCCTTTGTACGAAAAGCCCCCCTCAGGTTTGGGTGTTTTTGTGAAATAATCCGCGTCTTCAGAGCTCCCAGTTTTTATAAGCGGGTCAACCATAAATTTATTCGTTCGCCCCTCGCTACCCGATTGAATGTCTTTTAAAATAATGTGGGCAACCCATTTGGCCTGTTCGTGTTCTTCATCGTAGGCCAATACAAATCCAGGATGTGAAATTAATTCGGGATCGGAGGTTGGCCAACCCATGTCATGCAATCGCTCACGGATGTCGGTTAATTTTAGAATCTGCAGAGAATCATCAATGGCCAGTTCTTGACGAATCAGGCTTTGTTTTTCTTTTTCTAGTTTTTCGATGATAACCCGGCTTTGCCCAAACACGGGTCCGGCAATCAAAATCAAAGTTAGGCCTAAGGCTATAGTCCTTTTCATGCCCAATATTACGAAGAATCGCTGAGATGCCCAGCCGGTTCAACTTCAATTACATTTCCTTTTTTCGAAGTGGTTCTCCCACCTTGGCATATGCATACCGTTGCGAACGCGCCAAACCAGCGTACCCATCTAATCCATTTGAAACAGCAGCCTGCATTTTTTCTAACCTTAAAAAGCCCTCTGCTGAAACAAAACCCGAATCCAAACGCATCCACTCAAGCTTTAAAACCACCAAAACGGTACCGTTCGTTTTTATCTGATGCTCTTCAATGGGTCGTAAGCCCATTTGCAGAGGCGACTCAGCCACGGCGGGGCTTCTATACCCTTGGTGGTATTCGGTTGCCAAACCGACAGCTTCAAATTCTGAAACATCTTCCGCAAAGTTGGCCGAGGCTTGATGCGCTTTGGGAATCAGGTTCTCGGTTACCAAATTCAACGTGCATTCTGAATTTTGCATTAAATTGGAATACGAATGCCTTGGAACTGTCAGCGGCCTAAACAATACACCCAATAATGGGGGATGGGCCCCCACATGAAGGATATTGAAAAACAAACCTAGATTCGGGATTCCATTTGAATGGCTGGTGCCCATTAAAAACAGGGACCTAGGTCCCGATACGGCGTTCATCAACGTGCGCCGATAAACAGAATCCCAACCTTCTATCTCTTCAATTGAAAAAACTTCCATTTACAGCAACCTTAAATTTCCCATTCCGTTGTCTGGATGCAGAATTTGACCGCTTAAGCCAGCCGCATCTGAACCTAAAAGAAAAGCAGCCAGGCCAGCCAGCTCTTCGGGGCCACTGATTCGATTCAAAGGATGACGTTTTTGGCTGTTTTCTCGCTTTTCAGGACTTCCTAGCAGCCGATCAGCCATAGGAGTGTCGGTTATAGATGGGGCAATGGCGTTTACCCTAACTTTAGGCGCCCATTCGGCTGCCAACGATCTGCACAGACCTTCTATGGCTCCTTTGCTTGCGGCTATTGAAGCGTGGTATGGCATTCCTGTGCCTACTGCCACTGTGCTAAACAAAACCACCGAGGCATTCCCCGAGGCCATCAAGGCCTTTTCACAGCGCTGCAGCACCCGAACCGCCCCCATTACATTGATTGACCAATCGTTTTGCCAATCCAAGGCACGCAATCCACGAAACGGCTTTAAATTAATGGAACCCGGGGCATACACCAATCCGTCCAGCCGTTCTGGGATGGTTAGTTCCTGTTGCTCATCAGCCGCATCGTACATTTCCCAATCGCCCAACGCTTCAGTTCTGCAACGAGTCAAAACCCGATGTCCAGAATAAAGCAAACGCTGCACCAAGGCTGCCGATATACCGGAACTGCCCCCAACTATTAAAATGGTTCTGCTCATTTTTTCTTTTTGGTTAAAACACCTGGCTTTGATTTTTGTTTGTTTAAAGCATGAAACAGCAAGATAAAAGCACCATTGTTGTTGTTGGAGCCGGAATAGCAGGTCTAACGGCTGCGCTGAGGTTAAGCAAATCCAACCACCAGGTGCATGTGATTGAACAAAATTGGATGGTAGGTGGCTGTGCAGGAACCTACCTAAGAAAGCACCACAAATACGAATCGGGTGCCACTACCTTGGTTGGACTCGAAGATTATATGCCATTAGGAATGGTAATGCGAGAAACGGGGCTAAAGCTGAACCCTATATGCCTAGAGGTTCCTATGCAAATTCATTTTCCTGGCCGAGAAGTTTTGAACAGGCACGAATCCCTAGATCAATGGATTGACGAGGCTGAATCTTTTTTTAAGGTTAAGCAAGCTGGGTTTTGGAGGCAGGCGTATGGCCTAGCCGACACCGTTTGGAGGGCCAGTACCAAATACTTGGATTTTCCGCCGGCAAACCTTCAAGAAGCCTGTTCTGCCGCGTTGAAATTTAGACCGGCCGAGTGGCAGGTCCTGCTCAAGGCCTTTGAATCAACCCGCCGCTGGATGCAAAAATCACATCTGCCTACCCAGGGCCTCTTTATGGATTTTGTGAATGCTCAGCTGTTGATTACCGCTCAAAGCGATGCCGAAAATACCAATGCCGCTTTTGGTGCTGCCGCCTTAGCTTACCCTCTGTTCCCCAATTATTATTTGCCCGGCGGTCTGGGTAAATTGAGCGAGGCCATGGTAGATTTGGCCACCGAACGCGGGGTGCGTTTTCATCTTAGGACGCCCGTGCAGCAAATTTCTAAAAGTCCAAAGGGCTTTCTTATTCAGGCTGGAGATTTAACCCTTCAAGCCAGCCAAGTGGTTTCTGCCATTCCAATCAATAACCTGATTGATTTGTTGGGTGAAAAACCCAAAGGAATTCGCGATGTTCGAACCGAATCTCAACTTTGGTCGGCATTCCAAACCAGTTTTTCGGTGAATCAAAAGTTGCCTTTCTCGGCACTGCACCATCAAATTCATTTGGAAAACCCCATTCCAAAGCTGCCCGGAAAAACCCTCTTCGTCAGTTTTTCACATCCCGACGACAGGGAGCGATCGCCCGATGGAAACCTGGTGGTTTCCGTCAGCTCCCACCTAGGACTGCAAGATCCTTGGGAGTCAGATAAAAAGGCTGAAATTGAATCAGAAATTTTGAAGGTGCTTAAGGAGCGAGGTTTCTTAACGGCTGAACCCGATTACGTACACTCCGCCGCCGTTGGAAGCTGGAAAAAGTGGACCGGAAGAGCCTTTGGAGCTGTGGGCGGATACCCACAAACCAAAGGGCTATTGCCATGGAAAATGAACAATGCCTTTTCGGGAATTTCTGGTTTGTGGCTGGCTGGCGATACGGTTTATCCCGGCCAAGGAATACCCGGAGCGGCCCTCTCAGGATGGATCGCTGCACAACGTTGCCTAAAATAATATCCACCTTGCACTTGACACTTTAATAACACTTCTGTATCTTTGAAGTGTCGTTCTGATTCTACTCCCCAAGGCCATAAGTGAAACCGACACGTTGTCGGACACATTCATGTAAATCATGTACTTATGGTGCGTTTTGGTTTTCTTTTTTTCTTTTTTTTCGCCTTGGTTTCTGGATTGAAATCGGCAGTGCCAAGTAAAAATGCCTTCGTCTATCCCCGCCTTAATACGGCGAACCCCGAAGGCATAATTATCGACATTCATATTGTGTTTGGCCGGCAAAGGCCAGAGGGCGAATGTCGGGGTTTTGGAATTTGCGACTTTGTTTTAATCATCAAAGGAGGAATTTCGGCGCAAAATGATCGGACAGGTTTTGCTTCGGCCAGTCAAACTGCCAACAAAAAGTTAAAGTTGGTGTTTAATCGGAATACGGGCATGAGCAGGACTGCTTACGATTCTTTTTTTTCAAAAGAACATTTTCTGATTGAGGTTGAAACGGTGGTTCCTGCTGCGGTTTGCCGAAAACTCGGTTTACCAGATGGGTATAGAATTCGACCTGGAAATTATCCGATCGAACGGAGCGGATCATCCTTAACCTTGGTCCTTTGAAACGCGCATTCTGGATTGGTGTGATGGCGGCTTTGCCGCTGTCATGCCTCCCCTTTTTGCTGGGGGTTACCAAGCCTAAAAAGGTGCAAACTGCTGAACTTGCTCACTGGGGAAGCAAGCGGAATTGGCCGGCACACCACCTTGGCTATTTGGATTCCTTGGCTTGGTACAACACATTTTACCATTTGCCTCGGCTTCCTTCGGTTTGGGTATTCAATGGGCAGGGATTGTTAATGTACCGTCGAAGCAACAACGATTGCGACAAGACCTTTCTACATTTTTTAGAGGTTGGAGATTTGACCCGCCGATTGCCTTTGGATTCAATACCTTGGGAAGAACGGGCCTTTGGCTGGAAGCTACTCAACGGCAAACCATTGCCATTGCCCAAGGGAAAACCACGGGTCGTTTCCTTGTGGACCTGCTATACCCCCAGATTACACCGCTGGGTAGATTCGGTTGAAAACCGCCTTAAATCAAGAAAGGAAGAAGAATGGGAGCATTGGATTTTGAGTGCGGATTGGGTGGGCTGGAAACCCTGATTGTTTTCGAGGGCCATTTTGCCCGCAATAAAAGACCTAAGAAAATCTACACTGCGTTTCATGTTGGTGTTTGGCCTTCCTTTCGCTCATTGACGCCAATCAAAGGCTTGACTACCCTTGCTTGGTCAATTCTTTTGCTGTTGGAAGTTAGTACGCCCTTGAAAGCCCAAGACAGCCTGCACAAAGCTCGACTTGGCGAGCATACTTTTAGGTTCGCTGTTTCTGGGCAAGGTTCCTTTTCAAAAAACTGGCAGGGGGAATTGCAGGCTCAAAACATTTGGGTGCTGAACGCTCAAATTGAGCCCACCCTGGTTTGGCGCTCGGGCCGTTGGTCATTCCAAATTCCAATTTTGCTTGAAGGTCAAGCGGTTTGGATTCCAGATTCCCTATACTCGGTGGGCAATGACCGCCTAATTGTTGGCAGCAAGGTAGGCTGGAGATTAGCAGGGCATGACAGCCTGCCCCATTCTTTGCACCTTGAGTTTGGAAAAAGGCTTGAAACTCGCTGGCTTCCAAAACCTTGGTTGCAAAAACTAAGGTCTTACTCAAAAGGAAAAACCCTTGAATCAGATTACCAAACAGAACCCTATTTGTTGAATCCGGGTATAGTTTTTCTCTCCTTTGGATTGACCTGCCGTCTCTGGACCAACCTTAGGGTGCATGCAGGATTAGCAGGAGCGAAATTGAATTTTGTGTTGAATAGGTTTTCGGGAGCCGACAGCAGTTTCGCGGGCGTCTGGGGGATTGAACCCATGGGGGCCAATCCCCACATTAAATGGGGTTGGAATTCCGAGGTTCATTGGGAAAAGAAAGGCAAACATAGAGAATCTTATTTGCTTCAAGCCCAATTTTTTTCTCCACCTGAGGGCCTGCAATTTTGGTCGGGTAGGGCAAAGGCCGAACTGAATTTTCCTTTGTACAAAGGGCTCTCCTTAGGATGGCAGGCGCAATGGAGCTATGAGCCCGCGCAATTTCATGGGCATCAATGGCAGCAGTCTGTTTTTCTTAGGTTCGGAGCGGAGTTTAGCCCATGAAGCCTGTTGCCTGCATTGTGGCAGGTTAATTGTGTCTGATAAGTTTGCCCGCTTAAATAGATGGATTTAAAAATGGGGTTTTGGGGTAAAACGGGCTGCCTTGTGAAGGTCTTTCTATTTTTCTGCCACATGGCTTCTTTCATTTTCCTCCTAGATTCCGACATCTGTGCCATATTGTCAGTATAAATTTTTGCTTTAAGGCAGTTTGTCCACTTTCCAATGAAAAATTGACGCGATTGGCATTTAAATTACCTTTGGCATGCATTTCGATAGATCAAAAATCAAAATTTAACCATTATGTCAAACCTAAGTATTAAACCATTGGCGGACCGCGTAATCGTGGAGCCAGCAACAGCTGAAGAAAAAACGGCCGGAGGTCTTTACATCCCCGACACGGCCAAAGAAAAGCCCCAGCGGGGAACCATCGTTGCTGTAGGCGACGGTAAAAAAGACGAACCCATGACCTGCAAAGTTGGTGATGTGGTGCTGTATGGTAAATATGCTGGCACGGAAATCAACCTTGAAGGCAAAGATTACCTGATCATGCGGGAGTCTGACATTTTTGCAATTCTTTAATCCTTCTCAACACTTTAAAAACTACCAAAATGGCTAAAGACATTTTATTTGACATTGACGCCCGGACTAAATTGAAAGTCGGCGTGGACGCTTTGGCGAATGCCGTTAAAGTAACCTTAGGGCCCAAAGGCCGCAACGTTATTATCGACAAAAAATTTGGTGCACCTTCTGTTACAAAAGACGGTGTAAGCGTTGCACGTGAAATTGAATTGGAAGATCCCATCGAAAACATGGGTGCCCAAATGCTGAAAGAGGTTGCCTCTAAAACAGCCGATATTGCTGGCGATGGAACTACCACTGCTACCGTTTTGGCTCAAGCCATCGTAACTGCCGGTCTTAAGCACGTGGCCGCCGGTGCCAATCCTATGGATTTGAAGCGCGGTATCGATAAGGCCGTTTCGGTTGTGGTTTCAAACCTACGTGCCCAAGCCAAAGAAGTGGGTGGCGATTCACAAAAAATCGAACAAGTAGCTGCCATTTCTGCCAATTCAGACAGCACCATCGGCAAATTGATTGCCGAAGCCATGCAACGTGTTGGTCAAGAAGGAGTTATTACTGTTGAGGAAGCCAAAGGCACCGAAACAGAAGTGAAAGTAGTTGAAGGTATGCAGTTTGACCGCGGTTACCTTTCACCTTACTTTGTAACCAACCCCGAGAAAATGGAAGCGGAATTGGAAAATCCCTACATCCTGATTTACGATAAGAAAATCAGCAGCATGAAAGATTTGCTTCCCGTTCTTGAAAAAGTGGCTCAAAGCGGTCGTCCTCTGCTGATTATTTCAGAAGAAGTAGACGGAGAAGCTTTGGCGACCTTAGTGGTAAATAAACTACGCGGAACCCTTAAAGTGGCTGCCGTTAAGGCACCAGGTTTTGGCGACCGTCGTAAAGCCATGTTGGAAGACATCGCAGTATTGACCGGTGGTATCGCCATCAGCGAGGAGCGGGGTTATAAATTGGAAAATGCCGACATTACCTTCTTGGGAAAAGCCGAAAAAGTGGTGATCGACAAAGACAATACAACCGTAATCAACGGTGCCGGCAACAAAGAAGAAATCGCAGCTCGTGTGGGTCAAATCAAAGCACAGATGGAAACCACAACTTCTGATTACGACCGCGAAAAACTTCAAGAGCGTTTGGCTAAGTTGTCAGGTGGTGTAGCTGTTTTGTACGTAGGTGCTGCTACCGAAGTGGAAATGAAAGAGAAGAAAGACCGGGTAGACGACGCCTTACATGCTACCCGCGCTGCGGTAGAAGAAGGCATTGTTCCTGGTGGCGGTGTGGCCTATATCCGCACCATACAAGCCTTAGACGGTTTTACAGGTGAAAACGACGACGAAACCTTTGGGGTTAACATAATTCGTCGTGCCTTGGAAGAACCCCTTCGCCAAATTGTTGCCAATGCCGGCCAAGAAGCCAGCATCGTAATTCAACGGGTGAAAGAAGCCAAAGAAGACGAAGGCTACAATGCCCGCACCGAAACCTTCGAGCCAATGATGAAGGCCGGAGTTATCGATCCGGTAAAAGTAAGCCGCGTTGCCCTTGAAAACGCCGCTTCCATTGCCGGTATGTTGCTCACCACCGAGTGCGTAATTGCCGACAAAAAGGAAGAGTCTAAAGCTCCTGCCATGCCTCCTATGGGCGGTGGAATGGATTATTAATCCTAGCAATTTCAACATGAATAAGGGCGGCCGTTTGGTCGCCCTTTTTTTTTTGCTTATTTTTAAGCGCTTAACGTTCAATTCATACCTAAAGGGTAACTTTAAATTATCAATTGAAGTATTTATGAAAAAACTAGTGCGCTTTTTATTGCTTGCAGGCTTTGTTTTGTTTGGAACAGGAACCTTAAGGCTTCAAGGCGTTAAAATATCGAACCAAGGCGGAAATCCCGATTCCAGTGCGGTTTTAGAATTGCAGAGCTTAAATCAGGGTTTTTTGTTACCTAGGCTAACCACTGCGCAACGCGATTCCATTGTGTCGCCAGCCCAAGGCCTCATCGTTTTAAATACCACCACAGGATGTTTGAATATGTACTTTGGCGGCGGGTGGCGGCAAGCCTGTTTTTATTGCGGATTCCCAGACCCTAGCCTTTCGGTTTCTGGAAATCCTTGCATTGGCGATACCCTTCAGCTCACAGCAAGTCCTTTGCCAGGAGCAAGCTATTCATGGACAGGTCCCAATGGATTTACCGCAAACAGTCCTTCAGTTTCATTGCAAGGCATTACGGCCGCCGACACCGGCTGGTATCAGGTTAGTACTACCCTGAACAATTGCACCTCCAATCCGGCTTTTTACCATTTGGCTTTTGACACCCTGCCGGTTCTAAGCTTAAGTCCGACTTTAGATACCATAGTCAGTGGGAGCGCAACGGCATTTCAGGTTAGCCTAAATATGCAGAACGCCACTGTGCATTGGACCCCATTGTCAGGCAGTTCTATTGTTGGTGCAGTTTCTCAAACCGGGCTTTCATTTCAACAGGTACTACAAAACAACGGATTAAATGCCAGTACCCTTCCGATTTTGGTTCGGGCGCAAAATTCCAGTGGATGTTGGGGGGCTCCCGATACAGCCAGGGTCTTAATTCCCTCGGGAAATGGAGGCAACGGAAGCGATGGCCCGATTGTGGTAAGCAGCAACAAAAATCTAAATACCGATATCATTGCCGGGGGACGTACTTGCGCCGATGGTATTTCCTATGCGCTGACCGCCCTAAACGACACATCAGCCACCTTGCAATTTACACCTGCCGCGGGTTGCTTAGCTCAAGGCGATGAAATTCTGTTGATTAACCTGCAAGGTACTCCATCCAACCACCCCAATGTAGGTAACAAGGAATTTTTAAGGGTTAAATCGGTCAGCAACAACCAAGTGGTGTTTACCAGCTCCAAAAGCCAATTTTACGGCGACGGAGTATTGAACGACCTAAACATTGGAACCACTGCCACCCATCAACGGGTATTGCTGCAAAGGGTACCTAATTACGGAAAAGTAAGCATCAGTGCTGGGGCCACTTTAACTGCAGGGGCTTGGAATGGAACCACCGGAGGCCTGTTGTGCTTCCGTTCAAACGATACGGTTTTTGTAAATGGTGCCATTGATATGAATGCCAAGGGCTACCGCAGCGCAGCTGTTTTTAATACAAACAGCGAAGATATTCGAGGGTATTCAGCTTTTCAACTCGGTATTTCTGGGCACGCTGAAGATAAATTTGGAACGGTTCAGTTTGCCAATGCCAATTGGGGAAATAGAACGTGTGGTGGTGGTTATGGGGCTGTAGGTGATTTGGCTATTCCTTCAGGGCCAACCGAAAGCCAACCCGGCAATCCATATGGGTCAAACGACTTGTCTAAATGGTATTTTGGGTCGCCAGCGGGGTCTACTTATCAAGCGTATTCTACTGTTGTTAATCGAGGAGGAAATGGAGGTGGTATTGTTGCCGTTTTTTTCAAAAGAATTGAGGTTCAAGGCGAAGTTCGGGCAGGTGGTGGTTCAGGGGTTAATACCCAATATAGTGCCACAGGCGGTGGGGCAGGGGGGAGCATACTTTTAAAAGGGGCAGAGTTGTGGTTGGGGAGCCAAAAGGTGAAAGCATTTGCTGGGCCCCGAGGTGGAAATTACGGTTATGATCCAACTTGGCGGCCTGGCGACGGCGCCGTTGGCCGTGTGGCCATTTACTATGGTCAAAGCCTCAGCGGTACCACCTTGCCGGCGGCGTACACACAACAAGTCCCTTAAGTTTATGGGAAAGGGGTGGTTGACCGTTTTGCTGCTGCTGGGCAGCAATGCTTTTATGACCTTGGCCTGGTATGGGCATTTAAAGTTTGGCCAGTGGAAGCCCATTCAAAAAGGGGGGCTGCTGGCCTTGATTTTACTCAGCTGGGGATTGGCCTTTTTTGAATACCTAATGCAAGTTCCTGCCAACAAAATGGGCTTTAAGGGAAACGGTGGTCCATTTAGCCTTGTGCAGCTTAAAGTTCTTCAGGAGGTAACAACCTTGGTGGTGTTCTTGCTATTCTGGGCCTTGTTTTTTCGAGATCAACCGGTAAAATGGAACCATGGCCTTGCTTTGGTTTTTTTGGTGCTGGCTGTGTATTTTGCCTTCAAAGGTTCCTGAATTTTGCAGGAATATACCTTTTACTTGGCTGAGCTCGCCATTTTAGGACAATAAGGCTTTATTTTTCGGCAGCCAATTTAAAATTAATATCCCCCTAAGTTAATTTACAGAAGGCCATTTGAAAGGTCAAAGCCCTATGTGGTGTTTAAAATAAAATTAAAAATGGCATAAAATTGCCATTTCACCTTGACACTTTGAAAATCGTCGCGTAAATTCGTAGCTCATCGATGAAACGTTAAAAAGAAAAACTTCGTCACGTATTGGGGTGGCGAAGAATAGTTAGGGAACTTTTTGGAGTGAACTACGGGGATTTGATAAAGCTGAAAAGCGGAAGCAAATTCGCCTTGGGGAGTCTCAGAAAAGCTTTCTGGATTATGCAAAGCTAACTTTGCTGGTGCAGAAAGCGGGAGCATGGGAATGAGACGGGATGAACTGGCAAATTCATCCATTTGATGAGGAAAATTGTAAGGGAATTTGAGAGGTAAAGATGGAGGAACTCAATTTAAATTTCAGGATTCCTTAAAATTTGGCGGAAACATTTTGCGACCCGAAGGGCGCGAGGCAACCTTTTTCGGGTTAGCCGAAGCGAAACCTTCAGGAAAACACTATTGACATCGACAGAAACCCAAAAGGGATTTCCAGTCCCTTAAATGCCTCCTTCAAAAATCAAAAAAGCCAACTACTCGGGATTAATTTGCCTTATCATTAAGTCTATTCTCAATTTAATAGGAATTGAATTCTATTCAATATGGCTATTCGCAGAGGAATATAATCTGAATAGGCTTTTCGTCTGGACTTCCCTCCTGCTTGCACCTAAGAAAAATAAAGGGCTCTACCAAAAACCAAAACGGGCAAACATGCAGGGTGTGTCTAAACACCAGGCATTGTTCGCCCGCTCAAATCGAGGTTTGTACAGCTTATCGAAGCTGGAAATTAATAGGTAGTTGGTATTGTACCCTCACAGGCCGTCCACGCTGTTTGCCGGGGGTGAATTTAGGCAAATTTGAAATGACCCTCTTGGCCTCGTTTCCGCAGCCTCCACCAATATCACGCAATACAGTAACTTGACCAATGCTTCCGTCTTTTTCTACAACAAAACCAACATATACCTTGCCCGTAATTCCCATATCTTTGGCAGTAGGAGGATATTTCAGATTTTTACCCAAAAAAGCATAAAGCTTTTCTTGAAAACAGGCATCGATGTCTTTGGCTTTTTCGCAACCTGCAAATCGGGGCATGTCTTCTACAATTTGAAAGATTTGATCATCTTGAACCGACTCTTCCTGTTGACCAAATTCTCCCTGTTGATCTGAAACCTCTGTTTCCAAGTCAATTTCAACATCAATTTCTACCTCTTGTTCCAGTTCCACTTCGTTTTCAACGATTTGTATTTGTTCTACCACCGAGGGTGGGGGGGGCTTAGGTGCGGCCGAAGGTGGGGGCGGGATATAATTGATTACCTGTTCCTGCACCAAAAACTCTTCCTGTGGAATAAAAATTTCCAAAAGCCGTTCTTCATAATACCGGAATTCGGTGGCCATTAAAACGGCCGAAACCGAAATGGTAAGGCCTAGAGCAAACATAAGGGTTCCGTATTTTCGGAGGTCCACTTCGGGTTTTTTCCTGTCTTTCATAACAACAAAGATTGATTAAAGATACAACTTTGCCTTGGACTTGTCAAGGACTTTCATTGCTTTTTACGTTTCAAGGCCAAAAACGTTCAAGCAATTGAGCAGGTAAGCTGCGACGCGAGGCATTTTGGAAGGCGATTTTTCCGTAAACCGATAAAAAAATAAGGGCTCCCACCACCACTCCTAGGGCATTGGCAAGGGCATCTTTCCAATCGGCAAAACGGTCTGCAAAGACAGCTCCTTGAATGAGTTCAAGGGCTATTCCATAAAATATGCCCGCCGTAATAACCAAGGGAAAAAAATGATCGCGCAGGTATCCAAAGCGGCTTTGTTTACGCAAACCCACCATCCAGGTCAACGAAATCAAAGAGAAAAGAACCACGTGGGCAAATTTATCGAAACTCACAAAAGGGGCCGAGGCCAAATCTTTGCCGGGCGTTAAGCAAAGACAACCAGCCAAAACGGTTAGAAAAAAAGCGATTCCGTTGTGCCGCCAGAACATGGCTTAGCCAATGAAAGCCATATAGGCTTCGCTGTCCATAAGCTCGCTCAATTGTTCCGGATTGCTCACCTTTACCTTCACAATCCATCCTTCGCCATAGGGATCGCTGTTTACCAGCTCAGGATTGTCGTTCAGGTTTTCGTTGAATTCCAGCACTTGGCCAGCCACGGGCATAAACAGGTCAGAAACGGTTTTTACGGCTTCTACGCTGCCAAAAACAGCGTCTTTGTCAAGGTCTTCCCCTACCGTTTCAACCTCAATAAACACAATGTCGCCCAGTTCCCCTTGGGCAAATTCCGAAATTCCGACGATGGCCACATCTCCATCTAATTTAATCCATTCATGGTCTTTCGAGAACTTGCAATTTGCTGGTGCGTTCATGGTTGAAATTTTGCTCAAATTTATTCAATTTCATGGGATTTTGTGTAGAGACGTAAAATTTTGCGTCTTTACCTAGGTATTCTAGTGGGGCGGCAACCGGGCTTTCCGAGCTACTCCGCGGTTGCCAAAGGCCTAGCCCAGCTGGTTTGCGGGGGCTCCTAAAGTCGCCTCCGCACCTAGCGGGCTAGGCTTTGGCACCCTTGCGGGGTAGCCTCGTCAATCCCTGCCGCGGGCCACTTGGGTGAAAATGCCAGAAACATCGGAATGAGTCCAACAGATTGAACAGCCACAAAATAATGACTACCAATTAATTAAACCTAAGTTTGAAAGAATCCAAAATAAACAAGAAGGCAGCAAGTACCGCTTTGTCGAAACCAGCGCCTCATTGTGGGATTATGGCTGGGGCCCCGCTTCTTTTATTACCATTAAAACTCGAAATACAGTTTTTTGGTTTGGTAGGGTGAAAAACAAAAAGATGGAATGGTCGTTATCCATCATCCGCCAACGCCACGAATGGACGGAGAAACACAAAATAGTGCCTCTCTATTAGTATAAACGGTGGTTTAACGAGAAGCCAAGGCCCATACCCGAATAGGTTTGGTGCAAGGCCTGGTCGCGGGAATATACTGGGCGTAAGCCCATGCGAAGGTCTAGGTGCAGGGCTGCGGACCAGCGTCTAGAAAGTTTTAAGCCTGCTTTAAGACGGGCCGTGGCGTCCAAGCCCAAACTGTTCCACAGCGCTTGATCGGCTTGGCTTGTGGGCGACAAAACGGTTGATCCTGCTGCCATGTAGGCCAATCCACGGCCTTCGACAAACAGGTTCAGCGCTAGCCCTAGGTCTGCCTGGGCAAACCAGCGTCCGCGTTCGTACCTGTAGCCAAATGCCAAGGGAACGCTTACATAGGTAGCCAGGGCGGCGTAGGTGATGCGTGTGGTGTCAAGCACATCTTTTAACTCGGGCTTGGTATAGCTGTACACCACAGTGGTGTCGTTCCCAGCACTATTGGTAAACGTCAGGGTGTCGGTAACCGGCACGTTTACAATCAAGGCTTTATGTTCAAAATGCAGTTCGTTTTGCTGGTAAGTCAAGCGCAGCAAACTAAGTCCTGTGCGTAGGTAAACCGACCTGAATCCGAACTCCAATCCTGCTTGAACCTGATAGGAAAAATCGGGAGTCTGCAACCGTGATTCTAGGTCTTGGTACGAAGCGGGATTCAACAAGCTGCTTTTTTTGCCTTGATAATCGGGGTTTTCGCTAAAGTTCATTTGAGTAGCCAAGGCTGTGGCTTCGAATTGACCGCGCACCGAGAACCGTGCGGGACGGCGTTGTGGGCTGCGCAGGTACACTTTTTCTATATGTGGGCGTTTCCAGCGGTTGTCGAATGAGCTCCAGCTGAAGACAGGTTCGATGCGCTCAGCTTTGTACTTTTCCCAATTTAGCTCCAGGGGCTCCCAGGTTTCCCTCTTGCCTGAACCTGGCTGTGCGGTTTCTTTTTGGCCTCCAGCAAGGCCTTTGCCTCCCGCCGCGGACCTATTTCCGATTCCTTTTCCCGAACGCTGAATCTTGGTTGGTTGAGTTGTTTTATTTTCAGATTGGTTGGACTGCAGTGCGGCGGGGTTTTTAGATGCCATTCTGTTTGCCTGTTCTTTTTTGGAGGGATTTGAGGCATTAGAATTGCCTTTTGAGGTTTCGTTTTGCTGGACGGATGTCCTGGCATTTGAATTGGCCTGATTTGTTTGGGCTTTGCCTACAATGCCGTTGTTTGAAATCCCTTGGTCATTGGCTCCGGTGGCGGCAGATGCCATTTCGTGGGACGTTGCTTTTCCTGTTTGGTTTTTGTTTTGGTATTCAGGTGCTTGGCTGCCTGAATTTTGATTTGGCAGTGAAGTTTGAGTTGCTTCTGAACCTTGGTAAGCGGTATTGTTGTCGGTTCCTAGGGCTGAATCACCAAAGAATGTAGGTAAGAACCAAGCCGTGGAGCCCAACATAAGCAGGGTGAGCAATAGGGCGGCGACCCGACGACGGCGACGGGCCAACAATCGGTTTTGAATGCGCTGAAATACCTGAGCCGAGGGTTGTAGACGGAAGTCGGCCGCTTTTTCGGTCAAGGCCGGAAGGGTCTGCCCGGGGAGTTGCTGTTGAATTTTTCCAAACAACTGCTCTGAAGGAGTAAGGCGGAAGTCTTCAGCTTGTTCCTGCAATGCGGGCGCAACCTGGTCGGTCAAACCGGCTTGTATGCCATCAAACAAACCGGCAGAGGGTTGCACAACAAATGCTTCGGCCCGCTCCTTTAAACCGGGAATAGCCTGACCGGGCAGTTCGTTTTGAATCTGCCTGAAAATCCAATCCGGGGGAGTCATACGAAACTCCCCGGCGCGCTTACGCAGAAGTTCGAACCACTTTACCGACATAGGGAATTGCATCTGTATTAAAACTCTCTTCCAATATTTTTTTCAGGGCCGATTTAGCCCGCACGAATTGGGAACGTGAGGTGCTTTCAGTAATGCCTAAGCGTTCGCCAATTTCTTTGTGGCTAAGGCCTTCAATGGCAAAAAGGTTAAGAACCACCCTATAGCCATCAGGCAAACGTCCAATGCACTCAAACAGCTTTTCATGTTCCATGCTGCGTATCATTTCGGCCTCAGGATCTTCATTGTGAAATGCGGTGTGTGGAGTTACCTCTTCGGTGAATCCCAGGCGTTTTTGGCTGCTCAAAAAGTTAAGGGCCGTATTTATAGTCACCCGCTTCATCCAGCCTTCAAAGGAACCTTGGTTGTTAAAGGATTCCATACGGGTAAAAATCTTAATGAAGGATTGTTGGAGAATTTCTTCGGCATCGTCGCGTCCGTTGGCATAGCGAAAGCAGATTCCCAGCAGCAAAGATGCATAGCGGTCATACAATTCCCGCTGCGCCGTGGGTTTTCCCCTGAGGCAGTCTGAAACGATATGGTCAAGCGGTCGCATCATTCAAAGATAATCGAAGCAGCATTAAGGAATAAGACTAAAACGTACAAATTGGCCGTTTGGCCAAGTTGCGAAATAAGTTCCTGGGGGCAAATTGCCCAAAATTACTTGGTGGTTTGGTTGCAGCTGGAGTTCCCCCAATGCTTGCCCGCTTTCATTAAAAAGGCTGCCTTTTTGACCTATCATAGATTCGGGCAAACCGCGTAATTCTAGCGTTCTTCCTGCGCTGGGATTTGGAACTGCCGTCAAAAGGCCACTTTTTTCATTGTGGATTTCAATGGAGGTCGCTTCTTGACGACTATAGCCAAAATAGTAGGCGGGGGTTTGATTTATGCTGCTAAACAGGCCTGCGACGTAAACGGTTCCGTTGATTTCAATGACATCGAAAACGGTGGAGTCGGCAAAGCTATCGCCGGTAAGCCCTACACCCGCATCGAGCCTCAACATGTTTTGTCCGGGTCGGGAGTTGGGGTTTTGGGGTTGAAACAAGAAATTGCCAATGGCGTATAGCTGCCGGGGTGAAAAATAATCTGGGTGTTGATTTTCAATGCTCTTAATTTTCCAAAAACCCATGGAAGCTAGCTGGGTAGGCGAGAAGGTCGATGTGTTGTTGAAGAATTCGAGGGAAATAAGGTTTGTCCATTGATTGTTTTGAAGTTTGGCCAACCCAAAGGTGTCGTATCCAGAAAGCAAGGGGCCTGCGGCATACAATTCGCCTTGGAAAATTTCAAGGGAATACACGGGGGCTCCTGGGCTTCCGGGGGCCCAGCCTGAAGTTCCGTTCCAGCCAAAAACATGCAAGCTGGGCATTAATCCACTGTGGTTGAATTCTCCGCCCATCACCAACATACCTTGCCATTCCAACATGGTTTTTACCACTCCATTGAAGGTAAAGCCGGGGCTGCTCCAAGTGCCATTTAGCAATTTTGCAATGTATGCAGATTGCCCTCCTTGCCCGTTCAGGGCAAAATTCCCACCCGCATACAATTCATTCTGATATAGCTGTAGGCAATGTACTTCTCCGCCGAGATTTCCTGCCTCCTCCCACCCGTTGCCGGCCAAACGAGCTACCCCATATTCATCTCCGTTGGTGTTTGTGAATAAACCGCCGGCATACAGTGTTCCATTCCAGAAGATTAAATCGTTGACCGTTCCGGGCAAACCTCCTGCAACTTCAAACCATTGATTTGTATTTGGATTGAATCCTGCAACATGCCCATCTCCTTGGGTTGTTCCAGCTAGGAAGGAGGTGAAGGAGCCGCCCACATAAATTATACCTGAGGCGCTATCGAACTCCATAGCCCGAACGGGTCCATTGGGTCCCCCAGTAACTCCATAAAAAACGCTCAAACCAGGAGCCTGTTCTGGGCCACCCCCGTTTTGGCAGACCATGCGACCTTCCAACGCACGGCCTGCCGTAGCAAACAGGGGAAAAAACAGTGCTGAAATCAGCAAAAAAAAGTACCGTTGAACCGAATTCACGTATGTTAGACAGCCGAAAGTGAAAAACGCTGCGTTACTTTGCATTCACTGACCAGCAAATCCCTATGCAATCAACATCTTTATCCATTTTATTGACCGGGGGTCGAGGTTTTTTAGGTCAGCACATAGCGCAGGCCTTGGTTCAAGCGGGGCATCGGGTGGATTTGCTGCGAAGGCGTCGAGAGGATCTTCCCTGGCAGCATCCGAATTTGAGCTATGTTGATGGTGATTTTACGGATTGTTTTGATGCCCGCGATGCAGTTGCAGGGAAAGACCTGGTTGTTCATGCCGGAGGTAGGGTGTCGTTCCGGCGGATAGATCGCCCTAGTATTTGGAAAGACAATGTTCAGGGTACAGCAACCCTTGTTCAGGCTATGCTGCAGGAAGCTCCTCAGGCCCGCCTTATTCATATCAGTTCCATCGCAGCCCTAGGGCGCAGTTTTCAACCCGCCGAGGTCAATGAGTCACAAATTTGGAAAAACGACCCTGCGAATACTTTTTATGCCCAAAGCAAATACCAAGCGGAATTAGAGGTATGGAGGGCGGCAGAAGAAGGGCTGAAGGTAACCGTACTGAGTCCGGCCGTGATTTTTGGTCCAGGACCTTGGAATACGGGTACCGGCGTTTTATTTCGGCAGGTGCACAAGGGGCTGGGTTGGTATCCTTCAGGTACAACAGGTTTTGTAGATGTACGAGATGTTGCCGCTGCATTGATGTATGAAATTGAGCAACCTTCGCTGGGGCAGCGTTTTATTTTATGCGCAGAAAACTCCGCCTGGAAAGATGTTTTATTGGGCATGGCTAAAGAATTGGGAGTGGCAAGTCCTCGACGCCGTTTGCCGGCTGCAGCCTTAGTGCCATTTGCCAAAGCGTTGGAATGGAGCATGTCGCGGTTTTCTTGGCCTTCGCCCCTTCCTTATGAAATGCTTCTGAATTCCTCATTGAATCATAGGTATTCTTCAGAACGATTTTTGGCCGCCCACCCGGATTTTCGTTTTCGGTCCCTGAAAGAAACCCTAAGCGACACATCGAAAGCCTATTTAAACTCCTTATGAACACAATCAAGCTGTTTTTTGCTACCCGAAATGGGCATAAAAGGCAAGAGGTACAGGATATTCTGGGAGATCAGTTCAAGGTGGTAGGACCCGAAGATTTGGGCTTTACCGATGATGTGGAAGAAACGGGGCAAACGTTGGAGGAAAATGCGGTTTTAAAGGCCATGGCCTATGCTCACCTAGGAATACCGGTTTTGGCCGACGACAGTGGGCTGGAGATAGAAGCCCTAAATGGAGCTCCAGGGGTTTATTCGGCTCGATTTGCCGGGGAGGGTGCCGGTTCGGCAGAAAATATGCAAAAGGTATTATCCCTCATGAAAGGAAAAACAAATCGGGCAGCGCAGTTTAAAACAGTACTGGCCTATTTTGATGGAACGCAGGTGCATACCTTTAAAGGAACTGTATCGGGATTTTTGCTGGAGCAGGCCCGAGGCACTGGGGGATTTGGCTATGATCCATTGTTTGTTGAGGAAGGCGAGGTGCGCACTTTCGCAGAATTGACTGCCGAAGAAAAAAACAGCCGTTCGCATCGGATGCGGGCTTTAGAAGCTTGGCTGGGATTTTTGCTGGGATAGCTTGGGTATTCGGCTCATTTGAGGGCGGATGCAACTTTCAAACTCCCAGGGAAATGAACATTGTGAGATGGATTTTAAGGGGCGGATTTTTTGGGGGCTGGACTAGGTGGTAGAGTTCTGGCCAATACGGTGGCATCCTAACTGCAAACTGCAACAGTAGAATGGACTCCCTAGGGCGAGCCTGCCTCAACCAGAAATAAACGCTGCATAAAAAAGTTGCTGCTTCCCACCTCCTCTTGCCTTACCCTC
>VGMT01000008.1 GCA_016866335.1 Bacteroidota bacterium | reverse complement strand
CAAACTTCAGCCCGAAAGCGAAAAATCCCGCTACAACCTGCATTACGCTCTAAAAAAACTCAAACAGCAGCAACAGCAACAACAACAGCAACAACAACAGCAGCAACAACAGCAACAACAACAGCAGCAACAAGAGCAACAACAGCAACAACAACAGCAACAGCAGCAGCAAAAAAACAACAATTCAAAACAACGGATGCAAAAGCAAGATGCCGAGCGGATTTTAGATGCTTTGAACCGTCAGGAAAAGGAAGTTCAAAAGAAACGGGAAAAGGATAGCCCCGAAGGCAGCTCTGTAAACCCAGAAAAAGATTGGTAACCATGAAAAGAATGCGTTGGTTTTCGATGTTTTTTTCCCTTTTGGCCCTTTCCCTTTCATTGGGCGCTCAACAGATTCAGGTTTCGGTTCAACCTACATCGCCGGTTGTAAATCAGCCTTTTCAAATTAGCTACGACATTTCTGGTTTGGCAGGACAATACAAGTTGCCCGCTTTTGATGGATTGCTTAAGCTCGGCACTTCTCAACAGCAGAGCATTATAAATGGGGTGTCCACATTTAAAATATCGGTTCGGTTAATGAGCCGAACAGCCGGAAAAATATCGGTTGCTCCTTTCCAATTGCTTTCCAACGGAAGGGTTTTGGCCCAATCTGCCCCAGTTCAGTTGACGATTTTGGATGAAACTCAAGGGAATGCTGCCAACCAACAAAACAAACCCCCTGTTAAAAAAGCCGACAATCAAATTTTTGCCGTTGCTCGTTTGGAAAAGTCCAGCGTTTTTGTTGGAGAACCCTTAACCGTAAGCATTGATTTGTATTCAAAGTACAGCTCGGTTCAGTTTGAATCTGTTAAGTTCCCCTCCTTAAATGGAGGTTGGGTTCAAGACATTCCAGAAGCCGAAGACCAACAATTTAGGCAAACCCAGGTAGAAGGTGAACCCTTTCTGGTGGCAACCTTAAAAAAGTATGTGTTGGTGCCGCAAGTTCAGGGTAAAATTACCATAGATCCGCTGCTGGCAAGTGTGGTGGTTAGTTATAGAGAGGCATCTTCAGATCCATTTGATGTTTTTTTTGGCGGTCGGGTGGTTGAAAAAAAGGTTGAACTCAAAACGCCCAGGGTTTCAATAAACGCACTTCCTATTCCATTTGAGGGAAGACCTGCCGATTTTACCAATGGGGTAGGCGATTTTCAGCTTGAAGTGAAACCGGGCTCAACCACCCTTAATGTAAATGACGCTTTTGATTTGAGCGTCTTAATTAAAGGCAACGGAAACCTAAATCTGTTGGAACTTCCAAAACTGAATATGCCCGCCGAATTTGACGCGTTTGCTCCCGATGTGCAAGACAAAATTTCATTCTCTGAAGCAGGCGTTAGCGGTACCAAACAGGTCAATTACATCTACATTGCTAAAACTCCAGGCACCTATGTTTTGCCCCCTTTTACCTGGTCTTGGTTCAATCCAAAAACCAAAAAATTTGAATCCTTTACCTCCGATTCGGTTCGAGTCCAGGTTCTAGGTTCTGCCAACAATGCCGAAACAATAAGCAAAGGCCCCATTAAATTTCAGGTCTCCATACCTCAAGGCCGAACCTCAATTTTGCCCCCATTGTATGTTCCTTTTTATGGCAGCATCTCTTTTTTTGTGTTGCTAAGCCTTCTGCTGGCCTTGATACTTTTGTATGCATTCTGGGCAAAAAACTGGCTGGTAGCCCTTCGCAACAGAGGGTCCCGTACTTCAATCAATTCAGCCATTTTGTTGAATGAAATTAAATCGTGGAATCATAAGCCCAGCAAGGAAAGTACGGTGGCCCTTATAAATACCATGGAAAGTTACCTGCGCGATCAATGGAGTCTGTCCATCGCTCAACAATCTACCCATGACCTAATCAACCTTTTTGGGCCAATGGGGCAAGAAAATGCGGCGACCAATTGGTCGGCCGCCCTGCAGCAATTGCATTTTATGGCTTACGCTTCTTCACCCGGTAAAGACGATGCCGATCGCCTGGCCCAAACTCTGCGTCAAACCGTTAAATCCATGGAATCCTGTAAATGATGCGCACCTTATTTCTTGTGATGCTATTTCACCTGCCGAACATTCAATTTGGTATTCTTGCTCAAGATATTGACCCGCAAGAAAGGTTGATTCTAGCCGACCGTCAATACCTAGAGGGAAAATTGGATTCTGCCCAACAAAACTACCTAGCCCTAATCGATGCCGGCTATCTAAACCCACATTTGTACAACATGCTGGCTTCAATTTCCCTGAAAAGCCAAAATACCCCTGTGGCTCTGGTTCATATTTACAAAGGCTTGCTGCTTTTTCCAGATTCTAAGTTGTTGGCCGACAACCTATCTTTCATTGAACTGCGCGAAGAGTTGCCCACTGGCCCAAGACCATTTTTGCCTCTGGGAGTTCATTTCTTTTCAACCTCAACCTGGGCAAAGATCTTTTTGGCCTCCATATTTCTTTTAATCGTTGGACTCGTTGTTGGAACTTGGTTTAATTCTTCGGCTCTACGTCGTTGGATGAGCGCCCTGGTCCTTTCATCTATTGGCCTTGGCCTGGCTTCTCTGTTTTCGGCTCAGTGGAGGAACAATTTGTCTGAAAAAGAATATGGAATTGTAAAAATCAACCAAACTCCGGTTTTGGTAAAACCCCAACCCGATGCCGAGGTTTTAATGTACATGGTTCCTGCCCAAGCCCTTGAAATTATTGATTGGAAAGATGGCTGGGCAAGGGTTAAAAACCCCGATAACATTGAAGGTTATATTCAGGAAGACCAACTGTTGCGAGCCATGCGTTACAAGCCTTAATTATGCGTATTCTGCTGCTGAGCGATAGCCACGGGGCCATTCCTCATTCCATTCAACCCTATTTTAGCCAAGTTGATGAAATTTGGCATGCCGGCGACGTTGGACCGCCCCAAGGACTTGATTACTTAAGGACATTTAAACCGATTCGGGCTGTGTTTGGCAACATCGATGGCAAGGAAGTCCGGCAGCAATGCCCTGAATATTTGTATTTTAACCTTGAAGGTGTGTCTTTTTTTATGATGCATATTGTGGGGCGCCCGGGTAAGTACAACGCCCAAGCTAAGCGCTTGGTCCAGCATTACAAACCCAAGGTGGTTCTGTGTGGCCATTCCCACATTGCTTTGGTATGTCCAGGCATTTTTCCTGGCAGCCTGCACCTTAATCCTGGGGCGGTTGGAAATCACGGATGGCATAAAAATAGTACCGCTCTGCGTTTTCAAGTCGAACAGGAGCGAATTTTTAATATGGAATTGATCGATTTGGGGCCTCGAGGACAAGCTCAGCCCATGCATTTTTTTTGATTTTTCATGGGCGGGTTACGGGCTTTCCCAAGTTGTCCGCGATTGGCAGTGGCTGGCCCAGCGGCTTTGCGGTGGCTCCCAAGGTCGCCTCCGCAGCACGCGGGCCAGGCACCGCCAATCTTGCGGGCAACTTTGCTCAATCCCGCCCGCGGCCCGCTCATTTCATATTGCCCCTCAAATTAATAGGCAAAAAAAAGCCGCTCCATTGCTGGAGCGGCCTTTCGTTGTACCAAAAAAAGATTAGTGGTTTACTACCAATTTGCCGCTCATTTTTTGAGCTCCAGCAGTTACGTGGTAAACATAGATTCCGTTGGCAAGACCCGACAAAGAAACTTCAATTTGGTTTTTGCCTTGAACGAAGTCAGTCTCTAAAGAACCTACTTGTTGGCCTGCCAAATTCATAATGTCGATTCGGCCACGAACATTTGCCTCAGCACCAAAACTAATGATTGTGTTCTCATTTGCTGGATTCGGATAAGCCATCAAAGAAGAAGGAGTCAAAAACTCTTCATTGCCAGTAAATCCTTGAATGGTAATACCAACGTACGGATCGGCTTTCAAACCAGCTCCTCCTGAAGTCCAAGTTGCAGAGATTTTAGCAAATACAACGTTGCCACTCTGATTCATGTACGTTTCATACGATTTGTCGGTACCGCAAGTAGGACCATTTGCCCAAATTACAGCTCCACTGGTAGTATCTGACAGCGAAAACACATCAAACATCACCAAGAAATTTCCGCTCACGCTTACCGGTGGAAGGAAAGGAAAAATGGTGTATTGAGGACCATTGGCCATAGATGTATCAATAGAAGCAAAAGGAACTGGGATCGAGCTACCCAATAAATTAAATTGACCAGGACTGGTTTCCTCGTAAATGTGAGCCATGTAAGTTCCACCCGTGCTGCCGGTATCCAAAAGGACTTTTGCGCCATAGAATGCAGCTACTCCAGGAACGGTACCGTTGCCGTTAAACAAGAATCCTTTGGACATATCTAGGAAATTGTTCAAACCGAAAATATAGCCACTAACTGTGGTGTACAAACGTAAGGTGTCGCAGCCAGGAACGTAAAACGATTCTGGAACCATGTTTGAATCAGCCTTTTGAGAAACCTCTGGGGCAATGACGTTTTTCAGGGAAATCGCATCCCCAATTTGAGAACGTTGTGCGAAGCTTACAGCCCCTACAGTCAATCCCAATGCAATTGTTGTAATGTGTTTTAGCATAACAGTAATTTTGAGTTTATACCGCAAATATACATTAATTCTTGGTAACAAGAGCTATTAATTGGGCTAATCTTACTTCCTGTTTCTATATAACACATTGGATACCACACCAAATAAGACCAATGCCATCCCGCCAAGGGTGGTCCAGTCAAACCGTTCATCAAATATCCACCAACCCAGAACAAGGGCATAAATTAAACCCAGGTATTGCAAGCCCGATACCGATGCCGCTTTTTCTTGCATAAAGGCTTTTGTCATAGCCAATTGGGCAAATTGGGTAGCTAGGCCAGTTCCCAGCAACCAAAACCATTCCATTCCCTCTGGGGTTTTCCAGTCAAAATAGCTCCACAACCCCACCAATGGAAAGGCAATAAGAGGAAAATAAAAAACCACCACAACCGGATGTTCGCTCACCGAGGCCTTTCGAATCATGGTGTAAGCCAAACCCGAAAATACGGCCGAGCCAATGCCCGTTAAAAGCCATACCCAAACAATCCGCTCGTCGGTATTCCCAACTACATAAACCCCAACAAAACTCAATAAAAAGAATACAGTTTGAACCCACTTAAATCGCTCACCTAAAAACAATCGAGTAAAAACCAGGGTGAAAATGGGCGATAAATACTGCAAGGTTACCGCCCCTGCCAAGGGTATTTGCTGCAAGGTGATAAAATAAAGCGCCAGTCCACCGGTTCCAAAAATACCCCTCAACCATAATACTGGTTTGTTGTTGCCCCAAGGGTGCAATCCAAGTTGCCGAATTTGCCACAAACTAAAACCAAGGGTGATGGCCGCCCGAAACAGCAATACAACAGGTATGGGCATGCCGGGCATCATTTTCACACACACATTCATCAATGAAAACCACAGGGTGGCTGCCAACATATGCTTCACCCTACAAAGCTAGGGATTTTTATGGGCCTGCCATTGTTGCAGTTTGGCCTAATGGTTAGGAAACAAAAAAAACGCCAGAGCAAGTGCCCTGGCGTTTCCTTAATCAAAAAAATCAGCTTATTTTTTGATGACTCTGAAGTGCTGACTGCCTTCTGCGGCCTCAATGCTAACGATATACACACCGGCAGGCAATTTTTCAATGCTGCCGCCCTTAAACACGATGCTTGCTTCTCCTGAATTAGGCATCGCCTTTTGAACGTGTAAGGTCCGGCCACTTAAATCGCGCAAGCGAACCTCTGCTTGCTGGTTTAATCCCTTTAGGTCAATCCGAAGCTCGCGATCAAATGGGTTCGGATAAAGGTTGGTTTTCCAATTTCCTGTTTGATCTAAACCACCTGCTACATTCAATTGAACAGGGTTGCAAGTGGTGCTTGTGCATCCGTTGTCGGTTATGCTTAGGCAAACGTTGTATAGACCTGGGAAGAAGAACAACTTCTGTGGGTTGATGTCGTAACTAAATGTGCCGTCTCCAAAATCCCATAGGTAATCCAAATAAGGATCTAGGGTATCGGGCAAGAAATGAACCGTATTGGTTGTTAACAAAGTTGGGCTGAAGTTCGAGTTGATCATTTCAGTTACCACCACGTTTTGGGTTAATGTATCCTTACAGCCTTGGTCGCTGGTTAGCATTAAGGTAACCGAATAGTTGCCGGCTGTGGTAAAGAACAGGCTAGGAACCAGCATGGTGCTGCTCATTCCATTGCTGGTATTCCATTGGGTTGAAACTATGCTGCCTGTTCCAATGCTGGAATTGTTGGTAATGGGCATCAGGCTGCCTCGGCAATGGTCAGGTAGGTTGAACGCAGCCACCGGTTTTGGTAAAACGGTGCTGCTGCCGTTAAATGAGGCGCTGCAACCGTGATTAGTGCTGGCCGTTACCGTCCAGTTGTAACTGCCCCAGTTGGAATATACATGGTTGGGCGCATTGCTGCTTCCTGTATTTCCATCGCCATAATTCCACTGATACCCCGAAATAACAGCTCCATTTATATTCAATACCGAGGCCGAGGCATTGAATGCACTGAATTCTTCTTGGCAAACGGTATTTACAGTGGCCGAAGTTATGCTTGGATTGGGGTTAACCTGAGTAACCAAGGTTTGTGAACTGCTGCATCCGTTGTTGCTGCTTACCGTAAAGGTGGTGGTGTACTGACCGGCTGCCAAATAGGTATGGTTAAAGTTGGTTTGAGCCGATTGGTTGCCATCGCCTAAATTCCAGTTGCTGCCGCTTATAACCGATCCGTTGGCCGGCGAAACAAAAGCCGAGGCCGAGAAGGCGCTGCTGTTGCCTTCGCAAACGTCGCTTATGCTCATTGATGAAATCACTGGGTTTGGATTTACAATGGCCTGACCGCTTGAAGATGCGCTGCAGCCATAGTTGGTTGTAACGGTAAGGTTGGCTACATAGGTTCCCGCATTCGAGTAGCTGAACGATGGGTTGGCCTGAGTACTTGTATTACCGCCACCGAAATTCCATTGATAGGCATTTACTACTGAACCATTTACCGGAGGAGCCGAGCTAGACTGAACGAAGTTGCTTGCTGAGCCTTGACATACATCGGCGGCACTAACGCTGCTGATAACAGGGTAGGGGTTCACCAAAACCGTATCATAGAAAACAGTAGGGCAGTTTTGGTTTGTGTTGATGGTAACGCTCACCGGGAACGCACCTGTTTGTGCATAGGTTTTGGTTGGGTTCATAGATGGGCTGGTGCTGCCGTCTCCAAAAGTCCACAAGTAACCGCTAATTTGAGCTCCGTTTACATTCGAAAGGGTTGAATTTTGTAGGAATAGAGTTGGAGAACCAAAGCACACATCAGGGAAGTTGGTGCTGGTGATTTGAGGTACTGGATTCAAAACGGCGGTACCAAAAGCGGTATCGGAACAACCATGGTTGGTTACCACTATTACCTGGGCATTGTAGGTTCCAGGATTTAGATAGGTGTGCGAGACCTGCAAGCCATTGGCGCTTCCACCATCACCGGTAGTCCAAGCCGTAGAATTTATTTGTGCTCCATTGATGTTGGCCAAAGAAACCCCCACGTTCAGGTTGCTAGCGTTTCCGGAGCAAGCAGCCGGTATGTTAATGTTACCCAAAACAGGATTGGGGTGAACCAATGCCGTAAGGGTTGCTGTATCTGAGCAACCTTGGTTGGTTGAGGCAATAAGTTGCACGTTATAACTGCCAGGTTGATTGTAGGTATGGGCAGGGGCCATTTGAAGGCTGCTGTTGCCGTCTCCAAAGTTCCATGCGTATCCCGTTAAGCTACCGCCATTGACATTTGAAACGTTTGAATTCTGGCTGAAAATGGTTGCATTGCTGTGGCAAACGGCGGCCCCGTTTGTGCTTGAAATAACGGGCTTTGGATTCACCAAAACCGTAGTCAGCAGAGTGTCGCTGCAGCCATGATTGCTAGTTACAATAAGGGATACGGAATAGGTTCCAGGGCTACTATAGGTATGGGGGTTATTTAGGGTATTCCCAGTGTTGTTGTCGCCAAAAGACCATACCACATTGCTTATGCTTGCGTTGTTGATGTTTCCCAATTGAACGGTGGCATTATACGGCGTTGGTAAACCTTCGCAAACGGTAGGCGTTGAGGCGGACGAAATTACTGGCGCAGGATTCACCGTTACGGTTAATGCATTAGAGGGCAATGATTTGCAACCGTTCGCATCGGTTACCCTTGCCGTATAAATGCCTTGAGTTGCTGCTGCAATGGTTTGGCCCGTAGCACTGTTACTCCAAGTTATATTGTTAGGCAAATTTGATTGCAATAAAGTTGTATCGTAACTACAGCCAGACAATGGATTTAAATTGGTGATGACAGGGGCTAGAGGTAGGGGTAAAAGACTTGTGGTTGAGGCGGTAGATAAAGCCGATTGACAGCCACTTACATTGGTATGCGAGACTTGAAAATTGCCAGCAGAATTAACCACGATACTGGCAGTGGTGGCTCCAGTACTCCAGGTATTTCCTGTTGCATAACTTGAAGTTAACTGCACGCTGTCGCCAGTGCAGAAGGCCAAAGGTCCACTCGCTGTAATGGTAGGGGCAGTAGGGTTTGGATTTACAGTAACGGTTGTACTTGCGCAGCCCGGACTGAATTGGCCATTTGCGAAATTTCGAGCAAAATAGGTGGTTGTGGTTGTAGGAGTTACGTTTAGGCTTGTCCCTGTTCCCAAAAGCGACCCTCCGCAGGTGCCAGAATACCAATAAACAACTCCATTTGCACCCGAGGCAGTTAGCGTTACGGTTTGGTTGGAACAAATTGTACTTAACGAGGAACTAGCTCCCGTTGGATCAGGTGTTCCGCCAGCGCAATTGGTTGATCGAAACCCCAAATTTCTAGTACTTATAGACCCGCAGCCAGAAGAGCAACAATTTCCTAACTGCAAGTAAAAGAGACCTGAAGACGGGGCTGTCCATGATAGGTAACTTCCTAATCCGCACCAATCATCGTTCGCCACAACGTGGCCAGAACTTGGTCCTGTTGTAATATTCAAATAAGGATCGCTTGAATAAAAGGCAGAAGGAGCAATACTGTTGCAGTAGGTAAATTGATAGGTGCACCCAGCTTGTGCCTGAAAGGTGACATAACCCCGGGCGGTATGTGAGAAATACTGCCAAGTCAAATTTGGACTAATTGAACCCAAATTGTTGTTGCAAACTACCTGGGAATAGGCTGGGGCGCTCGTAAGTAAAACCATTGTCCCAATAGTTAAAAGAAAAGGTAACGGGTTTCTCATAAAATTGGATTTGAGTATTTAGCAAAGTTACTAAAAAGTTATAGTTTGTTAAAGCGATTTTTTAAAAAAACCATCCCCCCAAAAAAACATGCAATAAGTCCTTGAAAATTAATAAAATAATGAACTTAAATTTATTTTTCTATCTTGTTTGGTTGAAAAGCGGGTCGATTTAATGTGTATTGTTTAGGCTTTTTTCTTCTGTAATTTTAAGGGTTAACATAGATTCGGGTAGCCACCCTAAAATTGTTGACCTTGAATAATTGCATTTTTAAATTTCAGTTCTCAACCCAAAGAACGGAAAGAAGAGAATTCTAGATTGCGGAGGTTGATATCGCTTTGTTTAATGTTGGGCTCTAAGTAAAGAAGATTCAAATTTCAGCATATTCTTACCTTCGTGGAATGCTATTAAAATCCCTGCATTTGGTCCAATTCCGAAACCACGCTGAGTTGGTTTTGCCTCTTGGAAAGGGGCTACATGCCTTAGTAGGCCCTAACGGATGCGGAAAAACGAATGTTTTAGATGCGGTGCATTACCTCTCTATGACAAAAAGTTTTTTGCAATCTTCAGATCAGGCCAGCTATCCTTGGGAGTTGGCCGAGGATTCTTCTGTCTTTTTTATGCTGGAAGCCGAACTGCAAGAAGCCTATTCACTGCATCATGTGTACTTAAGCTTTAGCAAGCAAAAGGGGAAAGTGTTGAAGTGGAACCAAAAAACAAGCCCTCGGCTTTCGGAACACATGGGTAGGTTCCCAACGGTGGTTATTGCACCCCAGGACGGGTCTCTGGTATCGGGTGGCGGCGACGGCCGGCGGCGGTTTTTAGATGCCCTGATTTCTCAATACGATTCCCTGTATTTGGATTCATTGATACGGTACAATCGGGCTATTTTGCAACGCAATGCTTTTTTAAAATCGGATAGGCCAGACCTAGCCTATTTGCAAGTTATGGACGAACAGATTGTACCACTGGCTATGCGCATTTTAGCCTGCAGAATTGAGTTTATTGATGTTTTTATGCCGGTCTTTCAAAGTTATTATCAGCAGTTAGCCCAACATAGAGAGCAGCCTGAATTAAGGTATGAAGCCGGTGCCCTTCCTAATGTATTTGAGGAACAATGGTTGGCTAGCCGCAATAAAGACCTTCAAGCCCAATTTACGACCTTAGGTCCGCATCGCGATGATTTGGGGTTTGAACTTAAAGGCCATAATCTGAAAAAATTTGGATCACAAGGCCAACAAAAAACCTATTTGGTAGCCTTAAAATTGGCAGAACACGCTTTTTTACGCAAGAAATTAGGAATTGCTCCCGTTTTGTTGCTGGATGATGTGTTTGATAAACTGGACCCTGAGCGGGTTCGCCGCCTTTTGTCTTGGGCTAGTTCAGGTGAAGTTGAACAGGTCTTGCTTACCGATACGGGCGAACAAAAAGTGGCGGAAGTGCTAAAGCATCTTGATATTGCCGCTCGATTTCATGAACTTTAAGCCGTGAAATCAACCAACGAGCATACTCTGAAGGGGGCCATTGAGGCCTTAATGAAAAAGTACCGCCTACAAGAGGGACTTACGGCGCATAGAGCTGCCGCGGCATGGAAGCAATATGCAGGGCCTTTTATTGACAGCCGAACTTCAAAGGTGGAATTTAAAAAGGGAATATTAAAAATTTACATTCAATCGGCCGCCCTTAAGCAAGAAATTTACATGGAGCGTTCCAAAATCAAAGAAGAAATGAACACGATTTTGGGGGTAGGAACCGTGGAAGAGGTTCAGGTACTTTAATTGACCCTGCCGGTTTATGCCTTTTAATGTGTTTGGCAGATTCCTGATTTTCTTTACCTTTAAACCCATCAATTTAATACAAAACTATGAATCACCGCACTTTGTTTTTCAGCTTTGTTTTAGGACTTAGCACCCTGTTTTTTACCTCTTGCAGTTTTTTTGCCGACAAGCCAAGCAAAAATGCCGAGAAATTCTTAACCCATTTCTACGCTTTTGAATTTGAGGAAGCCAAACAATACGGAACCAAATCGACCGGCGAACTGCTTGACGCTTTAAAAGGATTCGTGGCAATGCTAAGCGAAGAGGATAAAAAGAAAAAGAGCTTCAAAATTCTTGGAGAAACCATGGATGGCGAAACTGCCGTAGTAACCTATCAAGAAGATGGCAGCAAAGAAATCGAAACCCTGAATTTGGTTAAGGAAGATGGCAAATGGTTGGTTAATATGTCGAAAGAAGACTTGAACAAAGAGGAAGAAATGGAAGGCGGCATGGATGAATTGGAGGCTGAAATGGAGGAGGAAATGCCCGTTTCGGATACCATGCCCGTTGCCGAGGAGTATTAATTTGAATGGTTTTTTGGTGGTATAATCACTTCAAAAAACGCTGCATTTAAAAACATATCAAAACTGTAAAGCCCCCAGGCATTTTGTCTGTGGGGCTTTGTTATATCGGTGCCACCGCCACGAAGCAGCCCCCTCCAAATCAATTCGGAACAATATAAGGTGCTGCTGTCTTGGGCATCAAATCGGTGGTCGAAAGCCAACTTTTGGTTTAAATACCAAACCACTTGTTCAACCAAAATCTGCCTGTCTTTTGTTTTTTTTAAACGGGTAACCGCCAGGCTGCCTGGTTTGCCTTGTTGAACAAACTCGGCCAAAGAACAATGCTGCATACCGTCGATTTTAGAAAGGGAACTTGATACGGTGTGCACCACCTGAAATCCGGAATCTGTCTCGATTAAAACACCACAATGGGAAAATCGGTATTTGCCTTTTAACCGATTGGCAATGGTTGCGCTAACCAATCCATACCCCTCTCGCAGTAGTATGTCGCCGGGGCAAAGGTTTTTTACCTGTGCTTTGCTTAAATGGTGGTTTGACGATTTTTCGGCCTGCTGTTCTTTGAAATCCCAAAGGTAAATTCCCAAGAAGCCTAAAGCGCAGAGGAACAACAGAAGAACAAGCCAATTTTTTGGAGAAAGGGAGTTCATGCGGTAGGCTGAAGTGCTTAAAGGTAATTAGAAATTGCAAAGGGAATTTGAAATTGGGTGGCTTGCGGCAGGGATTGAACAGGGCAGCCCGCAAGGGTGGCGGGAACTGGCCCGCGAGGCGCGGAGGCGACTTTAGGAGCCACCGTAAGCCCGCTGGGCCAGCTCCCGGCAACCGCGGACTGCCGGTGAAAGCCCGTGGCCGCCCTAAAAATCAAAAATTAGCTAGCGAAACTGCGCAGGCCTCGCTTTAAAATATATTCTGTGGCGGGGTTGGACTTTTGCATCCAGCGATCGCGGCAAGCAATCACAAAGTCGGGACGCGATTTTCCGGCATCGTTCAGCCAATTTCCAACGCTGTTTTGAACGTAGAGTGCAGGGTCTTTGCACAGGCTGTCGAGCAGTTTTTGGGCCAACTCAGGATTGGTCTTCAAGCTGGGAATGTGTGCGCACCAAACGCCTCGAGGTCGGGTGGCCTCGCTTGAAAAGCGCCGAAGGTTCTCGCTCTTTTCTTGGGTCCAGGGGAGCAGGGCCTCGATTAGATCTGTGGTTTTTTCGACGGCCAGGGGCCGCAGCGCAAGCCATGCCATTTCGCGCACTGCAAAGTGCGCATCGTCAGCAAAAGGCCTTATTCGCTGCAGTTCGGCCTCGACCAATTTGTGATTTTTAGGTGTCCAAAGCAGGGCCCAGCAGCGAACAATGTCAGAAGTGTGCTGCCTCATTTCATTCGGAACTTGGGGCCCAAGAATCTGCTCTAAAATCTGTGCAATGGCCATGCAGCGTTGTAGAAAGCCCAAATTTTGGGCTTGCTGCAGAGCCATAAGTTGATCAAAATTGGGTTTTTGATTGAGCTGTTCAAGAAGGTTAACAGCTAGGTTCGCTTGATTTAGGGCTAGGGATTCGACCAAGTTTGCGGTTGCTAGCGTTCCGAATTCTAAAGCTTGCAACATTTCCGATGGAATTTCGGCCATGCTGCGTGCCCCTTTGCGCAAGGCAGTATTTGTTTTGTAATCAGCCATTTAGACGAACCTTGGACGGAATTAAAGTATCAATCCCTTTTCGAGCAAAAGAGATTCGATGTTGGCTCCGGCACTTAAATCCAAATGCCAGCCTTGAATTCCTACCCGAGATGCCCCTTGGGCGTTTTCCTTCAAATCATCAATAAAAACGGTTTCTTCCGGTTGAAGGTTGTGTTGATTTAGAATAAGTTGGAACCCTTGCGGGTCGGGTTTGCGGTGGCCTATTTCGCAGCTGTAATACACGCCTTCAAAATGCGCTTCAAATTCGGTGTAAGGTACCGGCAATTGCTGACGGTAGGCTTGCAAATGCCAATCGTTGATGTTTGAAAACAAAAAGAGCCGATGTTTTTGCTTTAATTTTCCAAGCATTTGTATGCGTGGCAGGGGCAAATCGGTTAAAATGGAGTTCCAGGCCTCTTGGATTTGGTGCATTTGGACCTGCTTGGGAGCAAATCGGAGCAAATGTTCGGCGAATTCTTCAGTGCTAATTTGCCCGCGTTCGTAGGCATGAAAAGGGTTGTTGGAGTCGGGGTTAAAAAACAGGTCTTTCAATCCTTGCATGCCAAGGGCATGGAATCGTTTGCCGGGTTCATTGTAGTTGATGTCAAACAAAACACCCCCTAAATCAAAAATCAGGTTTTTAGGACTCATGCATTTGGATTGTCTTGGCAAAGTTCAATCAATACTCCTCCGGTTCCTTTTGGGTGAAGAAAAGCGATGAGTTTACCGTCGGCCCCTGGTTTTGGCGAATCGTTTAGCACGGTAAATCCGGCTAATTTTAGGCGTTCAATTTCTTGAAGCAGGTTGTCGACATGAAAAGCCACATGGTGAATACCTTCTCCGTTTTTTTCTAAAAATCGATGAATGGGGCTTTCTGGGTTCGTGGCGGCGAGCAACTCAATTTTGTTGTTCCCAGCCATAAAAAAGGAAGTTTCTACACCTTCAGAATCTACGCGTTCTCGCTTGTAAGGAGCCTGGCCAATAAGGGTTTGGAAAAGGTGTTCCGAGGCTTGAAGGTCGTGGACGGCAATGCCTAGGTGTTCAATTTTTCCGAGGGCCATTAATTCAGAATGAGGCGTTGTAGATGCTGTTGGCCATTCAGGTTTAAACCAATAAGGTAAGTGCCTGCCTGAATGTGATCAGGAATTTGCAATTCTTGGGCATGTTGTCCTGAGGTTTTGGACCCGGCAAGGTCTGACCAAGCAAACAATTCTCGGCCACTTAAGTCGAATAGGGCTATCGAACAATGGCTTTGTTGGTCTAAAGAATAAGCCAATGTAACCGTTCGCTGAGCCGGGTTTGGGAATAGGTTAAAGGGCAGAATGGCATTCGGTTCATTTTCAATGCTCAGAGGCCCAGAAATGTTGATGTCGTCTAGGTAAAAGTGGTTGCCTCCGCCAGAAATAAACTCGAATTTCAGGCGTACATTGGTTCGATTTGCCCAAGGTTGAAGCATGGTTCCGGTAAGGGAATCGCTGCGCCAGTCGGCCTTCGAGGCTGGAATAAAATTGGCGGTTGTAATTCCGCTTGAGGCCAAATCGTTGGCCATTAATGTTTTTCTAAGTGTCCAGGTTTGGCCGCAGTTGCTGCTAATTGAAATCAACATGCGGTCATCGCTACCCGTAGCTCTTTTAGCGTAAGCGAATCGGTAACTCATTCTTAAGCTTCCATTCAGGGCTGAAAAATCGTAAGAGGGACTAATCAGGGTGAATTTTTTGCCTAGAGGGCTACCGTTGTTGTTTACTTTCAAGGAGTTTGGCCAGGTGTAAAAAACCTGCGAAGAGGTTTCCCAGCCATAGGGTGAATCGGGTGTTGAAGTGGCTGTCCAGCGACCATAATTTAAGGGGTTGTTATTAAAGGTATCGAAGTAGATCCAGTTCTGGTCGTCGGAATTTGAATCAAAAATACGGATCACTTTTTGACGGGTTGTGGAGTTGGTTCCACCAACAGCTCCAACGGTTAGGGTTACATTGTAATCGCCTGGGGCCGTAAATGTGATGTAGGGATTTTGGTCGGTAGAGGTAAAGGTTTGGGTTCCATTGGTGATGGTCCAAGACCAAGAGGTGGGGGTAGCGTTGGTAGTTCGATCTGAAAGCAAAAGGGCAGAACCGGTGCAGGCTGTTGTTTTTTCGGCATGGAAATCGGCAATTGGAGCGCAATTTTGGGTAAAACCAGTTTGTGTACCGGTGGCAATAAGGTTGGCGCTTTGCCACAGGGAATTGCGTTGACCAGAACTGGTGTTGATTACGGTGTTCATTCGTGAAGCCTGGCCGGTGGTGAACATTTTTGAGCACATGGCATAGTCCATAAAATTCTCGACGTTATCTAGGGAGCCACAGGTGGTTTGCGAAAGATTGCAGTTGTTGCATGAACCGCTGGTTGCAGGAACATCGGCAACCAAATCATCTCCGCAACCTGAACCGCAGGCATTAAATCCCCATGGGTGCAGGCAGCCAAAAAAGTGTCCGGTTTCATGCGTAATTACCCGCGCGTTGAAATTGGATCCATCGGCCGTGCCAATGCTACCGGTGTAGCGGTTATCAAGAATGATACCATCGGTGGCTGCAGAGGGCGCTGTACCGGGCAAGTATGCATATCCACCAATAATTCCACCACCACTACTTTCGATGCTGTTCACTACCCAAATGTTGTAGTATTTGTTTCTTGGCCAATAAGAAACACTTTTGGCTTTATCGTCGGCGTTGTAGGTCAAATACGATTGTGTTCGAGTAATTCCGTTGGTGCAGTTGCCATTGGGGTCTTTTTTGGCCAATCGAAATTCAAAACCCACATTTCCAACTCGGCTTAAGAACGAGGAAACAACCTGATTTGCGTCGCTGTTCAATTTATTGAAATCTTCATTTAAAATGCTGATTGCGTCGGCAATTTGAGCATCGGAAATATATTCCATACCGTTATCGTGAATAACATGGACCACAACAGGAATAACATAATTGGCCTCCGAACCTGGAATGAATTGAGATTCATGTTCAGCAATCCATTGGTTAAAGGCCTCGAATTCAATTTGCAGGTGAGGGTCTGCTTGAAATGCTTTTTGAACCATTTCGGTTGTTAAGCACAGGTTTTGAGAAAAGGCTTGGATAAGGGAAAAAAGAGAGGTTAAGCAAACAAGCGCCAGTCGAATCCGCAGCATAAGGGTCATTTTGCTGTGAAATTAGCAAAACATACGAAAGGGAGGTAAGAAATGGGTTGTTTTTTTAAATGAAAATTGGCTATCGGATAGGCACAAGGCAGCTCATTTTATTGATTGATTTCTATAAAGCGCTGAATGTCTTGGTCAATACCAAAAACAAGGAGTGTGTCGGTAGCAAGTAAAATGGTATCTTGACCAACCACACCCAAAATGTGTTTTTCGGTAATGGTAGAACCCTCTCTATTTACGTGAGCCACTTCGCGCTTAATGGTAATTAAGTCGATTTGGTAACGGTTCCGCAGGTTTATGTCGGCCAAAGAGCGGTTGGCCACAGATGGTGGGGTTTTAATTTCAACAATTTCATAATTGTCGGGAAGGGGCATATAATAAATGATGTTGGGATTGATGAGTCGCTCGGCGACCAACATAGCCACTTCATCTTCGGGAGATAGAATTTCTTTGCATCCAATTTTTTCAAGAATCATTCTTTGCCGTGGTCCTTCGGCCCTGGCGATGATTCGTTTAACCTTAAGTTCCAAAAGTAGAACCACACAGAGCAGCATGGTATCAAATTTTCCTTCGCCAATGGCCACAATAACGGCGTCCATTTCGTGGATGTTTTGAGCTTTCAGGGCCTTTAAATCGGTGGCGTCCATGGTTACTCCAAATGCCACATCACCACTTACTCCTTCAACCTGGTGTTCGACGTTGTCAATGGCGAGGACTTCTGCTCCCCGACGACTTAATTCTCGGGCAATGGAAGTGCCAAAAAGACCAAGACCAATTACGGCATAGCGCGCGTTTTTCATACCACTAAAGTATTAAAAATGAGGTTGGAATAAAGAAAAGATACTACCATGAAGGTTGAACATCAGGGGTTTGGTGTTTCTAGGTCGGTTGGCGATGGTTGTTCGTCGGTGTTTTCTTCCTGCTTGCTGTTTGGGCTGCTTTGAAAATCGACATCGTAGGAACTGCTGGGGGGGGGACTTAGATAATGTTCGTCAGAAAAAGCTTGATCAAAAGGCCGAACCGCCTCATTGGTCAGGTCTTGCTTCATGGATTGGCCAGATTCAGAGATTTCTCGTTTAATGGTATCGGTGGCGGTTCGGAATTCCCGCATTCCTTTGCCTACAACCCTAGCAATTTCAGGAATTCCTTTGGAACCGAAAAGCAATATAATGGCAAGTACAATTAAAATGAACTCTCCTCCAGAAACATCAAAAAGGAGCAGAGTGCGCAGCATTACACGAGCATCATTAGGGGTTCTTCCAGCATGGCTTTCAAAGTTTGTAGGAAGGCAGCACCAGTGGCACCGTCTACAGAACGATGGTCGCAACTCAAGGTAACCGACATACGGTGGCCAACGGCAAGGTTTCCATTTTTAACAACGGCTTCTTGGCGAATGGCACCCACCGCCAAAATGGCAGAATCAGGTGGATTGATGATGGCGGTAAAATTGCTGATTCCAAACATACCTAGGTTTGAAATGCTGAATGTATTTCCTTGCATTTCTTCTGCTTGCAATTTCTTTTCCTTTGCACGTTGTGCAAAATCACGAACAGCGGTTGAAATTTCAGAGAGAGAGCGTTGGTCAGCGTGCTGCAAAACTGGGACTACCAACCCTTCGGGAACGGCAACAGCGACCCCGATATTCACATACTCATGAAAACGGATTTTGTCACCCAACCAAGCTGAATTTACGGCGGGATGCTTCCTTAGCGATAATGCAACCGCTTTAATGACCAGGTCGTTGAACGAAACCGAAACATTCATTGAATTTTTCAGAACGTTTCGGGCGGCTACAGCTTGGTCCATGTCAATTTCCATAGTCAAATAGAAATGAGGTGCTGTGAATTTGCTTTCGCCCAATCGGCGGGCTATGGTCTTCCGCATTTGCGATACTGGGACCTCGTAGCTATGAGTTGAACCTGCAGCCGAGAATGAAGGACCAGGAACCAAAGCAGGTGCATTTTCTAAGTCTTTCTTAACAATGCGTCCGCCATCCCCAGAACCCGTTACAGACCGAAGGTCAATTCCTTTATCGCGAGCAATATTTTTTGCCAGTGGACTGGCTTTAAGACGATCGTTGCTGTTGATGTCTATGCTTTGGTTGGCAATAGGCGCAGCTGAAGGGGTAGAAGGTTCTACTGCCCTATTGGAAGAAGCTACTGAAACCTCAGGATTTTCCGTTGCAGTTGCGGGCGGCGTTGAGCCATTGGCAATCAGCCCAGTAACATCTTCACCTTCCTTTCCCAAAATTGCCAAGATGGAATCCACTGGGGCGGTTCCACCTTTTTCAACTCCGATATAAAGTAAAACACCTTCTTGGAAGCTTTCAAATTCCATGGTGGCTTTATCGGTTTCAATTTCGGCCAACAAATCGCCGGCTTTCACTTTCTCACCAACCTTTTTATGCCATGCTGCTACCACACCGTCGGTCATGGTATCGCTTAATTTGGGCATCCGAACTATTTCAGCCATGTTAAATTTTTAGTGGGTTTCGATAAAAGGATAATTGGGTTCAGAATATACGTATTCGTACAAGTCTGAAGGATCAGGATAGGGGGAATTTTCCGCAAAATCAACAGCCTCATCAACCTCTTTTTTAACCTCTTGGTCAATCGTGTCCAAATCAGAATCAGATATCCAATTGTTGGACTGAAGCACAGACAGGGCATGCAAAATAGGATCTTTGTCCTTGTATTCTTCCACCTCTTCTTTTGTTCTGTATTTTTGGGGGTCAGACATAGAGTGCCCCTTGTACCTATAGGTTAAAGCTTCAATTAAGGTTGGGCCTTCGCCCGAGCGAGCCCTCTTGGCCGCCCTTTCAATAGCTTCATGGAAGGTGTCGGCACACATGCCATCTACCGCTTCCGAGGGCATATCGTACGATAAACCTAATTTATACAAATCGGTAACGTTGGAGGTACGTTCTACCGATGTTCCCATAGCATACTTGTTGTTTTCAATGATGAAAATAACAGGTAGTTTCCAAAGCATAGCTAAATTGAATGTTTCGTGGAAGGATCCCTGGCGAACAGCTCCATCGCCCATGTAGCATAAGGTAACCCTATCGGAACCATTGAATTGGTCGGCAAACGCCAAACCTGCCCCTACCGGAATTTGCCCGCCAACAATACCATGACCACCCCAGAAGCGAAGTTCCCGCGAAAACATATGCATAGAACCTCCATTTCCATTTGAACAGCCGGTAGATTTTCCGTACAACTCGGCCATCATGTATTTGGATTCCATTCCCTTGCCCAAGGGATGAATATGGTTTCTGTAGGCGGTAATCATATTGTCGTCGGGGCGAATGGCAGAACATGCACCTGCCACTAGGGCCTCTTGACCTATGTATAAATGACAAAATCCCCTGATTTTGCCCATGGTGTACATCATTCCCGCTTTTTCTTCCAAGCGACGCCATAGGAGCATATCCTTATACCACTTCAGCCAGGTTTCTTTTGAAAATCTTGTTTTATTTACCGACGCTTTCTTTACCATAGTTTAAGTTGATGAGGGCAAAAATAATAAAACGGAGTCCAATGACAAACCCATTGCCCTACTTAGGCATTAATGATTTGGACCGCAGTTGCAATCTGAATCCCACAAAATGCGGCTTGCAGGGAGGGCCTGTTGCATGGATTTAATAGCATCCGGATGAATATCGGTAGATCTCGCATCAAATTCTATCAATTGAACCATGCCGTTTATGTTTTTGGGCAGTTTGAAAATGGGGTTTGAAGAAACGATGAAATAATTCAGTTGGCTCAAATCGGTGAGGCAATCTGGCAATTGATACAATGCGTTTTTTCGAAGGTTCAACACCTCGAGCTTTTGTAAATCGCAAAGCTCCTTAGGAAGCGCTTCTAAATTGTTTCGCTCTAAATTCAAAATTCTAAGCTTTTTAAGTTTTGAAATTTCAGGAGGCAATGAGGCTATTTTATTTTTTGATAAATCAAGCTCCCATAGATTCGGAAACGTAAAAACTTCCTTGGGAATCCGCTTAATTTTTTTTCGATTTAAGGCCAACCTTTTTACCCGTTCAGGGTGTTCCAATGCAATTTTTAGGTCCGTGTACAGTGGTTCATCACGAAATTCGGATGTTTGACAAAACACATCCGAAAACAAGTTGAACCAAATTAATATGCCAGACAAAAATTTAAGCATAGGATTTTAATATGGTTTTGGCTTCATCCGAGTCCTTCCTTAATTGTTGCTTAAGGGCTTCGGGGCCGCTGAATGGCATCTCGTCTCTCATTTTCTCAATAAAGCGAACGGTTAGGTTTTCCCCATACAAATTAGCTTTGAAATCAAACAGATGAACTTCGACCTTTCTTTCCGGATTATACTCAAAAGTAGGGCGAATACCAATGTTAACCATAGCCTTAAATTGCCCCCGAGAGGCGTTAACCATGGCCGCATAAACACCATTTGCAGGAATAAGCTTCCGCTCATCACTCAAGTTGATGTTTGCCGTTGGAAATCCCATTCCAGATCCTCGGCCATCCCCATATTCTACCTTGCCATGAATGGAGTAGGGGTAGGTTAAAAATTCGGCGGCCGTTTTTACATCGCCTTGCAGCAAGGCCTGCCTTATTTTGGTGGAACTAACTTTAATTTGGTCTATGTCTTGCGCCGGAATCTCTTCTAAATCAAAACTGAGTTCGGTCGATAAGCTTTCAAGCAGGCCAAAATCTCCTTCTCGGTTTCGACCAAAATGATGGTCATAACCCACAATTAAGGTGTGGGCATTCAGGGATTTCTTTAAAAAGACCTCAACATAATCCCTGGCTTTCATTCGACTAAAGGCCCCATCGAAAGGAATAATCAGCAAAAAATCCAAACCCAATTCACTCAAAAGTTCTTTTTTCTCCTCCAGGGTATTCAACAACCTCAAATCGTTGTCTTCAGGAAATAAAACCAGCCTAGGATGTGGATGAAATGTAACCAAAACCGATTCCCCATGTATGGCCTTTGCCCTTTCTATGGTCCTATTCAAAATTTTTTGATGCCCAATATGGATTCCGTCAAAGGTCCCTGTTGTTATAACAGGTTTATTGAATTTGGGCAGCGATTCTATTCCGTTAATGACCTCCATAGTTCCTTTTGCAAAGGTAAAAAACTCTTAACACCTTCTACCCCGATTTACTAGGATTGTTAAACCGTTAAAACACTTTAAATCCTAGTTTTTAGGTGCAGTAACTTCATTTGCTTTTAAGTACCTTCGGCTGCATTTAATAAATCAATCTATGAAGAATTTTTGGGGTTCGTTTCTGGGGTCCATCTTGGGGGCCAGTATTGCGGGAGTTTTATTTGCCATACTTGTTATTGCCGGTGTAGCTGCTGTGGTTTCGTCTGAATTTGGCGGCTCAGAGCAAGTGCAAACCGAGGCAGAGGAAAAAACAGTTTTGCACTTAACTTTTTCTTACCCAGTGGTCGACTCACCCGACCAAAATCCCTTTGCCGAGATCGACTTTGGCTCAGGTACCAAGGGTAAATTGACCTTGTGGGAAACCATAAATGTGCTTGATTATGCCAGCACAGACGACAAAGTGGTGGGTATTTTTTTAGACATGGATGGGTTGAGTACTGGAATGGGGAATGCTTTTGAAATAAGGCAAGCCTTAGAGCGGTTTAAAGCAAAAGGGAAGTTTATTGCGACGTATTCGGAAGGATTATCTCAAAAGGCGTACTATTTCGCATCTGTTTCTACCCATCTTTCGCTAAATGCTCACTCTGATTTTTTACTCAATGGTATGGGAGCTGAACTTCTCTTTTTTAGAGGTGTTCTAGATAAGATAGGGGTTGAGCCTTATGCCGTTAGGCCATCGGGCAATAAATTTAAAAGCGCGGTAGAACCCTTTTTGCTTACTCAGGCAAGTGAATCAAACCGCATTCAAATGAGGGCCCTTATGGGTAGCATGTGGAAATCGATGGGGTCTTCATTGGTAGCGAAGAACAAACTTCCTTCGGGCACCCTTGATTCCCTTATTAATGGGTTGCACATTACTTCGGCCTTAGATGCTCAAAAATACCGATTCTCTGACACCTTGGAATACCGCGACGAGTTTATGAACAGGTTGGCAAAATTAGCGGGTTGGGAAAAATGGTCGGAAGATGAATCTCCGCTTCAATCTTTGGAGGATTATGGAAAAATGGCTCTCGCAAACCTTGCCCTTTCAAACGAGTCTGAAAATCAGGTTGCCATTTTGGTAGCCGAGGGCGATATTGTTGATGGGAAAAGTTCTCAAGGAATGGTAGGTTCAACATCTTTAAACCAAAGCATTCGGGAGCTTAGAGAAAACGATGATGTTAAAGCGGTGGTTCTACGTGTGAATTCTCCAGGAGGTTCGGCACTTGCCTCTGAATTAATGTGGCGGGAGCTAGCTCTGTTAAAGGCAAAAAAACCTGTGGTTGTTTCTATGGGAAATCTTGCCGCATCAGGAGGATATTATATTTCGTGCCACGCTTCGAAAGTTTTTGCTAATCCTACCACCATTACAGGGTCCATAGGTGTTTTCGGATTGCTTTTCAACGCAAAAGGTTTGTTGAATGAAAAATTGGGGGTAACTACCGACACCATTAACCTGCATGCCAATGGAGATTTTCCTACGGGTTCTCGCCCCTTAAGAGAGAGAGAAAAAGAAGTTCTTGAGAAAATGGTGACCCGGATTTACGGTGAATTTACACAACGCGTCGCCAACGGACGTTCCATGAAGGTAGATATGGTTGATTCGATTGGCCAAGGTCGTGTTTGGTCCGGTGAACAAGCAAAACAATTGGGTTTGGTCGATGGTTTGGGAGGCCTTAAAGAAGCAGTTCAAGAGGCAGCCAAACTGGCCAAGGTGTCCTATTATACTACCGCCGTTTATCCTAAACCTGTTGACCCCTTCGAGGCCTTTTTCGAAGGTCTTTCTGAAAATAGCAAGGCCTTGCTTAAAAAGGAAGGTTTGGGATTTGGAATTGAATGGCTAGCCCTTCTTAAAAAAGTAGAAAACATGCAAGGAGTAAACGCACGCTTGCCATTTGATATACAGTTTAACGACTAATTAACCTGAGCCTGGTTTTGACTTCCCCCTTTTTCAAATAAATTTGAACTTAAAACAAAGACAATGCTTAAATTCGTTTTTTCCCTTACAATGCTAATTCCTTCCCTGTTTTGGGGTCAAGGCAGTTTGATTTTTTTTAGCGAAAGCGGAGAACGTTTTACCCTGACAGTAAATGGGCAAACCGTCAATTACCAGCCCGATACCCGCGTGCGCTTTGATGGGGTAAATACGGAAGGAGTAAAGGTGAACATCAAATTTGAACAAGCCGAATTGGGTTCCATAATTAAAACAGTTCTTGCCTCGCCTACCTTAGAAATCACATACAATCTAAAGCGCAATAAAAAAAACGAATGGGTTGTACGCTATTTGTCTGAAGCACCCGCCGGAACAACAGCTCCTGTAGCCCCAGTGGCTCAACCCGTTTACCACGATGAGCCCGTGGTTCCAGCGCAACAACAAACACCCTCAAATACGAATCCAAACAATGGATCGGTCGGGTTTCAGTTTAATGTAAACGAGCAAAATGGGTCCGTAGGAATACAAATGAATGTCGATGGAGTGCAAACCAATACCACTATTTCAGGCTCACATACCCTTAATTCCAACATCGACCATGAACACGAAACTTGGCAGTCGTCTCAGTGGGAAGGAAACGGTCAAACCCGTTATGAAATGGCCACAGCACAGCAAAAATGCATTGTTGGAATGTGGGATACTGAATTGCGCAAAGGAATTCAAACCATACAAAGCCATACATCAGATGAAGAAAGGTTGGCCTCGGCAAAGCAAATGGCAGACAGCTATTGCTTTTACATTGGTCAGGTTAAGCAGATCATAAACCTGTTTACTTACGATGAAACCAAGTTGGCTTTTGCTATTTATGCATATTCCAAAGTAGCCTCAACCGATATCAAAGAATACTATACTTTATCTTCGCTATTCACCTATGGTGGAACGAAAACTCAATTTGATGAGTTTTTGAAATCTGCTAAGAAGTAAATGATAATGCACCTGTTTTAAGGTAATTCTTTATTACGAAAAGGCGGTTTTTTAAGCCGTCTTTTTTTGTTCCTTTGTAGCAATTTAAATCCTTACTAAAGCCATGAAAATTCATAATTTCAGTGCCGGCCCAGGAATATTGCCGGCAGAAGTGTTGCAAGAGGCCGCTCAAGGTGTACTAAATTACCAAGATACAGGGCTTTCTCTTATTGAAATGTCGCATCGAGGGCCAGAATTTGTTGATGTGATGGACCAAGCTATTGCCCTTGTTCGCGATCTTTTAAACTTGAGCAACGATTATGAGGTGGTGTTTTTGCAAGGAGGGGCCAGTTTGCAGTTTTATATGGCCCCTTTGAACCTGCTTAGTTCGGAAGGTTATGCCGCCTACCTTGATACAGGTACATGGGCTGCTAATGCTATAAAAGAAGCTAAACGGGTTGGTCGTGTTGAGGTTATTGGGAGCTCAAAAGACAAAAACTACGCCTACTTACCAGAATTTTCAGTTCCTTCTGATGCGGATTACCTGCATTATACCTCGAACAACACCATTTTTGGTACCCAGTTTCAAAACATCCCGGATTCACCTGTTCCGCTCGTTTGCGATATGTCTTCCGATATTTTTAGCAAACCCATTGACGCATCAAGGTTTTCAATGATTTACGCTGGTGCACAAAAGAATATGGGCCCGGCAGGAACGACCCTGGTTATTGTGAAAAAAGATATGCTCGGTAAAACAGGCAGAAATTTACCTACCATGCTTGATTACCAAATACACATCGAAAAGGAATCCATGTTCAACACGCCTCCAGTTTTCCCCATTTTTGTGAGTATGTTAACTCTAAAATGGCTTAAAAATAAAGGCGGATTGACTTGGATTGGAGAGGTAAACCGTCAAAAAAGCGATTGCTTTTATAGCGCACTAGACAGCAGTTCTCTGTTTACGGGCACCGTTGAAAAGTCAGTTCGGTCATGGATGAACGCCACTTTTTTGTTGAACGACACACGGTTGGAACCTACTTTTGAAGCCTTACTGGAAGAAAGGGGTATAAGTGGCTTAAAAGGCCATCGTTCAGTGGGTGGTTACCGAGCTTCTATGTACAATGCCTTACCCCTTGAAAGCGTGCAGGCCTTGGTGAATGCCATGCGCGATTTTGAACAACAACACGGATAATTCATGATTCGCATTTTAGCCAACGACGGCCTTGAAGAAGGCGCCCTATTTTCACTTCAAGAACATGGGTTTGATGTCATTATTGAAAAGGTTCCTCAAGAAAATCTAATAGATTTTATCAATTCTAGCCAAGTTCGAGGTCTCTTGGTCCGTTCTGCTACCAAAGTCAGAAAAGAGATTTTCGACGCTTGTCCGAACTTATCTTTTGTCGGCCGTGGTGGGGTAGGTATGGATAATATTGATGTAGCATATGGTCGATCGCTCGGCCGAACCGTAACCAATACTCCCGCTAGTTCCACCCGTTCTGTCGCTGAATTGGTTTTTGCCCATCTGTTCTCGGTAGCCCGCTTTTTACATCACTCAAATAGGGTTATGCCTGTAGAGGGCCAAGGCAAGTTTGAAGCACTTAAAAAAAGCTATGCACAGGCTTTTGAACTCAAAGGGAAAACCTTGGGAATTATCGGATTTGGTCGTATTGGGCAGGAGGTAGCTCAAATGGCTATGGGCCTTGGAATGAAGGTTTTACCTTATGACCCATGGGTCAAAACCGCAGAAATCGAAGTCGATTTTCTTCAAACCGGCGATACATTCACCCTTGAGTTTGAAACGGTTAGCCTTGACGAGTTGCTTCAGGCCAGCGATGCCATTACCTTGCACGTTCCTATGCCAGCAAACGGAAACCCACTTTTAAGTGCTGCCGAATTTTCGCACATGAAACCCGGTGCCATTCTTATAAATACAGCCCGCGGAGGCATTGTAAATGAAAAAGATCTATTGGTCGCCCTCGATTCCGGCCGTTTGGCATTTGCTTGCCTAGATGTATTCGAAAACGAACCTAGTCCCCTCCCTGAATTGCTTAATCATACCAAAATAAGCGTTTCTCCCCATGTCGGTGGTAGTACCGCCGAAGCTCAAACCCGCATTGGTCAAGAACTGGTGGATTTGGTAATTGACCATTTCCGAGCTTGATGCATGGCTACATTTCTTCCTTTTTCAGCAATTTTACCGAAGGTCAATATTGCCTCAAAAGTTGTTACACTCCCTTTTGATGGGTATTCCGCCGACCAAAAAGAATCCATTCTACGGTCAAATCCATTTTCCTTCCTTCATGTGATCTTGGCTCAAAACCAAGATCAAGATTCACGCAGGAAAAAACTTGATTCTTTTTTGAATCAAGGCATTCTGCAAAAATCAAAAAGTCCCGTTTTTCTAATTTATCGGCAGATTAGGGAATCATCATGCTTTACAGGTTTTATTGGCCTTGTTCCGATTGGTACCGATTCCGATTACCAGTCCATCAAAAAACACGAGGCCACCTTGGTTCGCAAAGAAGCACTGCTTGCTGATTACTTGGACCAAACAAATCTAAATGCTGAGCCCGCCCTTTTGACCTTCAATTCAACCCCGCAAAGCCAGGCTCTTCTTCTTGACCTTACAAGATTTTCTCCCGATATTGAAGTTTCAATACCCGATTTTGGTCGGCACCAACTGTGGGTCGTTAAAGATGCTCCAAGTTTGGTTCAAATACAACAGGTTTTCGCCGAGTTGCCCAATCTGTATATTGCAGATGGGCACCACCGAATCAGTTCCTCCCGCAGGTTAGCTATTCAGCGTTTTCAGCAGCATCATAATGCAAATGCCGCTGATCAATTCGTATTGACAGCTTGTTTTCCTAGCAATGAGTCTCAAATTTTACCCTATCACAGAATGGTAAAAAAGGTGCCCAGGGATTTTTTAGAAAAGTTAACCCATCACCTTAAGCAGTTTTGCACCATTGAACCTGCCGAGTATGCAGAACCCAATTCATGCTACTGGCTTTTTCATTTTAAAGATGAATGGTTTAAAATCAACTTTATAACCCCCTTAGGCCAAACTACGCTTTCTGCCGACTGGCTAAATGATTTCATCTTAGCTCCATTACTAAATATGCACGACTTAAGCAGCGATAAAAATGTTGCATTTGTAGGTGGATATCTGGATGAACAGGACTTAATTAAAGGTCAAAAAGCAGCCTCGGCCGAAGTACTTTTTGTCCTACCACCCGTTGAATTCCAGCAGTTTTTTTCAATTGTTAACCGAGGGCAGCTTATGCCTCCAAAATCAACATGGTTTGAGCCAAAACTTCTAAGTGGATTTACCATGTTCGATTTAACCGACCAGTTGAACAAATGAGTACTACGGTTGATAATTACCGAAGGATTAGGGCCGAAATCCCTCTTCATGTTCAATTGCTTGCCGTCTCTAAAAATCACAGCATTGAAAAGATTCTAGAGCTTTATGAAACAGGAGTTCGTGATTTTGGTGAAAATAAGGTCCAAGAACTTCTTGAAAAGGCGAGTAAATTGCCGTCAGATATTCGCTGGCATTTAATTGGTCATTTGCAACGGAATAAGGTGAAACCCCTTATTCAAAGTGTTTATTTAATCCATAGTCTCGATTCAGTGCGGCTTTTTCATGAAATCCTAAAAGAGGCCAGACGCTTAGAAATAAAAATATCTGCCCTAATACAGGTTCAAATTTCTTCTGAAGATACCAAGTTCGGAATGCCTTTTTCGGAGGTTATCCCTTTTTTAACCGAGGTTTTTCCTTTGGCTCAAGGGTATATTTCTATTCAAGGCCTAATGGGCATGGCCAGCAATGTATCAGATAAAGGGATTGTGGAGGCCGAATTTAAACGGTTGAATTCGCTTTTTCATGAAATCAAATTAATACCCCAATTTTCGCATATTTCACTATTATCGATGGGCATGTCGCAGGATTGGCCCCTAGCGGTTCAAGAGGGGAGTACCTGTGTACGAGTAGGGAGCGATATATTTGGTTTGAGGGGATAGGTATTTGGGCAGCTGATCCGGCTTTCACTTGCATCCAGCTTAGCAAACCCTTTAGGCCAGCGGCTTTGCGGGGTCACTTCGTGCCTCCGCAGCCCACGGCCTAAGGGGTTTGCTGGCGCAGTCTGCCCGTTCAATCCGGGCTGCATGCCGCTCAATTCTACAGCTGGAAAATTGGATAAGGGATTGGTCGAAGGCACGCCCAAAAGAGACGCAACCTGAACTTTCAGGAAGGACTCCCTTGGGCGTAAACCGGTTTTTCTACAACCAACTCGATTTTATCAAAAAGACGTATTGCTTGGAACTGTCCATTCTCAAATACATTCAGTCAATTTGACTAAGCGAGTTATTTAATTTGGGTGCGTAGCCAGCGCCCCCGTCTCATTCCCAATGTTCCCGCTTCCTAAATCCAATGAACTAAATATCACTGTTTTTAAGAAGCATCCATGAGACCCCCGAGCGATAAAATTCACGTATAAGGTGCGTTTTATCGCTATCAGACTTCACGCTTTATGAACCCGAAGTGTTCTTCGCCACCCCAATAAGTGACGAAGCAAGAACGATTAGGTTAGGTTTTATTCACTAGTGAAAAGCAAATCTACGGGATTAGAATTTACCTGTCAAGTGAAAAATGCATTTTTTCAAATAAATTGATGGATTTCGTTTAAAAACAATCAATTTACAAAGAACGGTGAGCGAACAATATTAGGCTTCTGTTTGCAATTGTTTTCGAAGAAACACAATTTCCTCTTTTAATTGAATGATTTGATCTTGATAAAGCCTCTCAATTTTATCAAGGCTTGAATCTTTAACAGTTTTGGTTTCTTTGCCTGACTCCCAACCCAATAGAAATTCGGGAGTTGTTCCTAGTACATCCGACAATTCTTGCAAGCGGTCCAAAGTAACATTAACCTCGTCTCTCTCAATCCTAGAATAGCCAGCAACACTCAAGTCAAGTTTTTGGGCTATTTGTTCTTGTGTAAACCGTTGCAACTTCCTTAATTTCTTTATTTCTAAACCGATTTTCACGCGCATAACTTTGATTTTTACAATTGCAAAGCTAAAGTTTTTAAGCATTATTGATTGTAAAGAGAATTTAACGCAATGCATAGAAGTTAATTTGGCTAACCTCTCAATTCATTGATTAATAATTGGTTTTGCGCAAAAATAAGGGATAAATGGCTTGATTATATGCCAAATGAAGGCGAAAAAAATGTCCTTTTGGGATAAATTTTATTTTGAAATGATTTTCCAGATTCTCATTTCTTCCCAAAATTGGGGGTATGATTTTTCAACGGATTGTACTTCACTGAGCTTTAAATCGGGAATTTTAAGGCAGAGGTCAGAGAATGCCATTGCTAATCTGTGGTCTCCTTCTGTATTTGCTTCATATTTTTCAGGGAAAGTTGGGTTCATAACCTCGCAGAATAGGCTGTCGGCGGTTACAGAAAAATCCAATTTCATATCCTTTAAAAGTTCTGCCAGTTTGTTAAGTCGTTGGCTCTCTTTCTTATTTAGGGTGTTTAAACCTGTGAACCAAATCGGAATGCCTTTTAATAGGTGCCAAATACACAAGGTGGGTGCTAAATCAGGACAGTTTGTAAAATCTTTTTGGATTAATTTCATCTGTTCAACGGTGCATTCAGCCAGCATACCCCGGTTCAATGATTTAAGTTTAATGCCCAATGGAGCTAACATAGTTTTTAGTTCCTCATCGGGTTGCCCCGTATTTTCGACAAGATTATTCAAATAAACCGACTGTTTGCGCAGTGCCGCCCCCATGATAACATACGAAGCCGAAGCCCAATCTCCTGAAATTGAAGGTTGTTCAGGGATTTTAAATCCAGATTTGATATGAATACTTTGCTTTGAAACTGTATATTCGATTTGCCATTCTGAGAGGATTCTCAGTGTTAATTCAAAAAATGATTTTGACGCTAGATTTTCTTCCCAATCGATAGCTAATCCATTTTCAAGAAAGGCTCCTACTAGAGCTAAGGCAGATACAAACTGGGAACTATCAGAGGCATTAACAAAGACCTTATTGCCTATTTTTTTTGCCGGTTTGATATGAAGCGGCCAACCTCTTTCAATGCATAAACCTAATTGCTCAAGCGAATCCAAAAGAGGGTGAATGGGTCTAGACTTTAATTGCTCATCAACTTGAATTTTGACTTGATAATTTTGAAGTAGGCGACTTGCCAAATAAAATCGAAGCGTGGTACCCCCTTGGCCTAGGTATACATCTTCATCGAAACTGTTTAGGGCAAGATCTAAATATGTGCAATCAGCGGGCAGGCCTTTTGTAGGAAAAGGCATTTTTTCCTTTGCCAGGTGATAAAGAACTCGGTGCCTGTTGTAAACGCTTTTTGAAGGGGGTAATTGGAAGGAGGGGTACTGATCCTGATTGATTTCTACCGGAATGATTCGCATTATACTAGAGAGGCATAATATGTAAGGCCTTCCCCGACCAAAGATGTGTCCAGTCTTTGGTTGATTATTGCGCCACCGACACAATCCAATAATGTGAAGTTTAGCCCAGATTTGTCGTTCTTTTTATCTTGCTTCATATAGCTTAAAAGGTATTCCACATCTTTAGTGGGGAACAAAATAGGGTCAAATCTTCGGAAAATAACACCGGTGATCTCTTCTAAGCATTCAAGGGATAAAAATCCGGATTTCCACGATAAAAAGGATTCAACAATAATACCAGCTGCAACGGCATTGCCATGAAAAATTTCTTCTTCTTTATCTAGGAAATAGGCCTCTAGACTATGCGCCACGGTATGACCAAAATTCAATTTTTTTCGTTCCCCTTTTTCTTTTGGGTCCTTGTCGGCCAGTTTTTTTTTGATTTCAAGGCTTTTAAAGATGATGCGTTCAAAACTCAAATCTCCTTTCTTCAGGAAATCCCAATACCCACTGTTGTCAATTAGAGCATGCTTATAGGCCTCTGCCATTCCCGATTTTCGGTGGCCCTGTTCGAGCGTTTCCAAAAATCCGTCCCATATAAAAACAGCCTCTGGATATGAGAATGTTCCAATCATGTTTTTGTGCGCTTTAAAGTCGATGCCGGTTTTGCCTCCAATGGAGGCATCGACCATACCTAATAAACTGGTTGGAATATGAATAAAGGGTATACCTCTTTTAAAAACACTGGCAGCAAACCCCCCCATATCGGTTATAACCCCTCCACCTAGGTTAATTATTAAGCTGTTTCGCTTTGCTTGGGCGGTCATTAATGAATCCCAGATTAAGGTTGCGCTTTCAAGCGTTTTATACCTTTCTCCAGCTGGAAGGGTCACCAACAATGGCTTTTGGTTTTTATCAAAAACCTGTTCAAGCAGCGGCCAGCAATGTTTTTTACAATTCTCATCTGTGACCAAAAACAGCTGACGGTCTGCCGCTAATTCCTTGAGGAAATTCCTCAGGTAATCAAAGCCGTTTTTTTCAAAATAGATAGGGCAATTTCCTGTGGTGAGAAACATGGTGAATTTCTATGGGCCAAAGGTAAAAATACCATATTAAGTGAGAAATTTTTAATGTAGGTTTGCGCATATGAATTTCCATGCTTTCATTTGATTGTACTGAGGTTGCCTTTCGGGGTAAAAGCGATGCGGAACTTGGCCGTGCGGTCTTGTTGTTTCGATTGCTGTCCAACCCGTTTTTGGTAAAAGTGGGAAGTACGTTAACTTCTTTCCTTTTGGGTTTAGGTTTTCCAATTAAGGGCTTGATTAAAAGGACTATTTTCCAACAATTTGTGGGAGGAGAAACCCGTGATTCATCGATGGAGAAAATCATCTGGTTGGCCGAAAGAGGTGTTGGAAGTATTTTGGATTATTCCGTAGAAGGTAAAAAAGATGACCAGGGTTTTGAGGGAACCGCCCTTGAAATAATAGAGTGCATAGCCACCGCGGCAAAAAGTTCATCAATGCCCTTTGCTGTATTTAAAGTCAGTGGTTTGGCAACCGAAGATGTGCTAACCAGGCAGTCGGTTCACGCCGATGACAATGACCCTGAATGGTTGAATTTGAAAGAGCGTTTCCGTAGAATTTTAACCGAAGCCTCAAGAAAGCGAGTGCCTATAATGATTGATGCAGAAGAAAGCTGGTTGCAAACAGCCATTGATAGGTTAGCAGAAGAGGCCTTTGTTGAATTTAATACGGATGGACCGCTTGTTTACACCACCCTTCAATTGTATAGGAAGGATAGATTGGAATACCTTAAATATTTATGGCAGAAGGCTGAAAATCAGGGTTTCTATCCTGGGGTTAAACTTGTTCGTGGCGCTTATATGGAAAAGGAAAGGCGGCGTTCAGTTGAAAAAAGTTACCCTGACCCAATTCTAATTTCTAAGGCCGATACCGATCGAGATTTTAATTCTGCGCTTGATTTTGTTGTGGAGCATATTCACTTGGGAGCCATAGTCCTTGGAACTCACAATGAAGAAAGTTGCCTCAAATTGGTTGAGAGAATGCAACAATTTGATTTAAGCCCTTCGGATCCACGCATTTATTTTTCACAGTTATTGGGAATGAGCGACCACATTAGCTTTAATTTAGCGCAATCAGGTTATAATGTAGCTAAATACGTGCCATATGGTCCAGTAAATGAGTTGCTGCCTTATCTTCAGCGTAGAGCTACAGAGAACACCTCGGTTCAGGGACAAACCGGCAGAGAATTGGGCTTGCTGTATGCTGAATTTAAACGGCGCAAATCATTGAAAAAGGCCTAGAGTTAGGGCATCGTTATCTCAAGGTAAACAAATGGAAAAAAAACGGTTTTTTTTCTTACTTTTTTGGCACAACCTAATAGGAAAAGTACCTTTAAGGTAGTGAAGAGAATTGCGATTCCTGTACTTCGAACTGCCCAGGTTGAAATTCGGGGCGATTTATCTGAATCCACTGATTTTGTGTGGATTGTACTTCATGGTTATGCCCAAATTGCCAGTGATTTTGTTGAGAAATTTTCAGACCTGCAGGAGGATGAGCGTTGTTTTTTGGCCCCAGAAGGCTTGAGTAAATTCTATGTTAAGGGGGCTTTTGGAGAAGTCGGAGCTTCTTGGATGACAAAACACGACCGGGCAGATGAAATTCAAGACTACATTGGTTATCTGTCTAAAGTCATAAATTATGTCCGTTCTTCATCACCCAATGCGGCCATTTTTATTTTGGGTTTTTCTCAAGGCGCTGCAACCGCAGCGCGTTTTTTTATGAATCGTAATCCACAAGACATTCAAGGGTTGGTACTTTGGGGAGCTGTTTTCCCCACTGATTTTACCTTGCCACTTTTAGGTCAACCTGAATTGGGGAAAATAATTTTGGTTTATGGAACATCAGATCCTTATATGCCAGATAACCTTGCTGAATTGTTTTTAGATTTTAGGCCGAAATTATGGCCATTTAACGGTGGTCATGATTTACCACCAAAGGTTTTACGTGAGGTGATTTTAAGTTTAGAAGGGAATGGGAAACAAGCCGCAATCTGATTTAATACTTCGTTGGATAAGTCGCCCTTCAATATGGGTGCCAATTCTGATGTTGCTCGTCGGTATTATTGGGTTTGGGGTTTATTTTCCTGCTGTCAGTTCGTATTTAATTATTGGGGTAGTTCTGGCCTTAATGGCTCATCCTATTTATGGTCGAATTAAGGGAATTAAATTCCGAGGGAAATCCTGTCCAAATTCATTGGCCTCTTTTCTTTCGTTGGCAATCCTAATGCTGGTATTTTCGGTTTTTTGGATGTTGGTATTACCCTTAATTGGATATCAATTAAGCAATTGGCAAAAGATTGAATCGCATCAGGTGGTTTCAGCATTGGAAGAGCCAATTGGGGTATCAGCTCGATGGCTTTCGGAGCAAGGAATTGGTGGATCAGGATTGGATTCATTGGTCAATCAAAATCTAGGAATACCTGCATCCAATCAGGAAATCACACTTCAATTTCGGCAAAAACTAATGGATTGGGTTGATTTAATTTGGTTGGGAAATATGCTGGGTGCTGTGGCTTCTGCGGTTGCAAGCTTAATTTTGGCTTTTGTTTCGGGCTTTTTTATCGCTTTTTTTTTATTGAAAGACAAGGATATAATTTGGCCTGCTGTTCAGTGTTTTTTGCCCAAATCGGTTCGCCCCATTTTTGTTCAAAGTTGGGTGGAAAGTCGTCGCCTATTAACTCAATATTTTAATGGACTACTTGTTCAATGGTTGTTGGTTTTCTTATTAGAAGGGCTTGGCCTATGGCTTGTTGGTTTATCTCCCACATTGGCAATTAGCATAGCCTTGATTGCTTCGCTGTTCAACATTATTCCATATTTAGGTCCCATTTTAGGTAGTTTGTTGGGTCTTTTATTGGGTATTTCGGCTCATTTGGATGCTGAGTTTTATCAAGAGTTGTGGCCCTTAATGTTGAGAATGATGCTGGTTTTCTTTTTAGTACAGCAAATTGATGGGTATTTTTTGCAGCCCATTATTTTTTCGTCAAGGTTAAACATTCATCCTCTTGAAATCTTCCTAATTACGTTTATAGGAGCAAAACTTGCTGGATTTTACGGACTGATATTTGCCGTTCCGGGTTATACTGTTTTTCGGGTTTTTATTCGCCAATCTTGGACGGCAATTTTAAGGGAATGGAAAAAATCCCAACCCGATGAAGTTGAAAATTAAATCTTGAAGAATGAAGCAGCCTAGAGTTTTGTATGGAATATTAAATTGGGGCCTTGGTCATGCCACCCGTTCATCTGTTGTAATAGAAACATTAATTGAAAAGGGATGTAGGGTTGAGGTTGGCTGTTCTGGCGTAGGTTTGGAATGGCTAAAGAGGCGGTTTCCTGATGTGACCTTTCATGAGTTGCCCGACCCAGGAATTACCTATCAAAAACCGGGTGGAAGTTTTAGTTTGGCTATTTTGAAACAGGCTTTTAATTTGCAACATTGGTTGCGTGCAGACCAAAGGTGGATGAAAACGTACATTCGGAAGAATGGAGCTCCTGATTTTATTGTATCAGATCATCGACCAGCCTTTCAGGGAAAAAACATACCCTCGGCTTTAATTGCGCATCAATTGACTTTGCCTATTCCATTCTGGATGGCGCCGGCCAATGTTTTGCACGATTTATATTTGTCGCGATTTAAGGAATTGTGGTTGCCGGATCACCCCGAAGAGAAGTTATCTGGAAAATTGTCGCGAACACATTTACCGAAAAGGTATCTGGGGTACTTATCGGCTTTGCCGATGGTTGAGGACAAAACCCAATTAAGCCCAATGCCTCTGTGGATTATTTCAGGTCCAGAACCACTTCGAAGTCATTGGGAGATTGAAATGACCCCAAAGTTGGAAGAAAAGTATGGAGTATTTCGGGTCGTTCGCGGAACATCGGCCCCTCCTAAGGTCAAATTTCCTTCTAATTGGGAGGTCGTAGATTTAGCAACTCCCTCACAACTTTCCCCATTTTTATCGGCCGCAACTTGGGTTTTTTGTCGTGCGGGTTACAGTACTTTAATGGATTTAAGGTTGCAGGGCAAACCAGCATTGCTTGATCCAACCCCAGGTCAACCAGAACAAGAAGGCCTAGCTAAAGATTTGCATGGTCAATTTGGGTGGTTTGATTACCGTACAGCTGGATTTGTAGATTGGGAGCATATTTCTTCTCCCGAAAAGGCTAGCATCTCCAAACCCTCCTTGCTGAATTCCGCGTTGGATGATTGGTTGAGTAATGTACCCTAACCGCCCTTGGTTTGTTGTATATTTGAGGGTATGAATTCAGGTCGCTCATCTTCAAGCAAATTCCTTTTGCCCTTATTGTTTTCCGTTTTCCTTGTTCTAGGCATTTTAATTGGGATTATTTTTTCAAAGCCACATTGGATTTCCAAATCTTTGCAAACGGAAGGAGCGGGATACAGTGAATTGGATTATTTACTTCAATTGATTGAGGAAAATTACGTTGATAGTGTTGATATTGAGGACCTTAAATCTAAGGCCTACCAAGCATTTTTAACCGAGTTAGATCCTCATTCTACGTATTTGCCGCCCATTGATAATTCGGCTTTAGAAGAGGAAATTGCAGGAGAATTTGAAGGGATAGGGGTTCAGTTTGAAATTGTTCGAGACACCGTAATGGTGGATGCGGTTCTTCCTGGCGGCCCCTCGGAAAAAGTAGGAATAATGGCGGGCGATCGAATTGTCGAAGTAGATGGTGTATCTATCGCGGGGGTTGGAATTGAAAGTCAGGATGTGGTTAAGGAATTGCGCGGAGAGGCTGGCTCGACCGTTAAAGTGGGAATCAAACGTCCTGGAAGTTCAACCATACTAATTTTCAAAATTAAACGAGATAAAATCCCATTGAATACGGTGGATGCAGCTTACATGTATGATGCAAAAACGGGATTTATCAAGTTGTCGCGTTTTTCAGAAACATCCTCAAAAGAAATTGAAGAGGCTATTTTAAAATTAGAAGAAAAGGGTATGACTCGGTTGATTTTAGACCTGCGCGGCAATCCCGGCGGCTTGCTGAGTGCTGCCATTGAGATTGCAGATGAATTTTTAAAAAATGAAGAACTGATCGTTTATACCCAAGGACTTAAACGTGAAAAGGAGGAGTACTTTTCGACGAATCAAGGAAATTTTGAGGGCAAGCCATTGTGTATTTTGGTTGACAGGTATAGTGCAAGTGCCTCAGAAATTGTTGCAGGAGCCGTTCAAGACCACGATAGGGGCTGGATTGTTGGAGAAAGGACATTTGGAAAAGGTTTGGTTCAAGAGCCCATGCCTCTTGCCAATGGAGCTGCATTAACTTTAACCGTTGCGAGGTATTTTACCCCTGCGGGTCGGTGTATTCAACGTTCTTATGAGCAGGGAACAGATGCCTATTATGCCGAAAGTGTTATTATTGAAATTAAAGGGGACACGACTCCTTATTATACGGATGCGGGACGGATTGTATTTGGAGGGGGGGGGATTCTGCCTGATATTTTGGTAAAAGAAGAACTTGAACCTTCTGAACTCTTTTTGGACCTCTATTCAACGGGTAACATTCAGGAAATTATCTTTAACATGACTCAACAATTTCGTGCAAAATGGATTAAAAAGTATCCTTCAGCCTTAGATTGGATATCAGAAAAAAAGGCATGGGAAAATGAAATCAAAGCTGAATGGTTGAAGGCTCTTAATTCGGCCCAAAAGGAGGCTTGGAATGGACAGCCTAAATCGCAACCTATTGTATTGCAAAGGGTAGAAGAGTTGCTGGCTCGAAATTTATGGGGCATGGTTGGATATTATCAAGTTGCTAATCAAACCGATCCATGGATAAATGCCTCAATTAGGGCTTTGAAATAGTATTTTTTTTTACCTTAACATAAATTTAATCTATGAAAACAGTTTATCTCTTAGGTCTTAGCCTTTTTTTCCAAACCTCGCTACTCGCACAAATTGCTGAATGCGATAATGGAATGTATCAAACAGAGCAGTTTCCCAGTTTTACTGTTCAGTCGAATGTTCAATATGGACAAGCCGTTAATAGTGAGGGGGTGAGCCTAAATTTATTGATGGATATATATTTGCCTGATGGAGATAATAGAACCCAAAGACCTGTAATACTGCTGGCACATGGGGGCAGTTTTATTGGGGGCTCAAAGACGGCAGATAATTCAATCGTGGAATTGTGTTCCCGGTTTGCCAAGTTGGGTTATGTAACCGCCTCTATGAATTATCGACTTGAAAATCCGCTGACCATTTTTTTAAGTCCGAATGTGGAGTTAACGTTTGTTGAAGCTGTGTATAGAGCTGTTCAAGATCAAAAGGCTGCCATACGATACCTACGTAAATCTGTGTCTGAAATGGGAAATCCCTATGGCATAGATCCAAACCGAGTGGTTGTGGGCGGCAATTCGGCGGGAGCTATTTTAAGCCTTCACAATGCATATTTAGATAAGGCCTCAGAGGTACCCCAAGGGGTAAGTCCCAATTTGGGCGATTTGGAAGGTAATTCTGGAAACCCTGGTTATCCTTCTGGAGTTCAGGCAGTTATTAATATTTGTGGTGCTTTGGCTGATTCAATTTGGCTTGAACCAGGCAATCAGCCCTTTGTTTCTTTGCATGGAGATCAAGATGGAACTGTTCCCCACAATACGGCTATTGCCAACCCAGGAATTCCAGTTATGGAGGTAGATGGTTCTTTAACCCTGAACAAACGGGCACAAAATATCGGTGTTCGAAACGATTTTCAATTGTGGTTGGGTGCTGGTCATAGTCCTCAAAACTCCAGTCCGGCTTATATGGATTCTACTTTTTGGTTTGTTCGGGATTTTTTATGGGATATGGTTTGCAATGACCAATTGAGCCTTTCTCCCGAATCGGAATTTAAATCGGTGGTTTATCCAAATCCTGTGTCAGGCTCTGCGGCCCAAAAGTTGAATTTCAATTCTACTTGGACTGGATCTGTTCGGCTATTTGATTCAGCAGGCAGGGTGGTATTAAGTAGGATTTTGAATTCAGAAAATCACCTGAAGGAAATGCCAGAACTTTCTGCGGGTATTTATTCATTGGTCTGGACGAAGGCAAATGGAAAGTCCGAAATTCACAAGGTTATAGTAAAATAAGGGCTTTTTTATGAAGGTCTTTGTTTTTTGTGGCACTGCCCTTTTCCTTACCCTTTCATGCCAATCAGAGTCTAAATCCAATCATACCGAAGTTCCCATAAGGGAGAAGGCAGTCGTGAATCCAAACGGGGACAGTGAATTGTCTCTGTTAATGAGGTCTATGACGGATTTTATGGAGAAGTCTAAAGGGAATTTGGAGAAGGGTTTGGATATTCAGGATTGCCCTGAGGAATTTGTTCGCCTTTCAACGGCCAAAGAAACGGAAGGTATTATAAGGGACCGAAACCACTTTAATGCCTATTCAGACCAATGGCTTAGTGATTTGGAAAAGATGTGCAGCAGTAAAGGACAGGAACAAGTTCAGGCGTATGAAAAGCTCAGAGTTTCGTGTTTAAATTGCCATCAAAGTTACTGCCAAGGGCCAATACCCAAAATACAACGGTTAACGGTTCAAAACCCTTGACGAAGTTGCCAAGAACTTAGCGTGTTTTCTTGAAGTTGAGCTCCATTTAGGTGGGCTTGCCTATGCATTAATTCTGCTGCTACTGCTGCGGCTAGGGCTTCAATGTTACTCGGGACTGATTCTCGAAGCATATCTGGTTTAAAGTGTTCTTCAACGAAACGTGTTGTAAAGGTTGCATCAATAAAGTTGGGGTGCTTTAAAACAAACCGACAAAAATCTAGGGTTGTGCATGCTCCCTCAATTTCGTATTCTTCAATGGCCTTTAAGGTTTTTTCTATGGCTTCCTGTCTGTTGCTTCCATGGACAATCAATTTAGAGAGCATGGGGTCATAGTGGATTGGAATTTCCATGTTTTCGTACACCCCGCTATCTACTCGAATACCATTACCTTGAGGCTCTCGGTATCTGCGAAGTTTACCAACATCAGGTAAAAATTGATTGAGGGGGTCTTCTGCATAAACGCGAACTTCAATGGCATGTCCATTAATTCTAAGATCATCCTGATTCATCGAAAGAGCTTCGCCTCGGGCAATGCGAATTTGCCATTCCACCAAGTCTAATCCGGTTATCATTTCGGTTACGGGATGTTCAACTTGCAGGCGGGTATTCATTTCTAAGAAATAAAAATCGCCATTGTTGTAAATAAATTCAACGGTACCCGCTCCAGTATAAGAGCAAGCTTTGGCTACTTGAACGGCGGCCTCGCCCATTTTTTTACGGATATCTGTCGATAAAACTGCCGATGGAGCCTCCTCAACCACCTTTTGGTGTCTTCTTTGAACGGAACATTCGCGTTCAAAAAGGTAAAGCACGTTTCCTTTTTGGTCGCCAAGAACTTGAATTTCAATGTGTTTTGCAGTGCCAAGGTATTTTTCAATAAAAACAGAACCATCGCCAAAGGCGTTGATGGCTTCGGACCTGGCACGCGATAGGGCATCTTCAAATTCACTGGCTTCTTCGACAATTCGCATACCTTTTCCCCCTCCACCGGCCGATGCTTTTATTAGCACGGGAAATCCAATGGAATGAGCAATGGATTTGGCTTCTTCAATATCCGAAATTGCTTCGGCAGTTCCTGGAACCAAGGGGACTTGGAAGTTTTTAACGGCCGCTTTAGCTCCAAGTTTAGACCCCATAATTTCCATTGCTTGAGGGCTTGGGCCAATAAAAACTATTCCCGCTTGGGTTACTGCCCTTGCAAATTCGGCATTTTCTGATAAAAAGCCATACCCAGGGTGAATTCCATCAACCCCCAATTCCAATGCTTTTTGAACGATTAAATCGCCTTTAAGGTAAGATTGGTTGCTGGGCGCGGGTCCAAGCAGCACCGCTTGGTCGGCAAATTGAACATGGGGGGCATGGGCATCTGCTTCACTGAAAACGGCTACCGTTTGGATGCCCATTTTTTTGCAGGTTTTCATAATTCTTAAGGCGATTTCGCCTCGATTCGCCACCATTATTTTTTTCATGGGTGCAAGATACGTAAAGCCTGAAAAATGAAATCAGATTAGGGGGTGCCTGACAGGTAAAAAAAGGATAGGGGGTTAGGATTAAGCATAAAATGTTGTTAACCCTAAGCCAATCGGATTAAGAAAGCCCTAAATTACCCTTGAAAGAATAAATACCGAGGAGTGCAACCAATCAACGCTCGGCCAAATTCACATAATCACGCATGCGTGCCCCAGTGTAAATTTGACGTGGCCGACCAATAGGTTCTTTGTTGGCAACCATTTCTTTCCATTGAGCAATCCAACCTGGAAGTCGGCCCATGGCAAACATAACGGTGAACATATCTTGAGGAATGCCCATTGCCCTGTACATGATTCCGCTGTAAAAATCAACATTGGGGTATAGCTTTCTTTCGATAAAGTATTCATCGCTCAGGGCTATTTCCTCCAATTTCATAGCTATATCAAGGACGGGGTCTTTAACTCCCAGGCGATTAAGTAGGTCATCGCAAGCTTTTTTGATGATTTTGGCACGTGGATCAAAATTTTTGTACACCCGGTGACCAAATCCCATAAGACGGAATGGGTCGTTTTTGTCTTTCGCTCTATCTACCCATTTATCGATACTTCCGCCCTCGTTTTGAATTTTATCAAGCATTTCAATAACCGCCTGATTGGCACCGCCATGAAGAGGGCCCCAAAGGGCAACGATACCGGCAGCTATAGAACCATATAGGTTGGCCTGAGAGGAACCTGCCAAGCGAACGGTAGAGGTTGAGCAATTTTGCTCATGGTCAGCATGCAATATTAGAAGCTTGTCTAAGGCATTTGTAACGACGGCGTCAACATGGTAATCGTTGGTTGGGCCAGCGAACATCATATTTAAAAAATTCTCAACATAATCTAGTTTTGTACTTGGATATACAAAAGGACGACCAAGGCTAGATTTATAGGCCCAAGTTGCGATGGTTGGGAATTTAGCTAAAAGACGGAGGATGGTTAAATTGACTTTATCTTCGCTTCGATGCGGATCTAAGGAACCGGGGTAAAAGGTCGATAGGGTAGTGGTTACCGCGGCCGCTACACCCATGGGGTGTGCATTTAAAGGAAAGGAACTGAAGAAGCCGCGCATATTTTCATGCAGCATGCTGTGTTCGGCGATGCTGCGAGAAAATTGCTGAAGGGTATCTTTGGTAGGCAGTTCTCCGTAAATGAGAAGATGAGCAACTTCAAGGAAATTGGATTTTTCGGCAAGCTGTTCAATGGGGTAGCCTCGGTACCTTAGAATACCTTCCTCTCCATCTAAATAGGTAATGCTGCTGGTGGTAGCTCCGGTATTTTTGTATCCGGAATCAAGGGTAATCAACCCTGATTGGCTGCGCAGGTTTGCAATGTCAATGGCTTTTTCGTTTTCGGTACCCTCAACTACTGGCAACTCGTACGAAGCTCCTCCAAATTTTAATTCCGCTGTGTCTGACATCTCCTCTGATTTAAGCGTTAAGTTCTTTTATCTTGATTTTAAAGTTCGCCCGAAAGTAAATAAAAGACATTGTTATTCCAAAGCCTAAAAGCGCAGATGAGCAAAAAAAAATTAAAACATAACCAAATTTGTTTTTTGGTTTAACAGGGTGAGGGGCTTTCGTACTTGGTTGTATAAAACTCGGTTTGATTAGAGCAAAACCAGATGTTGGGCAAGAGAGAAATTGGAATTCAGAAATCATCTAAAGGAAAATTTAGAATGAAAAGAGAAGGTAGGTTGATGCAATACCGAAATAATTTCTATCTTTGCGGACTAAAATTACCGAAAGAAATGTACTTAACGACAGAAGTAAAAAAGCAATTCTTCAGCGAGCACGGCGGTTCCGAGACAAATACAGGAAGTGCTGAGGCCCAAATCGCGCTCTTTTCGCATCGCATCAATCATTTAACAGAGCACTTAAAACGGAATCGTAAAGATTTCGGCACCCAGCGTTCCCTGATTGCATTGGTAGGAAAACGCAGAAAACTGTTGAATTACCTTATTAATACGGACATCATTCGCTATCGTGCGATTGTCGCTAAGTTAGGCTTAAGGAAATAAGTGACTTCAAAGGCAACCATGTTGCCTTTTTTTATTTGATGCAAAAAACAATCTTATGAGTATTCAAGCAATTACCCAAACCATTGATTTGGGAGATGGCCGTTTAGTGACCATAGAAACAGGAAAATTGGCCAAGCAGGCAGATGGTTCTGTGGTGGTTCGCATGGGCAACACAATGTTGTTGGCCACGGCAGTGGCACGCCCAGAGGCAGGCGAAAATGTAGATTTTATGCCATTGACGGTAGATTACCGAGAAATGTATGCTGCCGCAGGACGTTTTCCTGGTGGCTTTTTTAGGCGCGAAGCTCGTCCTTCTGACCAAGAGATTTTGATATCTAGGTTGATTGATCGTGCTTTACGCCCCACATTTCCTGATGATTTTCATGCTGAAACTCAGGTTTTGGTTTATTTGATTAGCCATGATAAAGAACTGCTACCTGATTGCTTAGCGGGTTTGGCAGCCTCGGCAGCCATCGCTGTTTCAGATATTCCATTTACAGCCCCTATTTCTGAAGTTCGGGTTGCTCGGATTGATGGTCATTTTGTGGTCAACCCATTTCGTTCGGATTTAGAGCGTGCTGATTTAGATTTGATGGTGGCAGGAAACGCCAACGATATTGTCATGGTGGAAGGAGAAATGAAGGAGGTGGGCGAGGATGTTTTGCTTTCAGCCTTAGAATTTGCCCACAAAGCCATTAGGGTTCAGGTGAAGGCACAGGTTGAATTGGCATCTAAATTGGGTAAAACCAAGCGTAGTTATTCTCATGAAAAACACAATCTAGATTTAAAAACTCGGATTTCTGCGTTTGCTTATCAACGTGCCTATGATATAGCCAACGAAGGAAATGCAAATAAGAAATTGCGATCTGAAAAATTCAAGGCTATTAGAGAAGAGTTCGTGGCTGGGTTAAGTTCGGAAGAAGCTGCTGAAAATTCATTTTTAATCAAAGCCTATTTTCATTCGGTTGAAAAGAAAGCAGTTCGCGATTGTGTATTAAATGAGCGCAAGCGTTTAGATGGCCGTAAACTTGATGAAATTCGTCCGATTTGGGCAGAAACCGATTACCTACCCATGGTTCATGGCTCGGCTGTATTTACACGTGGAGAAACCCAGTCGCTTACTACGGTAACCTTAGGTACCAAATTAGATGAGCAGATTATTGATGGGGTAGTAATTGAGGGAAAAAACCGTTTCTTGTTGCACTACAATTTCCCTCCGTTTTCTACGGGCGAAGCAAAACCTATGCGTGGCACAGGTCGCCGTGAGGTTGGCCACGGTAACCTGGCCTTGCGTGCTCTTAAACAGGTTGTGCCTAGCGATTTTGATTATGCGGTTCGTATTGTTAGCGATATTTTGGAATCCAATGGTTCAAGTTCTATGGCTACCGTTTGTGCCGGTTCATTGGCGATGCATGATGCTGCGATACCTGTGAAAGGTCACGTTTCAGGAATTGCCATGGGATTGATATCGGACGAAGAAACGGGCAAGTATGCTATTTTATCTGATATTTTAGGGGATGAAGATCATCTTGGCGACATGGACTTTAAAGTGGCTGGGACCCGTCAGGGAATTACCGCCTGCCAAATGGACATTAAGGTAAACGGCTTGTCATTTGAAGTATTGAAAGAGGCTTTAGAGCAGGCAAAGCGGGGCCGAATTCATATTTTAGATGTTATGGATTCGGTTCAGCCAAAGCCTCGTGCGGAATTCAAACCTTTTGTACCACAAATTGTAACCATGATTATTCCAGGGGAATTCATTGGTGCGGTTATCGGGCCTGGAGGTAAGCATATTCAGGAATTGCAGAAGACGACCAATACAGTGATTAGCTTAGAGGATGTTGACAATAAGGGAGTGATTGAAATTGCTGGGTCAGATCCTGTTGGTATTAAAATGGCTCAGGAGCGCATTCGTTTAATGACAAGTGTGCCAGAACCAGGCGATCGTTTTACAGGTGTGGTAAAGAAGATTACTACATTTGGAGCCTTTGTAGAAATTTTACCTAAAAAAGAAGGTTTGCTTCATATTTCTGAGTATGCCTGGGAAAAAACTCCAGATATTGCTCAGGTTTTGAATGAGGGAGACACGATAGATGTTCAGTTGTTGGAGGTAGATCAAGCAACTGGAAAATTACGTTTGTCGCGCCGTGCGCTTTTGCCAAAGCCAGAAGGTTGGGTTGCTCCGGAAGAACGTGGTCCCCGCCCAGAAGGCCGAGATGGCGGTCGCGGAGATCGTCCTCGTCCCCGCCGCGATTACTAATCCGCGGATTTAACTAATATATGCTCCTTCGGGAGCATTTTTTTTGAAAGGAGTATTGAAATGAGTGGCCGCGGGCGGGATTGAGCTAGGTAGCCCGCAAAACCATGCAAGTATGGCTACGCGAGCTGCGCAGGCGACTTTAGGAGCCCGCGCAAAGCCGCTGTAGCCAGCATGCATGGGTGCGGACTACCTGTGAAAGCCCGGAACCCGCCCACAATTCACCATTCAACCGAATCAGGATTGCCCAATTCGGGCCAAATTGAATATTCTAAAATACCTGATTTAGGAAGCGGAATGCGCACCAAAGTACCCAACTGAAATAGGGGCTGATATTCGCGAATCAGCAAAGTATTCCCAAGCGAAATTTGCATAGTGCAACGCTCAGGAATGCGAAGCAGCAAACCTTCGGATGATTTGGCAGCTTTTTCGGGAATAAACCGGCGCATGGCTTGCGGCAATCCCAAGCCTTGGATGCTGAGCACGAGAGGCAATGCTTGGGAGGTATCGGAAGTGAAGCCTGCGTCAGCAGAAAAACCAGCGATGACTTTGGTTGTGTGTCCTTTAAGTTGCAAATCAGCCAGCTCAGAATTAGAAAGGGTAAGAGGAAAGGAAAAAGCAGTCATACGGTGAGTTTGTCGGCCTTGGAACAATTCATGGTAATATGTTTCTAAGGAATCTAGCCTCTGAAGCATGACCCGAAGGGCGGGTCCAGAATACTGAACATCTTCATTGAATCGCAGCAACTGTTGCCGTTCTTGCTCCAATTGAACCAGTTTTTGCGCCGTACTTTTGGCAATTTCCTCGGTGGTTTGCTGTTGAATTAGGGTTTGAATTTCCCAGTGTTCAACCACAACGGAATCTGCCAAGAGTTCTCGGCGATAAATGGTGTCGGTTTCTTGGGTTAGGCATAACATTGGCAGCACAGGCAAATCAGTATTTCCAGTGCTGCTTGCAGACCTACTGAATAAACCTTGATTGTGTTGAGGGGCTGGGTTGGGCGAATTGACAGAAAGCAGCATTGATCCCCTACCAAAGTTGAATCGGTTTTGCTGCAGCACAGCGTTGGGAACCAAATAAAGGCATGCTGTGTCGGGCAACAAATTTAAAATAAGCTTGCTTTGTGTAATTTGATGGATTGTTTCGGGCATCTCTTTGGCCTGAATTCCCAAGTATTTTTTTGCGTAAGTTGCTAAAGGGCCTGGAGTGTATTGGGTTGTGCGTACCGTTCCAAGCAAAGTGAATTCCGATTTTGGGAGGGAATAAATCAATCCATCGGCGATGGCTTGGCAGCTACCTAAACCTGGTAGGCAAACCAATACAAAAACGATTAAGCGTTTAAGGGGCGAAATAAAGATGAAATCCATAGTCCAACAAAGGTAATGCATCCGTTGAGAGGTAAAAGTTCAAATCCAGGGGAATAGCCCCAGTTTGGGGCCAACACATAATTAAAGAGTGCGGTAAGACCTACTGAAATAATTGAAACAAGGGGAATGGTCCAAGGAATTGGTTTGAGTTTAGGTAAGATAAGTCCGAAACTGAATAAACCGAGCAAGGGACCATAGGTGTAACCAGCCAGGGTTAGAATAACATAAATAAGGCTGTCGTTGGTCAAGGCGTCGAAAGCTAGAATGCAAAGCCAGAGAGTCAGGGCAAAGCCAAGATGCACATTTTGGCGAATGCGAGCGGGATTTTTTGGCAGGGATTCAGGGTTTGAAAAATTAAGAAAATCCATGCAAAAGGCGGTGGTAAGGGTAGTTAAAACGGAATCGGCACTGCTCAAGGATGCCGCAATTAACCCGAGCGAAAAGGCAATCATGGCCAAGGTTCCGAGTTCATGAAAAGCCAGGTATGGGAAAATATGGTCGGCTTTTAACTCCATTCCAATAAGCCCTTTTGCGAAGAGAAAATGCGAAAGGCCTGCGCCGAGAAGCAAGAAGGCAAAATTGACAAAAACAATAGCGAAACCAAACCAAATCATATTTTTTCGAGCGTCTTTAACCTGTTTGCAAGCAAGGCTTTTTTGCATCATTGTTTGGTCTAATCCTGTCATGCTTAGGGCTATAAAGGCCCCTGCCAAGATGTCTTTTCCCCAAAAATGTGGATCTTGAGGGTTGGAAATCCACCAAGATTTGGTTGCGATTCTTTTCCATTCCAGCAAAGAAAGATTAAGGGATTCATGGATGGAATAAAGGGTAAGGCCAAGAGCGGCCAACATGACAAAGGCTTGAATGGCATCGGTCCACAACAGGGTTTTAATTCCCCCCTTATAGGTGTAGAGGTACATGAGAGCCATGATGGCAACCACCGTAATTTCAAGGGGGACGCCAAGGGAATCAAGGAAAAAAAACTGAAAAATACTTACAGCCAGAAAAAGCCTGCCAGAGGCACCGATGATTCGGGAGATAAGAAAAAAGGCGGATCCGGTTTTTTGCCCAATGATTCCAAAACGAAGCTGTAGATATTCGTAAATACTGGTTAAGTTGAGTTTGAAATACAAGGGGATAAGGACAGCTGCAATAATTTGATATCCTAGAAAATAACCTAAAACAATTTGCATGTAAGAGAAACCTTGCCCGTGGACATTTCCAGGGATGCTAATAAAGGTCACCCCGCTAAGGCTATCGGCCACCATACCGAGGGCAATGATGTACCAAGCCGTTTTTTTTCCGCCCTTATGAAAACCTGCTTCGTCGGTATTTTTACCAGTCAGGTAGCCTACCAAGGCTAAAAAAGAAAGGTAAGCTAGAAAAAGTAAAAGAATAATCCAGCCGTTCACGCCCTATTGTTTAACGATGGTTTTTGTTGTTTTTCCTAGCGGCGAGGTTAGAACTACCAAGTAACTGGCGGGGGGTAAATGTCCGATTTCAAAACCTATTTCTTGTTCTCCTTTAAGGCCCATTCCCTGGTAAACAGTTCCAAGGGATTTGCCGTTAAGGTCGAACAAATCAAGTTTAACTGGACCGGGTTGGGTGAGATTAAACCGGAAAAAGCTGCGTTGGAAAGAGGGGTTTGGAAAAAGAAAGGATGAGGGGTTGTTTGGGTTGATGGGTTGAACCGCTGCAGGCGAAGAACCAAAAGGGCTGATGAGTTCGGCAATCCAAGTTGAATGGCGTTTGTCAGCGGCTCCAAACGTTCCAGCAATCCAAATTTTGCCGTATTCTGGGAAATACTGTTGGGCTCCGAAATAATCTCCCCATCTTTCGCTTGGTCCCTCGATAACATTTAGGCTTTGAAGCCCAGTTTTAACACGAATCAGGTCAGAAACCTGCCCTTGATCAAAGGTGAGCGCAGAAATTCCGGGGAAGGTAGAGGGGCCACTGTGGTTAAAGGCCACAATTGCCCTTGGGCTGTTGTCGGGAGCATAACCAATGGTAACCAGGTTTGGGTATCCCAAATCTAGGGTATCAAATCCAATGATTCTGGCATGTTCAACAAGGGGGTTAGCTTGGTTAAGTTGAGCAACTTGACCTAGGTAAATGCCGCAGGAACCGGTTGAGGTATCAAGGGTATTTCCAACAAATTGAATACGGCCTCTGTCAAGATTTGCGGCTAAAACCCGGGCGTCGTTTGTGGCTAAGGTTTTTGCTGTGTCTGGCTGCCTTGCCTCGGGAGGAACTCCATATGCAAGGGGAAGTTGAATGTGTTGAATAGAAAGGGTTCCGGTTCCAATGGTGTCGCTGATTTTCAGCAGAAAGAGGGAATCGTTTTGAACATCGAAATTTCGGTTTGACAAAAAATACTGTTCTGGGTTACTGGTGAAATCGGAGCAACGGGTTACGGCATGAAGGTTTCTAAGGGGCCGTCCGCCGTATTCAATTCCTGACCAAACCTGGCTGTGAAGAGAATCGCCGTTGTAGCCTTCTTGTTTTCGAATTTGCCAGATGACGGATTGCCGAAAGCCCATTTGCCAACTAACTCCTTCCCGAATTTGATTGCCAGTAATAAAAACCTCATTTTCGGTGAAACTAATGCAAGGGAAATCAAACCAGGTAGAGTCATTAAAAGGATTACCGGGAAGGGTGTACATGTTCCAGTCGCCGCGGGGATCTGAGGTTTGCGAGAAGGCAAGAATAATTTTAGAGGTGGCAGCGACGCTTCCGTTTAAAATAACGGCCATAAAGCGTTGGGCTAGGGGGTCGAAGATAACTTTGGGGTCATATCGGTAGTTTGCGGTTCCAATTAAACCTACAGCATCGGTAAAGTATCGAAGGGTCAAAGATGAGCGCAGAATTCCGGTGTTTCTACTGTACACACGAATGGTAGTATTGATGGCAGAAACCAACAGGGAGTCTTCATTGAATGCCATTGAATTGTCCATGGGCACGCTGCTGCTAAAGACGTTTCCTTGGAATGCGGTTCCCAAAATGGGTTGGGGAACCAGGCTTTTTTCGGCAGAGGCAACTTTTGATTTTCTTGGGAAAAGTTTAGCGCTTTTATCCTTTTGTTCGTACATAAACCGCTTGTCGGGCTTGGATAGAAAGTTGGGTGCTTCGCGGCTTACCAAATCACTCATCCATTCTGTTTCCAAGCCTTCGGGCATGGAACTAACCCCTAGCCTTGGGCATGAAAATGTTGTAGGTTGTTGTGCTGCAAGAGGGAAAAAATACAGGCTCAAAAGAGCCCAAAACAATCGGGTCATGCGTGTAGAGATTTTTTCAAAAGTACGTTTTTTGCAGATTGAATGGTTTCCCTTTCATGCTAGGTTCCCAAATGTGGGCCATTAGTCCCAATTAGCAAGGTTAGCGGCATGGTATTTTGGCCTTATTTTGGCGAGCGCTAAATTCGGCTAACTTTGTACTCAAACTTTTTAGGACTGAGAGCGTGAAGGCGATTTTTTTAAAAGAGATTTCCCTTTTTTTTGCCAGCATTACGGGGTATGCCATAATGGGGGTATTCCTATTGGTAAATGCAGTATATCTGTGGTTGTTTCCTAATGACAACCTTGTAAGTTTTGGTTTTGCTGACATGAAGCGTTTTTTTGAAGACGCACCCTATTTGTTTTTGCTTTTGATACCGGCGCTTACCATGAGGAGTCTATCGGAGGAACACGCATTGGGAACCCTTGAATTGCTTTTAACCAAGCCGGTGCGAACCATGGAGGTGATATTTGCCAAATTTTGTGCCGGTCAGGTTTTGGTTTTTTTGAGTTTAGTGCCTACCCTAGGATATTTGGTGGCCTTGGTTCAATTAAGTTCTGTAGAGGCTTTGGATTGGGCAGGGATTTTTACCTCATATATTGGATTGTTTCTTTTGGCTTCGGTTTATTTGGCCGCAGGGATTTTTGCCAGTTCGCTGACCTCAAATCAAATGATTGCGTTGCTTTTGGGGCTTGGTTTTGGATTGATTCTTACCGAAGGGATTCCTCAATTGGTTGGGCTTGGCCTAATGCAAGGGAATGAGTATTATCTACTTCAATTGGGTCTTGGTTATCATTACGATTCCATAAGCAGGGGAGTGATTGATTCCCGAGACCTGGTGTATTTTATTAGCCTGACGGTAGTGTTTTTATTGGCGGCCAAAACTTGGATTCAAAAGCGAAATTGGTCTTAATCCATGAACAGAAAGAGAAAAGATATTGCTTGGTTGATTGCCGCACTGGGTATTCTGGCTGGCATAAATGCCATTTCGGGGCGTTTGTTTTTTCGTTGGGATTTTACGGCAGAGGGGCGATATAGTTTATCGGACAGTACCATTTCCATGCTTAGGAATATGGAGGAGCCGGCGATTGTAACGGTGTATTTGGAAGGGAAATTTCCGCCAGTATTTAAGCGTCTTCAAACGGCCACTCGTGAATTGCTTGAGGAATTTCGATACCAGGCAGGGAACAACCTTCAGTACCGTTTTGTGGACCCTTTTTCTGGAAAAGATCCTGAGGAGCAGGCCCTAATGCAGCAGGAATTGGTTGAAAAGGGAATACAACCCTTTTCCTTAACCTTTGCCGACGAGGCGGGTAGGCAAGAGCGGTCAATTATTCCCGCGGCTACCATAAGTTACAAGGGCCACGAAGCCAAGGTTGAATTATTAGAGGAATTGGCTGGTTTGGATCCATCATTGGCAGATCAGGCCTTAAATACGTCCATCGAGCGGCTTGAGTTCGGATTTGCCTCGGCAATGTATAAACTGCACACCTTTGAACGTCGGCCAAAAATTGCGTTCTCCTTTGGTCATAGGGAATTGCCCCAAGGCTTGATCGCCGACTTTTTAATGTCCTTGAAAGAATACTATACAGTAGAAGGCTTAGTGTTAAACAATCAATTAAATACGCTTAATAAGTCGTATGCCTGTTTGGTGTTGGCAAAGCCAGATTCTACTTTTGGAGAAGCAGAGAAATTCGTAATTGACCAATATTTGATGCGAGGCGGCCGGGTGTTGTGGCTGCTAGACCAGGTGGCGGTTGACCTAGATAGTTTGAAGTCAAGTCCGAAGGGATATACCATAGCATTGCCAAAGGATTTGGGTTTGAATGATTTGCTTTTTAAGTATGGTGTTCGCATCAATTATAATTTAATTCAAGATGCATCGTGTGCCCCTATTCCAGTTGTAACTGGTATGGTTGGCGACCAACCTAAAGAGGAATTATTGCCTTGGTTTTTTTATCCTGTGGTGCTGCCCGATGATCGGCATTTACTTACCAGCCGAGTGGGACCAATACGTTTTGAATTCCCTTCTAGCTTAGATACGGTTAAGCTTTCTGGAATTCAAAAGACCATTTTATTGAGCAGTGGACCTGTTTCAAGAAGTTTAATGACGCCTGCCCGAGTTGGAATTCAAGCTGTAGCTGAAAAGGCAAGCCCAGAAAGGTTTAACAAGCCCAATCAGCCTATGGCTGTTCTACTGGAGGGCTCATTTGAAAGCGCCTTCAAAGGCCGTTTGTTGCCAACGGCAGATTATCCCTTCTTAGAAAAAGGGCAGCCTTCAAAAATGATTGTTGTTGGCGATGGTGATATTGTTAAAAACCGATTTAATTCTAGGCAAAACCGCCCGTTCCGATTGGGCGAAGATCCGGCAAGTGGCTACTTTTTTGAGGGCAATAAGAACTTTTTAATGAACGCTGTTCATTATTTGGCCAACGATGCTTGGTTTATTTCTATTCGAAATAAGCGCTTTCAAATTCGGAACTTGGACCCAATAAAGGTAGAAGCCAATGGTAGTTTCTGGCAAAGCGCTCAGATTCTAATTCCCTTGGCTTACCTGCTTTTTCTGTGGTTTGGAGTTCGATGGATTCAAAAACGCAAATACGCATGAACTATTTAATCTTTCCTTTGGTTGTTGTTTTCTTTATGGCCTGCGGTGGAAAGGATTCGGCCATGGATGCTGATTATACCCAATTTAAAATTGAGGACACTGCCTCGATTCAAAAAATTCAGATTAGCAACAATGGGGGAAGCAAGGTTACCCTGATACGGAACCCAAATGAATGGACCATTGAAGGTCTAAATTTGCCTGCCCGTCGCGACCTGGTGGAGGTAACCTTATCGACGCTAAGGCGCATGGAAGTAAAGGAGTTTATACCTAAAAACGGCCAACAAGAAGTTTTTAAAAAGTTATCGGTTTACGGAATTAGGGTAGAGGTGTTTGGAAACGACAAGGAACCCATTCGTACGTTTTTTGTAGGAGGCCCTACTCAGAATCACCTGGGTACCTATATGATGCTGCAAGGTTCAGAGGTGCCAGTGATTGTTTATGTTCCTGGGTTTAGGGGGTATTTGACCAACCACTTTAATCCAAGTGTATTGGAATGGAAAACAAAACAGATTTTTAATCACCACATCCGCGATATAGCCTCGGTTCAAGTTGTACATCATCAACGGCCTGAAAGTTCATTCCGAATTGATGTGCTTTCGCCCTCAAGGTTTTCTTTGGTTCAACTTCAGACGGGAACTGCTTCACCAAAGGCCGATACCAGTCTGATCAAGGTTTTTTTGCAAAACTTTAAGGTTATGGGCTTTGAGAATTGGGTGGATGTGAATACCGCTCGTATGGATTCGGTGCAGCGAAAATATGCCTTGCACACCATTATCTTGAAAGACCGGAATGGAAAGGAAAGTTCGGTGAAGTTATGCGCCATTCCCCTTCCCAAAGGAACATTGAATATGCTTGGGGATCCGATTGATATTGATGTTGATAGGATGTATGGAATTCTGAAAAACGGCGAAGTTACCTTGTGCCAGTTTTTTACCTTCGACCCCGTTACGGTTCCTATTGAATATTTTCAGGGTGGCCCGCCTGTAAAACCTTAATTCGGTTACTTTGCCGTATATTTGTTTATCAAATTAGAGAATCATGCAGTTTGTCGTTTCAAGTAAAACCCTTCTAGGTCATATTCAAACCCTAATGGGGGTTATTCAAGGTGGAAACAATTCTGTTCCCATTTTGCAGGATTTTTTGTTTCAGTCAACGGGGAACGGTGGATTAAAAGTAACCGCCTCTGATTTAGAGACTACAGTAATTGCCGAAATACCTGAGGTCAGCGTTAAATCGGAAGGACAGGTTGCTATCCCTGCTCGGTTTTTGGTGGATATACTAAAAACATTTGCAGATGTGCCCCTATCCATTACGGTAGATCCAAACACCCAAGGCATAAACATTCATTCCGATAGCGGAAAGTACAAAACGGCAGGGCACGATGCTTCCGAATTTCCTTCCTTGCCTGAGTTTCATAGCAAGGGTTCCTTTTCGGTTGAAGCCCTCACCTTTAACAATGCGGTAGCAAAAACGATTTTTGCCGCCGGGAACGATGAGCTGCGTCCGGTTATGTCGGGTGTTTTACTTCAAGCCTCTCCTGAATCGGCCAACTTTGTAGCTACCGACGCCCATAAATTGGTGCTTTATAAACGCTTTGATATTCAATGCGATTCAAGCTTTGAACTGATTTTAAATAAGCGGCCTTTGAATTTGCTGAAGAATATTCTGGGGGGATCGGAAGAGCCTTTGTCCATTGAATACAGCGAAAAGAACGTACGCTTTTCCTTCGGACATTATGTTGTTTTCAGCCGATTAATTGAAGGTAAATATCCTGCCTACGAGGCTGTTATTCCTAAAGAAAACCCCAATGTATTAACCATTGATCGGCATGCCCTGCTTAATGGTTTAAAAAGGGTTTCTATTTTTTCAAATAAAGCCACCTATTTGGTGCGCGTAAAATTGGCAGGCAACCAGCTTGAAATTATTGCAGAAGATTTGGATTTTTCCAATTCGGCCAAAGAAGAATTGCATTGCCAGTATTCTGGCGAAGACATGGAAATTGGTTTCAATAGCCGTTTTTTAATAGAAATGCTCAGCAACATGGATCAAGAAAGCGTAACCTTGAAAATGAGCACACCAAGTCGTCCTGGAATTTTAGCCCCCAGCGAATACCAGCATGATATTGAAGAGATTACCATGTTGATGATGCCTATAATGGTGAATTGATTTGGCGCGGCTTTAATAAGCCAAGTCAGTTGAAATTGTGAAACGCATAGCCATTCTTGGAGCTCGAGGACAGCTCGGTTCGCTGCTGCATCAAAGCCTATTGAAACGGGCAGATTGCGAAGTACTTGCTCTATCAAGGAAATCAGGAAAGGGGTATGTTTGCTTTGATCCTATTCATAGCGATTGGAAAACCCTAGGAAAGGTTGATGTTTTTGTCAATGTGGCCGGCATTATTCGAGAAAGCAAAAACGAGGCATTTTTTGAGGTTCATACCGAACTGCTCCGCACCCTTATTGAGAATCGGCATGAGATAGGCAATCCGCGTATTCTTCACGTCTCGGTATTGGGTTCAGATTCCGATTCTGGCTCTGCCTTTTTAAACAGCAAGGCCAAGGGCGAAGCTATTGTGCTAAAGCAAGACGACGCTTTGGTTTTGCGCCCATCGCTGCTCTGCCTGCCCAACAATTTGTTGGTTCAAAAACTGGTATTGCTTTTGGACATTAGCCGCTATTTAGGTAACCGTGCATTGCTTCCTGCCTCCTTTCCTCAGCATAAAATTCAGCCGGTAATGCCCCAAGATGTTGTGCAGATCATGGAACAGGCTATTCAGATTCAGGAATTGCCGGTAAAAAGCTTAGATTTGGTTGGACCAACTCCGATTTCGTTCGGCGAATTGATGACCTTGGCTGCCAAGGTTCGTAATCAACGGTTAATACCCATCGAAATTCCTAAAAATCTAGTGGACATTGTTACCCGGAATTTTATTTCGGTTTGGTTTCCTGAAATTTTGGATTACGAGCAGTTTAAACTGCTATTTAAAGACAATGTTGGGGACCCAAGACCCATGGAAGAATGGCTGGAGCGTCCTGCCACGAGTTCCGCTGAATTTTGGATTTCGGCTTTTTCAAAGCCCGATTAATCGAGAATTAAATTGAGGTGCTAGGTCAGGTTTAATGCCTTCGAATGCTTTTCAACACGCCTAGATTTTCTATCTTCGCTGCAAAGTATTTACCTATGAATAAAGTGTACATTGTTTCGGCCGTTCGTACCCCTATGGGCAGTTTTGGCGGCGCATTATCTGGTGTTTCAGCCACCGAATTGGGTTCAGTAGCCATTCGGGCCGCTCTTGAACGGGCAGGTGTTTCTGCCAATCAGGTGGACGAGGTATTCATGGGTAACGTACTTTCTGCTGGGCTTGGTCAGGCCCCCGCCCGGCAGGCTGCACTAAAGGCCGGTTTGCCCAATACCGTACCGTGTACTACCGTGAATAAGGTCTGCGCCTCAGGAATGAAATCCATTATGCTAGCGGCACAATCCATTATGCTTGGTCATGCTAAGGTTGTGGTGGCTGGTGGCATGGAAAACATGTCGCAGGTTCCCTACTATGTTTCTTCCAACCGCTTTGGCCAAAAGTTGGGCCACGGACAATTGACCGATGGCATGATTAAAGATGGATTGTGGGATGTGTACAACGACTACCACATGGGCAATGCAGGGGAACTTTGTGCAAGAGAAATGGAATTTAGCCGGCAAGACCAAGATGCCTATGCCATTGAATCGTACCGCCGTGCTCAGGCCGCTTGGGCCGCTGGTAAATTCACGGCCGAAATCGCCCCCGTTACCATTGCCGGCAGAAAAGGCGATGTGGTGATTTCTGAAGACGAAGAATATAAAAATGTACAGTTCGATAAAATTCCCGAACTGCGCCCGGTTTTTGATAAAAATGGAAGCATTACCGCTGCCAACGCTTCAACCCTTAACGACGGGGCCTCGGCCCTAGTTTTGGTTGGCGAAGCTCAGCTAAAGGAATTGGGCTTAACACCCCTTGCTGAGGTTAAAGGATTTGCCGATGCGGCAACCGAACCTTGCTGGTTTACCATTGCTCCGGCCTTAGCTGTGCCCAAAGCCTTGCAGCATGCAGCAATTGATGCGGAAGCGGTAGATTTGTACGAACTGAACGAGGCCTTTGCCGTGGTTGCCCTTGCCAACAACAAAAAATTGGGATTGAAACCCGAACAGGTGAATGTGTATGGAGGTGCCGTTTCTTTAGGCCATCCCTTAGGTTCTTCAGGTGCCCGCATATTGGTTACCTTGCTGCATTCCCTACATCAAGAAAACAAGAAAACCGGAGTTGCTTCATTGTGCAACGGCGGAGGTGGCGCCAGTGCCATTGTGATTGAACGCTGTTAATATGACCTCCTCTTTTCGGGTACAGGTTCCTGTACTGCCAGGACGCTCCTTGCCAGCCCACTCTGCCGAAATGAGCACCCAATTCCTGTTTGGGGATTGGGTTGATTGCCTTGAAAATCAAGGTGAATGGTGGTTTGTGCAACGCAAAGACGAACGTTATCCGGCCTGGGTTCGAAGTTCTGGCTTGGTTGCAATAGGCAGCAACGAAGTTCCCGGCTATTTTCAACATGCCTTGATTCAACAAACGCCAGGCGATTTTGGAATGGTTTGGACCAGCATGGGGTCAAAAGTTCATCAACCAACCCAAGGACCTATCTCTTTGCCGGAATGGGCAGAGGCTTGGTTGGGCGTACCTTATCTTTGGGGCGGAAAAACAGCGATGGGAATCGATTGCTCGGGTCTTTCTCAGTTGTTTTGGGAATCTCGTGGCTTTATTTTGCCTCGGGACGCAGCTCAACAAGCTGAAGTTGGTCATCTGGTTTCTTGGCTGTTTGAAAGCAAGCCTGGTGATTTGGTGTTTTTTGACAACGAAGAGGGCCGCATAGTACATGTAGGCATTTTGTTGTCTGCCGATCGGGTTCTGCATGCAGCTGGAATGGTGCGCATCGATAAGATTGACCAGCAGGGGATTTTTAGGGCAGATGAGGGGCGCTATTCCCATGCCTTGAGGTTGATTCGCAGACCCGTTTAACCCAGCGTTTATTGCTTTCCTTTTTACGCCACCCTGCGGCAGGGATTGAAGAGGCTAACCCGCAAAGCGGGCATTGGCAGGGCAGAACGCGCAGCAAGAGCGACGCGAGGAGCTACTTGCTGAGCATTCTGCCCCCAATGCCCGATGCGGATTAGCCCTGAAAGCCCGGCAGCCGCCCCCTTAACAAATTACGATTTGCCAGATTTGCTTCGAATCAATGCCTCAACCATATCCCACATTTCTGCCGGAATCAAATCGCCGACCCAACTAAATTCCCCTCCGTTTTTAAGCCATTCGCCACCATCAATGGTAATTACCTCGCCCTGAATAAAGGCCGAAAAATCCGACATTAAATACGCCGCTAAATTGGCCAACTCTTGGTGAACACCCGCCCGACCCACCGGAATTTTCGAGGGTATGTCAACCTGCTGCATAAATTCTTGCGGAAACAAGCGGTCCCAAGCGCCCGGAGTAGGGAAGGGGCCTGGAGCAATAGCGTTGGTTCGAATGCCGTATTTGGCCCATTCAACACCCAAAGACCGCGTCAGGGCCAAAACCCCCGCCTTGCCGCAGGCCGATGGAACCACGTAGGCCGACCCTGTCCAAGCGTAGGTGGTTACAATGTTCAATGTGTTGCCCGCAATTTTTTGGTCAATCCAATACTTGCCGAAACTTAAACTGTTGTTGTAACTGCCTTTTAGAACAATGTCAACCACCGAATCGAAGGCGCGGTGGCTTAACCGTTCGGTGGGGCTTAAAAAGTTTCCCGCGGCATTGTTTACCAATCCATTGACGGGCCCTAAGGCTTCAATGGTTTTTTCGCGAAAGGCTTCCACCTCATCGTATTGCCGCACATCGCAGGGAAAATAGAATACGCTTTTTCCAGTTCTGGATTGCAGTTCCGCGGCTGCCGAGGCCAGTTTTTCTTCTTTTCGGCCGCAAATGCTTACCTGTGCGCCCAAGGCTAGAAAATAGGCCGCCATGCTTAAGCCCAATCCGCTGCCTCCTCCTGTAATTGCAATGGTTTTTCCGGTTAAGCTGTCGGGGGCCAGCATGCCTTTTTCGTAGGTGTTCATAGCTTTATTTTAGGTATTCTGGCCAAGGGCCTTCCAGCATTTCTAGGGCTTTTTGAATGGACTCGTTTTCGCTGGCCATTACCTTGAAAAAGGCATCTCGGCCATGAAGGTTTTGAGCTACCAAGGCTTTAAGCATGGTTTGCAAAAACACCTTGCTGCGGTTAACATCGCCCGTTTCGCAAGGCAGATTACGTTTTTCAATTTCGGTTAATAGGGTTTCCCACAAAGGCTGGGCATCAAATCTAGAATTAAAATCGTCCATGCTGGGGTATGCGCTTTGCAGTTCTGCCCGGTGGGCGTCCACATAATCTAAGGCAACATTGTAGGGCAGCCCGGCAGCGGTAATTCGGTTCAGGCATACCGAAAAAAAGGAGGTGTCTAGCGGCACAAACACATCGGGCATAATGCCTGCTCCCCCGTACACGGTTCGTCCTTTCGAGGTTTTAAACGCCAGGCTGTCGGGAATTTGCGCCTTGCTCGAGTCGGTCAATTCGCCTTTGTCGAACCGGCTGGCCAAATCCTTGTAATATTTTTCGGTTCCTTCGTTGTAGGGAGCTTGAATAAACCGGCCTGAAGGGGTGAAATACCTGGCGGTGGTAAGTCGGAATGCAGACCCATCGGGCATGGGAAAGGTATTTTGTACCAAGCCTTTGCCGAAGGTTCGGCGTCCAACCACCAAACCTCGGTCGTGGTCTTGCACGGCGCCGGCAACGATTTCACTTGCCGAGGCCGATCCTTCGTCCACCAGAACAACCAGTCGGTTGTTCAACAGCATCGGATTTCCGCTTGCTTTGAAATCGCGTCGATCGCTGTGCAGGCCTTGGGTGTACACCTGCAACTTACCTTTCGCCAAAAAGTGGTCAAGAATTCCCGTGGCGGCCATCAAATACCCACCTGAATTTCCTTGCAAATCTAAGATTAAGTCTTTGGCTCCCAGGGCTTTTAATTTGGTCCAACCTTCTTTGAATTCATCTACTGTGGTTTCCGCAAAGCGGTTTATTTTCAGGTAACCCACTCCGGGTTTTAGCATAAAAGCTGCGTCCATGCTGAACACAGGAATTTTATCGCGCACAATGGCAAAATCAAGCAAATCGCTCAGTCCGGGACGCATGATTTTAACATTCACAATGCTGCCTTTTTTTCCGCGCAGCCAACGAAACACATCGTTGTTGGTTATTTTTTTCCCGGCCACCAGGGTGTCTTCAATGAAAATAATTCGGTCTCCGCTGCGAATTCCTAGGCGTTCTGAGGGGCCGCCACTGATGGGGCTTACCACCATAATGGTGTCGTTGTGAATGTTAAATTGCACTCCAATGCCTTCAAAATTTCCGCTTAATGCTTCTTCAGACGCTTTGAGTTCGCGGGGTGGTAAGTAGTAGGAATGGGGGTCAAGTTCGTTGAGCAGCCCTTCCAAAGCCGCTTCAATCAGCGTTTCGCGGTCAATTTTTTCTAGGTAATAATTTTCCAAGAAAAACAGAAGGCCGTCGAGTTTTTCGGAAGGATTGTTTATTTGCGCACACAGCGGCAGGCTCAGCACAGGCATCAGCAGCCCAATCAGGGCCAGAGTAATTCGCTTCATCGAAATCATAACGTAAAAGTAGGGAAATGTGTTGTGCTTTCAGGGATTTTTTTGGGCGCCTATTCCCGCTGTTCGCTGTAGCGCCCTTGCCGGTGCTGCGGCTTGCTGGCCCCTGCGTGGGCTCCCAAGGTCGCCTCCGCGGGGCGGCAAGCCATGGCACCGACTTCGGTCGCTGCCGCTGCCATCGGGGGCGCAGGCCTACGCTGGTTTTTTGCCAGAAAGTGGAATTTAACCCCTCAGGGCTTCAAAGCTAAGTACCCTGGCAAACCTTCGAAACCGGCCTAAAAAAAACGACAATTCTGGCGAACGCTCCTCGGCAGGTTGGTTTGGAAATTCTTCGGGTTTTAGTTTCAATTTGAATGAGAAAACCAAGCTGTTGTTGCTAACATTGGTATGTATTAAGGTTTGAGTTGGGTGAAACTGCAAACGCTTTGCATAGGAGGCGGCCCAACCAAAAAACTCTACCCGTATATCGTGCACCTGGTCTTCTGCTGCATGGTTCCATACCCCAAGAACATGCTTGAAATGGCTGCGCAGCCCCATTTTTTTCTCCACTTTTTTTCGGTCGAAATGGATCGGATTTTCGTTTTCATCGCTGCCGATATCCACCCTTAATCCATGAATTTGGTCAATTCTAAATGTAAGCAGGTGGTTTTCGTTCAGGGGAACCGCACTGAGGTAATACAAATTGTCGTACAATCGAATTTGAAGGGGCATTACTGTATGGTAATTCAGTGTGTTTAGGTCAGATTTCACAAAAGCCACTGAGCTGTAATTGAATTCAATGACCTCTTCTTTTCGAATATGCCCTAAAAGTTGTATTGCCAGTTCCACCACATTTTTCTCTGAGGCCTTCCCGTGGCCTTGAACATACAGAGTGGGTGCACTGTGAAATACAGCCGATGCTCCCTCTAAATCGTCTTCATTCAACCGGTAATGTTCAACCAATTGCCCCAAAATACGCCGAACGGCGGGCAAGGTTTCGTACCTTTTTAGAATGCCCATCAAAAAGGGTAGGGTACTTCGCTCTTCTTCTTCCAAGTCTCCAAACTCTGGCTTTAAACTGCTTTCTGCCCAGCGGTACGTCCCTCTATGGTATTCCCAGTTGAATAAATTTTTGCGCTCTGATTCTGGCAAATGACTAAGGCTATGTTCAAAGTCGCCGTCTTTGAGTTGCCTTAATGAGTACCTGAGGCTCCGTACCTCTATGGTTGCAAGCCCCTTGTCTTCAAGGTTTTGGTTTACAGCGTTTTGCATCTCTACTAAGGAGCCTCCGCCCCGGTCAAGAAAATCACAAATGCAACGTATGCGTTCGGTTTTGCTGTTGAGTTTCTCCATGCCTTAAAGGTGCAAAAAAGTTTGGCAATTCAACTGTGCAAATTGTCTGCATTGCTGTTTCGGAACTTCGTAAAAATTTTTCTCCTATGTCCATAAATTGGTTGCAACGTTGGGACAATCCCCAGCCTGTTTCTACGTCCGTTTTGCCCGATGCCTCTATTGAGAATGTAGAGGAGGCTATGGTAAATTTGGCCGAATTCTGTCAAATTACCTTGTCAGAGGCTCAAGTGCTTTCAGCCTATTGTGGTATTCGGCAGCGCCGTGGCGATTTGTATTTAAATCGGTTTGCAGAGGAGGCCGATCTAAGCATGCTCCCCAATGATCTTTGTTTTGGTATGGAGGGCTTATTGGAAAAGGGATTTTTGCAGTTGTTTCCAGCGAATTCCTTGGAGCGCCCCGATGTTATTTGCCTGTCTGCCTCGGCCGAAGCAGCCCTTAAATTCAATCGAAAAGATGCCCTGCCCTTTGCGCCAGAAAACCCATGCAAAAGGGAAGTCCTTCAGGCCTATGTCAAATCTGTTTGTTTTCGCAATCAATTGATGACGCTGGAAGATTGGGAGCAATTTAGCCATGGTTTTTTAAGCCAGGCTACAGCCGCCCCGTTTTCTCGAATCCTGGAGTCAAAGGTGGATAAATCCGAACATGCCTTGGCCTTGTTTTTTGCTTTACTCGATCATGTGGAGTGCCATTCCTATCCGTTAAAGTTGATAGCGCGCTTGTTTTGCAAGCATCCCATAGATATTACGGCCTTTCGCCACTCGGTTTTTAGTGAATCTCATGCTTTAATAAAGGCAGGTCTGGTCTGCATAGAAAGCAGCACCGACTCCGATTTTTTACTTCGTTTTACGGCATCGAATCCTAAACCAATAGAAAAGAGGTACACAAGGATTCACGATTTTTCAGAGCCCGTGCAAAGTCCCGTTCAAAAAATCCAACATGCTGAATTGACCCCAAAATGCCTTTTTTTAAACCCTCATGCCGAGGAAACGTTGAATGACCTTAAGCGCTTAACGCGCAAATCGGCCTTTGCTCGGTTTAACAAGCAAATGGTTCAGGCAGGCGAGGCGCCCGGTCTTACCGTTCTGCTGTACGGTCCACCGGGAACCGGGAAAACCGAAACCATTAAACAGTGGGCCCGTGAAACGAAACGCGACCTTGTTTTTTTTGATGTTGCTCAACAACGCGATAAATGGTACGGCCAAAGCGAAAAGAATTTGGACTCGGTTTTTACCGAATACCGACAAATGCTTAAGGAACAAGCCCATGCTCCCATTTTGGTTTTTAATGAAGCCGATGCCGTATTTCAACAACGCGATTCTTTTGATGGAAATCTGATGGCTACCGAAAACGCCATGCAAACGATTTTGCTTCAACACCTGGAACAATTCCATGGGATTTTGGTGGCCACAACCAATCGGCCCTATGCCATGGACTCTGCTTTTGAACGCCGATTCTTGTATAAAATTGAGCTGGGAATACCCCCAGCTGAAGTTCGGCAAAAAATGATTCATTATTTCTTTCCCGATATTGCCAAAGGGACCTGCGAATCGTTAGCCCAAGATTTTATTTTTACGGGAGCAGATTTGGCCTTGTTCAAAAAACGATGGTTGCTTAAGCAAATCCTGAATAAGCAAACGGCCTTTTCGGTCTCGGATTTCAGAAATTTTATGAGGGCAGAAAACAAGGCCATAACCTCAACCTTTAAGGTTGGCTTTCATAAATAGTTTTTGTTGATTTGGGGTTTCAACTTTGGTGTATATTTTACACCTTTGCACCCTATGAAATTAACCCCGCTAAAGGCGAAAATCATTCTAATTCTCAGCATATTGCTGGCGGGGTTTAGCATTTGGCGGGCTGTGTTGGTGGAATACAACTACGACTTTGAAGCCTTTTTTCCAAAGAAAGACCCAGAAACAGCTTTTTTTCAAGAGTTTCGCAAGAAATTTGGGTCCGATAACGATTTCATCTTAATTGGACTTCATCAAAAAACAGGTTCAGTTTACGACCCAGCTTTTCTTAAAAAGGTCAGTATTTTAACCGATTCCTTGCACAAAATACGGTTTGTTGAAAAGGTGGTTTCACCCACAAACATCCGTTCAATGGTTCGAGACCCGCTCATGGGATTTGGTGTAGAAATGCCGTACCTACGTTGGCAAAATCCAGAATTTAGGGCCGATGATTCAATTGCCTTGACACAAACTCCTGAATACTATGGCAGTATGTTTTCAAAGGACGGAAAGTCGGTGTGTTTGATTCTAGACCATACTCCCTACATTGGTGATACGGCTTGCGGACCTTTATCAGCTCAGGTCAACGCCTTGGTTGCATCTTTGGGTTTTGATGAATACCATGTTGCAGGTCGTTGTGTTGGGCAGGCTTTTTACATTGACCTTATTCAGGGCGAACTCGTTTTGTTTTTAGGCATCGCTTTTGTGCTGATGGTTACCATTTTATTTTTGATGTACCGTTCATGGGTGGCCATTTCAGCTCCCTTATCTATGGTGTTATTGGCCGTTGCCATTACCCTGGGTTTTATGGAGGTAACCGGCAAGTCCATGGATGTAATGGCTAGTGCAATACCCACCATTTTGGTTGTTGTAGGCCTTTCGGTTACCATTCATTCTTTGACTAAATTTTTGAAAGAACGTGCCAATGGAAGTACTGTCGAGGAAGCGACTTCAACCACGATTAAAAACATTGGCCTAGCCAACCTGTTTACCACCTTGACCACCATGGTTGGTTTTGGTTCCTTGGCCAGTTCAGGCATTGATCCCATCGATGATTTTGGCTTGTATACGGCAGCAGGGGTTGGAATCGCGTACCTTTTGTCTTTGACCTACCTGCCCGCTTTCTTTATTCTATTTGGGCATCGATTTAAGCCAGGAAAATCGGTGGAATGGACGGATTTTTTTGCCAGACTTATCCAGATTATTTTACAGCGCAGAAGGGCCATTTGGATAGTATGTAGCTTGATTACTCTTTTTACTTTGATTGGAGCCCTTCAGGTCAGGGAGAACACCCTATTGCTGGAAGACTTGGCAAGGGATTCTAAAATTAGTCAAGACTTCGCTTTTTTTGGTGAGCGTTTTCAGGGTACGCGGCCTTTAGAGGTAGCTGTTGAAATCACCGATTCTAGCCTAGATTTGTTTGATCCAGTGGTTTTGGCAAAAATGGAGCAAATGGAAGACACCCTGCGCTTCTACTATCAAACTGGATTCGTTTTTTCGCCCGTTGCCATGGTCAAAATAGGAAACAGAGCGTTGAGCGGAGGTATGCCCGATGCCTATGAATTACCGAAATCTTCCGCGCGTTTAAGGCAAATTGTTCGGGAAATTCGGATTTTAGAAAACGGAGGAAAATTAAACGCCTACCTCAGCTCCGATTTACGTTCGGCCAGAATGAAAGGACTTTTCAAGGACATCGGAAGTAAGCGCGCCTTTGAGCTTAGGAGGCAAATTGAACCTGCGTTGAAAAAAATTATTGGGAATAGCCCCATTCGCGTTACCTTAACCGGTACAGCCGAATTGATTGATAAAAACAACCGCAATTTGGCTCTAAATATAGGCCAAGGGCTCTTGATTTCTTTCCTCTTTATAATGGGAATTGTGTATTACCTATTTAGGTCGGTTAAAATTGTTTTCATTTCATTGTTGCCCAATATTCTGCCCCTGCTTGCCCTGGCAGGTTTGATGGGCTTTTTAGGAATTTCAATGAAAATTTCTACGGCTGTATTGTTCACCATTGCCTTCGGAATTGCCGTCGACGATACCATTCATTTCTTGGCCCAACTTCGGGTGGAACGCAAAAAGGGGCTTCCTATGTCTGAAGCCATACCGAATGCCTTTGTTTATTCAGGAAAACCCATTGTTATTACGTCCATTATTTTATGTTCGGGTTTCTTGGTGCTTTCCTTGTCTAGTTTTATGGCTACCCGTTTGATTGGCTTGCTTACCGCCTTTGTGATGGTTGTAGCTTTAATGGGCGATTTGATTTTGTTGCCCACCTTGTTCAAACTAAAGGATGGAAAATCAAACCCAATCTCGGAAACCTAATCTGGGTTTGTTCAAGGTTTAGAAATGCCTTGATGAACGGTTAGTAGGTTGAAATTTGTTGATAAAATTGAATGGAAGGAAGCCCTGAAGAAATAAATCAGATTGCCTTACTGAATATTGATTTTCTTTTCCAGTTCGTCCACATAGGCCTTGAATTGCTTGTCGGTTTCAATGAGGTTGTTCACCGTTTTGCAGGCATGTAAAACAGTTGCGTGGTCTTTTCCTCCGCATTGGGCACCAATATTGGCAAGAGAGGATTTTGTAAACTGCTTAGAAAAGAACATCGCAATTTGCCTTGCCTGAACCACTTCGCGTTTCCGGCTTTTGGATTTCATAAGGTCAATGGGCAGTTCAAAATAATCGCAAACAACCTTTTGAATAAACTCAATTGAAATTTCACGGGCATTGTTTCGGACAAACTTATCAATCATCCTTCGAGCCAAATCGATGTTGATTTCTTTCCGGTTTAAAGAGGACTGAGCAATCAATGAAATCAAGGCCCCCTCTAACTCACGAACATTGGTGTTGATGGAGTAGGCAAGGTATTCAATTACATCATCGGGAAGAACGATTCCGTCGTTGTACAATTTTTTATGCAAAATGGCAATCCGCGTTTCCAATTCTGGGACTTGCAAATCGGCCGATAATCCCCATTTAAATCTTGAAAGCAAGCGTTGCTCCATTCCTTGTAGGTCAACGGGAGCTTTGTCTGATGTTAAGATAATTTGCTTGCCACTTTGGTGCAAATGGTTGAAAATATGGAAGAAAACATCTTGGGTTTTTTCCTTTCCGCCCAAAATATGTACATCATCTAGAATCAAAACATCCATCAATTGGTAAAAATTGACGAAGTCGGACGACGTGTTGTTTTTTACCGAGTCAATAAACTGGGTGGTGAATTTTTCAGCCGGAACATAGAGCACGGTTTTGTTCGGGAACATTCGTTTAATTTCAATTCCTATGGCATGGGAAAGGTGTGTTTTGCCTAGCCCAGTTCCACCATAAATAAGCAAGGGGTTAAAGGAAGTTCCACCCGGATTTTTGGCAACGGCGTAACCAGCCGACCTTGCCAAGCGGTTGCAATCTCCTTCAATAAAGTTGTCAAAGCTGTGGTTGGGATTCAGATTTGACTCAATGTGCATTTTTTTGAGCCCCGGAATCACAAATGGATTTCGAATGGAATGTTCACCCGAGGTTTCCAGTGGCATACTAATGGCTGGATTCTTTATAGCCCGAGTTTCGGAGGTAGGTATTTGAATGGTATGTGGCCGTTCAGAATGGTAGCTGTTTTCCATAATAATGGAATACTCCAGTCGTCCATTCGCTCCAACGGTTTTTCGAACAGTATGTTTTAAAAGAGTAATATAATGCTCTTCCAACCATTCGTAAAAAAACTGAGAGGGCACTTGGATGGTCAGAACTTGATTCTCCAATTTTAGAGGAACAATGGGAGCAAACCATGTCTGAAAGCTTTGAGGACTTACATTGTCCTTAATCACTTTTAGACAGCTTTCCCATACCTCTTGAAGATTCTCTGACATCGTTTAATAGCAATAATTGTATTCGAGCAAACAACTGACAAACAAACTGAAGGGGTTTTAGCCTTGTCAGTTGTTCTTACCGAATTTATATGCAAATATTGATAGAAAATAATGTAAAAAAAAATTAAATGCCTATTGTTTTTTTGGAAATTTCATTCATTGAAGATTCAAAGCCCTTGGCATGTCCTTTTGGGCTAAAATAAACATCAATTCGGCCTAAAAGTAAACCAGCCCAGCCGGCCTGACTTACTAAAACAGCTTGATTTTTCTGGTTTTTAATCAAGGTTGGTTTTTCCAAAAAGGTGTGGGTATGGCCGCCCACAATTAAATCTATGTTCTCGGTTTGTTCTGCCAAAACAAGATCAGATACCTGATTTCCTTTATAGGAATAGCCCAAATGCGACAACAAAATAATGTAGTGGCAGCCGAAATCAAATTTTAACCGATTTGCCAGTTCCTGAGCTACAGGAATTGGATTGGAATACCTTACCTTTCCCACTAAGGATGGACTAACTAGGCCTTGAAGGTCAACACCTACTCCTACAACCCCAATTTTCAAGCTTTCTTTTTGAATAATGGTATAGGGCTTAACTTTCCCCTCAAGTTGAGTATCCGATAAGAGGTAATTTGCATTTACGAAGGGAAATTGGGCATAACGCATCATATCAACCAAGCCCTCGATTCCATTGTCGAAATCATGATTTCCTAGGGTTCCGACATCGTAACCCATCGCCGACATCATTTTAAACTCTGGCTCCCCCTTAAACAAATTGAAATAAGGCGTGCCCTGAAAAACATCACCTGCATCCAACAACAAGGTTGAATGTCCTTCGGCTCTAATTTGTTTTATCAATGATGCCCTTCGGGCCATACCTCCCTGCCCAGCATATTTGGGATCTGTTTCCGAAAACGGTTCCAAATGGCTGTGCATATCGTTTGTATGCAAAATGACCAGCCGTTTAAGCCCATTTTCGGCGGCATTGGTTTTAAAAAGAAACTCCTTGCCAATGGCCTTTCCAGCCGATCCAATTCCTAGGCTTGCAATACCGGCCGTTCTAATAAATGTTCTGCGGTTCATTTTTCGGTACAGGGAACTATTCGGTTGTCCAATTGACTATGGATGTTTTTGCCAGCCTGTTGGGATTCTACCATGTAAGAAATGATAGCATCCCTAAGTAGAACACCGGGATCAAAAAACAAGGGATTGGTTAAAAAGAAATTCATTTTATCGCCTCCTTGGGCTAAAAAATCGGACGTTGCTACGTAGAAGGAATCGTTTTCTGGAATGGGTTCCCCTTTTAAAAAACCCATCCAATTTTGATTTTCGCACCGAAGTTCAAATCCAGAAAAGGGTGTGCCGGGGTGTTCGCCAATGTAGCGAAACATTTCTTTTTTTTCTTTTGGACCTAATTTTACAAGCGCAATTCGATTGTCAAAGGGCATTAAACTATACACGTTACCCAAGGCGATAGGGCCTTCTGGTAATGATGCCCGTAGGCCACCCAGGTTGAGCAAAGATGCCTGAACTTCGGGCTGAATTTTTCTCGCTCTATCTAATACAATGTCACTCATTAAATTGCCCAGGGCGGTTTCGGCTGAACCTTTTATTTTGGGAAGGGCTTTGGCAGAATGACACAATACGCGCCCCATGCTTTTTGATACCGAGTCGGAGTAGGGTTTCAGTAGGGCTTCAGCCAAAGAATCTCCTTTAATTTGATTGAGCGATAAAAAGGAAGCATCGGATTGCACCGCCACCCATTTTGGGTTGCAGGCAAGGGCTATTGTTAAAACCCAAAATACGAACAGGGCAAAAATGGCATTTCGACCCCGTCCCATGCTATTACTTAACTAGGGTCCTTGGACCTGCCTCTAAAATTTCAGGTGATGCTTCCGTACTGAACTTTTCAAAATTGGCATGGAATTTTTGAGCCAATGCATAGGCGGCTTCTTGATAGGATTCTTTATTTTTCCAGGTTGATTCTGGATTTAGCAATTCCGCAGGAACCCCTGGACAGGTTAAGGGCATCGCCAACCCAAAAATAGGGTGTTGCTGGTAGTCCTCCCAATCCAATTGACCATTCATGGCTGCCCGAATCATTGCCCTAGTTAAATTCAATTTCATGCGTTGTCCAATTCCATAAGGCCCACCGCTCCAACCAGTATTGATTAACCAAACCTTGGCTCCAGATTTTTTAATTCGTTCACCCAACATTGCAGCATACCGTGCTGGATGCAAAGGCATAAAGGGGGCCCCGAAACAAGCAGAAAAGGTGGTCTGGGGTTCGGTAATTCCAGCTTCCGTTCCAGCTACCTTGGCAGTGTATCCAGAAATAAAGTGGTACATGGCTTGCCCAGCGGTCAATTTTGAAATAGGAGGCAAAATCCCGTAAGCATCGCAGGTAAGGTAAAATATGTGTTTAGGCTCAGCCCCTATTGATCCATTTTGGATTCGGTCTATGTAATGAATAGGGTACGAAACTCGCGTATTCTCGGTAAGTTTGGAATCAGTATAATCAGGTTTTCTAGAATGAGGATCTATTCCAATATTCTCAAGTAGAGCCCCATATCGAATGGCCCGGTAAATATCTGGTTCTTTTTCTTCTGTTAGGTCAATCGTTTTGGCATAGCAACCTCCTTCAAAATTGAAAACAGAAGAATCGGCCCACCCGTGTTCATCGTCTCCAATCAACAGGCGTTCTGGGTCGGCAGAAAGCGTTGTTTTTCCTGTTCCCGATAACCCAAAAAACAAGGCCGTATCTCCATTGTCGCCCACATTGGCGCTGCAGTGCATAGGCATTACATTGTGTTGGGTGGGCAGTATGAAATTCAGAGCCGAAAACATTCCTTTCTTAATCTCCCCTGTATAACCTGTTCCGCCAATTAAAATGGTTTTATGTTTAAATGAAACGATGGCGAAGTTGTGCTGCCTTGTACCATCTATTTCAGGCAGGGCTTTGAAGCTGGGTATATTTAAGACCAACCACTCCGGCTTTAATGCCTGAACTTCATCTGCCGATGGCTCTATAAACATGTTGTAAACAAACAAATTGCTCCAAGCCGTTTCATTCACTACGCGAACCGATACCCGGCACCTTTGGTCTGAACCAACCCAAGCATCCCTAACGTATAAATTTCGTGTGGCACAATAGTCTTGCATCTTATCGCGAAGCCTTAAAAAGGCCTCTTCTTCAAAGGCAATGTTGTGGTTTCCCCACCAAACCTCGTGTTGGGTTAATTCATCGGATACAATAAAACGGTCTTTTGGACTACGGCCAGTAAATTCCCCCGTTTCAACTGCCAATGCTCCACAATCAATTAGTTTTCCTTGACCTGCTTTTAGAGTGTGTTCGATAAGTTCAGAGGGGCAAAGGTTCCAAAAAACATCTGCTTCTGTTTTAATTCCATTTGTTTCCAATGGTTTTATGTGATTTGGAAGTCCGAGGTTTTGCATCAATTTGGGTGTTTGACAGGAGAGATTTTTAAGGACTCAAAAGTAACAATTAATCGGCCGTAAAAGAATGATTTTTCACTTTCGGCACGATTTTTCATTTGAAATACGGCAGTTTTTAGCCCTAGCAAGGATGCCCTTTAAATCCGTCAACCACCTTTGGATTTCAGTTTCATAATGAATACTTCGAAGGCAGACATCAACCTCTCCCTCTCGCCCCCAAGGGGTTTGTTGAAGTACCACCGAGTCTTTTTTCTGTTGAGCCCAATTTTGGACTGATTTCAAACCCTGCCCATCTATTCCGTAGCCAATGCTAAAAAACGAAATGGAACAAAATACCGGTGCCGATTCTTCGGGTTGAATGGGGGCAAGGGCACTTTTTTTTCCAATGCAAGAAAGGAAAGTCAATAGGAACAAAGCAAAAAGAGTTTTAGTTGACATCGGTATTTCGGTATTTTAATCGCTGAAGAAAATTCAGTATAAGGCAAAACCAGCCCAACATAAGGCTAAATCCCCCCAATGGAGTAATCGGCCCCAAAAATCTGGCATTTAAACCTAAGGTAGAAAGAAAGACCAAACCCAATATAGATCCGGTAAACAAACCTATTCCAATAAAGAAGAAACGAATACCCCAACGAACATACTTTGGAGTGGTTACTTCTGATTTGAAAATAAAGGCCAGAAACAAAATAAGGCTTGCATGCCATTGCAAATAATACACTCCGGTTTTGTAGCTTTCCAGCGCATCGTTGCTTAGAATCCCTTTTAGGGCATGGGCTCCAAGCGCTCCAAGTACAACACCGAACAAGCCCAAAATGGCCCCGGCCAATCCGTTTCGACTCATGTTTTTCATGCTCAAAGATAATGAGGATGGGTTTTTAGTAGCTTTGTTCATCAAATTTTAGGTGTTAAAAACCAATTGGGCACAGCCTACGTTAAGCTCATTTCCTTCCATATCTTTGCCATTACGATTTAGTTTTAGGGTGTAAATGCAAACGAAAACAATTTTGATTTTAGGAGCGGGAAAATCAGCTTCTTCAATGATTGAATACCTAGCCAATCTGGTTTTAAGTTCAAATTGGAATTTAATCGTTGCCGATGTTGATGTTCAAGGCCTGAAAAATAAAATCAGCAAATTTCCCTGGGTTAAGGGTGCTGTTGTAGATGTAAATCAGATAGACGATGTTAGGAACTTGCTAACGGGCTGCCACCTTGTTATTTCTTTGCTTCCGCCCCATATGCATATAGGCATTGCCCAATTGTGTTTAGAATCGAATTCGCATTTGATTACGGCCTCTTATCTTTCTGATGAAATGCTGGCCTTAGATGCCAAGGCTAGGTCAAAGGGTTTAATTTTTTTAAACGAAATGGGCCTAGATCCAGGAATTGACCATATGACGGCCATGCAGTTTATTGATCACCTGCGGTCAATGGGGGCTGAAATCTGCGCTTTTGAAAGCTATACAGGGGGATTAATGGCACCTTCAAGCGAATCGGGACCATGGAAATACAAGTTTACTTGGAACCCTCGGAACGTTGTTTTGGCAGCTTCGGGAGGAGCAGTTAAATTTTTACACGAAGGCAAATTCAAGTACATTCCTTATCATAAGGTGTTTCGCCGAACCGAGGTCATAGAAATTGAACAATATGGAGAATTCGAGGTGTACGGCAATCGGGATTCCTTAAAGTACTTAAATCTGTACAACCTGAACGGTATCAAAACACTGTATAGGGGTACCATACGAAGGCTTGGATTTTGCCGTGCCTGGGATGTCTTTGTTCAGTTGGGAATGACCGATGATTCCTATCAAATGGAAGGGGTAGATGCAATGACCCACCGTGATTTTGTTAACAGCTTTTTGTTTTACCATCCCACGGATAGCGTTGAAACAAAGTTGGCTCAAGCTTTGCGATTGGACTTGGATTCTGAAGAATTTAGAAAGTTAAAATGGTTGAATTTATTCAACAACGAGCCGGTGGGGCTTTCAAGGCCTGCATCGCCTGCTCAAATTCTACAGCATATTTTGGAAAAAAAATGGACATTGTCGCCCATGGATAAAGATATGATTGTTATGTATCACCTACTGAATTATACGATTGAGGGTAAAACCTTCGAGTTGCGCGCCCATTTGGTTGTTGAAGGCGAAGATTCGGTAAAAACCGCTATGGCCAAAACGGTAGGGCTTCCGCTAGGTATAGCAGCAAAGGCCATTTTAAAGGGCCATATTGCTAGTCCTGGAGTGCATATACCTGTTGCGGCTGAATGTTATGCCCCCGTTTTAAAAGAATTACAAGAAATGGGAATCCGAATGGTTCATTCGGTGAAAGAAATTTGATTTTACCTTCGGTTCTTAAACAATTGTGCCAATCCAGATCCTGATTTTTTAAATTTAACATGAATGTGGCGCCTTATTCTCAAATCTACCGGGGCGTATTTGCCGAAAAGAGAGGTCTTTAATAAAGACCTTGAACCCTTGATGGATACAACCGATGCCTGGATTCAAGAGCGAAGTGGAATTCAGTCGCGTAGGTTTGCCGATTTAAGCCATGAAACCTGTTCTTTCATGGGCGCTTCAGCAGCTCAAGATGCCATGGATAGGGCCAATTGGTCGATTTCCGATCCGGATTTACTGATTTTCTCAACCCTTAGTCCAGACTATTACTTTCCTGGGTCCGGTGTTTTGGTTCAGCGGGAATTGGACTTGCCCAATATACCATGCTTAGACATTCGAGCCCAATGTTCTGGATTTATTTATGGACTTTCAGTGGCGCAAGCCTATATAGAATCGGGCAAGGCCCAAAAAATCTTACTGGTTTGCAGTGAGGCCCAATCGGCTTTGATGGAATTGAGTACACGGGGCCGAAATATATCCGTTTTGTTTGGAGATGCTGCAGCAGCCGTTTGTCTTGAAGCAAAGCCAATTTCCGATTCAAAAGATAGGGTAGGTCTAATTGACTGCCTAATTCATTCCGATGGCCGTTTTGCTGAGGAATTGGTCCAGAAGAACCCCGGTACTCAGCAATCGCCTATAGCTTCGGTCGACATGATGAAACGAGGGGAGATGCTTCCTTACATGAATGGCCCCGCTGTTTTTAAACATGCCACTGCTCGATTTCGTGAGGCCTTAACCGAATTGATATCGAGAACCTCAATATCTTCGGATGAATGGGATTGGTTTATTCCTCATCAAGCCAATCAACGGATTTCACAGCATGTTGCTTCTGAATTATCCATACCCCAAAGCAAACTTATTACCAACATCCATTGCCGCGGCAATACCACCTCGGCCTCCATTCCTCTTGCCTTGCATGAGTCAATTAGTTCAGGTCGAATTCAAAAGGGAGAAATGATAGCTATGGCGGCTTTTGGAAGTGGGTTTACTTGGGGCGCTGCTCTGCTTCAATATTGAATCGAATCAACCCTGGCTTAATTTCACTTATTAGGCCAGACTCCACCCATTCCCGAAAAATCGGATGGTTGAAGTTCCTAATTGTTGGAAACCTGTCGCGGATTTCTTCTAACCTCCATTCCATTTTTTCGTTTCTGGCCTCAAAAAACAGTTCTTCCAAATTTTTGGCCTTTTCTTTTGAAATGCACACGTCGCATTGTCCACATGCAAGGGTATCTACTTCTCCAAAATAACTCAACAACTTTAGCAGCCGGCATTTTTTTTTGTCAAAAGCGTAGTGCTCTACTGCCTTCATTTTTTCTTCAGCAATTTTCCTTCTTAGTCCATAAACCTCATTTGAAAGGCGAATATGGGATTTTGGGACCCGTTCAGAAAGCAACCTTAAAATACATCGGTTTGGTTCAGGTAAAAAGTAATTCAATGCCCCACGCTCTTGCAACTCGCCCAAAAGTACCTTCCAAACATCGTCTGTTTCAGTATAGGTCCATCTTCTTAGCTGTTCCATTCTAATGCCTTTGGTTTCATCTGCAATACCCGGAATTTTTCGCATCAATCGTTCACAAAGCTGAATGGCTTTTTTAGAAACAACCATACTGCGCAGCTGCTGTGGTTCGCTTTTAAGCTTAAGGTAGCAAATGTCCTCTGCAGATTCAATAACCTGAATGTATCCTCCTCGCTCCAATAAACCTAAGCCCGAATGTAATTGCTGTGGTGCCAGTTTTAAAGCATTAGCCAAGGGTTCAATATCCACTTCAAGCACATGCCCCGCTCCTTCTCCTAAAGTAATGAACGTTTCTTTGAATAGGGCTTCATAGATTCGTCCAATGGTTTCCAAATTAGGGAATTGAAACTCCAAATTCTCCTTTAAGGTTGCTCGGTCATCATCAGAAACCATCAACAAGGCTACGGCAGGGTTCTCGTCTCGGCCTGCCCTCCCGGCTTCTTGAAAATAGGCTTCTATGGTATCTGGTAAATCTAGGTGTGCTACGGCACGAACATTGCTTTTATCAATACCCATTCCAAAAGCATTGGTCGCCACCATTATCGCATTGGGTTGCTGAATCCAATAGGATTGTTTTTTGCTTCGTTCTGCGTTTGGAATTCCTGCGTGGTAATAATCTGCATCCCAGCCTTGGTTTTTGAGCCATTCAGCAATGCGCTCACATTTTGCTCGGTTGCGCACATATACAACGGCCGAACCAGGCTGTTTTTTTAAAAAAATAGAGAGCCGATCAAGCTTATTGTCTGTTTCGGTCACGCCATAGGTTAGGTTGCTTCTTTTAAAGGATTTCTGAAACACATTTGGCTTTGAAAATCCTAATTTAGCTTGAATGTCTTCAACAACATCGGGCGTGGCCGTGGCGGTAAGAGCCAAAACAGGCACGTCCTTAAACCAGGGGCGAATCCCAGCAATGTTTAAATAATGAGGCCTGAAATCATAACCCCATTGTGAAATACAATGGGCTTCATCTACAGCTATCAAACTAGGTTTTAAATACGGAAGGTAGGCTTGAAAAAGTACAGAGGTTAAGCGCTCTGGCGATACATACAGAAATTTCACCTTACCGTCAGAGGCTTCGTCCAAAATTGATCGAATGATTCCTGTTGTTTGGCCGCTTCGAATGGCATAGGCTGAAATTCCTCTTTGTTTTAAATTTAAAACCTGGTCTTCCATCAAGGCAATCAGGGGAGAAATGACAAGGCATAATCCGGGTAGCATTATTCCGGGAACCTGAAAGCAAATGCTTTTTCCACCCCCTGTTGGCAAAAGTGCAAGGCTGTCTTTCCCTTCTAATACAGATTCTACAATTTCCTTTTGAAGGGGCCGGAACTGCCGGTGGCCCCAATAGGAAAACAGAATTTCTTCAGGTTGCATTCCGCAAAGTTACGGAACCGAAGGGGGAGTTGAAATTTGATTTAAGACAAATTCAATTCGTTTTTCTATTGTATCTAAGGGAAGGGGCCGGGTGTTGTAGCCCAAATCCTCATACACTTCTTTAAGCGAGAAATAAATGTCTTCCGCTTTTTGAAAATCTTCCCAGCGGGCAGAGTCATTTTTATAAATTTCTTGCCACGGAGGGGTTAAAAAAACGGTGTTGGCGTAAGGAAACTGTTTGATGTTGGTTTTGAGTTCCTGAGGTATAAACAACCCGCCAGATTTCATGTAGCCAAGGCCATCTGGAAGGCCTCGATCTAAAAATACCACGCTTCCAAGAGACTTGGCAGTATGGTAATCTCTTTTTTGTTGTTCAAAAACAAGGTGTTGAAACCCCTCTAGATCGGTCCAGGGCAGAATGCCATTCTCTTGTTTTTGTTGTTCAGAAATAACCATTCTTGAAGCCTCTGGAAAAACAACGTATCCTTTTGTTTGAAGGCCTTGAATCAAACTCGTTTTTCCAGATCCTGGTCCTCCGGTAATGATAAACAAACTCATGCGTAAGGTTCAATATTAGGTTGTACAATCAATGTTGTTTCGTTCAGGTCAAGGGCGACCAAATTTCCCATTCCTGGTCTGTCTCTGTAAACACATCCATTGTCAAGGTCTATAAAGCCAAAGTTAGGTTGTTCCAGGGTTTGTTTAATTAATTCAAGCGACACTGGTACATGCCCGTGAACAACTCGTCGGCCCTTGGTTTTGCTTAAATCTACATCAAACTCTCTTATCCACATCATGGCCTGGGTGTCTTCCCAAAAGGGTTCGTGGCTAAAGTTAAAACCAGCATGAACCAAAATGAAATGGTCGAGTTCAATCCACATTTCACTGCCGTAAATTAGTTTTATTAAGTGTTCGGGCAATTCTGACATTCGATTTGCCCCAAAACTTCGCAATACTTCATTTCCTCCAAATGATTTCCACACGTTGAAGGCTGGAAGGATATTTTTTTGAAACAGTTTTCGTTTGGGTGGATTTTGACTTTCTTCAAATGCTTGAATGAATGCGTCTTCATGATTTCCTCTAAGAAGTCGGATTTGGACTCCGTTTAACTTTAACTCGTCAATCAAATCCAGGGCCGAAGGCATTGTTTTACCCCGATCAATCAGGTCGCCCAGAAAAATTAGGCAGTCGCCAGGGGTTGGCCCTAAGGTATCAACCAGTGCCTTTAAGGTGTGCCCACAGGCATGAACATCTCCAATAGCCCACGTTTTCATGCCATTAATGAGCCTTCCCTTGGTTTTTTACTTCCTCCAACTTGCGTTCTAAATCGTCCTCATTAATAAGGTACCTGTCCGACAGGTATTGCCCATCTGAATTTAGTTCAAAAAGATAAGGAACTCCTGTTGGTATATTTAAAGCAAGAATTTCTTCGTCTGTCAAGCCTTTTAAATGTTGCACAATACCACGAAGGGAGTTTCCATGTGCTGCAATTAAAACAGTGCTATGTTCTTTGAAACTAGGAACGATGCTTGAATTCCAAAACGGGAGCATTCGGGTTAGGGTATCGGCCAAAGATTCTGTACCCGGCAATTCGGATGCCTCTATGCCAGCATATTTGGTTTGGTTTGCGGGGTGTCGGGGATCGTTTATTTCCAACTCTGGTGGACGAACGGAATAGCCCCTTCTCCATAATAAGACCTGCTCTTCTCCATATTTTGAGGCTGTCTCGGCCTTGTTTAAACCTTGCAATGCCCCGTAATGCTTTTCATTTAATCTCCAGGTTTTATAAACTGGAATGTGCATTTGCCCACATTCTTCTAAGGCCAACCATAATGTTTTAATGGCCCGTTGGAGGTACGAGGTAAAGGCAATTTCGGGCAGCATTCCATTTTCTTTCAAAATTTGGCCTGCCATTTTTGCCTCCTCAATCCCTAGCGGGCTTAAAGGCACATCCTGCCATCCTGTAAATCGGTTGTCCTTGTTCCAGGCACTTTGTCCATGCCTAAGAAGAATACAATGAATATTCATTTACTTAGTTTAATTATCTTTGTTCAAGTTGCAAAGGTCTTAATTTTTATTCCATTCGAAGCCATGAGAAACGCCCGAATTATTGTTTTTTCATTTCACGCCCTGATGGGAGTCTTTTTTTGTTCTGCTTTGAATGCTCAACATTCTATTGGTGTAAATGCGGGTGCAGGTCCCTCTCTGCAATATGGCGGCTCACCTTTCTTTTCAACAACCGTTGATTATCAGTTTCGATTTAAATCGGGTTTAACCTTGGGAGGAAATGCGGGTTTTTTCTCCAACGAGGAATTACGGCAGGTACCCAATGGAAGCCGACTGGTATCGCAACTTTCGGCAAGTTTGGCGGCTCAGGTCGGATATGATTTCCCAGTCGGAATCATGCGGCCTTTTGCCCGATTGGATGTAGGTGGTGCCTTTGCCAATCGAGAGGGATTTTTTATGCAGCCGATGGTTGGAAACGAAGTTGAAATCATAAATCAACTTCGGTGTAGTTTGGCTTTTCAAGTGCCTATTTTTATTTCAGGCTCTGCCGAATCAGGTTTGGTAATGACTGCTGGACTTAGGTATGTATTTCTGCCAAAGAAATAATTGCCGTGTTTTCTATTGCTAAAAAACTGCTGTTTAAATTAGAACCAGAAAAGGCGCACAACCTAACACTTAATTCTCTTGGGCTTGCCTCAAAATTGGGGCTTCTTTCCAATAAACCTCTTTTTTCCGATGGCCAAATAGAATTGGCCGGATTGAATTTTCCAAATCGGATTGGGTTGGCAGGGGGAATGGATAAGAATGGAATTTTGCTGGACGATTGGGCCCATTTTGGTTTTGGTTTTGCCGAAATTGGAACGGTTACCCCCAAGGCACAATCGGGCAATCCAAAACCCAGAATGTTTAGGCTTGTTGAAGATGAGGCCATTGTTAATCGAATGGGATTTAACAATAAGGGAATAGACCATTTGGCATCGCGGTTCAAAAAGCGAAAACCTGCGGGGTTCATTTTGGGCGCCAATTTAGGGAAAAACAAGACCACCCAAAATAACTTGGCTGAAGCCGATTATTGCCTTGGAATGGACAGGTTGTTTCCCTATGCGGATTATTTTACCCTTAACATTAGTTCTCCCAATACTCCTGGACTGCGTGATTTACAGCATCCTGAACGAGTCAAAACCCTACTTAGCGCACTGATTGGGTATAGAAACGACTTGCCCCTACGAAGGCCCATTTTTGTTAAAATTGACCCCGATCTAACCGATTTAGATTTTATTCCTGTTTTGGAAGCCTTAGGCAAGGCAAAGATTGATGGTATAATTGCCACCAATACGACCTTGGGTCGACCTGATAATCTGAAATCCAGGTATGCCGTCGAAAACGGTGGTTTAAGCGGCGCTCCATTGTTTGAAAAATCACTGGGCCGAGTTGAAAAAATACGGTCGTTTTATGGGAGAACAATGGCATTGATTGGGGTTGGTGGGATCGATTCATTGGAACGTGGACAGGCAATGATTGAGGCAGGGGCCGATGCCATTCAGATATATACAGGCTTTGTGTTCAAAGGTCCTGCGCTAATTCATCAATTGGCTTTATCTTTGCCCATGCATGGAAAAGAATAGTTCGCACATGTCTTCTGTTGTTCTTACAGAATGCCCACGCGACGCGATGCAAAGTTGGCCAACATTTATTCCTACCTCGGCCAAAATTGCGTACCTGGACCAATTGCTGCGCTGTGGTTTTTCACGCATAGATGCCCTAAGTTTTGTTAACCCTAAAGCAATCCCACAGTTTGCAGATGCCGACATCATTGCTGAGTATTTGGGAAATGAAGGCTGCCGAACCCCTTTAATAGGGATTGTAGGAAATTTAAAGGGAGCCGTACGCGCCAGATCTTTCCCGCATGTGAACTATTTTGGTTTTCCCTTTTCCATTTCTCCTACTTTTCTTGAAAAGAATATCCAAACCACACCCGATCAGGCCTTCTCAAGATTACTCAAAATCCAGAACGAAGCTTTAAAACAGGGAAAAAAAACCCTTGTTTATTTATCCATGGCCTTTGGGAATCCATACAAGGACCCATGGACGCTTAACTTGATGCTTGAGGCTGTAGGCAAATTGGTTGAGCATCGCTTTTACGATATTAATCTGTCTGATACCATTGGTGTTGCAGACCCGAATATCCTTAAGTCCAGTTTCACTCAATTGACAGAGACCTTTCCAAATGTTCGTTTTGGGGCACATTTGCATGTGCGCTCAACCAACAAATTAGCCAACCTTCAAGCGGCCTGGGATGGGGGCTGCCGAATTTTTGATTCTGCCCTTTTGGGGTTTGGCGGTTGTCCGGTTACGGCCGACTCTCAAACAGGGAACCTTGCTACCGAAACCTTGATGGAATTTCTAAACAGCCAGGGGCAGGGGTCTAGCATAAACCAAGAGGAATTAAATATTGCATCTTCCATAGCTTCTAAGACTTTCCTTTGAATCAAATTTTTTTTAACAGTGCTTTTTTCTTGAATTATTCTTATCTTCGCCTCCCGTAAAAGTTAAAGATATGGCAAGGGTTTGCATTATAACCGGTAAAAAAACAGTAACAGGAAATACTGTTTCACATTCAAACCGAAAAACAAAAAGGGTTTTTAAACCCAATTTGTTGAAGAAGCGTTTTTACATTCCAGAAGAGGATCGTTGGATTGTGCTGAAAGTTTCAGCGAAAGGCTTGAAAGTTATTGACAAGATTGGAGTTACTGCTGCCCTTAAGCGTTCTCAGGAACTCGGCCTTTTGCAATAGGATTCCCAAGGCCCATTTTTAGGGCTTTATGGTTCATAAAATCATTAAATTAGAATAAGCCCCTTGATTATTCCGGGGGCTTTCTTTATTTTCCACCCATGAAACGAATTCTTTTTTTATTTATTGGTGTGCTTATGCCAATCCTTGCCCAATCTCAAGAAAAAAAGGCATTGTTTAGCCGAGAAGATACCTTGTTGGGTTGGAATGGACCTGAACGTGCTTGCTATGATGTTCGATATTATCATTTAAAGGTTGATGTGGTGCCCGATCGTAGAACCATTTCTGGTACAAACCAGATGGAATTTACGGTTTTAAAAAAGACCGCGACCATTCAAATTGATTTGGCCATAGGAATGGGGCTTCAAAAGGTTGAATGGAACGGGAAAATAATCCCTGCAAAACGACAAGAGCGAGCCCTTTTCCTTAACTTCCCAGACTCTTTGCTGCCGGGATCCAATCACACCATTTTGATTCATTTTACAGGCCTTCCGGCTCAAGCAAAAAACGCTCCCTGGGAAGGTGGTGTTGTTTGGACCAAAGATTCAGATGGCTTTCATTGGGCTGGTTCGGCGGTGCAAACCGAAGGGGCCTCATTGTGGTGGCCTTGTAAAGACCAATGGTTGGATAGAACCGATAGCATGTCGATTGACCTTTCGGTGCCTAGTGCCTATGTGGGTGTTTCAAATGGAAAGTTAGAGGGGGCAAACCCAAGAGGCGATGGTTTTACAACGTACAGGTGGAAAGTTACCTATCCTATTAATCACTACAATGTTACATTTAACTTGGGGCGTTTTGCGCATTTTTCGGATGAAGTAACCTGCAGCAGCGGCCTTACCTATTCGCTGGATTATTATGTAATGCCTGAAAACTTGAAAAGGGCCAAAAGGCATTTTGTTCAATTGAAAGACATGCTTAAGGTTTACGATAATATACTAGGATGCTACCCCTTTGCCAGGGATGGATATAAATTGATTGAAACCCCTTACGCAGGTATGGAACACCAATCGGCCATTTCGTACGGAAATCAATATAAAATCGGTTATTTGGGCGCCGATCCAACCAACCTTGGTCTGGAATTTGATTTTATTTTGCTTCACGAAACTGCACATGAATACTGGGGAAATCACGTGAGCGGAGCCGACATAGCCGATATGTGGATTCATGAAGCTTTTGGAACCTACATGGAAGCTTTGTACATCGAAAAACAATATGGAGAAGACATTGCATATCAATATATCGATTCGTGGAGAACCCGCATTAAAAACGATAAGCCAATGCTGGGCAAAAGGGGATTAAACGATAAGCCAAGCCAAGATGTTTACTACAAGGGGGCCTTCGTTATTCAAACCTTGAGGGATTTATTAAACGACAACGATAAATTTTTAGGCCTGTTAAAAGCGCTTCAAAAAGAGTTTTCGTACAAAACAGTTAAAACAGAAACGCTTCTTTCGTTTATGAATGAGTATTTAGGAGAAGAGTACGACTGGCTTTTTTACCAATACCTTAAAATACCTGGGGTGCCCGTTTTGGTGTTTCAACAAAAAATGGTTGACGGGCAGGTTGTGCTTCGGTACCGATGGGAGAACATTTACCCAGGCTTTCGCCTACCCGCCTTTGTTAATTTGAACGGTGAAGGCCCCACAGAAACTATGCCTTGGAAAAAAATAGTCCCCGAATCTGAATGGAAAGAATGGAATACCGGGCTTCCTGCGGTAGATATTTTAAATGTAGATGAATTCTCCGGGTATTTCATTTGGCGAAATGAAGCCGACAAAGATTGAAATCTATGCCTAACTGGGTTTTGAAACGGTTATTGTTAATAGCTTTCCTAAAACCACAATAAAATTCAATGGTCTTCCTTTATTTTTATGCTGGGCAATTCTATGGTTAAGGCCCAAATCAAAGTATGAGTCAAGACCAAGCATCCACTGGAAGTTTCGCCCGGCCAAAAAAGCCAAGCCTTTCAAATCCTGAATCTGGAGAGAATAGCGAGGAGGCCGTAGTTAAGCCTAAAAGGCGTTTTTCATTTTCCCTGTCAAAAAGACTGCAGCGTTTGTTGGCGTTGGTTGCCTTTACAATGTCAGCCTATGCCTTAATCAGTGCTTGTGCCTATATATTCTACTGGAGGCAAGATCAATCCCTTCTGTTTAAGGGCATAAATGCCCAAAATTTACCTGAGAATCCCATGGGTTATGTTGGAAATTGGTTGGGTCATCAAATTTTATACAATGGATTTGGTTTTGCCTCGTTTTTCCTTTTTCCTTTTGCATTTAATTTCGCGATTCGAGGCCTTTTTGGCCGTTTTTTACCCTGGGTTAACCGAAATGCCCACCGCTTTCTATTTTTCACCTTCTGGACAGCCATACTTCTTGGCCATTTAAACATTCCATTTATGGATGGCTTACCCGCAGGCATCCTTGGATTTAAAATGGCTCAGGGTATTGGGCTCTACATTGGAACTTGGGGAACCACTCTTGCCCTTTTCTTTTCTCTACCCCTCTTTGTTCTGGTTTTTGAACCATTGCTCTGGGACCTTTGGCTAACAAAATTTAAAAAGGCTTCGACTTCAAATCAATTGAACGGTAGCACAACGGAAACCGAAGATGAGGTTGAGGGTCCTGAAACAGATTTTTATACCCATAAAGATGAAATGCCAGGACTAGACATTGACGAGGATCCCGCCTTTGTTGATGAATTTATGGAGGTGGAACTTGAAAGCTCAAGTTCCAATCAAGAAGGACTGCCCCAAACTTTAGACCTTGAGCTGGACCAAAATCCAATCTATGAGGAAAAGAGCTTGAGCGAAAAAGAGGAGGGTGCAAATTCATCCTTGGAATTGGAACTTTCTGACCTGGATCAAGACGAACCTGGCTCTGTTCCTTTGACGGAAAATCCAGAAGAAAGTAGTCTTGCAGAACGACTTGTAGCGCAATACGGGGAGTATGATCCTCATTTGGATTTGGCTGATTTTAAAATGCCCCCCCTGGAATTATTGGTTGACCATGGAAACACCGATTTTAAAGTAGATGCCCAAGAGTTGGAACAAAACAAAGATCGGATTCTAGAAACCTTGAAAAATTATGGTGTCGAAATTCAAAAAATAAAAGCAACCATTGGCCCTACCGTTACCCTATATGAAATTGTTCCGGCTCCGGGGGTTCGGATTTCTAAAATTAAAAACCTAGAAGACGATATAGCTTTAAGCCTTGCCGCTCAAGGCATTCGTATTATTGCGCCAATTCCAGGTAAGGGGACCATTGGAATTGAGGTGCCCAATCAAAATAGGGCTGTGGTGGGAATGAGAAAGGTTATGCAAAACGAAAAATTCGCCCAAACCCGTTTTGATTTGCCCATTGCCTTGGGGCGAACAATTTCAAACGATGTGTTCGTAGCCGATTTGGCTAAAATGCCCCACCTTTTAGTTGCCGGAGCAACCGGACAAGGAAAGTCGGTTGGTATCAATGCAATTTTAGTTTCACTTTTATATAAAAAACATCCCTCTGAACTGAAATTCGTAATGGTAGATCCCAAAAAGGTCGAACTTACGCTCTACAATATTATTGAAAAACACTATTTAGCAAAGCTTCCCAACGAAGAGGAGCCCATTATTACCGATGTAATGAAGGTGGTAGATACGCTCAATTCTTTGTGCATTGAAATGGACAACCGCTACGAGCTATTGAAGGCAGCGCAAGTTCGAAATTTAAAGGAATACAATGTTAAATTTAAAGGAAGACGTCTGAACCCAAATGAAGGACATCGCTTTTTACCCTACATCGTTCTGGTGATTGATGAGTTTGCCGACCTTATCATGACAGCAGGTAAAGAGGTTGAACTGCCCATTGCTCGGATTGCTCAGTTGGCCAGAGCCGTAGGCATTCATGTTATAATTGCTACCCAACGTCCCTCGGTTAATATCATAACAGGCACCATTAAGGCGAATTTTCCCGCCCGACTTGCCTTTCGTGTTTCATCAAAAATTGATTCAAGAACCATTCTTGATACTGGTGGGGCAGAACAATTGATTGGACAGGGTGATATGCTTCTGAGTTTGGGGTCCGATTTGGTTCGTTTGCAATGCCCATTTGTAGATACCCCCGAAGTTGAAGATATTGTTCACTTTATTGGGGAACAGCGCAGCTATCCAGAAGCCTTTATGTTGCCCGAATACGTGAGTGAACATGAAGAGGGCGGAAAAGGCCTTGACCCCTCAGAAAAAGACGATTTGTTCAACGAAGCAGCCCGTATCATTGTGCAGCATCAACAAGGTTCAGCCTCATTGCTGCAACGAAGATTGAATATTGGCTACAACCGCGCAGGCCGCTTGATTGACCAAATGGAGGCCGCAGGTATTGTGGGGCCTAATAAGGGAAGCAAAGCCCGTGAGGTTTTAATCCAAGACGAAAGGCAGCTTTCTGTGTACCTCGACAATGGATAATTAATCCTTCGATGAAGGATATACGTTTATTTTTACTCCATTAAATATACTGCATTAACCAAACCAATATGAAATCACTTAAAGGAGCCGGTGTTGCTATAGTTACCCCTTTTTTACCTTCGGGGCAGGTCGATTTTTCTGCCCTTGAATCCTTAACAGAATTCTGGATTTCAGAGGGATTGGATTATTTGGTGGTTAACGGGACCACGGCCGAAAACCCCGTTCTTTCCTCAAATGAAAAGAAAGAGATTTTGGCCTCTGTTCTGAATGTTTCCCAAGGGCGAGTTCCTATCGTTTTTGGAATCGGAGGAAACCATACCCGAGCACTGCAGGAAGACCTCATCAACTCCGACTTGTCGGGTGTAACTGCCATTTTGTCGGTTACACCCTTCTACAATAAACCCAATCAACAGGGCTTATATTCCCATTTTGCAGCCTTGGCCGAGCTGAGCCCTTTACCTATTATTTTGTATAATGTGCCAGGGAGAACCGGGGTAAACATGAGTGCTGAAACCACCTTGAAATTGGCCAAGGATTTTTCTGTTTTTTGTGGAATTAAAGAGGCGAGTGGAAGCATGCACCAAATTACCCGAATTCTCTATGAACGCCCCCGAGATTCCTTTTTGGTGATAAGCGGCGACGATGCCATTACGTTCCCATTGTTGGCCTCAGGTGCCGACGGTGTTATTTCTGTAGTGGCCAATGCCTTTCCGAATCGATTTTCTTCTATGGTGCACGCGGCTATGGCTGGAGAAATGGCCGAAGCCCAAGAACACCATAAGGCACTTTATTCCATTATGAATGCCATTTTTGATGAGGGCAGCCCTGCAGGAATCAAAGAGGTGATGGAACATTTGAATTTGTGTAGTAAAACGGTAAGGCCTCCACTGACACCTGTATCTGATTCCCTTGCCAATCTATTGAAAAGAATGGCCAGCACCTTGGTATGAAGCCCATCCAACGATTTGTTTTCTGGCTTTTGATTCTTGCCAACTCCATGTCGGCACAATCCCCGTTAAGGAGTTTTATGACGAACCGTGGTAAAATCTATGATTTTGAGGTAGACCCTGCTGGAAAGTGGCTTTTGATGGCGCATGAATTTGAATCCATATCCTTATGGGGGCTTGAAACTGGCGCTCAGCGTGAGGAATACTTAGGATTTGGTGGCTCGGTACGAAGTGTTTGCCTTAACCGCAATGCCGATAGGTTGTATGCTGGAGGCGGAGATAGTGCTGTGTTCACGTTTGGGATGCCCGCATTGAACCGAATTTCTCGCCGAACTGGGCATAAAAATTGGGTGTACGACCTTACGGCACATCCTAGTCAAAATTTGGTGTATTCAGCTGGACCAGATACGCTAATTTTGGTTTGGGATGCCCTTTCTTCAAAACCCATTGACACCTTAAAAGGCCATAAGCAATGGATTTGGAAGTTAAGGTTTTCGCCCGACCCCAATTTTTTATATTCGGCAGCCGGAGAAACCGAATTGGTTCGTTGGAATCTAGAGAAGGGAAAAATAGATTTACGCTTTCACGGACATATTGCTGGCATTTTTGACGTGGATGTTCATCCGGACGGAACCTTGCTGGCTTCGGCAAGCTGGGATGGTACAGTACGAGTTTGGAATGCCTTAACCGGGAATGAGGTTCAATTGCTAACCCCACGGCAACCCATGCAAACGTTGTTGTGGAGTCCCGACGGGAAATACCTTGTGGTAGGTGATTACCCAGGCAATATTTACCTCTATCAAACGCAGAACTGGAAAAAAATCCATCAATTTCAAGGCCATGCCGGTGCAGTTCGAAAAATGGCCTTCCTAAATTCTTCCAGCGGAAAACTTGAACTTCTCAGTGCCGGCGACGATGGTCGCTTAAAGTTCTGGGACTTCTCCGCTTGGATTCAGTGATTTTTTTCCTGAATACAAATTGTACTTCCTAAACAGGCAGTCTAAGGTTCCATTTTTTAGCGACATAGAATCGGAGTGTTTAAAGCCAAGCCGTTTCATGGCTGCAGGGTTGGCGCTCAATACCCAAATGGTCCAACCCGAAAAATGGTGCTTAAGGTGGAATCCCCAGTTTTGATACCATTGTTCTGGATCGTCCAACGCAATTCGTTCTCCATAAGGCGGGTTGGCCACCATGGTTCCTGCTTCTAAATCCGTGGGTGTCCATTTCATGGCATTGTCTTGAAAAATATCAATTTTACCTTCCAATCCCGCCCTTTGAATATGATGTTTTGCTAAGCTAAACGATGCCGGGGAACGGTCAAATCCCAAAACGGGTGCCATGGGTTTATTGAATTCTTGAAGTGCATTTTCACTTAGACCATACCACAATTCAGCATCGTAAATTGGCCAATTTCTAAGGCAAAAATCAGGAGCATCAAGGGCAGAAGGAATTTCTAAATAGCGGCGAACGGCTTCAATTAATAGCGTTGCACCCCCACAAAAAGGATCAATCAAAGGATGTTGTCCATTCCAATTAACTCGGTCAATCATCCCTGCAGCAAGAACTTCCGATAGGGGAGCGATTCCGCCTGAATGCCGGTATCCACGACGTTGCAATGAAAATCCTGAGGCATCTAATGAAACCGTAACATTGGAATCGGATACATGCAGATGTACCCGTATCGATGCAGATTCCTTGTCGATGCCTGGGCGTTTGCCCTTTTTCTCGCGGATCCGGTCAACAATAGCGTCTTTTAATCGAAGGGCCGGGAATGTGGTATTGTTAAACCAACGGGAGTGTACAACATGGTCAATGGCAAAGGTGTGGGCTGGGTCAATCCAATCTTCCCAAGGGTACTGAACCAGAGCCTTGTACAAATCGTTGGGATTCCTGAGCATCACCTTGCAAAGGGGCAATAAAAGACGAACAGCTAAGCGGCTTTTAAAAGCCATAAGGCAAAATTCGGCCCAAGAACACGTGCCTTCAATGCGACGGAGTTCGGTATTGGCATCGGTTATTCCAAGCCTTTGCACCTCAAGCAGCAGTTGATCTTCAAATCCTGCTAGGCAGGTTGCAACAAAAGGAATCTTATCAAGCCCTTGGCTTGGATGGTATTGGGTTTTTGGTTGGGCCATTAGGCTATGGATAAATCGGCTGTTTTGTAGGCCTCAGAAATTCGTTCTAGGGCCTGATCAATTTCAGCTTCGGTAATTACTAAAGGAGGAGCAAGGCGTATAATATGACCATGAGTGGGTTTGGCTAGAAGGCCTAATTTTTTAAATTGATAGCAAATGTCGGTGGCAGAATAGGGATGATTCGGATTCATCTCAATGGCATTCAGCAAACCTTTTCCACGGATTTCGCGAATGGATGGGCTTTTTATTTGCCGAAGGCCGGCGCGAAACTGTTCACCTCGTTTCATGGCATTTTCAATCATTCCTTCTTCTTCCAAAACATGTATGGCAACGGCAGCTACGGCACAGGCTAAGGGGTTTCCACCAAACGTTGATCCATGTTCTCCAGGCCCGATTTGCAGCATAATCTCGTTGTTGGCTAAAACGGCCGAAACCGGTAGTATGCCGCCCGATAAGGCTTTTCCTAGAATTAAAATGTCTGGTTTTACCGACTCATAATCGCAGGCCAGTCGTTTTCCTGTTCTGCCCAAACCTGTTTGAACCTCATCGGCCAAAAACAAGACCTTGTATTTGCTGCATAAGGCTCGAACACCAGCCAAATAACCTGAATCAGGGATTATGATTCCAGCTTCGCCTTGAATAGGCTCAACCATAAAGGCTGCTGTATTGGGGTTTTGCAACGCCTTTTCTAGCCCCTCAAGGTCATTGTAGGGTACGGTAGAAAATCCGGGCATGTATGGCCCGAACTCGGCAAAAGAACTGGGATCGGTCGATGAGGAAATGGCCGACATGGTTCGCCCCCAAAAATTACCTTCAGCAAAAACTACCTGAGCCTGGTTTTCTGGAATGCCTTTTACCCGATAACCCCAGCGTCGGGCCAGTTTCACCGCGGTCTCGCCAGCCTCAACACCCGTATTCATAGGCAGCAATCGGTCGTAGCCAAAATAACCGCACATGTAGGCTTCGTAGGCGCCTAAACGGTCGTTGTAAAAAGCCCTTGATGTTAGGGTTACCCGTTGGGCTTGATCAACCAAGGCCTGAACAATTTTAGGATGGCAATGTCCTTGATTGACGGCAGAATAGGCCGATAAAAAATCCATGTATTTTCGGCCTTCAGGGTCTTCCACCCAAATGCCCCTGGCCGATGAAATAACCACAGACAGCGGGGCGTAATTTTGAGCTCCAAAATCAGACTCCAATTTTATGGCCTGTTCGCTTGTTTTTGGAAATTGAATGGGCTTCATTGCGCAGAATTTGCCCAAAGATACGGCACTAAGGTGGTTTATTGCTGTCTGTACCAAATAATCACCATCAACACAATCAGAACAAATAAAGCTAGGCCGGTAAAAACCTTCTCTTTCAATTCAATGGGGTTGGGCTTGCCCCTGCGAAACTTGATGTAATCTTCTCTTTTTTCTTTGATGGAGTCTTGATCGGTTTCCAAGTTGAAACCGCAGTGCAGGCAGACTTTTTTTCTTGAGCTTAATAGCTTGAAACAAATAGGGCAGGTTTTGTCCCATGAATCTGATGCCGACATAATTGGGTATCTGCTTTTTATCGTTTAAGGGCGGCTAAGCCTGCCTTAATTTTTGTTTTGTAAAGGTAAAAGATGCTGAATTCAAGCCACAAATGCAACTTTTGGATTAAACAATAATTCTTTCATTACAAATATAGGTGTTTCGAATTTGAATCGTTTTCTTGGGCGTGAATTTATTTTGAGTTCAACTTCTTTTACTTGTTCTTCTGTTATAGATTTAAAGTCCATTTTCTTAGGAAAATACTGT
>VGMT01000007.1 GCA_016866335.1 Bacteroidota bacterium | reverse complement strand
GTCCAATTTCCGTACGACTCCAAACCCACCATGGTATCGTCAAGGTTCTCGCATCGAACCGTATGCTGGCGAATGAAGGCCGTTTCAATTGGTTTTAGGTAAAAGGCCAAAGAAAGAATTATCCCTGTAAGCCCCATTCCCCCTAAACTTAGGTAAAATAGCTCTGCATTTTCGCTGCGGCTGCATCGAAGATTCTGTCCGGAGGCCGTATGCAATTCAAACCATACTACATGGTCAGAAAAACTGCCATCTTTATGGTGGTTTTTTCCATGAACGTCGCTGGCCAGCGCTCCACCGGCTGTTACAAATCGGGTACCGGGGGTTACGGGCAAGAACCAGCCTCTGGGCACAAAAACCTGAAGGATTTCATCGAAGGTTACCCCAGCTTGAACCGTTAGCAAACCGCTGTTCGAATCAAAATCCAAAAAGTGATTCAAACTTCGGGTATCCACAATATTTTCTGCCAAAGCACTGTCTCCGTAACACCGGCCCATTCCCCTTGCAATTTTAGGTGGGTTTACCGGCAAAGGCCAGGGCTTAAAATCAGCCTGAATATGGGGGTAGTTCCCCCAATTGCTAACCCTGGTTTTTGAATTCACCTCCCCAAAATTTGATTGGAATACAAAACCAATACAAAACTTAAAATCCAGCCCAATAAAACGAGCTGAATGGTCTTGTCGCGCAATAAAATTTGAGTGGGATTACCCGACCGCTCAAAAACCAAGGTGATTTGCAAATAGCGCATCAAACCCATTATCACAAACAGGCTTGTCAAATACAGTTGCCCTGTACCCATTCGTTGAATCACTTCGTCAGACAGGGTGTACATTAGGTAGGCTACCACAATAACTCCGGCCATCAAGGTCATGGCCGCATTGATAAACTCCAAATTATAGCCCTCCATCGACTTCCGCATTACCTTTCCAGAATCCCTGTGAATAACCAAGTCGTCGCGCCTTTTGGCCAATCCTAAAAACAGGGCCAGCAAAAAGGTCATTACAATAATCCAATGCGAAACCTCGACACCCGCAAGTACTCCCCCACTAACCACCCTTAAAACAAATCCCGTGGCAATCATGCTCACATCGATAATTGGCATGTGTTTCATGCCCAAAGAATAGGCCAGATTCATTCCGATGTAGGCCAGCAATACATACAAAAACAACGGATTTAAAACCGCAGCAATAACCAAACCCGAACCCAGCAACATAATTGCCATGCCTATTCCGATGTTAATGGATACCAAGCCCGAGGCAAAAGGCCTGTGCTTTTTAATGGGGTGTAAGCGGTCTTCTTCTACATCTCGGATATCATTTATAATGTAAATGGCTGAGGCCGATAAGCCGAAAGACAAAAAACCAGATAAGCAAAGCAACAACGCATCTATATGGCCTACATGCCCGCTAAAAAAAAGGGGAAGGAACAAAAATAAATTTTTGGTCCAGTGCGAAAGACGCAGCATCTTAATCAAGGGCATGCTCGATAAATTTGTACTTTTGCATTAAAGTATTGCAAAGGTGAGAAAAATACTGGTTACTGGGATAGGCGGATTTATAGGTTTTCATGTGAGTAAGCTGTTGGCCAGCGAAAAAAATATGGAGGTGTATGGGTTAGACATCTTAAATGATTACTACGACCCGGAGTTGAAAAAAAACCGACTGGTTCATTTGGGTTTTAAACCCAATGAAATTGAAAGTGGAAAAGAAATTCAAAGCAGCTCCTTGCCTATTCGGTTTAAACGAATCAATTTGGCCGATAAGGCATCGGTCATGGAGGTTTTTGAGACCTTTCAACCCGACGGAGTTATTCACTTAGCGGCACAAGCAGGGGTAAGGTATTCGTTAACCCACCCTGAGGTTTACATGGAATCGAACATGACAGCCTTTTTGAACATATTGGAGGCCTGCCGGTTCCATTTCCCTGCTCACCTGGTGTATGCCAGCTCTAGTTCGGTGTATGGCCTTAATGGAGAAATTCCTTTTTCGGTAAAAAAAGGAACCAACCACCCGGTATCCTTGTATGCCGCTACCAAAAAAAGCAATGAACTGATGGCCCATTGCTACAGCCATTTGTACCAAATTCCAACCACTGGGCTTCGATTTTTTACCGTGTATGGCCCTTGGGGACGCCCCGACATGGCCCTGTTTTTATTTACCAAAGCGATTTTATCTGGAAAGCCAATTGACGTGTACAACCATGGAAAAATGCGCCGCGATTTCACCTACATCGACGATATTGTTCAAGGTATCGTGAGTGTTTTGCTAAAACCCGCACAGCCATCGGCCGAGTTTAATCCACTGCGCCCTAAGCCCGATGTTTCTTCGGCACCCTACCGGATTTTAAACATAGGCCATAGCAAACCGGTAGAATTAATGGATTTTATAAGGGAAATTGAAAAACAATTGGGCAAAAAAGCGGAACTAAACCTAATGCCCCTGCAACCTGGCGATGTACTGGTTTCGTATGCCGATGTAACGGAACTGGCCAATGAATACGGATACAGACCAAACACATCAATCCAGGTGGGGGTGGAACGCTTTATTCGTTGGTACCGCGATTATTATCAGGTTTAATTTACCTAAGCCAAGCTTTTGCTTGTGGGGCTCTGCGGCAGGGATTGACGCGGCTACCCCACAGGTTTGGTGGGCTTGCTGATGCCCAGCAAAAAAGAGCGACCTTGGGAGCTCCTTTTTTGCGGACAGCAGCCCCCACCAAACCGAGGAGTAGCACGGAAAGCCCGTGGCCGCCCCAAAAACACCTTCGCCCAGTATTTTGTACCTTTGACCTAAGCTAATGAACTATGTCTGAGAAGAAAAAATTGCTGGGCCTACCTATCTCTGAATTGAAAAGCGATGGACAATGGGCAAATTTGAAGGCCAATGAGCAAGAATTAAAGCGGCTTGAAGCTGAAATTGAGGCCATTGAAAATGATTTTGCCCTGGTTGGATTTTTTAAAATTCGACGAAAGAAACGCGATTTTTTGGGGCGCGAGCAAGAACAATTTGAAAATTTAGACCTTTTTTTGCGCAAAAACCACAAACCTTACAAAGCAATAGCCGAAGAAAATCTGCAGTTGCTTGTCGAAAAAAAAATCAAATTCAGGGTTAAACCAAGCCGATTCGCCTTATCGGGCGAATACGCCAACCATTTTTTTGGCCGGGTTGCCTCTTCCGGGCGAAGCCAAGTAAAAACGATTGAAATCAGGGGATCGGGCGCATTCATGGAACCCAGTGTTTACCCCGCTGAATTAAGCGGGAAAATCGACCATTGGGGTAACATTCGATTAAAAACAGAGCGTTTAAGCAGGGGCTTAAAAGCCATGTTACCCAAAAGCTACCTTGGAGACATCGATGAAAATGGAAAAATCAAATTGAAGCTAGACAAAACCGATTGGCTTTTGAGCTACATGGGCTGGAGAACCATACATAGCTTGGAAGGACTGCATTTTTCAGGAAACAAAAAAGGCGGACGAACCTTTTCAGACAACAAAGACAAAATGTACTCCGCATTGCAAGAGCTAAAAAAGGAGCTTTTGTCTGCCCAATAAATGTCAAAACAGGCTTTCAAATCTGAACCGCCTGACTTCCGCATTTTAACACCAAGGCCAAAATTTTTTCTTAGGAAAATCATGGGTTGCAGAAGGGCTTATGAAAAAACGCGGAAGTCAGTCGCTATCCGCGGCTAGGTTTTTAGCCACGAATGCACGAATGGTTGTGGCTGTGGCTTTGGCCACTCATGCAGGAATATATGGGGCTATGCTGTTTGCGGCTAGGTTTTTAGCCACGAATGCACGTATGGTTGTGGCTTTGGCTTTGGCCACTCATGCAGGAATATATGGGGCTATGCTGTTTGCGGCTAGGTTTTTAGCCACGAATGCACGAATGGTTGTGGCTGTGGCTTTGGCCACTCATGCAGGAATATATGGGGCTATGCTGTTTTCGGCTAGGTTTTTAGCCACGAATGCATGAATGGTTGTGGCTGTGGCTTTGGCCACCCATGCAGGAATATACGGGGCTACGCTTTTTGCGGCTAGGTTTTTAGCCACGAATGCACGAATGGTTGTGGCTGTGTGGGTAGCCTCAAAAACACCACATTCGTGCATTCGTGGCTACCCTAATTACGCATTTCCAATAACCACCGATTATGAATACCACGCCAATCTCGCCCCCAAACATCCCATTCGTGCATTCGTGGCTAAGTTATCTGCGGCTTACCTTCCTAGCGCCAATCTAGCGGATTTGTTCTTAAGGACCCGAAACTTTTTACAACTATATTATTACCACTAATTTTATCTACTACCTGAACATAGGTCTTGCCATTCCGCATTTTTAGCCTCCTTACAAACACAGAACAAAAGTAGTTTATCAAAATTAACACCCAAGCCTCAAAATATTTACAGTAAAATCAAGGGTTACCGAAGGACTTCTGAAAAAACGCGGAAGTCAGGAAAAAGGAGCTTTTGTCTGCCCAATAAATGTCAAAACAGGCTTTCAAATCTGAACCGAACACCAAGCTCGGATGCCGATAAAACAGAATCTGCAACTCAATTATGCCCTGCCAAAAGCTTGGGTTCAACATAGGGATAAACCGCTTTTGAAGGCGATAGGTATTGCAAATTCAATGCAAGCCCCCTTTCAGTGTTGTAAAGGCTCCCCCAACTTGGGCAATCGCAACCTTTTCCGGCTTTGCAAGAGGCAAGCAGAACAAGACACAAAAGAAAAAACCAACCCTTAAAGGTCATCTAAATCCGGTAAAGGAGCCTGTTGGTACGACTTCTTTTTAGGCTTAAGTTTGTCCTTAAAAATAATGTTTACCAGGGTATCGTCGTTCAACCGAAGGGTGGAACTTATTCCCGAACCTGGGGAAATTTTTAAAGCGTTGTCGTTGATGTTCTTTTTAGCTTCAGGCCTGTACTGCTCGTTCTTATTGTCAACATACTTTAAATAAATGGTTTCAATTTTACCATCTTTAACCTGGACCTTACCCATCAGGCAATCGTTTTTACCCGTTGAATAGCGAATAGAAACAATTACACCTTCGTGCCAGCCATCGGAAACATCCTCAGACCCCCTAGCATTAAACGCTGTTGACCATTGACTAAAGCACGTGTGAACAGTGGTTTCCGATTGGGTTTGGGCCTGAATACCGGCGAACGTAAACCCCATGAACAGGGCTAAAAAATACTTCATACCGAACGATTAAGTCCTCAAAGGTAATCCAATATTTTTAAGCCGAAGTTATTTTTTCAATCCAATTTCTTCCAAACGCTGATCAAGGTAATCACCGGCCGAAATGGGCTCATAATGCATAGGATTATCGGCCGAAACGCAAGAAGGAAGGCAATCTAAGCGCATATCGCTGCGTGGGTGAAGGAAGAATGGTATGGAATACCGGCTGGTGTTCCAGAATTCTTTTGGTGGGTTAATAACCCGGTGGGTGGTTGACTTAAGTACATTGTTGGTCAATCGCTGAAGCATATCGCCCACGTTTACAACCACTTGGTCGGGCAAGGCCGTTACCGATACCCATTCATTGGCCTTGTTTAAAATTTGCAAACCGTCGGCCGATGCACCCATCAACAAGGTAATCAAATTGATGTCTTCGTGTGCGCCAGCACGCACAGCACCTTTTGGCTCGGTCAAAATGGGTCCATAATGAATGGGCCGAAGTACGCTGTTGCCCAAATGAATTCTGGAATCAAAGTAATTTTCTTCCAAATTAAGGTATAAAGCTATGGCTTTCAGTAAATTGCGCCCCGCATCTTCCAACAAATGGAAGGTTTCCATTCCCACCCGATTGAATTCAGGCAGCTCATTCACATACATGTTTACTGGATATTTAGAAGCAATAAAATCGCCCCCAATTTTGTCTTGTCCAAAATGCCAAAATTCTTTCAAATCGGCTTCGGCCATGCCTTTGGCATGTTCCCGGCCGAATGAAGTGTATCCCCTTTGGCCCGCCAATTCAGGAATTTCATAGCCCAATTTGGTTTCCAAAGGAAGGTCAAAAAAGGATTTTACTTCACGGTACAAATCGTCGGTTTGGGCCTGGGTTAAGCCATGATTTTTAACGGCAACGAAGCCTACTTGCGAGAATGCAGCGCCCAAAGCAGCTACAAAAGCAGCGCGTTCTTCTGCATTTCCTTGGGTAAATTGGTGCAAATCAACCGACGGAATTCCTAAACTTGATGACATAGGTTTTAAATTTTCGTTAGGCAAAGATGAAAGAAATTTTGCATATGCCCATTAAATCGGTTGCCGAAAGGGCGCAATATATTACCAATAGGTTCAAAAGGGATGTTTGTTGGGCGGCATTTCGGGCTGTTACCTGTAGTCGCCTTGTCCGGTTTTAGCATCAAAGGCGTTTGGGTGGCTCCCAAGGTCGCCCCCAAACGCCATTGCTGCTTAAAAACCGGCCCTCGGCTCCTGCCGGCTCCATCCCGGCCGCGGGCCGAATAAGGCCGATTATGTTGTTATTTTTTGGACCACTCTTGAATGGAAGCTTCATTGAGGCGAACATAGTCGTCGCTTCCTGCCTCTTTAGCTAAATCGAGGGCGCGCTTGGCTGTTTTTAATGCGGCCTTGTAGTCGCCCATCTTAGCCTCAATCAGAGCCTTTTGCCGAACTACCCAATAGCGCTCTTCCATAGCGATGCTTTTGTTTATCCATTCCAAAGCTGTGGGTAGCTCTCTGTCGGTGTCGAAATAGTAACGGGCGGCTTGAAAATAGGAACCTGCCGAAATATTCAAGGCGTTTTTAATGTTGCGCATCACGGCTTCGTCCACGCTGGTTTCAACCCCAAAAGCAACCTTACTGGTTTCCCAGAAAATTTCAACTTGAGCAGAATTGGTGGTTAAATGGTTAAAATCAATGGTAAATGTTTCAGAAAAAGGAATGATGCTGGGCTTTACCTTTAGGTTAACCACATCTTTTGCGGGATCGTACTTTGAGGCACCCGATTGATTCCAATCGCTGTTGAGCAAAATGGTCCAATCATCGGAGCCAGGAATGGTAAAAATGGCATATCTGCCTTTTTTTACCGATACCCCTGAAATTATAACGGAATCGGTAAATTCAATGGTAGAGGCTTTGTTGGCACCGGTTCTCCAGATTTTTCCATAAGGCACCAAATCTCCAAATACTTTACGGCCACGGGCGCTGGGTCTAGAATAGGTAACGGTGGCGTCCATCAATCCAATTTTTTGGTTCAAGGTGGCCAAAGGGCTAGGCTGAGGCATTTCAATTTGACCTTGCAAGGGCAGGACCACCAAAGAGGCAACAAACAACAAAGAAAGGGCGATAGAACGCATCATGGCAATTGGTTTAAAAGTTTCGTTCTCAAAGGAACAAAAAAAGAGGAAAAGGGTTTATTTTTTTGAGGGGCTTCCCCACTTAACCAGCACAGCACCCCAGGTAAATCCGCCGCCAAAGGCAGAAAGAACCAACAAGTCGCCCGAATTCAATTGATTTTCATAATCCCACAAGCACAAAGGCAAAGTTCCTGCGGTGGTATTGCCGTATTTTTCGATGTTAAGCATAACCTTTTCGGGACCTATTCCCATTCGATTGGCCGTGGCATCAATAATGCGCTTATTGGCTTGATGGGGTACCAACCAGGCAATATCTTGAGGCTGCAAGCCGTTTTGTTCCATAATTCGGGCTGAAACATCGGCCATGTTGGTAACCGCAAATTTATACACCGATTGCCCTTCTTGATACACAAAATGCTGCCGCGCATCTACGGTTTCATGGCTTGCCGGGCGGCGGCTTCCACCGGCCTTTTGGTGAAGGTATTCGGCACCGGCCCCGTCTGAAAGCAAAATGCTGTCAACCACCCCAAAACCCTCTTCATTGGGTTCCAATAATACGGCTCCTGCCCCATCGCCAAAAATAATGCAGGTGGTTCGATCGGTATAGTCAATAATGCTCGACATTTTATCGCCCCCTACAACAATCACCTTTTTATGAGAGCCCGATTCAATGAATTTAGCGCCGGTAACCAAGCCATACAAAAACCCTGAACAGGCGGCATTAATATCGTAACCAAAGGCATTTTTGGCTCCTATTTCACTGGCTATAATGTTGGCGGTGGCAGGAAATGGCATATCTGGAGTCACCGTAGCGCAAATCAATATGTCGATTTCTTCGGGGCGGGTTCCCGTTTTTTCTAAAAGCCCTTTAACGGCTTCAATTCCCATAAACGAAGTCCCCAGATTTTCACCCTTTAAAATTCTGCGCTCCTTGATGCCTGTTCTGCTAACAATCCACTCTTCGTTGGTATCGACCATGCTTTCCAGCTCTTTGTTGGTAAGCACGTAAGGGGGGACGTATCCAAAAACTCCTGTAATCGCTGCGCTTAATTTACTCATCTTTTAGAGCGGCAAAAATTCGTTCGCACAACCCTGTGCGGGCGATGTCGTAAGTTAAATAAATCATGTTTTGAATGGCCAGTGGACTTGAAATTCCGTGGCCTACCACAACGGGCTTATTGACACCCAAAATGGGTGATCCGCCATAGGTTTCGTAATTCAACCGTTTAAAGAAAGGGAGTTCAGCGCAATGAAGGTCTTGGGCGATTTCGAAGAATTTTTCGCTAAGTTTAACAACGACATTCCCTGTGAATCCACCTGTTACAACCACATCGGCCTTATCCGTGAAAATATCACGGCCTTCGACATTACCCACAAAATGAATGTTTGGCATTTCGGCCAACAATTTATGGCCTGCTACGGTAACGGCATTTCCTTTTTCTGGTTCTTCTCCAATCGATAAAAGACCTATTTTGGGGTTTTCGATGCCCATAACAGTTTGAGCATACACATGTCCCAGCAGAGCTAAATCGCGTAGGGTTTCTGGTTTGGTGTCGGCAATGGCACCAACATCCAACAAAATACCATCGGAACCTTCAGGTCGGGGCAAACATCCCAACAAACACGGACGAATGTCTTCTCGGCTGCTGCCCAATTTCAATACAGAACCCGCCAACATGGCCCCTGTATTTCCAGCCGAGGCAAAACCATCAATTTTCCCTTCATTCAAGGCTTCAAGCCCTACAACAATACTTGATTCGGGTTTTTCAACCAAGGCGCGAACAGGGCTTGCGGCCATATCAATCACCTGTTCTGTATAAACAACATCGCAATGGGATGCAAAATCAGAATTGGCAGTTAAGAAAGGTTCAATAATTGACGATTGGCCAAAAAGAACAAGCCTGAAAGAATGAGACCATTCGGCATGCGCCATCAGGGCACCTTTCAGCACAGAATCAGGAGCAAAATCGCCCCCCATAACATCTAAACCAATGCGTAACATCAACCTGGCTTGGCCGGCTAAAGACTTATTCTGATTTGGAGGATTCTACCACCAATTTGCCTTTGTAAAACAAGTTGCCATCTACCAAATAGGCGCGATGACGGCGGTGTACCGTCCCTGTGGTTGAACAGGTTGACAACGTAGGTTCAGAAGCCTTATTGTGGGTTCTTCTTTTGTCCCTACGGGTTTTGGAAATTTTTCGTTTAGGATGTGCCATAATTCACAAAAGTAATCAATTATCGTCAGATTTTAGCTGCCTTAAAGCTTCCCAGCGAGGATCCATTGTTGGGGACTCATCCTGAGAAGCAGAATAGGTTTTAAGTTGGTCAAGCATTTCTTTGTCGCATTCTTTAGGCTGCCCTTCATTCATTTGACACAGGCGCTTCATAGGAAGCAACACCTGAACCAAGTCATTCAAATGTGGGGCCAAGTCCAATTGAAATTCGGAGGCCTCGAGCACAAACAAATCTTCGTCTTCTTCTTGACTTTCGGTGCCATTCAATTTAAAAACCAATGCTTTTGTTCCCTGCAACCTAAAGTTAAACGGGGTCAAACAACGGTCGCAGTCAAACTGAAGCGTACCATCTAAGTTCAGATGAAAGACCAACATGGTTTCATCTTTGTCCATTTTTGCCTTTACAAGCAAATGGGAATTTTGAAATCCATCGCGGTTAAAACCATCAAAGAACGCGTCTCCCAATCTCCATTCATAGAAATGAGAGCCATTTTTTAATCCTGAAAATTCAACGATGTACTCAGAACGGGCTCTCATTGGAATTAAAAAATGGTTGCAAATGTAATGATTTCGTTTAACATGCACAAAATCGCGAAGGCGGTCGGGTTTCGATTTTTGAGGATCGCCGGATTAAGCCCGCAGTTTTACGGCAAAAAAAGCCGCTGGCCAAGCGCTTAGCATTCCAAAAACGGTCAAACCCGACAGGGTAAAAACAGACCGAAGATTGGGTTGATTAAACGTGGAAATGGTTTGGCTGTACCCCTTTAACTGATCAGGGGCTAAACCACCTGAAGCGGCCTCATTAATGGCATAGGCGATGGAGGTTGGCAGATAGGTTTTATCAAGGAACGAATAATACAACCAAATGGAGGCAGAAACAAAAACGGCAGAAATCAATCCCATTTTAGCAGCCTCCTTGTAGGCTGAAAAAAACGATGTCTGATTAAGTTCTCCCATTTCAAGTCGGCGCATAAAATGCTGTACAACAAAAAATTGAAGCACAGGCAACACAATTAAAAGGGGGAAAACAGGCATTTTCCACAAAAAGTCTCCCGGCCCAAACCAATTAAAGAACATAGACATCCACCTAAATCCAAGGTAGGCCAAATTCAAAATTAGAGCGCCGTAGAGGGGTCTCATGGCCTTACCCGTTCATGCTTATTAAAAACTCTTCGTTGGTTTGGGTAAATTTAAGCCTGTCGGTTAAGAATTCCATGGCTTCTATGGTGTTCATGTCGCTCAAATGATTCCTAAGTACATACAGGCGATTCAGCATTTCTTTGCTTACCAGCAAATCATCGCGTCGCGTGCTGGAACCATTGATATCGATGGCCGGATAAATGCGTTTGTTGGCAAGTTTTCGATCCAACTGCAATTCCATGTTGCCAGTACCTTTAAATTCTTCAAAAATCACCTCATCCATTTTAGACCCCGTATCAATCAAGGCAGTGGCAAGAATCGTTAATGAACCTCCGTTTTCAATTTTCCTGGCAGCCCCAAAAAACCGTTTAGGTTTTTGAAGGGCATTGGAATCAACGCCGCCTGAAAGAACTTTTCCTGAGGCCGGTGCACAGGTATTGTGAGCGCGGGCAAGTCGGGTAATGGAATCCAATAGAATAACCACATCGTGCCCACATTCTACCATTCTCTTGGCCTTTTCTAAAACCAGGGTTGCAATTTTAACATGTCTTTCGGCCGGCTCATCGAAAGTACTGGCAATCACCTCTGCCTTTACGCTTCGAGCCATATCGGTTACCTCTTCCGGGCGCTCATCAATCAACAAGATGATAAGGTAAATTTCGGGGTGATTTTCGGCGATGGCATTGGCCACCTCTTTAAGTAAAACGGTTTTGCCGGTTTTTGGCTGGGCTACAATCAGGCCGCGTTGCCCTTTGCCAATAGGACTAAACATATCTAGTATCCGGGTAGACATGCTGTTGGTTTTGCTTCCTTGCTTGGAAACCTGGATTTTCTCAAACGGAAAAAGTGGAGTCAAAAAATCAAAGGGAACCCTGTCGCGAACCACGGCAGGATCTTGGCCATTAATTTCTTTGACCTTTATCAAAGGGTAAAACTTCTCCCCTTCCTTGGGTGGGCGAATCGTCCCGTTAACTGTATCACCCGTTCTCAAACCAAACAATTTGATTTGCGATTGAGATACATAAACATCATCGGGCGAAGCCAAATAATTGTAATCGCTGCTCCTTAAAAAACCAAAACCTTCAGGCATAATATCTAAAACCCCTTCAACATCTACAAAGGTTTCAAATGTGTACACATCGTACCTTTTGGCTGGCATAGGTTCCCTGGGTGCAAATTCCCGGGGTGGTCTGTTTTCTGAAGGCTGAGGATGAGCGGGATTCCGAGGCAAATCCATGGGCCTAGGTCCCCCTTCTCGCTCACGTCCTGGATGCCGAAATCCACGGGCTCCTGTACTAAACCGTTCTGAATTTGAATCGGCACGAACCTCGGGTGCCTCAGTTGGAAGCGGATTCTTTTCAATTTCCCTGGCTTGCTGGCTGTTTTGGTCAAACAAATCAGGATTGGCAGGAAGTTCACTGGCTAATCTTAAACGCTTTCTTTTGGGGGCTTCGCCCGCCTCAGTGCCGCTGTCCGAATGGATTGCAGCCCCCGTTTCTTCTTTGGGCGAACCCGAAGTTATTTTGGCTTCCGCTTCACTTTCCTTCTTGATGGCCATTATGGCATCAATCAGCTCGTCTTTACGCATATACTGATACCGTTGGATTTCTAAAACCCGTGCAATTTCTTTCAGGTCAGGCAACAGCCTACGCTTTAGGTCCTCAATTTGATTCATACTTAATTTTGAAGTGAGCCCGAAATCCCCATAAACCAAAGCCATCAGCAAAGCTGATCACGCACGAAAGGCGGGAAAAAGTCAGGAACGAGCCGCAATATTACGAACATTTTCGATAAACCAAAAAATTAAGGGGGAAAGTTAAATGAATTTTATTTGTCAACTCCTTTTGTCTTCCATAAGCTGAAACCCTTTTTTAACACCGGCATCTGGTTCAAATCAAAATCAAATTTTGCTGGTTCGGCATGGCATGTCAAAATTAAACGAGAAAGGGTTCTATGCAATTTTAAAATCTGCCCCTTATTCTACCAACCTAGCCCCTATCTTTGCCCTATGAAAATTGGACTAGCTCAATTTAATCCCTTAATAGGGAATATTTCAGGAAATTGCCAAAAAATGCTAGGAATTTTAAGGCAATCCAAAGCCGAGAAGGTTGATTTGCTTGTATTTCCTGAACTTAGTTTAACGGGCTACCCTCCCGAAGATTTGCTGAACTACACCGGAATGTTCAATGAAATTCAATGGGCAATGATTGAGCTTGCCTTAGAAACCGATGATGATTTTGCGGTTTTGGTGGGAGCCCCCAGCCTAAACGAAGGGCCTGGAAAACCTTGGTTTAACTCCGTTTGGTTTCTGGCCGAGGGAAAAATAATGAACCTTATCCATAAAAGCCTTTTGCCCAACTACGATGTTTTTGATGAGGATAGGCATTTTGAATCTGGCCCTAAACGACAACCTATTTTTTGGAAAGGCTCATCGTTGGCTGTGGTCATTTGCGAGGATACCTGGAACATTGAACCCGAAAAACCAAGGTACCACAGGGATGTTTTGGGCGAAATGCGAGAGGTAGGATTTGATTTGATTCTGAACATTACCGCCTCGCCCTACCACCAAGGTCAACATAAAAAGCGGGAAGAAATGGCTCGCTTTCATGCGGTTCGCTTCGGAAAGCCTTTCGTATACGTGAATCAGGTTGGTGCCCATACAAGTCTGCTTTTTGATGGGCAATCCTTTGTTATGAATGGACTTGGACAGGTTGTTCTACAGTTGCAGGCCTGCAAAGAAGAGCTTAGAATATGGAACAGCAATGCCGTATCGGAACCCCCATTGGAAAACCGATACAATGAAATGGAGGTTTTATACCAATCCCTTTGCCTTGGAATTTCAGATTTCTTTCAAAAAAATGGGTTCAAAGATGCGGTTTTAGGCCTGAGTGGGGGTATCGACTCTGCCTTGGTTGCCTGCCTCGCTGCTGACGCCCTAGGCCCTAAAAGGGTACATGGTATTTTACTTCCCTCAAAATATTCCTCATCCCATTCCATCAGCGATGCCGAGGAACTAGGAAAAAACCTAGGAATTCAGCTTGAAACCCTGCCCATTCAAAAATCGGTCGACTCGGTTGAAATCAGCCTTGGGCAGCATTTGCTGGGAAGGCCCGCTGACCTTACAGAAGAGAACATTCAAAGCAGAATAAGGGGTGTTTTGCTCATGGCTTTGAGCAACCGCCACAATTGGATACTGCTTAACACCACCAATAAAAGTGAGGCTGCCGTTGGTTATGGAACCCTTTATGGAGATATGTGCGGAGCCTTGAGTGTGTTGGGTGACCTTTGGAAAACCGAAGTATATGCCCTATCCCACTGGATAAACAGAAACGAAATTCGAATTCCTGAATCCATTTTGACAAAAGCGCCCTCGGCTGAACTAAGGCCAAACCAAAAAGACAGCGATAGCCTGCCAGATTATGAAGTTCTGGACGCCATTCTGAAAAAAGGCATCGTTGAGGGGCTGGGAGCCAACCAAATTATTGAACTTGGCTTTGAAAAAGAGCTGGTGCATCAAAGCCTAAATCTGGTTCATCGGTCTGAATTTAAACGCTTTCAAATGGCACCCGTCCTTAGGGTAAGTCCCCGGGCTTTTGGTAGTGGAAGAAGAATGCCCCTAACCTTTAAATTTCCTGATTTCGAATGAAAGCAGACATCCCATACCCTCAAGTTTCCGGGGTCTTTTTGGCTTTGGTTTTTGAACCCGACTTTCCTGAAACTCCATATACCGCATACCTTATAAACGAAAACAATCAAGAGTTAAAAAATGCCATGGTTGTGAGTCTAGGCTATGGAGATGTGCAAGGTGAAAAGGTGAAAACCTCCACACTTCGGCATTTTTACGACAGCATCGACGCCCAGGGTTATCAAAGAATTGAACCTATTACGGCCGAAGCATTTAGCCTTACCAACGAATATTGGATAAGTTATTTCATCGAAGAGCAGGTGTACGATAAAAAATTTATGGTCTTGCCCGGAACCGTTGAATTGGGATTTGAACGTGAACTCCCAATTCTTGGTCGGAAAGGAATTTTGATTGGTTAAGAATCTCCACGCGGCTTATTCCAGTTGCATCTCATCCAACCCGGATTGCAATAAGTTGGAGCAACCCAATTACAAGGGTTTTTGCATACCTATTGTTAGGTATTTTGGTAGGTATTTCAACGTTTCATCGGAATGAAGCCCAATGGACTGACCTATCTTTGAGGCATGAAAATGCATTTCCTCTCCTTGTTTTTCATTCTTTCCTTTAAGTTAATGGGCCAAAGCACCGACAGCCTTCGCTTTCCACAAGAAAGGCATTTAAAAAATGTTCGGCAGTTGACCTTTGGGGGCGAGAATGCCGAAGCATATTGGAGTTTTAAAAACGACAAGCTTGTTTTTCAAAGAACAGACAAAGAAAATGGAATCCCGTGCGACCAAATCTATGTTTGGACCGTAAGCGGCAAAACCATGCTTAGCGATCCCCCGATTCGGGTTTCCTCGGGCGAAGGACGAACCACCTGTTCTTATTTTCTGAAGGGCGACAGCGTTGTTATTTATGCCTCAACCCATGCCAGCTCGATGGATTGCCCGGCAGAACCCGAACGAACCTCGGGTGCCTATTATTGGCCGATTTACCCAAGTTTTGACCTTTACCTTAAAAACCTTAGAACAGGCACATCAAAGCGGCTTACCGACCGGGAAGGTTATGATGCCGAAGCGACCGTTTCTCCAAAAGGAGACAAAATCGTATTCACTTCAGATCGAAGCGGCGACCTAGAACTTTGGACAATGGATATCAATGGGGAAAATTTAAAACAAATAACACGAGGCTTGGGATACGACGGGGGCGCTTTTTTTTCGCCCGATGGTAAACACCTTGTTTTCAGGGCAAGTAGGCCAAAATCGACCGAAGAAATTGAAAAATATACCGGATTATTTAAACAAGGGTTAGTGGCGCCGAGCGATATGGAAATTTACATCTGTAAGGCAGACGGAACCGATCTTCGGCAAGTTACAAAGCTAGGAAAAGCAAATTGGGCCCCTTTCTTTCATCCCTCAGGCAAAAAAATCCTTTTTAGCTCAAACCATGCTTCAAAACGAGGGTATCAATTCAACCTTTACATGGTTAACCTTGATGGAACTGAATTAGAACAGATAACCTTCGACCCTATTTTTGATGCCTTCCCTATGTTTTCTTTTGATGGCAAAAAACTGGTTTTTAGTTCAAACCGGAACAACGGTGGCAGCAGGTCTACGAATTTATTTATAGCCGATTGGATAGATTAACGTATGACAAATCCTATTAAGCATTTAAAATCCAAATGGAATTTAAAAAGCATCGGCCAGGTTTGGATTGTGTTGCTGGTTTTTGCCTGCACTGGATTTACTATTATGTTTATTCGAAAACCGCTACTGACGTTCATTGGGCTAGAACGTCCTGAGAAATTGGGCTGGTACATTCTATACTTCATCGGAATCTTACCTCTTTACCAGGCCATCCTTTTATTCTACGGTGCCCTTTTGGGCCAATTTCGATTTTTCTGGGAGTTTGAGAAGCGAATGGTTAAAAGGCTCTTAGGGATTAAAAAAAAAGAAACTGAAAATCCATAGGCCTCTTAGCCCACTCTTAAGGTACAATTTGGCCATCGGCCATCACCAGGTTTCTGTCTGCCATTTCTGCCAACTCTGAATTATGAGTTACCAAAATAAATGTTTGACCCAATTTGTCACGAAGGTCAAAAAACAAAGAATGCAATTGGGCGGCGGTTTGAGCATCAAGGTTACCACTTGGTTCATCTGCAAAAATAACGGCAGGAGCATTCGCTAAAGCCCGAGCAACGGCCACGCGCTGCTGTTCACCACCCGACAATGTATCGGGTTTATGGTGTGCACGGTGTTTTAGGTCCAATAACTTTAATAATTCCATCCCCCTTGATTCAACCTCGGCCGTAGATTTACCAGCAATCATAAGAGGAATGCCTATGTTCTCCAAAGCGGTAAATTCAGGCAATAAATGATGGAATTGAAATACAAATCCCAGCCTCTGATTGCGAAATCGACTCATGTGGCCATCGTTCAACTGGGTGATTTCTTTCCCATCAATCCATAATCTACCCGAATCTGCCCGGTCTAAGGTTCCTAAAATATGCAACAAGGTACTTTTTCCTGCCCCGGACCTTCCAGATATTGAAATCACTTCGCCAGACTTAACCTCTAAATTTACTCCTTTCAACACTTGAAGGGAACCAAAACCCCGTTTTAGGTTTTCAGCGATTAAAATTAGGTTCTCCTTCCTATCGGGCATGGAATTTAAAGTAGGTGGTTAGGGTCAATGCGTAGAACTTCGGCTTGGTTTAATTTCAGAAATCGATTCCATCAAAGGGTGCCTCGAAGCTCCTGTTCTCTTTCGATGCTTTCAAACAAGGCTTTAAAATTCCCCTTTCCAAAACTGGTGGCACCTTTGCGTTGAATAATTTCTATAAAAACGGTAGGCCTGTCAACTATGGGCTTGGTAAACAATTGCAGTAAATAGCCCTGATCGTCGCGGTCAACCAGTATGCGCAAGGATTTTAATACTTCGATTTCTTCATCAATTTGGCCTACCCGATGCATCAAATCAGCGTAATAAGAATCAGGGACTTCAAGAAATTGAACACCCCTGGCTCTTAAATCTTGAACCGTTTTAACAATATCGCCGGTTGCGACGGCAATATGCTGAACACCTGGCCCCCTATAGTATTCAATGTACTCCTCTATCTGCGATTTCTTTTTGCCCTTGGCAGGCTCGTTGATAGGAAATTTAATGTACCCCGAACCATTGCTCATTACCTTCGACATCAAAGCCGTGTAGTCGGTACTAATGTCTTTGTCGTCAAAAGAAATCAATTGAGCAAACCCCATAACCTCGGCATAAAACGAACACCAGGTATTCATTTGACCCCAGTCCACGTTGCCAACCATATGGTCAATATAAAGCAAACCACTTTCGGCAGGCGCAAACCCTGAATTATGTGAGACAAAGCCTGGCAAAAATGCACCACGGTAATCGTGCCGTTCAATAAACAAATGAACCGTTTCCCCATACGTGTGGATGCCCGATTTCACGACGCGTCCAAAGGAATCTGATTCAACGCAAGGCTCTAAATAGGGTTTGGCGCCCCTTTTCACTGTTTCTTGAAAGGCCTTTGTGGCATCTTCAACCCAAAGCGCGACCACCTTTACTCCATCTCCATGGGTTCGAACATGTTCCCACAATTCGCTCTCGGGGGTGAGAGGCGCGGTAATAACCAGGCGAATTTTTCCTTGCTGAAGCACATAAGAAACTCGGTCCTTGCGGCCCGTTTCCATTCCAGAAAAAGCCAAATCCTGAAAACCAAAGGCGGTTTTAAAATAATGCGCTGATTGTTTGGCATTTCCCACAATCATTTCAATGTAATCGGTACCTAAAATTGGTAAAAAATCTTGAGCCTGTTCAACAACTTTTTTATAGGTTCTATTCAGCGATGGAGTTTCCATGGTTTATCTGTTTTAGAGGTAAATTTGATTTATTCCTGCCAAGATGCCCAGTACCTAGGGTCTTCAAGGTCAAGTGCAGATTGGGTTAGTTTAAGTGGCTTAAAAGTATCAATCATAACAGCCAATTCGTTTGTTTCTGTTTGCCCAAGGCTGCGCTCGGCCGCACCCGGTTGAGGCCCATGTGGAATACCGGCTGGATGCAAGGTAATCATACCCTTCTCAACCTCGTTCCGGCTCATAAAATCGCCGTCCACATAATACAGAACCTCATCGGAATCAATGTTGCTATGGTTGTATGGAGCGGGAATTGCCAATGGGTGATAATCATACAACCTAGGACAAAACGAACAAACCACAAAAGCGTCGGTTTCAAATGTTTGATGCACCGGCGGCGGCTGGTGAACCCTGCCTGTTATGGGCTCAAAATTATGAATTGAAAAACCGTATGGGAAGTTATACCCATCCCAACCCACCACATCAAAGGGATGCGTTTGATAATGGACCGGGTGCAGTAGGTTTTGTTTTTTAACCTGAACCAGAAAATCGCCCTTTTCATCATGATGTTCTAGCACGCTCGGCAATTTCATATCGCGTTCGCAAAAGGGTGAATGCTCCAAAAGCTGACCAAAATGATTGCGGTAGCGTTTCGGCGTATATATCGGGTGATGCGATTCGGTTATAAGCAACCTGTTGTTCGAGTCAGCGAATTCAAATCGATGAATGATGCCTCTCGGAATTAGCAGGTAATCTCCAGCCTCAAATTCAATATGCCCCAACATGGTTTTAAGTATGCCACTACCCTGATGCACAAAGACGAGTTCATCCGCGTCGGCATTTTTGTAAAAATAATCGGAATTTAAACCTGTGGGTGCCGAAAGCGCAATGTTAAGGTCTGAATTAAACAAGACGTAGTTCCTGCTTTTCAAATAATCTTGTGCCGGTTTTGTTCGAAATCCCAACAACCTTCGCGGAGTCATATTGTTCTCAACAACCGCTTCGGGGGCAAAAGGAATTGGGGCATCGATGCCGGCAATGCGCGTTGGGCGTTGATGATGGTAAAGCAAACTTGACATCCCAGCAAATCCAACCGTTCCAAACAACTGTTCATAATACAATCCTCCGTCTGCCTTTCGAAACTGAGTATGGCGTTTCTTGGGGATATCGCCTAGTTTATGGTATATCGGCATAGTCGCAATGTTGGTTGCCACAAAGGTACAGATATTGGCAAACAGAAAACCATGAGATTCATCATTTCCTAAACCTTAAAAACAACAGGTACTTTAAAACAAGCAAAGAAAATCAGTGGCTTAAACAGCAAAGAACTATTTTTTATTGGGTTTGGCAAAAACCTCTACATCTTGAGCTGTTATTTCCTGATCGCTTAAAATAATCAACCTTTCAACCACATTCCTTAGTTCCCTGATATTGCCAGTCCAGTCTAATTCTTGCAAGGCCTTCATTGCATCGGCACGAATGATTTTTGGCCCCATATTTTGCTCATCTAAAATCAACTGCAAAAAATGTTCGGCCAACAACGGAATGTCATCTCGGCGTTCATTTAAATCGGGAACATGAATAGGAATTACGTTAAGGCGATGAAACAAATCTTCTCTGAAGTTACCCTTTCTAATTTCTTCCCCTAAATCTTTGTTGGTTGCCGCCACAACTCGAACATCCACATTAATTTCTTTGTCGCCCCCAACCCGAGCAATTTTATTTTCTTGAAGCGCCCTTAATACTTTGGCTTGGGCCGATAAACTCATGTCTCCAATTTCATCCAGAAAAAGAGTCCCTCCATGGGCCAATTCAAACTTGCCTTGGCGCTGTTTCACTGCCGAAGTAAATGCCCCTTTTTCATGTCCGAATAATTCAGATTCAATAAGTTCACTTGGAATGGCGGCACAATTCACTTCCACCATTGGCCCCTCAGAACGGGCGCTTAGAGCATGAACCCAATGGGCCACCAGCTCTTTTCCTGTTCCGTTGCTACCGGTAACCAAAATCCTGGCATCTGTGGGCGCTACCCGTTGAATTAAATCCCGAATTTTTCGAATGGCCTCCGATTCTCCAATAATTTCTTTCGCTTTGCTTTTCGATACTTTTTTCTTCAGCTGCTTGGTTTCGGTTATCAGGGTCTTTTTATCAAGGGCGTTCCTTAAGGTAACCAACAAACGAGGTAAATCAATGGGCTTTTGAATGAAATCATAGGCTCCCTTTTTAATTGAGTCGACCGCAGTTTCTATGTTTCCATGCCCCGAAATCATGATTATGGGCATTTCAAACCCTCCTGCCAAAGCCAAATCCAAAAACTCCATTCCGTCCATTTTTGGCATCTTGATATCACAAAGAACTACATCCACCAAATTGGCAGCCAATATATCCAAGCCTTTTTGCCCGTCTTCGGCCTCTAAAACGGTAAACGATTCGTATTCCAATACCTCTCTAAAACTTTTTCGAACACTTTGCTGATCGTCAATGACCAAAACCGTTGCCATATTTCCATTTTTTTATAGTGCAGCAAGGTAGCCAAAAAATCCCTTGTATCTAGGCCTCAACCTAAAAGTCCGCGGTGCCACAAACTGAGTAAGTCCATGGTCCATGCTACGGCAATATGCACAAAAGCTCCCCACCAAATAGACCGCGAATGGTAGCTCAGCATGCCCAATACCCAGCCTGCAATTAAGGAGCCGAACGCTTCGGGAAAGGGCTTTGAAAAATGAATCATCAAATAGGGCAACATCATGGCTGGCACCGAATACCAACCCAAAGAAGGCCGACTCCCATGAACCAAAAAACCACGGAAGAAAAACTCCAACGAAAAAAATTGCAGGGCATAGGCCAACTCCCAAACCAGCACTCCAGGCCATAGCACCGTATCTGAATTTACCCGCCAAAACGGATAGGTGCTTTGAAATGAAGGCAAAAAAGAAAATAGAAACACCAACGGAATCATGGGCAAAAGCAAAACCAAATAGGGTTTTCCTTTTGATACCATGCCCCTCGATTCAAGCCCGTAAAGGCGCAAATCCCTTTCACCTACCAGAAACAAAAATAAAACGGGGATTAAAAAGTAGCAGATAAAACACAAAAAAGCCCACCAAAGCAAGCGCCTCAAGCCTGAATCTAAGGTAAACAACCCTTCCGACAAAATAGGCTCTATTTGAGCATAAATAGAATCATGCTGGGCGTAGTTCAAACACAATAATGAACAGGCCGAAACCAACATCACCCCAAGTGTTTTCAGGTGAATAGGCTCGGTCGGTAGTATTTTTTGAAAAAAGCCTTGCATGAACGCGTCAAAATAAAGCAAAAGCCCACATATCTTTGCTAAAATTTACCATATGCGCCAGTTGATTGAATGCGTTCCCAATTTTTCTGAAGGAAGAGACCCTAAAGTGCTGCAAGCTATTTCAGATGCCATTAAAACCGTGGAAGGAGTCCAATTGCTGGATGTTGACCCAGGAAAAGCCACAAATCGAACCGTTTTTACTTTTGTTGGTGAACCCTTACCGGTGATTGAGGCTGCATTTCAAGCCATTAAGACAGCTGCCCAACTCATTGATATGAGTAAGCATACCGGAGAACACCCTAGAATGGGAGCCACAGACGTTTGCCCCCTTGTTCCCATTGCCGGAATCAGCATGGCCGAAACCGTAGCGTTTGCACATCAATTAGCAAAAAGAGTGGGAGAAGAATTACAAATACCCATTTTTTGCTACGAATCTGCCGCCCTTAAACCCGAACGAAAAAACCTGGCTGATATCCGTGCTGGGGAATATGAGGGCCTAAAGGAGAAATTAGCTAGGCCCGAGTGGATACCCGATTTTGGCCCCGCAGAATTCAATCCCAAATCTGGGGCAACCGTTGTTGGAGCTCGCAATTTCTTGGTGGCTTACAATGTTAACCTGAACACGACTTCCGTTCGCCGCGCTAATTCTGTAGCCTACGATGTTCGCGAAAAGGGCAGAATAAAAAGGCAGGGCGACCCCATAAGTGGCGAACCCCTTCAAGATCATGCAGGCGAACCTATTTGGGAACCAGGCTTGCTTAAAAGCGTCAAAGCCATTGGCTGGTTCATCGAAGAATACGGAATCGCTCAAATTTCGATGAACTTAACCGACACCACGATTTGCAGCGTTCATCAAGCCTTCGATGCCGTTTGCCAATCGGCTCAGCGACGTGGAATGCGCGTTACCGGATCTGAATTGGTTGGCTTGATTCCTTTGCAATCTATGTTGGAAGCAGGGAAACACTATTTGCGGCTTCAAAATCGGTCAACCGGCCTGCCCGAACGGGAACTTATCCGAATTGCGGTTAAAAGTTTAGGCCTTGACGAACTTAAACCCTTTGACGCCGATAAAAAAATCATAGAATACGTTATGGCTGCCGAAAATCCACCTGGCCTAATCCTAAAAACCGTTCAAGATTTTGTTTGGGAAACCGCCTCGGAATCTCCCGCTCCTGGCGGCGGGTCCATTTCGGCCCTTGCAGCTTCCATGGGCTGTGCATTAGCTACCATGGTGGCCAACCTAAGTTCTCATAAACGCGGCTGGGACCACAAAAGCCCCTATTTTTCTAGCTGGGCAGAGAAAGGACAAAACTTGGCAGACCAACTCCTCTTTTTGGTTGACGAAGACACCCATAGTTTTAACCAAATTATGCAGGCCTTTCAACTTCCAAAAACGACAGAAGCAGAAACCCTACAGCGGAAAGAAGCCATAGTAAACGCCACCCTGTATGCCATGGAAATTCCTCTTAAAGTAATGGAAACATGCATAAGCGGGTTTGATGTTTGCCTTGAAATGGCAGAACAGGGAATGGCATCTAGCGCCTCAGATGTAGCAGTTGGTAATTTAATGCTTTGGGCGGGACTTCAAGGAGCTCATTTAAACATAAAAATCAACGCCAAAACAATTTCACAAGACCCAAGAGCCCAGCCTCTTTTGCAGCGTGCAGATCAGGTAGCCTTAACGGGGTTTGATGCCTTTACCCTTATTCAATCTAAAATTCGGATTTAGGTTCCTGAATTATTGGCTCTAACCCTTATTTTATCTTATTGCCAGCCTACCGTTTTAATTTTAGGTATTCATTAGCAGATTAATTACATCTGCATGGTTTTTTCAAAGCCATTATAGAATCCATCTTTTAGCTCTTAGGACTTTGCATCTTTCCCCTTCAACGCATCTCGAATCTCAGTCAACAATTTCACCTCATCGCTGCTTTCGTTGATTTTCGCCTCTTCTTCTTCGGCCGCAATTTTTGCCTTTATTGTATTAATGGCCTTCACAGCAACAAACACGGCAAAAGCAATGATTAAAAAATCCAGTACATTTTGTAGAAAAACACCATAATTTAAGGAAACCTCGGCCACAGCTTCCTGCACGATTTTGCCTTGTTCTACATGCTGAGGAATGCCCTTTTTAAGGACAATTTTCAAGTGCGAAAAATTGACACCCCCAATCACAATCCCTAACGGTGGCATAATTATATCGGCCACCAATGAAGAAACAATTTTCCCAAAAGCACCACCTAAAATTACGGCTACAGCCAATTCTACGGCGTTGCCTTTCATTGCGAACTGTTTAAACTCTTTGAATATCATCATGGTCTGTAATTTTTATCGATTAACCCAAATCAAAAGTAATACTTACATTTTTAGCTCAAGAAATTTCAGACCAACCACGAACCATTGCCAATCAAATTTAATTTTAAAAAGCAAGGCCCAAACTTGGTGCATTACCAAATAAAAAAGGTTGGAATTGGTATCTTTGAAGGTATGAATTTGACCGAGGAGGCCCTGCTGTTAGAAAACGCCGAAATTCTTCGGCGGTATAGAGGCTTGCTGCGTGCTGCTTCCAAACAAATTAGCGATCCCGCCGATAAAAAAAAGATCCGAAAAGCCTTTAATCTTGCCTTAGATGCCCATAAAGATATGCGGCGTAAAAGCGGTGAACCTTATATTTTTCACCCTATTGCCGTAGCTCGAATTGTGGCCGAAGAAATTGGGCTGGGTACTACCGCCATCATTGCATCTGTTTTGCACGATACGGTTGAAGACACCGACCTGACCTTAGATGACATGGAGCGCCTGTTTGGCAAAAAAGTGCGCAACATCATCGATGGCCTAACTAAAATAGAAGGTGTTTTCGATTTTACCGAATCCATTCAGGCTGAAAATTTTAAAAAAATAATCTTAACCCTTTCTGAAGACGTTCGAGTCATTCTAATCAAAATAGCCGACCGCCTTCACAACATGCGAACCCTAGACCACATGCGGCGCGACAAGCAACTAAAAATTGCCTCGGAAACCATGTACCTCTATGCTCCATTGGCGCACCGACTAGGTTTATTTAACATCAAGTCAGAACTTGAAGACCTTGCCTTACGATACCTAGAACCAGACGTTTACAACGAAATCGAACAAAAACTACAAAAAAGCAAGGAGGTCCGCGATCGGTTTATTACCAGTTTTGTGGGTCCTATTCGAAGGGCTTTGAGCGCCGACAATCTTCGGTTTGATGTGAAAGGCCGAACCAAATCCATCCATTCCATTTGGAATAAAATCAAAAACAAGGGCGTTCCTTTTGATGAAATCTACGATATTTTTGCTATCCGCATCATCCTAGATGTTGTACCCGAAAAAGAAAAGGCCGAGATTTGGCGCACCTATTCCATTATCACCGATATCTACCAACCCAAACCCGACCGGCTTCGAGATTGGATTAGCTTTCCTAGAGCCAATGGATACGAATCGCTCCACACTACGGTCATGAGCCCCACCGGAAAATGGGTTGAGGTTCAAATTAGAAGCCGACGAATGGACGAGGTAGCCGAAAAAGGGTACGCCGCTCATTGGAAATACAAAGGTGAAAATGGGGAAACCGGCCTAGATGAATGGCTCTTAAAAGTAAGAGAACTCCTCGATAATTTCAGGGAAGGGGAAGCCCTGGAATTGCTCGACTCCTTTAAACTAAACCTCTTTAATGACGAAATTTACCTATTCACGCCCAAGGGTGAACTTCGAACTCTGCCCGCAGGAAGCACAGCATTAGATTTCGCTTACGAAATCCACAGCGAACTGGGAGACCATTGCCTAGGAGCCAAGGTAAACAACAAACTCCTCCCACTTTCACATAAATTAGCCTCGGGCGACCAAGTTGAAATCATTAGCTCCTCAAGGCAACGGCCACACGAAGACTGGCTTGGTTTCGTCGTCTCGGGCAAAGCAAAAACCAGAATCAAATCGGCCCTTAAAGAAGAAAAACGAAAAGTGGCCGAGGAGGGCAAAGAAATTCTGAAACGAAAATTACGCCGACTTAAAATCAATTATTCCGATGCCGATGCCCAAAAAATGTTGCAGCATTTTGGCCTTGATGAACCCCTTGACCTTTTTTACCAAATCGGAAAAGGTGGAATTGGATCCCAGCAAATCCGCGATTTTTACAAAAACGAGGGAGTCCGAAGTTGGTACAAATACCTAAGTCAAAAGTTTTCAAGAAATCCTGAAATCAAAAAAAGGACCGCCGCCGGCGGAAAGGAAATTCTTCAAAAAATCAAACAAGAAGAAAATCAACTCCTCCTGGGCGACAACCTTGACGCCGTTGATTACAATTTGGCTCCCTGTTGCAATCCAATTCCAGGGGATGAAGTGTTTGGGTTTGTAACCGTTAACGAAGGAATCAAAATCCATAAAACCAACTGCCCCAATGCTGTTTCTTTGCTTTCAAATTACGCCTATAGAGTAATTAAAGCCAAATGGACCGGCAGCCAAATCCCTGCTTTTCTAGTTGGAATTTACATCACCGGGTTTGACGAGGTCGGTATGGTTAACCGCATAACCAAGTTGATTTCAAACCAAATGAAGGTGAACATTCGATCCCTAAGTTTCGATTCAAATGATGGTATCTTTGAGGGAAGAATGACTCTTTTCGTGGAACATACCCGGCACCTCGACGAACTGCTAAATAAAATCAAAGAGGTCAAAGGCGTCCTCAGGGTTGAACGAATCACTGAAAATTCCTCAAACACATGAGCACCCTAATTTCTCCTGAAAATGTTCGGCAGTTGTTCTCTGAACATCTCGAAAAAAACCAACTGCGAAAAACACCTGAACGCTTTGCCATTCTCGATGAAATTTACAGCAGAACCCAACATTTTGATGTGGAGGAACTCTTTGAAAGCATGAAGGCCAAAAAATACCGGGTTAGTCGTGCCACCGTTTACAATACCTTAGACCTTTTGGTCGATTGCAATTTGGTTCGCAAACACCAATTCGGAAGCAGCATTGCTCAATACGAAAAATCCGTAGGACACAGCCAACACCACCACCTGATTTGCAATCAATGCCAACACGTTACCGAATTCTGCGAACCACGACTGCACCACATTCATCAAAGCATTGGCGACCTTCTTGGTTATTCCATCAAGTCCCATTCCTTTATTCTCCATGGAGATTGTACAAACCCGGGCTGCCCCAATAAACCGAAACTGGCTTAATATGATTGATTTAAAATCTACCTCATTTAGCCACCATATTCAGGTTGTTAAACCAGGAAAAATTCATGCCCAACTTCAAGGCCGATTGCTCGACAAACACAGCGGAATGAAATTGTATGCCGACCTTGAATTGGCCTTGGCCAAAGAAAAAAATGCCCATGTCTTATTGGATGTTATTAACCTAGATTACATCAACTCCGAAGGTCTAAACACCCTAATTCGATGCCTTAGTTTAACCCGAAAAAAAGGCGGAGAACTATGGATTACCCAAGCCAACCAGCTCCTAAATTCCCTCTTCCTTTCAACCCGGTTAAGCGACTTGTTTGCTTCCATCGATACCCCTAAAACCTGGGTGGAATTACCACACGATTAACCTTATGTCACATACCGATATTTTATTAGGCCTGCAATGGGGCGATGAAGGAAAAGGCAAAATTGTAGATGTTCTGAGTCAAAACTACAACGTTGTTGCCCGATTTCAAGGCGGACCAAACGCCGGGCATACCATCCATTTCGATGGAAAAAAGTTCGTCCTTCATACCATTCCTTCGGGAATTTTTCGAGAAGAATGCCAAAATGTGGTAGGAAATGGAGTCGTTATTGACCCGGTTCGTTTTGAACAAGAAATTACCAACCTGCGCTCCGCCGGATACCAACCCGAACGAAACCTGCGAATTAGCCTGCGCGCTCACCTAATTTTACCCAGCCACCGATTGCTTGATGCCGCATCTGAAAAAGCAAAAGGAAAAGAAAAAATCGGAAGCACCCTGCGTGGAATTGGCCCAACTTATATGGATAAAACCGGCCGTAATGGCCTAAGGGTAGGCGATGTATTTCAGGCTGATTTTGACCAAAAATACCAAAGATTAAAACTCAAACACCTAGATATTGTTCGATCCTTAGACCCCTCAGCCCAAATCGACCCTATCGAAGAAAACGACTTCTTTTCCTCGCTCGATAACCTTCGCTCTTTAAAATGCGAAAACACGGAATATTTCCTAAACCAAATCCAAACCCAAGGTGAAAACATCTTGGCCGAAGGCGCACAAGGCACCCTGCTCGATGTGGAGTTCGGAACCTATCCTTTCGTTACCTCATCAAATACAACCGCTGCAGGAGCCTGCGCTGGACTTGGCATTTCTCCCCGCCGAATCAATAAGGTCATGGGTATCTTTAAAGCCTATACAACCCGGGTTGGTTCAGGCCCCTTCCCTACTGAATTGCTCGATGAAACCGGCCAAAAAATCCGAGAGCAAGGGGCTGAATTTGGCTCCACAACCGGACGACCACGCCGCTGCGGATGGCTCGACCTGGTAGCCTTAAACTATGCCGTTATGATTAACGGTGTAACCGACCTTATGATGATGAAAAGCGATGTGCTCAGCGGATTCGATGACCTTCAACTCTGCACCTCCTACCTTCAAAACAACTCCAGCTTATCCGAATTGCCCATGGACCTGGCTCAGGTGGTCCCCCAATACGATACCCTTCCAGGTTGGAATACAGATTTGACAAACATGACCAAGGCCAACCAAATTCCGCCCCAACTCTTAGGCTACATCCGGTTTATCGAGCAATTTACCTCCACCCCAATTTCCCTTGTCTCCGTTGGCCCAGGTCGACAACAAACCCTTTTCCTGTGAGGCCAATCCTCTTTTTGGGGCTTTGTTGCATCTGCTCAGGTTCCCTGTTCGCTCAATCCGACACGCTTAAAACCATCGATATTAAAAATGCCGATGCGCTGCTGGGTGAACAGCGCGACGGAAAAGCCCTGCAACGGTTAATTGGTCGAGTTAAATTCGAACACCGAGGCGCCTTTCTGTACGCCGATTCTGCCTGGCTATGGAGCGAACAACAAAGCCTTACTGCCTTTGGGCACATAAAAATAGAACAAGGCGATACGCTGCAAATCCTCGGCGATACCCTACACTACAATGGCCCCGAATCCAAAGCCACTCTGCTTGGCCGAGTAGATATGGCCGACCCTCAAATGCGCCTAAAAACAACCCAAATCACCTACCTTCGAAATCAAAATCAAGTGCTGTACAACCAGGCAGCAAAAATCAAAAACGGTAAAGAAACCATTGAAAGCGAAGAAGGCCAATACGATGCCTCAGGCCAATACTTTACTTTCAGAAACGGGGTGAGCATCAAAAGCAAAGATTACTTGGTTAAATCAGATACCCTGCGTTACGACGCTAGGCGCGACCTTAGCACCTTCTATGGTCCTACCTATATTTATGGAACCAATTCTGTAATTTACTTTGAGTACGGCTGGTACGACCAATCAAAAGAAGTAGCCCAGTTCAGCAAAAATGCCTCTGTTTTTAGCGACGGAAAATGGCTCTACGGCGACACGTTGTACTACGAACAAAAAACAGGTTACGGTTGGGGTAAAGGACATGTAAAACTCATCGATACCCTCGAAAACATTCAGGTTTTCGGAAATTTCGCTGAAACCTTTGAGGAACTTAAACGCTTCTATACCACCGATTCCGCTCAACTTCTCCTTTTTGAACCCGATCAAGATACCCTCTACCTTACTGCCGATACCCTGTTTGGAAACAAAGGCAATGCTCAAGAATTAAAAGGGATTGGTGCTGTCGCTTTTTACCAACCACAACTACAAGGTCGTTCTGCCTTTTTTCTGTATCAAAAATCCGATTCCATCATGACCATGCACGGAGACCCTGTGCTTTGGACAGATTCCACCCAAATGACCGCCGACACCATTCGACTTCACCAACAAAGCAACGGTCAAGATTCCCTTTTCTTGATTGGCCAGGCTCGATTGATTCAGCAAGCCGACACCCTCTTTCAACAAATTGCAGGCCTCCGAATGCAGGGCATTTTTGAAAACAATTCCATGCGTCGCTTGTGGGTCCTTGAGCAGGCAAGTTCCATTTACTATCCCAGCGACAAAGATGGGTTTACAGGGCGCAACGAACTGAAATGCAAGAATATACGCATGGATTTCAGTGAAAAAAAATTAAGCAGCATGACCTGCCTCGGTAGCCCCAGCGGCACACTCTTTCCCATTCTTCCTGAACCGCAGCCACGCATTCCCGGTTTCCTTTGGTGGCCCAGCGACCGCCCCCTCGGGCCCAGCGGCATTTTTCGCCCACGCCAACATTTCCGTCCGATGTCAACGGCCAGCCGTTCAAATTAATGGGTTTGGTTTTTTAGGGCGGGTACGGGCTTTCAGGCATAGTCCTCGGTCCCAGCCAGCGCAGCTCAGGCCCAAAAGGAGCTCCCAAGGTCGCTCTTTTGGACCGGGGCTGCTTGCCGGCTGGTCCCTGCGGGCTATGCTCTTCAATCCCTCCCGCAGGCCTCTTCAATCTACTTTCCCTGTCTTTTTTCCCCCTTTTTATTCCCCTCCCCCCATCTTCCGCTTTCTTTTTTACCTTTGCCTTACCTCGGGGTGCCAAAACGGCTGAGATAATACCCGATGCTCATTGAGCAGAACCTGATCCGGATAATACCGGCGTAGGCAGCGGCAGCGGTTTTCATCGTATCCCGAGGTAGGCTTGTTAATCTCTATGGATATGAAAACCTCTTTTTTCAGCTTCTTGTTTTTGGTTCTTGGTTCCAAGGCATTTACTCAATGGAACCTGCAACTGGTATCTGCAAATACCGACCGTCCCCTAGCGGGAGCTACCTTTTCCAGCGGATTTTTGGTTCGTGTTACCGACCCCAATGGAAAAATCAGTCTTCCATTTCAAGCTGGCCAATCATGGATTGTTCGCCACTTGGGCTTTCAAACCGATACCTTAATTTCACCGAAAACCATCTACGACTGCCCCATAAAATGGAGCCTTTCTCCTCAACCCTTTGTTCAACCTGAATACGTAATTCGGCTGGTAGAAACCCAGCAAGGTCTTCCAATTGCGAGTACTCGATTAGAAAAAACAGATTTAGAACCGCTGAATTCGGGGCGAGATTTGCCGGTAATCCTAGACCAAACGGCATCGGTGGTAACCCACTCCGATGCCGGCGCTGGAATAGGATATACCGGTATCAGAATACGAGGAACAGACCAAACCCGAATCAATGTAACCATCAATGGAATTCCAGTCAATGACCCAGAATCACAAGGGGTTTTTTGGGTCAATACCCCCGATTTGATTACCTCGGCCGGGAGCATTGAAATTCAACGTGGAGCCGGCACCAATACCCAAGGAGCTGGGGCTTTCGGCGGAGCCATCCACCTAAATACCTTAGAACAATCGGCCCTTCCTTTTGCGCGGTACCGATTTTCAGGCGGCAGCTTCAATTCCTTCCGCAATACCATTGAAGCAGGTACCGGTCGCTTAAAATCAGGGCTTTCGGCAGAACTCAGGCTTTCTAAGATTCAATCCGATGGGTTTGTTGACCGAGGCAGCAGCGACCTTCGATCTTATTACCTTAAAACGGCGTACCATGGCAAAAAGTCCTCCATTGCTTTCCACTCATTCTCTGGAAAAGAAATTACCTATCAGGCCTGGTACGGTGTACCACAACACCTTGCCGATTCCCTACCTACCTTCAACTCGGCAGGCACCGACTTTGGGCAAAAATCCATTCCCTACGAAAACGAAACCGATAATTACCAACAAGACCATTATCAACTCTTTTTCACTCATCGTTTTAACGAAAACAGCCATATTAGGGCTGCGGGCTTTTATACCCGAGGGCGGGGTTATTATGAACAATTCAAAGTAAACGATTTCTTACCCAATTATGGACTTCCAAGCTTTGGTGATGTTCGCGACACCTCAGATCTAATTCGAAGGCGTTGGCTTGACAATCATTTTTTGGGAGGAAACATGGTTTTTTCTTGGTCTAATAGACATTGGAATACCACCGGTGGAATCGGCCTTTATCATTACATTGGAAATCATTTTGGCACACTTAATTGGGCGCAATTTGCTCCCGAAAACGGATACAATTTGCGCTATTACGACCGGCCTGCAGATAAAACAGATTACAATGTCTTTGCTCGAACCTCATTCCAATTAAACAGGCAAATTACCCTAAGCGCCGACCTTCAATACAGAGGTGTATTTTATTCCATCCAAGGTTTTGAAGCTCTACCAAACTTGCAGATTCAAGATGCATTTCATTTTTTCAATCCAAGGGGTGGCATCACTTGGAATCCAAACCAAATGCATGAAATATCTGCCTTTTTTGGTATCGCACAAAAAGAACCCAACCGCGTAGATTACGAAACAGGACCCAACCAAAAGCCCAAACATGAGCTGCTTCGGGATTTGGAATTGGCCTACCGCATTTCCGGTAAAAAAGCATGGAGCCGAATTACGGGATTTTGGATGGATTACACCAACCAATTGGTTCTGACCGGTGCCATTAACGACGTTGGAGCTTATACCCGAACGAACGCCGCCAAAAGCTACCGATTGGGAGTGGAATGGGAATGGATGATGAAACCCAAAAACTACCTTTGGTTTAGCGGCAACCTAACCTACAGCCAAAACCGAATTCTTGATTTTATAGAATACATGGACGATTTCGACAACGGAGGCCAAATTGCCCTAGTTCGAGGAACCACACCTATTGCCTTTTCCCCTGATTTCACCGCAGCCGCTACCCTTACTTTTATTCCTTTTAAATCAATGGAAATCCGATGGAACCACAAAGGGGTTGGACAGCAATTTCTAGACAACAGCGGGCTGAACTCCCGCAGCATTCCAGCCTTTTACACCAGCGATTTGGGTATACATTGGTCGCATTCATGCAAAAACGGATTGGATTTGGGGCTGCATTGCACCCTATTTAACCTTTGGAATGCCAGATATGCACCCAATGGATATTCCTTCAGTTACTTTTCGGGGGGGGCAACAAACACCGAGAACTTTGTGTACCCCATGGCTGGCCGGAATTTTATGGCCGGGTTTACCCTAGGTTTTAACTAAAATCCCCCAAACAGGGGATAGGTGAAGAAAAATCCCCAAAAAACGGGATTGTTTAGAACAATTCTAAATAAGTTCTTTGTACTTGTAAAAAAGGACGAATGAAAGTTGAAAAGAAAACGGGGTTAATTTTGGCCTTAGCCATCGGCTTAATTTCAAATTTAATTCATGCGCAAGGATTTGTAATAAAAGGAAGCGTAACCGAGGCCAATGGAAAGACTCCCATTCAGGGAGCCCATATTCAAATTGAAGGAAGTTCAAAAATCACAGCCAGCAATGTCCTAGGTGCTTTTGAAATGAATTACAACAAAGCCGGTAATGTTCGTCTTATTTGCTCGGCCATTGGATATTTACCAACCAAGGAAAGCCGAAAAATGGAATTAGGAGATACCCTTACCCTACATTTAACCATGAACAGCAGCTCGGCTCGGTTAAAAGAGGCCATGATATTAGCCGACCGGTTAGCGCATGAAAATCAAGTTCCGGGGTCAGGAATTTACCTATCGCAAACTGAATTGGCAAAACTGGCACCAACCGACCCCAACCGAGCGTTAAGGAATATTCCAGGAATTAGCGTTCAAGAGGAAGACGGTTTTGGCCTTCGACCCAACATTGGTCTTAGAGGATCAGGGGTTGAAAGGTCAAGCAGAATTACCATTATGGAAGACGGCATATTAATGGCACCTGCCCCCTATTCAGCTCCCGCGGCCTATTTTTTCCCGAATACAATGCGAATGCAAGGGATTGAAGTATTAAAAGGTTCGGGGCAGTTGCTTTATGGCCCTTTTACCACGGGCGGGGCTATAAATTTCATCTCGGCACCCATTCCAGATGAATTCAGCGGCAGTATTTTGATTTCGGCTGGAGCTTTTGGCCACAGGCAAGGACAGGCTTGGGTTGGAAATCGGCACAAGAATTTAGCCTATGTGTTTGAATCAGCCAATTTGGCCAACAACGGATTCAAAATACTAGATGGTTCTGGGAATACCGGGTTTAATCGGAACGATTTGATGGCCAAGGTCAGAATAAACACCAACGAAAAGAAGGGTCGGCAACATGCCCTTACTGCCAAAATAGCCGGAGTAAATGAAGTTGCGAATGAAACCTATTTAGGCTTAACACGCGAAGATGCTGAAACTACCCCTCTACGCAGGTATGCCGGAAGCCAAATGGACCAGATTAATTCAACCCAGCGCCAAGGAACTTTAACGTATTCTTACACGCACAAAAAGGGGGAAATTAGCGTTACGGGGTATAGAACCGAGCTTTGGCGAAACTGGTACAAGGTCGATAAATACCGCGACAGCCTTGGTACAAACCTTAGTCTAAATGCGGCTTTATCCGATCCTCTGGCCAATGCCTTGGCCGTTGCCGTTTTAAAGGGTGAACAAGATTCGCACGACAAAGCTCTAGAGGTCAAGGCAAACAACCGCAACTATGTTTCGCAGGGAATTCAACTTCGCTCCATTTTGAATTGGGGTTCAAACCTTAAGCAATCCCTAAATACGGGTTTGCGCTTGCATTACGATGAACATGACCGTTTTCAATGGTCAGACTGGTATGCAATGCGAAAGGGGAAAATGTACAAAACCGAATCGGGTATTCCAGGAACAGACGCCAACCGCGTTGATTGGGCCTTGGCATTATCGGGATATGCTCAATATGGTTTGACTTGGAAAAAACTGAATTTCAGGCCCGGATTGCGCATTGAATATGTAGAAATGGAGACCCTTGATTACGGAAAATTGGATACCGGCAGATTGGGAATAAGTTTAAATATCCAAGCCAACACCCAGTTTGCTCTAATCCCAGGCGCCTCTGTAGGATACCAGATCAGCGACCATTGGTCGGCTTTTGCCGGGGTACATAAAGGATTTTCGCCTCCCGGTTCAAATCCAAATACCCGACCCGAAGCCTCTATTAACTATGAAATTGGAGGTCGATTTGACCGGCAGTTTATGCATGGATTTTTAACTGGATTTTTTACCGATTTCTCAAATCTGTTGGGTTCAGATTTTAATGCTGGCGGCGGTGGGGGTACTGGCGATTTGTATAATGGCGGAGCGGCTGAATGTTATGGCATTGAAGCCGGATTTTCAACCGACTTATTGCTTGGAAAAAGCAAACGATGGGGCTTACCCTTTTCTGTAAATTACACCTGGATGCAGGCTAGGTTTTTGAGCTCCTTCGTGAGTGGTAACAGCGATTGGGGTACCGTTGCTCAGGGCGACCTATTTCCCTACCTACCCGAACACCAAATTAACCTAAACTTTGGATTGGAACATGCCCGTTTTCGGATTTTCATTCAGGGCCGTTACGCCAATGCAGCCAGAATTCGTCCCGGACAGGGAAATATTGCATCGGCTGGGCTTATTGATCCTGCGCTCATATTTGATGCCGGAGCCCACCTACTTTTAACCCGAGAAATTACCCTGCAGATTCGGGCGCAGAACATGGGGCAATCGACGTATTTGGTAGCGGCTCGGCCCGCTGGCTGGAGGCCCGGTATGCCTTTTAATTTTCAGGTTGGCCTAAAAGCAACATTTTAACTTTCAACTTTATGATACCATTAAAAGAAGCCATTGCCGTACGGCATTCCAAAGCTGAGAAAATGCCCTTTAATCAAAGAATGTTTAAGGGAGAATTAAGCGCTTCTGAATATGCGAATTACTTAAAAACCCAATGGGATATTTTCAATACAATAGAATCTCAATTCACTTTGCCCCACCCAGGTTTTGAGCGCAGCCAAGCCATAAAATCAGATTTAGAGGAACTGGGAATTGAACCAAAACAGGTTATGGTCGCCGATACCTATGTGGCATTTTTGAAAAGGCTAAGCCAGGAAGATGCAAATGCTCATATTTATCTTAATTATTTGGCCTTGCTCTTTGGAGGTCAAATGATGAAAACAAAGGTTCCTGGTTCAGGCAAAATGTATGCCTTTGAACAGGTTCCTGAGTTGGTAGCCTCGGTTCGAGCTATTCAAAAAGACAGTTGGGCTGGGCAAGCGAACCTAGGTTTGGATTTTATTATCGATATTTTTAGGGACTTAGAAACCCTGAATTAAATAAGGCCCTTAGGCCCTTTTTATCCTTCATACCCATTAAAAATAGGTACCCAAAAGTAAGACCTATTTAACAGGCTTTGCCCTGCTGCTCTTTAAAATTTAACTAATTTTGGGCAGATGATGGAAAGCTCACACCAAGTCCTGCCTTTTTTTACCAATCTGCTTATTTTACTGGTTACAGCTAGAATTTTGGGAGAGGTTTTTGAGCGCTTCAAGCAACCTGCCATGATTGGAGAAATTATTGCAGGCATCATTTTGGGACCCAGCATATTGAATTTAATTCACAGGACAGAAGACATAAAAGTAATTTCGGAACTGGGAATTTTTTTGTTGGTCATTATTGCAGGACTTGAAATCAACATTGACGATATCTTAAAATCGTTGAGGGGTCGGAACATTGTCATTTCAATCATGGCCTTTTTCATTCCCATTTTTGGAGGAATAGGGGTTGGAGTTGTTTTTAAGCAAGATATCATGACCAGCATTTTTATAGGCTTGTGCGTAGCCATAACGGCGCTTCCGGTGAGCATTCGTATTCTAATGGATTTAGGTAAAATTAATACAGAGGTAGGTCAAAAAATCATTTCGATTGCCATTTTTGACGATGTTCTTGCCCTTTCAATTCTGGGGGTTTTGCTCAACATTAAAGATACCGATATGTCTGTAATGTCTATTCTTAAAGCCGGTGGAGTTTCCTTTTTAAAATTGATTGTTTTTTTGGTCCTACTCAGTTTCGCTTACCTGTTGATTCGAAAGCTATTAAAAAGGGGGAATTATATTCAAGAATCCTTGGACAAACTGATGGCTTTTTTAAAGGGGAAGGAACCCTTGTTTGCCTTGTTTTTCGCTTTTATTTTATTGTTTTCAACCTTCACCGAAAATTTGGGGCTTCATTTTATTGTAGGTGCCTTTTTTGGGTCAATGCTTATTAGCGAATCGCTGATTGGTAAAAACAATTTGCATGCCATTGAAAAAACCAGCAGCAATATGGCCATGGGTTTTTTGGCTCCTATTTTTTTCTCAGGAATAGGACTTGAATTTAATTTCACCTCAATTAAGCATGTTGGACTGTTGTTGGGAATATTGCTTGTTTCGTACTTAACAAAAATAATAGGTGGATTTTTGGGGGGCCGAATGGCAGGATTATCAACAAAAACCTCGTTCACCTTAGGGATTGGATTGAATGCACGGGGCATTATGGAATTGGTTATTGCCAATATTGCCTACCGCAATAACCTTATAAATACAGAAGTATTTTCAATTTTGGTTATCATGGGAATTGTAACCACCCTAACCACCCCCCTATTGCTTAAAAAGGCATTCGGGAAAATGGTCGAACCCATTACCAAGCTATAATTACCTGTCCGTTTCCACTTTGGATTCCCGATTGCATGGTTGTGTTTGAACCTCCGTTGAAAGAACCTCCACCGCCGCCCCCACTGTTGTCGGTAGTACTGGTGTAATTTCCCGACCCACCTCCCGAATAGCCTCCCCCACCGCCGGCACCAAAAGCTCCAGCTCCACCCCCACCAAAGCCACCATCAAATCCGTTTGCCGAGGTTGATCCATTGCCTCCATTTACAAAGGCAATGGCGCTGGTCCCGTAGCCGCCGCCATAGGCCTGGCTGTTGCTAAGCAATCCGGCTCCGTTGGTAGAACCGCAGTTTGGACAAACCGAAGGGGCGGCATTGCCAGCTGTTCCGCCGGCCAAACCGTTTCCTTTTCCAGCTGTTCCATTGTTGCCAGTTTGTCCAGGGTCGGGGTTCCGTATGGCGCTTGTGTTTGCGGTTCCTGCGCCTCCGCCTCCACCAGCAACCAACATGGGTTGGTTGTTGTTCCTGGTTACAAAACTACCACCACCGCCTCCGCCGCAATTTCCATGACCGCTGGAGCCGGCTTCCCCTTGTTGGCCCACTAAAATGCGAATAACTTCTCCACCTACCACCGAAAATGTACCTTTTGCATAAGCACCTAAACCTCCATTTGCTGTATTCGTACTACCGCCTTGAGCTCCCCAAGTTTCAACTGTGATAGAGGTGACACAAGCTGGAACAGTAAAAGACTGAATGCTTCCGCTTGCCAAGTTCCCGTTGGCGGAAAAGGTTTGGGTTCCTGTTGGGCAATTTGAAACCACCACATTCTGGCTATCAAGGCTGCTGCAGCCATTCACATCGGTAACCTGCAATACAACTTTATAGGTGCCCGCTCCTGACCAGCTAACCGAAGGGTTAGATGAAACAGACGAAGCAGGATTTCCCGAGGTAAATTGCCATTGATATTGAAGTCCAGCCTGAACAGGAGAAAAAGCCACATTTTGTCCAAATCCAGGGCTTGCCGGACTAAATGTAAAGCTTGCGTTTGGGAGGTTTTGGCAAACACAACTTACCTTCTTCCATCCCGAGCTCAAAAACATTTCAAGACACTGAGTGCTGGTATTGTACACCTGCAGGCCTATGGCGGGGTTTGCTATGCTGTTTCGTTGAAGGGTACTTAATCGTGGCAGCAAAAACCCCCGGGTTGTGTCGGCCAATTCAAGGATGGCCGAGTTATTGGGCTGCCCGCCTGCTGGAGAGATTAAAACCCCTTGGGCAGAAAGGGTGGAAGATAAAATACAGCCAAGCAGCATTAAAAGGACCGAACGCATCATAGGATAAAGGTGAAATTTTATTCAAAGGGATTGAAATGCATCTAAATGTAGGCAAATGTTCTGTTTTGGGCAAAACGCTAAGGACCTATTCTACAATATTAAAAATTAAAATTATCCGTGAATGCCTTTGCCTTGAGAAAACTGGAGTAAAATTCCCGCTTCGTAATCAAGCCATTCTTTCCAGCGTTCATCGGTGGCACCTCGGCCTGTAAGGTCTCGGGCCAAGGTAATAAAAAGGGTGTAATGAGCTGCTTCGCTTTCCATTAATTCCCGGTAGAATGCCTTAAGGTCAGGGTCAGGAAGTTGCTCAGAAAGCAAGCGAAATCGTTCGCAACTGCGGGCTTCAATCAATGCAGCCATTAACAATTTATCGCGCAATCGGTACAGGACCGATTGCCCTTTTCGCTGAAAATCCAGCAAAGAGCCCACATAGGCATCTTTTCGTTCTCGACCCAAGGAGAATCCACGGTCCTTCAACAAATAAAATACCCGTTGAAAGTGTTCCATTTCTTCTTTAACCAGAGCGCTCATTTGTTCCACCAATTCAGGGAATTCGGAGAATTGAACCATCAAAGAAATGGCAGAAGAAGCTGCCTTTTGCTCGCACCAAGCGTGGTCGGTTAAAATTTCTTCCAAATCTTGAGCGGCCAGGTTCACCCAACGAGGGTCGGTAGGTAATTGCAAACGAAACATAGTGTAAAGGTAAAAAAGGGCCCTAAAACTAAACTCCCCTTTAGCGGGGGGGCCGAAAGTAGTTTTTGAATTTAATTTCTAAGGGTTACATTTATACACGAAAACCCAATTTATCATGGTGGACGAAGTGATTCGGATTTTTATCGTAGAAGACGATCCATGGTATGGCGAGTTTTTAGAGGCGGCGGTACAGTTGTTTCCAAATGTGGAGGTAAGGCGTTTCAGTACAGCGAATTCGTGTATTGAAGCCATACAATTTAAACCAGCTTTGGTTACCCTTGATTACAGGTTGCCAGATATGGAGGGCAAAGATGCGCTTATGGCCATTTTAGAAAAAGACCAAAAAGCAAAAGTGGTTGTAGTTTCGGCTCAAGAAGACATTGAAACCGCTGTTGACCTTTTAAAGCATGGGGCATACGATTACTTGGTCAAGAACGATCAAACCCGCGACCGGCTGTGGAACATTGTTAAAAACCTAATTAAGGAAGCCAAACTGGAGCGGGAAAATCAGCGTTTAAAAGAAGAATTGCTAAAATCCATTCAACCGGTATTTTTGATAGGAAAAGACGCTAATTTTAAGCGGGCAAAAAGCATAGCCGAAAAGGCGGCTAAATCGGGTACGGGCATTTTGATTTTTGGGCCCAGCGGAACTGGGAAAAAAACCATGGCCAAGTACATTCATCAACAAGCAGGTTTAGCCTCTCAGCCCTTTCAGGTTTTTAGTCCCATAGGCCTTTCAGAAGAACAATGTGAACAGGTACTTTTTGGACGGGAACTCATTAGCTCGATTGGCATACAACGTGAGGCCGGCTTACTTGTTCAAATTGGGAAGGGAACCCTTCTTATAGAACATTTTGAGCGTTTATCGGCTTCAATTTTGGAACAATTGGCTCAAATTCAACGGAGTAAACATTTTTATTCCAAAGGAAGCAACTATCGGTTTGAAATTTCGGGAAGACTTCTTTTTTCGAGCCAAACGACTTCAGAAAAATGGATGCAACTTAATCCCCATGTAGCAGATTTGCTGTTTACATTGACCGAAATGCAGATTGAACTGCCCCCGCTTGTTCAAAGAAAAGAAGATATTGAATTGCTGGCAAATTGGTTTATAGAACAATCCAATGGCAATCGACAGAATGGTTCGCACAGGTTTTCAAAAAAAGCCATGGAAAAATTACAAAGCCACCATTTTCCGGGAAATTTAAGGGAATTAAAAGCGATTATTGATCTGGCCATTGTTTTATCAAAGGACTTATTCATTGAGGCAGATGACATTGTTATTCAAAGTCAAAGTAAGCAGGATACCCAGTGGTTAAACGAAGAAAAATCCATGGAGGAATATCAAAAAGATATTGTGTTTCATTATTTAGATAAGTACCAGCAGAAGGTTCTGGTTGTAGCCGACAAACTACAGGTATCAAAAAGCAGCATTTATAATTTATTAAAAAGAGAGCGAGGATCGAATAATGAGTAGGTTTTGGAGTCCAGAAAATTCTATGTTTAGAGCCATAGGCGGAGATAAACCCACCATGCAAAGGCTGTTGAGCAAATTCTTAGATGAATTTCAAAAAACCTTAATGGAATGGGAAAGGGCAATAGAAAAAAAAGACGCTGCAAGGTTGTTTGAAATTCAGCACCGCTGGCTTTCGGGCCTTCGGACCTTGGGCTATACAGAACTGAGTCAAAGGATTTCTGCCTTGCAACAAAGCTTGATTGCAGCTCCGGAAGGCTTGGAGGAGGTAAAAAATCTGAGGGAAGAATTGCTTTCCGTTCAGGACGAATTAGGGTTTGAAATCAAGCAAATGGAGGCCCTAGAAAAAAGGAACCTTAAGGTCAAATGATGGCTGCGGCAGGGATTGAAGCAGCTACCCCGCAAGGGTGCCGAAGCCTGGCCCGCTAGGTGCGGAGGCGACTTTAGGAGCCCCCGCAAACCAGCTGGGCCAGCCTTTCGGCAACCGCGGAGTAGCGCTGAAAGCCCAGCTGCCGCCCAAATCAACCTAAAAAGGCTGCCTTAAAAAAGAATTGTATCTTCGGTTGCAAATCCTTAATGTAGGCTTTATGTCGTTAGAAAAAGAAAAATGGGGGTCACGGCTCGGATTAATATTGGCCATGGCTGGCAATGCAGTGGGATTAGGAAATTTTTTGCGCTTTCCTGTTCAAGCTGTGCAGAACGGTGGCGGAGCGTTTATCATTCCCTATTTAATCTGTTTTTTGCTCATGGGAATTCCCTTGCTTTGGATAGAATGGGCTATGGGAAGGTACGGAGGTCGGAAAGGGAACCATAGCACCCCGTTTATTTTTGATTCAATGGGAAAAAGGGCAGTATGGAAATACCTCGGCGTGTTTGGGATATTCACCAACGTAGCCGTAGCCTGTTACTATTGCTATATAGAATCGTGGACCTTATCGTACATGTACCATTCCGTGGTGGGAACCTTTGCGGATTTGTCGCAAGGTGAATCTGCCTATTTCTTTTTAAAATACATAGATGCTGGCCAAAGTTCAACCGGCATTCCTTACGAAGCCGTGGTTTTCTTTCTGGTGTGTTTGGGCTTAAACACCTACATCTTGTCAACAGGATTATCGGGCATAGAAAAGGTAGCGAAAATTGGGGTACCAATGTTGATTTTATTTGGCTTAATATTAGCCATTCGTGGACTAACCCTTGGTACTTCAGGAGCTTCAACGGCTGTTCCCGATGCGAATGCCTGGGATGGAATTAATTTTTTATGGACTCCACAATTTGATTCCCTTTCCAATCCAAAGGTATGGCTGGCTGCCGCCGGGCAAATCTTTTTTACCCTTTCGTTGGGAATGGGAACCATTCATTGTTATGCCAGTTATGTAGAATCAAAGGGCGATATAGCACTAAACGCAACTACATCGGGATTCACCAATGAATTTGTAGAGGTTGTATTGGGGAGCATGATTGTTATACCCATAGCGGCTGGGTACTTAGGAATTGATTGGGTGTTAGACAACGCAGGGTTTGGCATGGCATTTCAAACCATGCCCTATCTATTTCAGCAATGGGGCCCAATTCTGGCAAAATTTGCTGGATTTTTTTGGTTTGGCTTGTTGTTTTTTGCCGGAATAACCTCATCGTTGGCCATGGGAACGCCTTGGATTGGATTTTTAAAAGATGAGTTTAAAGTACCGCATAAAAAAGCAGCCCTTAGTTTTGGATTGGTTGTTTTGATGTTTGGATTGCCTACGGTTTTGGGTTATGTGGTAGATTACGATTCAAATGGACGGATTTCCTTTTTATCGCAACCCATTTTTGATGAATACGACTACTGGGCTGGAACCGTTGGCCTGGTGTTTTTTGCTTTGGCCGAGGCCATTTTGTTTGCTTGGATTTTTGGATTAAATAAGGGGTGGGAAGAAATCAATTTGGGGTCAGACATGTGGATACCTTCTGTTTTTAAGGTGGTGATTCTTTATGTTACACCGCTGATGTTGTTGGCGGTATTTACGGGTGCACTTTTAACACCTCCCACCACCTCGGTTTTGCATATTTCTGCAGGGTCTGAGCAAAAAGCAATGGCCGTTGGAAGTCAGTTGCAAAAGGAAGGGTTTGAAGAAGTTGCTGTAAAGGGAGGAATGGTATCGGGGGCTCTTCCAAAATCTGAATTTAAGGCAAGGTTTAAAACGCGAGCCGAAATAAAATCTTGGGTGCAGGGTCAGATTCCTGCCCTGAGCAAAGAGGCATACAGGGTGGAAGAAACCCAGGATTGGGCACAGGAATTTTCGAATTTATTTAGTGGAAAGGGCTGGAATTTAGACAACAGCAGTTTAATTAAAAAGGCAGTAAATGCCAGTGAAAACCAGGAGATTGAGGTATTGGAGGCACAATTAAAGCAAAGCGAAGCGTTCAAACAGCCCTTGGAATCGGAAAAATTAAAACGAGAAATAGCCTTAAAGCGAGAACATGCTTTGCTACTAAATGTAGGAAGGGCTTTGCTTTTGATTTTGTTTGCTGGGATTGCCTTTTTGGTTTATTTGGCTCATGTAAAACGAAAAAAAATACGGGAATGAATACTTCGGCACTGATTACCTATTTAATAACCCAAACCATCGTTATTGGGTATACCGTCTATTACTTTTGGAAAGTACTTAAGAAACCATCGGCAAATAAATAAAAAATGAAAATTATTTGTGTGGGCCGGAATTATGCTGAGCATGCCCGAGAGTTGGGAAATGAGGTGGCGGAAGAGCCTGTCTTGTTTATGAAACCTGATTCGGCTGTGATGCAAAGGAACAATCCCTTTGTGATTCCAACTTTTTCAAACGACATACACTATGAATGTGAATTGCTTTTGAAAATTGGACGGCATGGCAAATGCATAGAAGAAGAGTTTGCCTACCGGTATATTTCAGAAATTGGTTTAGGAATAGACTTTACGGCTCGAGATGTGCAACAGGAGTTGAAAGCAAAAGCGTTGCCATGGGAAAAAGCAAAGGCCTTTGACGGGTCGGCCTACATCGGAGATTTTAAGGCGGTTACAGGCATTAGCAATCTAGGGGAGTTGAAATTTGAATTGCATAAAAATGATGCCATAGTTCAATCGGGGAATACGGCAAACATGGTACATTCCATACCCAAATTGATAGCCTACATTAGCCAATACTTTAGTTTAAAAATTGGAGATATTATTTTTACCGGCACCCCATCGGGAGTAGGACCTGTGCGCCCAGGGGATGAATTAAAAGGGTTTTTGGAAGGTCAATCCATGTTTAGAGTTCGGGTACGCTAGAGAAGAATATTCATTTATGTCTTGCGAAAAATCAAGCCCTTGTTTTTTCAGAGAATGGAGAGGAGGTACAGCTCATTTTCACATTTTTATTCCATTGTTATTCCTCCTTTTGCCCAAAAGGTCGCCATGCCGAATACATGCCAGAAAATCCGTTTAACTCACTAAATCAAATAGAAAGAAAAGCTGTAAACGGAGTTTTACAAAAATTGGGTAAGACCGACGCGGAATTTAAACCGAGCTCAAATAGGTTTTTGTCGTTTCTAATGACGACAGTTCGGCCCCAGATTGAAGGCCAATTTGAAGTGAATAAAGCAGCGTCAGCCAATGTTTTGGTAGGAAGTAGCATGGGGGGATTAATTTCTTGGTACGGAATGTGTGAATACCCGGAACAATGGGGTGGTGTTGCCTGCCTAAGTACGCATTGGCCTGGTATTTTTGAGATCGAAAACAATCCTTTACCCGATGCCTTTTATGGCTATTTGAGTCAGAAAATTCAGGATTTAAAGGAAAAACGTTGGTATTTTGATTCGGGAACAAGAACGTTAGACAGGATGTACCTTAGCTTAAATCCTAAGTTCATTGAATTATTAAAGGGGGCCGTTGACAAAGAAAATTTGTCATGGCAGCTTTATGAAGGGGCTGAACATACCGAGCGGGCATGGAGCCAGCGGGTAGCAAATATAGTTCGTTATCATTTTACCCAGCGGTAAAAGACAGGTTAGAGGCAGGTTAGAAAAATAAGAAAGGAAGGCTTATTTTTCCGCTAGGATGGTAACCTGATTGTCAGAAATTTCTACGACTCCAGAAAGAATATCGATGGATATTTCGGTGCCAGAAGTTTCAACAATGCGTAGCAGTCCCTTTTTAAGGGTACTAATTAAAGCGGCGTGTTTGTCCATCAATTCAAAGGAGCCATCTGAACCGGGGCACTGCACCAGTTTGACTGAACCATCGTAGAGGGTTTGGTCGGGTGTTACAACTAAGAGATTCATTTCTTAGCGGTTTTCAGCGAGCATTTTCTCTCCTGCAGCAATAACTTCCTCAATGGTACCCTTAAGGTTAAAAGCAGCCTCGGGGTACTGATCAACCTCACCATTCAAAATCATATTGAAGCCTTTGATGGTATCGTCAATGCTAACAAAAACACCTGGGATACCGGTAAATTGTTCGGCAACATGGAAAGGCTGGCTTAAAAAGCGTTGCACCCTTCTAGCGCGGTGAACCACCAATTTATCCTCTTCCGAAAGTTCGTCCATACCCAAAATGGCAATGATATCTTGGAGTTCTTTGTAGCGCTGAAGAATTTCTTTAACGGCTTGAGCGGTACGGTAGTGGTTTTCACCAACCACATCGGCCGACAAAATTCGGGAAGTAGAATCCAATGGATCGACCGCAGGATAAATTCCCAATTCAGCGATTTTCCGGCTTAAGACGGTTGTTGCATCAAGGTGGGCAAAGGTGGTTGCCGGAGCAGGATCGGTAAGGTCATCGGCAGGCACGTAAACGGCTTGAACCGAAGTAATGGAACCAGATTTGGTAGAGGTGATGCGTTCTTGCATCAAGCCCATTTCGGTAGCTAGTGTAGGCTGATATCCAACGGCAGATGGCATACGTCCTAGAAGGGCCGAGACCTCGGAACCTGCCTGAGTAAACCTAAAAATATTATCGATAAAGAAAAGGATATCGCGTCCCTCTGATTGGTCTGAATTTTTGTCGCCATCGCGGAAATATTCGGCCAAAGAGAGGCCAGAAAGGGCGACCCTAGCCCGAGCACCTGGGGGCTCATTCATTTGACCAAAAACGAAGGTTGCTTTTGATTCTTTAAGGTCGTTCACATTTACTTTCGATAAATCCCAACCGTCTTCTTCCATTGAATGCTTAAATTCTTCGCCGTAATTGATAATTCCGGCTTCGATCATTTCGCGCATTAAATCGTTTCCTTCGCGGGTTCTTTCGCCGACTCCTGCAAAAACAGATAAACCGCCATAGCCTTTAGCGATGTTGTTGATGAGTTCTTGAATAAGAACTGTTTTTCCTACACCGGCACCGCCAAACAAACCAATTTTACCGCCTTTTGCATAGGGTTCAATTAGGTCAATAACCTTAATTCCAGTGAATAAAACTTCAGTAGAAGTGGATAATTCTTCAAATAGCGGGGGTTGACGGTGGATAGAGTAGCCATTTTCTTTAGAGACCTCGCCAAGGCCATCGATGGCATCGCCAACAACATTGAACAAGCGGCCCTTGATAGCCTCACCGATAGGCATGGTAATGGGTTTTCCGGTGGCCTTAACCTGCATTCCACGGCGCATTCCGTCGGTGCTATCCATAGAAATGCAACGAACGGTATTTTCGCCGATATCTTGTTGGCATTCCAACACATAAGACCCTGCCCCATCAGGCCTAGAGATTTCAAGAGCATCTAGAATGTTGGGGATGTCGTTTTCGTTTTCGAACCGGACATCGATTACGGGTCCGATAATTTGTACAATTTTACCTATGGGTCGCGCCATGATGAAAGTAAATGTTCGTTTATAATTCGGCCACAAAAGTAGAAATGATTGGTAATACTTGAGGCAGATTTTTTAAAATTTTGAAAAAGATATTGACAATCGCCAAATGCAGGGAATCAAGATGGCCTAATGATCAAAACCGCCATGGGTTCTAGGGGCATTTACCAGTGGGTTTTTCAGGAGTTCGGAGGAAAGAGCTCGGTTGAAATACGTTTCTCGGCCCACAAAAAGAGCCTCTCTGAATGAGGTTGGGTCGGCCAGGCCTTTTCCTGCCAAATCAAAAGCTGGACCATGATCGGGCGAGGTTCTAATAACGGATAATCCACCTGTATAGTTAACCCCTTCAAATCCTGCAAGGGCTTTAAATGCGGTTAGGCCTTGATCGTGGTACATACTAAGAACCCCGTCGTACTCTCGAAAAGCGCCTGAGCCAAAAAAACCATCGGATGCGAAGGGCCCGAAGGCCAGAATGCGGTGTGAATCGACGCAAGCATTTAGGGCCGGGCGGATAATATCGGCCTCTTGATTCCCGAATTTACCGTTGTCTCCGGCATGGGGATTCAAGGAAAGTACGGCAATTTTTGGCCGAACAACCTGAAAATCCTTTTTAAGGGTTTCATTCAACTGCCGAAGGCTTTCTACAATGGAGTCAACATGAATTGATCCGACCACCTTTTCTAAGGCCATATGCCCGGTAAGCAATCCAACCCTTAGTTGGCCTGAAACCATAATCATTTGGGGTGAGCCATTGAACTCAATACCCAAAAATTCGGTATGGCCTGGAAAAGGCATGCCAGAATTGGATATGTACGTTTTGTCAAGGGGGCAGGTAAGCAAGAAATCGCATTGCTTATTTTTCACGGCCGAAACGGCCAGCCTAAGTGAATCCACAGCAAATTTTGCCCCTTCTGGATTTCGAATTCCTGGTTTTAAAGGGATAGGTATTTCGGGAACATCCAGCAAATTGATTTTTTTAGGCCGAATGAGGTCCTGTGGTCCAATTTCGCAGACAAAATCTTGGAAGAGTTCTGGAAACGATGATTTAAGTTGAGGCAAAGCTCCTGCAGGATCATACACCAGAGGAGTAAACCACTTGAAAAGTTGGGATTCCTGAAAGGCTGACAAAATAATTTCGGGACCCACCCCATGGATGTCTCCTACCGAAATCGCCACATTCAACGCTTGGTTACGCTCTTTCATGGGTTGGGATTTGAATAGGAATAATCCTCGTTAAAAAAGTCAATCAAAAGACGTACGCCTGCAGCAGTTCCCCCGGCGGAACGATAAAAGCAGGGCGAAGCAGCCAAAGCCATAGATAAATCAATGTGAATCCAGGGGTAGTTGGTAAATCGTTTTAAAAACAGGGCCGCGGTGATAGACCCCGCTAAGCCACCGCCAATGTTTTTAAGGTCGGCAACCGATGATTTAAGTTGCTCCTCATACTCCGGCAAAAGCGGGAATTCAACAATATACTCCCCTACCCTTTCTCCTGCTTTCTTTACCCTATCAAAAACTTGGTTGGCGCCCGACTGAAAGGCGACCATCGCTCCTTCGCCTACGGCGGCATGGGCCGAGCCAGTCAGCGTTGCCATATCTAAAACAAAGGCCGGGTTTAGTTTTGATGCGTACAGAAGGGCGTCGGCCAAAATCAACCTGCCTTCGGCATCGGTATTTAAGACCTCGACAGTTAGGCCATTCGAATAGGTTAAAATATCGCCAGGACTTAAACTTGAAGGGGAAAGACGGTTGTCGGTGATCGGCAAAAGGGCGACCACCTTATGGGGGTGCTGGTAGCGAGCCAAAGCCATCATGGCACCCAAAACAGTTGCGGCGCCCGCCATATCGCCTTTCATCTCTTCCATTCCCTTCGCTGTTTTTAGGCTGTGTCCCCCGGTGTCAAACATAACTCCTTTTCCAACCAAAACAATGGGATTCTCCTTTTCCATTCCCTTTGGGCAATATTCAAGAATTGCAAAGAGTGGGGGATTGTCGCTTCCTTTATTAACTCCTTCAAGACCTGCCATTTTGAGAGCTCCAATGGCCTTAGGGCCCAGCCCCTCGTATTTCAATCCGTACTTAGCAGCAATGCGTTGAATTTCGGAATGAAGCGCTGTACTGTTCAATTGGTTGTGTGGTCTGTTAACCCAGTCGCGTACCTGATACACCGAATCAATCAAAATAGAAAGGGTTACCAAAGCAGGTTCTTCTGCATCGGGGCAAACGAAATACGTGGGATTAAGGCGCTTAAAGGAATAATTTGATAAAGCAATGGCTTCTAGCCCGACCAAGGTTAATGGTTGGGATAGAACCGAAAACAAATAGGTTGAATTTCCGACCTTGATAGCAGAAGCTTGCCTGCGAAAATCCTCGAAATTCAAGGTTGCTGGAAGAATCAAAAAGGCATTGAAATCCTTATGCTGAAATGAAAACAAGCCTGAGGTTGGCAGATTCTGCATCCATGATTCGATCCAAGGTTCAAGAAGTCTAGGCCAAGCTCCTGATTTTTGAGAAGGTACCCCAAAAAACAGAAAGGTGTCGGCACCTGCCGCGGTTTCGTCGGCGTATTTAGAAATAATCGGAAAATTCATAAAGCAAAGGTAGGCACTCAAATGCGGTTTATCTTAGTGTTAACATCATTTTATCAAATGGACTAAACCCGGCAAGAACCGATTATGGCCAAAACGGCTGATTCCTGGTCTTACGGATGCCAATTTATAGGAACAAAGTTCCCTAAAACCGCTTTGCTCAAAGGCCAAGGTTAGGCTAAAAAGGCAGCATTGCTTACATTTTGCCGATAGGTATGCAAAATAATGTACCTTTGACGCCCTTTCTCAATTCATAGTTTATGAAAAAAATGGCCATTGCCCCTGAATTTTATAGCTTTCCAGAAACATCATTGACTTCAAGTGAGGCATTGGTTTTGGCAGAAGCACGTAAAGCTGCGTTGAAAGCTCACGCACCTTACAGTCGTTTTTTTGTGGGTGCGGCAGTTCAATTGGAATCGGGTGAAATTGTAGCGGGATCCAATCAAGAAAACGCCTCTTATCCAAGTGGAATGTGTGCAGAGCGGGTGGTTTTGAATTTTGTAGGGGCAACGCATCCAGAGGCCAAAATCAAAACCTTGTGCATTGCGGTTGTTTCTAAATTCAAAGATGCAGAACGTGTGTATGCCCCTTGCGGCGGTTGCCGGCAGGTAATTTCAGAATCGCAAGCTAGGCAAAACAACGAACCCATTGAAATTATTTTTGAAGGGCCAGGAGACCAATTAACCCGTTGCAGTGGGATTGAGCATTTATTGCCCTTTACATTTCAATTGTTTTAAATGCCTTGAATGGCAACAGAAGTTTCAATTTGCAGGGAAATCTAATTGGGGCAAATAGTTTTTATCTTTGGACAAACAAAAACAAAGATGAAACGGATTTCCTTTTGGTTGATTTTGGGCTGCAGCCTACCTGGTTTTGCACAGTGGAAACCCATAGAATCGCAGGTTTCTGACCCTCAATATCCATGGATAATACCCTATGAAAAGTTCCAGTTAGACAATGGATTAACGGTAATTTTGCATGCCGATTCTTCAGATCCAATGGTGCATGTAGATGTTACCTACCATGTAGGGTCAGCAAGAGAAATGCCAGGAAGATCAGGGTTTGCTCACTTTTTTGAGCACATGATGTTTCAGGGTTCAGACAATGTAGCCGATGAAGAACATTTCAAAATTGTAACAGAGGCGGGCGGAACTTTAAACGGAACAACCAATTTAGATAGGACCAACTATTTTGAAACACTGCCATCTAACCAATTAGAAACAGCGTTGTGGTTGGAGGCAGACCGGATGGGATTTTTTTTAGATGCGGTTACGCTTAAAAAGTTTGAAATTCAAAGGGCCACCGTCAAAAACGAACGTGGGCAGCGCTACGACAATAGACCGTACGGATTGGTATATGAAAAAACCATGGAAGCCCTTTACCCTTTTGGGCACCCATATTCATGGACCACCATAGGATATATAGAAGATTTAAATGCGGCCACCCTAGAGGACCTAAAGCGTTTTTTCTTAAGGTGGTATGGTCCAAACAATGCCACCCTTACCATTGCTGGAAATTTTGACCGTGCTCAGTGTTTAAACTGGGTCAAAACCTATTTTGGCTCGATCCCTAAAGGGCCTGAGGTTCAATCCATGAAACCAAAACCGGTGAAATTGGATTCAGATAAATTTGTTTCGTACCAAGACAAAATTCGATTTCCATTGCTTTCAATCACCTACCCTACGGTAGAATCTAGGCATGAAGATGAGGCAGCCCTTGACATTTTATCTGATTTAATCGGAAATGGAAAAAGTTCAATATTGTATCAGCAATTGGAAAAAACTCAAAAAGCAAAGTCGGCCTATGCATACCACTCTACAGCCGAGTTAGCGGGGTACATTTCTGTTAGCCTGACCGGTTTTCCCAATGCAACGTTGCCAAATTTAAAATTAGAATGGGAGAAGGCATTGTTGGCATTTGAAAAACGGGGCGTAACGGCAGAAGATATCGAGCGTTTTGCCAATCAGCAAGAGGCAGAAGCTATACAGGGACTAGCGTCAATTTCGGGCAAAGCTGCCCAGCTTGCGTATTATCAAACGTTTACTGGCTCTCCAAAAAATAGACTAACCGAAATTGATCGATACAGGAAGGTAAGCCCAGACCAAGTAATGGCTGTTTACAAAAAATACCTAAAAGGAAAACCTGCCGTATATTTGTCGTGTTTACCCAAAGAGGGCGAATTGGCGGCAGCCGCGCCCGACAATTCGGGAAGGCCAGCGACTCCGGCCGGCTATAATCCTGATCTTTCAGAATATGCCAATTTAACCTACACCAAGGGAAAAGACAATTTTGATCGTTCAAAGAAACCAAAGGCCTCCGCTGAAATTTCGGATAGTCCAATGAAAATTTGGAAACAAACCCTTGCATCAGGTGCAACAGCGGTGGGCACATCGTACCCAGAATTGCCCTTAATTTCCCTTCAAATTTCTTGGCCAATGGGGTATTGGAGTGAATCCATTCCATTGGCTGGTGTGGGGCAGTTAATGGTTGATCTTTTGGAAGAGAAAACCCTTAACACTGCGACCGAAGTATTGAACGACAAATTAAAATCGTTGGGGGCATCGGTTTCATTTTATAACACAAATCTTGAAACTGGAATTTCAATTCGTTGCCTTAAAAAGGACCTAACGGAAGTGTTGCAAATCGTAGAGGAGCGTTTATTAAAGCCGGCATTCGATGCAGAGGATATAGAACGGTTAAGAAAACAACAGATTGAGAATTTGAAAAACAGAAAAACCAATGCTGGCGCATTGGCCTCAGATATGGTAAATGCCACCTTAATGGAAGGCCATCGGGCAGGTCTTCCGGAGGCAGGAAGCATTAAAAGTTCAAGCTCGATAACAAGAAAAGACATTTTGGATTGGTACGACAAGGTGTTCCAGCCTTCAAAAACTCAAATTTCGGCCGTAGGGTTTTCTAACGCCCAAGAATTGGAAGACGAATTGGGTTTCCTTAACAAGTTAAAAAGACAACCTGTAGAAAGCAAATTCGTGATTCCTGAACTTAAGTTCCCAATGAGGCCAACCTTGGTTGTGGTTGACAAACCAGGTTCAGCTCAGTCCGAAATCCGGTGGGTTTCCCCTGGCATGCCTTACTCAGCGCTGGGGCCTCATTTTATGTCGACAGTAGCTATTTTCCCATTTTCCGGTGCTTTTAACAGCAGGTTGAACTTAAATTTAAGAGAAGATAAGGGCTATACGTATGGGGTTCGAGGTGCTTATCAGTCGAACCAGCATTTGGGATATTATCAAATTTCGGGTTCATTTTTGCATGGCACCACCGATTCCACCCTTTATGAAATTACCAAGGAAATTAAGAAATACCTAAGCGATGGACCCACAGAATCAGAAATGGATTTTACCCGCATGGCCATGGTGCAACGCGACGCTTTAAATTACGAAACTCCTTGGCAGCGCCAATCCATTTTAAAGAATGTTTTAACCTACCAAGCCATGGAAGATTACCCAGTTAAGCAAAAGAACATGCTTAAAAGTTTAAATTTAGAGCAAATGAATTTTCACCTTAAGCGGTATTTGGATGCTCAATCTGTTTGGGTGGTGGTTGTGGCCGATTACACACAATTAAAAAGCAAACTGGAAGCTCTAGACATGCCAATTATACTGAAAAAGGCGGAGGATTAAACTAAATCGAAAGTTTGCGTTTACGAAGTTTTTGGCTTAATTTTGCAGAACAATTAACACCTTAAATCCAGCTTTCGTATGCGTAAAATAGCTTTGTTTTTTGTGTTGGCCTTGGGAATTTCTTTTTCGTCCAATGCCCAGACCTACCGGGTGCCAATAGGATTTTTCACGGGCAGTAATTTGGCTATTGGTCCGGCTTTTATAAATGGTTCCACCTTTGCATGGTTCCAATGGAACGCAGATATAAGCTATACGATAAGCCCTAAGATTTCGGGGGGAATAGAAGCAGGGTTGGTAACCATTAATTTTGGCGGGGCGGCCTTTTCTTTTGTGGCAAAAGGCGGCTACCATATTCCATTGAGCAAAGGGCAGTTGATTACCAATGCTGGAATTGGAGGCTTATTTGGCGGTGGGGGCGGAGGCCTTCTTCTGCAGCCTGATGTTCGCTACCGATACGAGCTTACCCCTTTTCTGTTTGCAGAGGGAGGAGTGCGCATGCCCATTGTTTTGGGTTCAGCCACATCGGTTGCTTTGGTACCCCATGTTGGTTTGATGTACAGCTTCTGATTCAGTGAGGTCCAAAAAACCGCGAATTTTTAAAGCCTGCCGAACTTCTTACCCTACTGGTATTCCCTATGAACATAAAGTTGGCTTCAAGGGTTTAGCATTGCATTTTTTTTATACATTTGCACTCCCCAATAAAGGTACCATAGCTCAGTCGGTAGAGCAAAGGACTGAAAATCCTTGTGTCGTTGGTTCGATTCCAACTGGTACCACAAACCCCGGCAACGGGGTTTTTTTGTTTTCGCTGAGGGCTAAACCCCAAATCAGATAAAATGAATACCAGTTCAACTCTTCTTTATGCGATAGATCTGGGCAATTCGTCTGCCAAGGTGAGTCTATGGAATGAAGAAATGGACAAATGGGAATGGACTCAAGAACCGGCGGAAAGATTGACCTTAGATGAGGCAAAAAGCGGGGCCCCTTTGGTTGTTTGCAGTGTCTCCAATAAAATTCCAAGGATTGTATCGGAATGGACTGGGCCAATATTAAGCCTTGGAGCTGAGACCAACCTTCCCTTTAACAGCGAATACGACCGAAACGGTTGGGGATCAGACAGGATGGCGGCAGTAGCAGGCGCATTTTACCGAAATCCAAAGGCCGACTGCTTAATCATTGATGCAGGCACTTGCGTAACTTTCGATTATTTGGATTCAATTCGGGGGCATCTTGCTGGAGCGATTTCACCTGGATTGAACTTGCGTGCCAAAGCCATGAACGCTTACACAGGCCGTTTGCCCTTGGTAACCTTTGAAGATTTAAAGCCGAACCATCTAAATCCATTCCCAAAGACGACCCAGGAAGCTTTGATTTTAGGGGCTTTGGGTGGCTGGAATGTAGAAATAAAAAAGGGAATCGAGCGCTTTAAAAAACAAAAACCCGAAGGAATCGTTTACCTAACGGGCGGAGATTCACGTTATTTTGAGGCTAACCCTAAAAATCGCATCTTTGCCGCGCCCCTTTTGGTTTTTGAAGGAATGGTGCACTTATGGAAATGGAATCGCACATGCACAGACTCAAACGGATAGTATTTTTCGCAGTATTTGCATGGATTGGAACCGTCAAAGCGCAGGTAGATGACTTCTCGCCCTTCTCAATTTATGGCATAGGGGAATGGCAAAGGCCTTTCGCTCAGCATGGTTCAGTGATGGGGCAAACAGGAGCGGCCTTGCGTGATTCCATGAGTTTAAGCTTCTTAAATCCGGCTTCTATTTCGGCGGTAGATTTGGTTACCCTTCAGGTGGGAACCGAAATAAACAGTGGAAGCCGAACCATTGGAAATTCAACGTACAGCTTTGGCAATCTATTCGTAAATAACTTTAGTTTGGGATTGCCTGTGGTGCGAAAAACCCGTGGTTTCCAGTACTCTATGGCCCTTTCGTTTTCCCCCTTTTCGCAAATCGGGTACTCCATGCGAGATTCCTCGGCCCTAATTAGCAATGGCGATACCATTCCCGTTGAACGGGCTTTTAATGGCAGTGGTGGTTGGAATCGGCTTTCTTGGTACCATGGAATTGTTCTATTTCGGCGTTTCAGCCTTGGAGCCGGCTTTCATTATACGTTTGGCTCGCTGACCCGAGATCGAAATTTGATTTTGCCTTCAAATCAAGGCTTTTTCTCTACTCGAAACAGAGAGGAAGTAGAGGCCGGATCCTTTTCCTACGATTTGGGCATTCAACATCGGTTTGAATTGAACTTTAAACGGTTTGTCACCAATACAAAGGGAAGAGTGGATACAATAAGGAAGCATCAGGAATTGGTGCTGGGCATTTCATACCAACCCAGTATGCCCATAACGGCCTCGAGAATGCAGCTAGGCATGCAGTACGTTGCCGGTGCCTACAACATCGTGGGAGACACAATTCAGTTAAGCCAAGAATCGGGAGCTGCTGTGCAGATGCCCGGTGTAATTCGCGCGGGATTGCAGTGGAGTAATCCCGGCAAATGGCTTTGGGTTGCTGATGCCCATTTTAGTTCGGGCAGCCAGTTTCGGTATTTTAATGACCCCTCGGGGCTCTACGCCGATGCCTGGGGGATTGGCTCAGGATTTCAATGCCAACCTGGGAACTGGAAGAAAAAACCAAGCGGTTCCGTGTTTTCAAAAAACACCATTGCCCGATTGGGTTTACATTATCAAATCAATACTTTTCAGCCAGAAAAATTCCCAGTCACCGAATTTGGCATGGGAATTGGTTTAGGATTACCGTTCAATCATGGATTTAGAAGAGGAAGAAATATGGGGCAAAGCAAATATTTGGGTTCATACCTAAATCTTGGCGCCCAGGTACTCTTGGTGGGATCGGAAGCTCCTGGAACATACCGGGAATTGTTCTTCCGAATTACATTGGGGGTTTCTCTTCGAGATTGGTGGTTTGATCAACCTAGATTTAATTAACTTTTAACAAAAAAAGAGCCATGAAGCGTTTTAAGATTTTGCACATCGGATTACTTAGCTTTGGATTGCTAACTCTGGGGAGTATGAACAACCTGGCTTGGGCGCAAGACGAACCCGCAGCCGAAGGAGAAGCCTCTGGAAGCGAGGAATGCAAAAAAGAGTTCCAAATTTTTACCGACAATGCCAAAATTAAGGACTACCAGTATGCCTTACCGGCTTTCCGATATTTGATTGCGAATTGCTTGACTCCTGGAACCGGACTTTATATTCGGGGAGAAGTTATGCTTCAAGATTTGATTAAATCTGAAAGCGATGAAACCAGAAAAAAAGGATGGATTGACACGCTGTTTTTGCTCTATGAAAAGCGTTTTGAAGCAGGGAGGCAAGATTCCAAATATGGAACCGAAGGCTTTATTTTAGGAAAGAAAGTGAAAGCTTTGGCAGTGTATGATAAAAACCAAGTGGAAGAGATTTACACCATGAGCAAACGTGCCTTGGAATTGGAAAAAGAAAACACCGAGGCTCAGGTTATGTATTTGCATATGATTTATACTGCCTATTTGCGTAAGGCCAACAAAAAAGACTGCGGAGATGTGATTGATGCCTACAATTTGATTAGCGATTTTATTGACCTTGGCCTTGAAAAAGTAGGTGAAGCAGATAGCGTTAAATTGAACAACTTCCTCTTAGCACAAAATAAGGTCAGCGAATTGGCTGGTCCCTGCTTGACCTGCGAAAACTTGATGGAAGTTGTGGAACGAGACTTTGCAAGTAAATCTGGAGATTCTTCTTGGATCAGAAAGACCTCAGCGGCATTGGATAGAAAATCTTGCGCCAAAAAACCTGAATATGCTGGCAACGTCAATCTTCTTGCCATCATGGAAAAAAATGCGGAATTCTTTCCGAATGCCACGGCTTACCTTCGCTTAGGTAGAATGTATACCATCTCAAAAGAAGAAGCTAAAGCTGTAAGCGCATTTAAAAAAGCCGTTGATTTGGAGGAAGATCCAACCAAAAAGGCGAAATTTCTAATGGTCCAAGCTTCGGCTCAACGAGAAGCTGGCAGTTTATCTGGAGCACGGCAGGCGGCTCGTATGGCGGCAGAAATTCTTCCCAACTGGGGGGAGCCCTATATTTTTATCGGCGATTTGTATGCCAGTTCAGGTGGGTCCTGCAGTACAGACGACAAATGTACTTCGTTTGGGGCCTATTGGGCAGCATCTGACCAGTACATTAAAGCCAAAAATCTTGACCCCTCGGTTGCGGAAAAGGCACAAAAAAGATTGAACAACATGGCTGGGTCATATCCTTTGAAATCGGATTGCTTCTTCATCGAAATGAAAGACGGAGATACGGTAAACGTAGGGTGCTGGATTCAAACCACCACCACGGTTCGTACCCGTTAAAAACATGCGCAAAGTCTTAGTTTGGCTTGGGTTGGGATTGGGTCTCATTGCTTGCTCAAACAATTTGCAAGAGGTAATACCCTTGCCCCAATCGAACAACATTCCATTGCTGGTAACCAAGGATTTTGTATTGGCCTACAGCGATTCTGGAAAGCAACGCTTTGAAATGAAGGCCCCCTTAAGAGAGATTTTTGGAGGCGAGAACCCCAGAAGCCAAATGCCTCAAGGATTAAATATGCGGTTTTTAGATGGTCAAGGAAGGGTCATTTCGAGCTTGTCGGCCGATTCTGCTGTGATGTTTGAAAAAACAAGCATAATTCGAGCAAGCGGCTCGGTTGTCGTTACAAATCCCAAAGGAGACACCCTTAAAACAACGGTATTGTATTGGAAGGAGATGCCCAACAAAGAGGGGGAAATTACCTGCCCCGAAGAAGTAGGAATACGGTCGGGGAACCAACTTATACGGGGGTTGGGAATGAGGGCAAATTTAGACTTTACCGAGTATCAATTTTTGGTTCCGGTGGGTAGTTTTGTGGTCAACGAATAAAAGATTGCCCTCTAATTTCAGAAATTAGGTAGGGTTTCATTTTGGGTTGGGCCTTCGGCATTGCGTCGCAGTTGCATGCAGGCACTGTGAATATTTAAAAAGGTTTTAAGTTCAATTGCCGAATCCGTTGACAATTGAATTCCCTTTTGCCTACTTTTACGCCATGATGAGTTTCGCTGATTTTGTATTGCTGTTAACCGCCGTACTGCTTTCAGCCTTTTTTTCGGGTGTTGAAATTGCCTTTATTACAGGCAACAAATTGAAATTGGAACTTGAGAAAAACCGTAAAGGCCTTACCGCCAAAATGTTAAGTATACTCACCCAAAATCCATCCCGATTTATTGCCACCTTATTGGTAGGCAATAATTTGGCCTTGGTCGTGTATGGTTTGATTATGGGAAATTGGTTGACTCCCATTGTAAATGAAGCCTATGTTTCAAAATTTGGGCCGCAAGGGGCCGAGCTTACAAGCCTAATTGTTCAAACCAGTATTGCCACGATTTTGATTTTATTTTTTGCTGAATACCTTCCTAAAGCCGTTTTTGCATTGCGGCCCAACAAAATGCTGACCATTTTTTCTGGGCCTGCCTATGCATTTTATGTAGTTTTAAAATTGCCTGTGGTCATCATTACTGGTTTTAGCAATTGGGTTGTTCGCAGTGTATTGAAAATCAAAACCGACAACCAAAGCCAAGGGGTAGATCTGGCTGACCTAAACTACTACCTAAGGCAGCTTACAGAAGATGCAAAAGAGGAACAGGCCAAGGTTGAAAACGAAGTTTTGATTTTGCAAAATGCCCTTGAATTTCCTTCGGTCAAAGCCAAGGAATGCATGATTCCTAGAAATGAAATTACCGCCATTGAGCAGTTGGCCGACATAGAAACCCTAAGGAAGTCTTTTATTGAATCGGGGCATTCAAAAATTGTTGTGTATTCCGATAGCATTGACGAGGTGATTGGCTTTGCACATAGTTTTGATTTGTTTACCAGCCCTCCCTCCATTAAAGCGATTTTGCGTCCTGTCTTTTTTGTAGCCGAAACCACTCCCATAAAAGACATAATGACACAATTTATCCAGCAGCACAAGTCGTTGGCCATTGTGGTTGATGAGTATGGAGGAACCGCTGGCCTAATTACCCTAGAAGATATCATTGAAGAATTGGTGGGTGAAATTCAAGATGAACACGATAAGGACGCTTTAACCGACAGGCAACTTGATGAAACCACTTTTTTGTGGTCGGGCAGGCTTGAAATCGATACCTTAAATAGCAAATACAACCTTAACATTCCGGAGCATGAAGATTATGAAACCTTAGCGGGCTTCATTCTTTATCACCTTCAGGGAATTCCCGAGCAAGGCGAAGAAATAAAAATTGATTCCTTTCATTTTTTAATGACTCGGGTAAGTGAGCGAAAAATTCAAGAAGTTAAGGCTCGAATCGCGCTAGATAATTAACCCTAAAGCCTCAGTGCCTCACAAATAAAATTGAGCGCTAAGGTTCCGATACCCCACGCTGCGGTCTCCGTTTAATTCGTAAACGTACATTTCTTCCATGTGCACCCTAGATTGGGTTCGGCTAAGACCTAAAACCGACCGAATTATTGGACCCTGATAACGTCCTTGAACCCTTAAATGCCTATTCAAAAACCAACCATGGTGTTTCCATGCCTTTTCCCAAATCAAAAAAGAACTCGAGGGAATAATCATGTGAATGTTGCCCTGTTCCATGTTCAAAAAGGCGGGGCTACCGAACCACCGCATAGGTAAATCGCTACTCCCGTGCCGCGCTGAACTTAAATCTGCCCGAGCGTTGGGAGTATGATTTAAAAAATAAGGAGGATTCATTAGGATATCGTAGGGAGAAACCTCGGGCTGAAACGATTCGATGGAGGCCTCGAGCATCCGAATCCTGGATGACCAAGGGCTTAAATTTGCATTTTTTTGAGCTAGGTTTACCGATTCGGCCGATATGTCAATACCCAAAATTTCTCGGCTAGTCCGTTGGGCCGCCATCAGTGCCAGTGCGCCGGTTCCTGTGCCCACATCAAGAATGGGCCCACCCTGAACCGAAAGATGAGCCCAACAACCCAATAAAACGGCATCGGTACCCAACCGAAAAACCTCATTGCCTTGGTGCAAGGTAAATTCCTTGAAACGGAAAACAGTATTGAACCCCGTGTGCTTAGCCATGCTCAAAGGTAAAACGCATTGAAACACAGGCCAAGCCCTAGCCCAGCACTTTGGCAATCTAATCGCAAAATCGCTACTTTTAACCCTGAAAAAAATCGAATTGCAGCTTCGGCCGAAACCCTAATAAAAGCAGAATGAGCCAAATAACTATACGCACAGTTTCAAGCAAATCAGATTGGGAACGATTCATTTTTTTCCCTTGGGAGATTTACAAAAACGATCCTATTTGGGTGGCTCCATTAAAAAGCAGTTACCGAAAGGTATTTCAAAAAGACAAAAACCCCTTTTTTCAACATGGGGAAATGGAGGCCTTTATTGCGGAAAGAAATGGCAAAGTGCTGGGACGCATTGCGGCAATCGTCAACCACCTTCACAACGAAACCTGGAAAGACCGGGTGGGCTTTTTTGGTTTTTTTGAATGCATCAACGATGTTGAAGTGTCAAATAGCCTTTTGGATACCGCCCGCGCATGGTTGAAAGACCGAAATTATTCCCACATGCGGGGACCCGCCAGTCCTTCATCAAACGAAGATTACGGGGTAATGATTGATGGGTTTGACCAGCAACATGTAATTCTATCAACCTACAACGCACGTTGGTATTATTCTTTGTATGCCGCTTACGGTTTGCAGCCCATCAAAAAATTGTTCGCCTTTCGGTTTGATGGACCTAAAATTCTTGAAAAGAACCTTGAACGGATAGATCGGATTGAGGCTGCATTAAAACATCGCCTGAATTTTGAACTGGTCGATTTGGATATGAAGCGTTTTGACGAGGGAGTTAAAACCTTTAGGGGGCTTTTTAACAAAGCCTGGACTACCGTCAACAACCACGGCTGGGTGCCTTTAACCGATGCCGAATTTGACAACATAACCACCGAATTAAAGCAAATTACCGACCCACGATTGGTTATGCTGGCCAAAGTAGATGGCGAGGTGGTTGGGGGATGCATTTGCCTGCCCGATTACAACGAAGTATTCCGGTCGTGGAAGGGCAATTTATTTCCCTTCAATTGGATAGATATGTTTACCAAGGCCAAAAAAATAAAATGCGTACGAATTGTTATTCTGGGTGTATTGCCCGAATACCAACGCAAAGGATTGGATGCCCTTATGTACCTGCAAATTACCAAACGGGGATTGGAACGCGGCGCAACTTGGGCCGAAGCCAGCTACATTGTGGAAGACAATGAACCCATGAAAAGGCCTTTACTGAACATAGGAGGAGAAATTTACAAGACCTATGAGGTCATGGAAATGCCTGTTTAAAAATGCAGCAATCTGCCCAAAAGGATTGTTTTAAAACCCAAAAAGACCAATTCGATACCAGGTAAGCGTTCCATTCATGCACTTTATACAATTTTAACGTGCCTGAGATTGAACAACCTTGTAGATGCCTTTAAAAAATGCGAACTTTGAATTCCAAAATTAAATAATCTAAAACTATGTTATTTCTAATCATTGGCTTTTTTATGGTGGTTAGCTTGCTGGTAGGCATGCGCCTGAAAAACCGTTTTAATGCCTACACCAAAGTTCCATTGAAGTCTGGACTAACCGGCCGAGAAGTGGCAGAACGAATGCTTAGGGAAAACGGAATCAACGACGTTCAGGTAACCTGTGTTCAAGGTACTTTAACCGACCATTACAATCCTGCAAACAAAACCGTAAACCTAAGCCCAGAGGTGTACAACGGAGCCTCGGTTTCGGCAGCAGCGGTAGCGGCACATGAATGTGGACACGCTGTTCAGCATGCTACGGCCTATCCTTTTTTGCAGTTTCGGTCTGCCATGGTTCCATTGGTTAACATTAGCAACCAGGTTATCAACTTTATTTTTCTGGCTTCTATTTTTGGGGGGCTGATGTTCAACTTGTACAACAACGAAACCATGCTCATAATCATTATCGTGGCTCAGGGTGCCATCACCCTGTTTAGCTTGGTTACCCTGCCCGTTGAATTCGATGCAACGCACCGTGGGTTGATGTGGTTGAACAGCACCGGACTGACCTACGGAGAGGAGCATGAAAAAGCGAGTCAAGCCTTGCGTTTGGCGGCAACCACCTACGTTGTTGCGGCCCTATCTTCGCTTACTGTTCTGCTGTATTATGTAATGATGTTTTTAGGGCGGCGCGATTAATTTAAGCGCAGGTCTTATTTAGATTGCAAAGGGTCAACGTTTGTTTGGCCCTTTTTTATTTTAGTAATGCGGCCAAGTTGAAAAGCAGAAAGGCGCTGAGCCACCCATTAAATACCGGGGCAGATTCGTTTTTGCGGCAGGGATTGAAGGGAGTTGCCCGCAAGGGGGCCGGAGCTGGGCCCGCGTGGCGCGGAGGCGACTTTAGGAGCCACCGCAAGCCCGCTGGGCCCGCTTTCCGGCCACCGCGGACTACCCCTGAAAGCCCGGCTGCCGCCCAAAAAATCAAAAAAAGCAGCGATTCTTCAGTCTGTATCTGGGAAAATTTTACCCGGATTTAAAATGTGCTTTGGGTCAAAAACCGCCTTAATTCCGCGCATCATGTCCAGCTGAGCCGGGCTGCAAACCACATCCATGTAGTTTTTTTGCACCCAACCAATGCCATGTTCGCCCGACAAGGTACCGCCCAATTCCTTGACCTTCTGAAACAATTTGCGGATGGCCTTGGGCAATTCTTGCTCCCAAGCCTGCTCGCTCAGCTGTCCGCGCAGAATATTAACATGCAGATTTCCGTCGCCGGCATGCCCGTAGCATACCGATTCGAAGCCGAACTCAGCACCCAAGTCCTTAACATAGCTGAGCAATTCGGGCAAAAAGTACCTAGGCACCACCGTGTCTTCTTCCTTATATATGGAATGCGATTTCACGGCCTCGCCGATGGAACGTCGCACCTTCCAAAGGCCCTCGGTTTCGGCGGCGGTGGTAGCCATCCAAATTTCATTGGGCTGATGGCCATCTAGAACGGGTATCAGCCTCTCGGTTTGGCGCTGCAGTTCGTCTTCGTCGAAACCATCGAGTTCAACCAGCAAATAAGCCGGGGCCAAATTCGGTTCCGGAAAAGACAAATCGGGCCGCTTTGCAAGGGTGTAGGCAATGGCCTCGCGCTCCATAAATTCCATGGCCGAGGGCGTTAGCCCGGCTTTGAACACATGGGCTACGGCCGAAACCGCCTGATTTGGATTCTGAAAAGGGACCAAAAAGGTCCAACGCAAAGCCGGCAAAGGGATCAACCGCAGCGTAATACCTGTAATAATGGCTAAGGTACCCTCGCTACCAATCATTAGCTGGGTCAAATTGTAGCCGGTTGCGTTTTTAAGCACCCGGGCACCGGTTTGCATGATACGGCCATCGGCCAAAACCACCTCAAGGTTCAGCACATAATCTTTTGTAACCCCGTATTTAACAGCCCGTGGGCCACCCGAGGATTCGGCCAAATTACCCCCAATAAAACTAGAACCGCGGCTGGATGGGTCGGGCGGATAAAACAAGCCCTTTTCTTCAACGCATTCTTGCAAAACTTGGGTAATCACGCCGGGTTGAACAAAAACCTGCATGTTGGCTTCATCAATGGTGGGCAGTGCGTTCATTCGGGCGGTAGAAAGAACAATTCCCCCCTGTACGGGCAAAGCCCCGCCGCTAAGTCCGGTCCCTGCGCCCCGAACGGTTAGGGGGATATTCCGTTGATGGCAATGGATTGCAATTTGACTTACCTCTTGGGTTGTTTCGGGAAAAACCACCAAGCCGGGCAAGAAAACCAAGTCCTCGGTCATATCGGATGCCGCCGATTGAATGGAATCGGAATCGGAACGCACCCGTTCCGCTCCAAGCAGTTCCATCAAAAACCTGTTGTCATCTTGGTTTGGTTGCTGATACTCCCAATTCATACCTTAAAATTAGTTAAAGATAAAACCGACGCAAAATAAGGAAATGTTGACCAATTCAAGGAATCTGCTGAACACTGGGGTGGTTTTGTTTCTTAAAATTCAAAACGGCGAAAACAAAAACTAAGGTTCAATGTTTCCCTTTCAAATTAAACACCTTTAAAATGAAAAAACAATTTCTTTCGATGTTGGCCGTTGCTTCCACAATCGTGGTTGCTCAGGCTCAAAATGCCAATGTGCAAATTATTCATAACTGTCCAACTCCAGCGGCGGCTACCGTAGATATCTACGTTGACTTGGGCTCTGGTTTTACTTCCAATCCATTGATTGACAACCTTTCTTTCCGCGCAGCCACAACCTATTTGCAGGTGCCTGGAGGTTTAACCAACGCCCGTGTAGCGGTAGCTCCTGAGTTCGGTGTGGGTACCACCATCAACGACACCTTGGTATCGTTTGCTCTTCCTACCCTAACCGCAGGTTCTTCGTATGTGGCAGTTGCTGCAGGCGAGGTTGGTAGCATGACTCATCCATTTAACCTGTTTTTCGGAACCGGTGCTTTAACAGCAGGAAGCTCAAACAATTTTGATGTAAACATCTTCCATGGCAGCACCGATGCTCCTGCAGTAGCTGTTTTCACCAATCTGAACGCCCTAACTCCAGCTGTTTCTTCCTTGGCTTTTGGCGCATTTTCTGGCCAGGCTTCGTTGCCCGCCTCTGATTTGCTGTCGTTGTTGACTCCGGCCACCGATTTCAACACCATGGTTGAAGGCTTTGGTATTCCTTTGGCTACATTGAACGCCGGTGGCGCTGCCGGGGTGGTTTTTGCCTCTGGAAAATTGACTCCAGCAATGGGAGAACCAGCCTTTGGCCTGTTTGTAGCTTTGGTTGATGGAACCGTATTGGCATTGCCACAAACCGATGCTAGCCGCATTCAAATTGTACATAATTCACCAGACCCAATGGTTGCCGCCGTTGACATTGACGTGGTAACTTCAACCGGTGCTGTTGTTCCATTCAACAACGTAGGCTACTTGCAAGCTACCCCATATTTGTTGATTCCTTCTGGCAACTACCGTGTGTTGTTTTCGGCTCCAAACACAACCGACACTCTAGGTGCATTGGTTAAAATTCCTGCATCGTTGGCAAGAAATACAACCTATCAAGTGGTTGCAGCGGGATTAGCCAACACAAGCGGAACCAATTTTGCGCATTCGGTTAGTGTAAACGGCAGCAACGTAGCCTTCGGATTGGATGTACTTCCTAATTCGCGTCCTTGGTCAATCAGTCCAACCACAGTAAGCATCGCTGTATTCCACCATTCACCTGACGCTCCTATGGTTGATGCCGTTGGTTCTACTGGCAGCGTTTTGGTAAACGACATCAGCTTCGGCGAATACCAAGGTTATCTGCCTATCCCTACCATTGCCGATGGTCAAATCCGTATTACTCCTGCCAACGACAACAACACCACTGTGGCTACATTTGCAGCTCCGCTGACTTCGTTGTCTGGTCTTGGTCTTACCATTTTTGCAACAGGCTTCCTAACACCTAACGACGAAAACGTAACCAATTTACAGCCTTTCGGTTTGTGGGTTGCCTTCCCTAACGGCGGAAATTTGGTAGAATTGACTCCTGTAATGTCATTGGAAAGCGCAAGCGGTCTAAGCCAAATGAATTTGTTTCCAAACCCAGTGAACGAAGTTTCAACCTTGACCTTCGTTTCAACCCGTTCTTTCAATGCCGAAATGAGCATAGTAAACGGATTGGGTCGCGAAGTTGCTAAGTTTGGCAACGTTGCATTGACCGAAGGCAACAACAGCATCTCGGTCAACATGAGCAGCCTTTCATCAGGTCAGTATTTCTTAACTTTGACTGGTGAAAACGCTCGCGTAGCCATTCCTTTCATCAAATAATATCTGATTCCACCTTGGCTTAATCAAGGTTTGAAAAATTTAAACGGTTCAACTTCGGTTGGACCGTTTTTTTTGTGTTTTGGGGCGGGTATCGGGCTTTCACCGGTAGTCCTCAGCAAACCGGCCTGGGCCCAGCGGCTTTGCGGTGGCTCCTGAAGTCGCCTCCGCAGCACGCGGGCCCATGGCCGTTTTGCTTTTGGGCTACCTGGTTCAATCCCGCCCGCGGCGTCCCGGTTCATCTTTGCTGAATTTTATGGTAGATTGTCGGCTCAAAACCTACCCAAAATCAATGTTATACCTGTATCTTTGCCGTATGAAATTTCTTCCCATTTTAATTGGCACGCTGATGGCCAACTACGGTTTCAGTCAGCATCCCTGTTCCATTTCAAAAACCGCTTCGGGCGGAATTGTACCCGGAGTTCACCTTGACGTACCGGGTACCAATGCTTACGATGTGCGGTATGTACATTTGGATTTAGAATTGGAACGGACATCAAACGCCATTGCAGGAAAAGCTACCACGGTGGCAGTGGCCTTGCAGCCCCTTTCTCAGTACATTGTAGAACTGCATTCAAACCTAAGCATATCGAACCTAAGCATCAACGGGCAAGCCGTACCCTATCAGCGCAACGGCAATGTAGTTACGGCAACGCTTTCAAACAGCATTTTACAGGGGCAAACCTTTAGCGCTTCCATTACCTATGCTGGCAGCCCCCCAAACGGTGGATTTTTTAATGGCTTATCCAACGGGAGCAGTCCTTCTTGGGGCAACCAAGTTACTTGGTCTTTATCACAACCCTATTCTGCCCGCGATTGGTGGCCGGCCAAACAAAGCCTAACCGATAAAATAGATTCCTGTCGAATTTGGATTAGCACCTCAACCCAAAACAAAGCCGGTTCCAATGGACTTCTTGAGGCGATCACACCCGTTTCGAACAACCGACACCGATTTGAATGGCTGCATAAACACCCTATTGATTATTACTTGTTGTCGGTTTCGGTTTCTACCTACGTGGAATATGCCATAACGGCCTATCCGGTGAATTCTGCTCCCGTGTATATTTTGAATTACATTTACGACAACCCGGGAACCTTGCCCAATTTCCAGGCCGATATTGACGAGACGGTTCCTATGATGGAGGAGTTTTCTAAACTGTTTGGCCCCTATCCATTTGCCGACGAAAAATACGGACATTGCATGGCACCATTTAGCGGTGGAATGGAACATCAAACCATGACCACCCAAGGCTTTTTCAATCGAGACCTCACGGCACACGAATTGGGGCATCAATGGTTTGGCGACCATATAACCTGCTCGTATTGGCGAGAAATCTGGTTGAACGAAGGCTTTGCCTCCTATTCTGAATACCTGTATCGGGAGCAAGTTCAAAACGGAAACGCCCGCAGTTGGATGGATGCCACCCACACAAATGTAATGTCGTCAGCAGGGGGCAGCGTTTACGTTCCCGACACCACCGATGTCAACCGCATTTTTTCAGGCCGACTAACCTACGATAAGGGGGCCGCCATTTTGCATACCATGAGGTCCATTGCAAACAACGATTCGGTCTTTTTTTCTGGCTTGCGGCTTTACCTTCAAACCTATGGAGGCAGCACAGCAAGCGTGGCCCAGTTTAAGGCATTGATGGAAAATCATACGGGAGTTAATTTTAGTGATTTTTTTCAGGAATGGTATTATGGAGAGGGGTTTCCGACTTTTAGCGTTGAATATTTACACCTAAACGACACCCTTTGGCTATCGGTGAGTCAAACCACTTCGGTGCCGACTTCGGTTCCCTTTTTCAACGTTCCCCTTGAGCTAAGGGTTCAACGACCCAACGGCGATACGCTGGTTCGAATGAACCTTACCCAACCTATTTCGACCGCTATTGTGCCTTGTTCAGGCTCATTGACTGGATTGGTAATTGACCCAAACCAATGGCTTTTAAACCAAGATGGCAGCATAACCATGAACGGGAACCTGCACCTTACTCATGTTGGCAACAGCATACAACCTTACCCCAACCCTAGTTCAGAAAAGGTATGGCTAACGGGATTGGCCGGAAATACCCCGTTCAAAATAATAAACGTTGCTGGGCGCGAAGTAATGAGCGGTATTTGGAATCCTTCGGAAGGAAAGTCCATTGAAACCTTAAATCCCGGAGTTTATGCCCTTTGGCTTGAAGATATAGGCCGCCCTGTTCGGTTTATTAAGCAACATTAAAAATTAGGTTTTGGGCGTGAAATTAGGGTGTAAAATTGGGTTGATGTTGGCCTTAATGCCCATCAGCCATGCATGGAATCAACAATCGTTCAAAGGCCGAGTAAAAGACGGCACCTCTGGCAAACCCTTGGCATTTGCCTCGGTAGCCATAAAAAGTTTGGGTAATACCTCCAAAACCTTGGGCGGAGGAATTGCAGACAGTACTGGTAAATTTAATTTCCCTATGCCCGATGGGAGTCCTCTGCTTCTGCACATAAGCGCCGTAGGTTACACCACATTCAAAGACACGCTTTTTGAGGATTGGAAAACGAAAATAGGCCAAACTTTCATCCTAAATCCGAACGCTCAGGCCATTTCGGAATTTAACCTAACCGAAGACCGGCCCGAAATGGAACTGGGGGTTGACCGCAAGATTTTTAATGTTCAAAAAAACACCATAGCTGCGGGTGGATCGGCCATGGATGCCTTAAGGCAAGTCCCCTTGGTTCAGGTAGATGTTGACGGAGCCATTTCTGTTCGTGGCAGTGGAAGTTTGCTTGTGTACATCAACGGTAAGCCATCGGGATTGAATGCCGAAAACAGAAGCCAAATTTTAGAGCAGATTCCGGCGGCTTCGATTGTTCGATTTGAATTGATTACCTCGCCATCGGCCAAATACGACGCCGAAGGGGTTAGCATTTTGAACATCATAACCAAAGATGACCGCCCAGACGGAAGGTTTGGACAGCTAAGTGCCGGAGGCGGTTGGCCTGCCAACTCTAACCTCTCGGCAAGTTTTAACCTGAAAAAAGGGGCCTGGGTGCTGGTAAATTCGCTTTCTTTTCGAAGTTCAACGCGACCTATGAGTGGTTTTACCCGTAGAAACAGCTACTTGCCAGGCACACCATTTTTAAGGCAAAATCAAGATGTGAAAGGAGACCGAAGCGATATGAATGCCAGTTTATCGGGTTCGGTTGAATTTAGCCCCAACAAAAAAAACACGCTATCCTTGACCTATTTGGGAGGCCCACGGCAAGAAAGCCACCCAGAACATTTTCTAAACACCTTTTCAGATTCGTTATTTGCTCCAAATACCAGCTACCAAAGGCAAGTCAACAATACCGAACTAGGCTGGAATGGCGACATCAACCTGTCGTGGACAAAAAAAGGAAATGAAAATGGTTCTGAATGGAGTGCTTCCATTTCAAGCAGCCTAAATGGAGACATTGAAAAAGCAGATTTCGAACAAATGAATTTGGTTCCGGTTGTCGATACTGTTTTGAGCCGAAGCCAGAATGGAACGCTAAATGGAGTGCTTAGCGCTCAATTGGATAGAATACACATGCTGAAATGGAAACCACTCTCTAAAATTGAGTTCGGCATTAAATCAAATTTACGGCGCAGCGATTCCGATTTAAAAACCGACAGCCTTGGAGTTTCGGGTTGGTTTGCCGACACCCTAAGGACCGCTTCATTTCGATACGACGAATGGGTTGCCGCCACCTACGTTCAGGTTGCAGGAAAACTCCACAAAACCTTAGATTATCAGGCAGGTTTACGCGGCGAATACACCATGGCTCAGGGCTTTGTGTTAAAAAACATCCCTGCATTTGACAAACGCTACATTCAGTTTTTCCCAACCGCAAACCTAAAATGGAGTCCTAAAACTGGATTGGATTTCACCTTGGGCTATTCGCGCCGCATCGACCGCCCTGGCTTTTGGTCCCTTAACCCTTTTCCTGATTACCGCGACCCCTTTAACATTCGGCAGGGAAACCCCAATTTGAACCCAGAAATTACAGATGCCCTAGAACTCTCATTCAGTAAAATGCTGGGGCCCCATTTTTTGTATGCATCTGCCTATTATCGATACGTGGATGGCCCAATCCAACGCCTAATTTCTATCGACTCCAGCGGTATTGCCACAATGGAACAGGCGAATTTTGGATTTTCGCACAGCACAGGGCTGGAAATGGTGTACCGAGCCAGAATAAAAAAAGTGCTTTCAGGAACCTTTACCCTAAATGTTTTTCGCACCTATATGGCTGGAAATTCAAGTTTAGGGGCTTTGGATGCCGAAAACTTCAGTTTAAACCTTCGCTCCCAATGGACCTATAAAATGGGCAAAACATGGGAATGGCAAGCCAGTATTTTTTATCAAGCCCCACAGGTATTTCCTCAGGGTGAAATATCCTATTTCTTGTGGGTTGATGCCGGACTGCGAAAAGACTTTTTGGACGGGAAACTTTCTTTGGCTGTAAACGCTTCCGATATTTTTGATACCAGAAGATTTCTTTTTAAATCGAGGGACCTGTATTTCGATGGAGAAGTAATGCGGGACCCCATGACCTTGAGGTTTACAGCACAGCTGACTTGGAAATTTGGCAAACCATTCAAGGCCGAACAGCGAAACCGCCGCCGTGGAGAGGGTATGAGTGGGGGCGAAGACATGGGCCTTTAAATAAAAAGCCTTGCTCAATGCATCGACTCCCTGAAGTAAAATGCAACTGTTTTTTCTTTACCTTGGTGTTTATTCATAAACCCTGAACTCATTTTTAGGGGGTTAAAAGAAATTCATTTTATGAACATGGGCTTGCCCAATTTGCTTCCTTTTTTATGGTTAAATTAAGCTTAATTGCCCTGGCTGTTGCCCCTGGATTGGCCATTGGAATATTCATCTACTGGAAAGACAAATGGGAAAAAGAACCCCTGCATTGGCTTTTGTATGCCTTCCTTCTTGGTGTTCTTAGCGTAATTCCAACCCTCTTACTCTCTTTTTTAGCTCAGTTTCTGGGCTCAGAACCCGAATCAGATATGCTTTTTATTTCTTTAATTTCTTGCGTTTTGGGCATCGGATTGGTCGAAGAATTCTGCAAATTCATATTCGTTCGTTGGCTTATTTTTCCTAAAAAAATATTCAACGAACCCTTTGACGGAATAACCTATTGCGTGATGTCGGCCATGGGATTTGCCACCCTTGAAAACATCATGTACGTTACAGAACATGGAGTTGCCACTGGAATAATGCGCGCGTTCTTATCGGTTCCCGCCCATGCAACTTGGGGCATTCTGCTTGGTTTTGCTTTGGGAATCAAAAAAATGAACCCTTCTGTACCCATTTTAATTCCGACGCTCTTTTTGGCATCCCTACTTCACGGCCTATTCGATTTCTTTTTATTCCATGGCTGGGGCATTCTTACTCTGATTGGGGCCCTTGGAACCTTTGCACTCAGTATTTACCTATCTAAAAAAGCCATCAGGCTGCACCAAGATGCATCCCCATTTGGAATTCAACGAATGGACCATTGAGAATTGGTTAGTGTGCCAGGAAAGCACAATATGCGTGTATTCTTGCCTAAACTACCAAGTACCAAGACAGAAAACCCGCGTAGGGACAGGCTAACCACGAACCAATAGGTAGCCTCAACCACAAAAAAATCCTGCATTCTTGGGTTAATTATCGACGCTGAAGAATAGAGTTGGTTTTAAAGGTTTTCAAATTAAAAGTTGGTGGTTTGAAACAGAAAACCTATTTTTGCAGTCCAATTTTTGATAGCATACCGTATAAATCACCGTCATGTCTAAGAGAACGTTTCAACCCTCCATTCGCAAGAGAAGAAATAAACATGGTTTTCGGAAGCGTATGTCAACGGCCAATGGACGCCGTGTATTGGCAGCGCGTCGCCGTCGTGGCCGCAAACGCCTTACTATTTCTGACGAATTTTATCCTAAAAAATAGAATTTCCCGCACATCTATTCTAGCCCCTAGTTGGGGCTTTTTTTTTACCTTCATACTCAGTTATGGATACACAATCGAAGGAATTTTTAAGCCGATACCTAAACAACTATTCGCCAACCGGGCACGAAGCTCCTGGCCAGCAGATATGGCTAGACTACGTTAAACCGTACTCCGACACCTATTTTTCAGACCCCTATGGCTCTGTTGCAGCCGTTGTAAACCCCGAAGCCAAATACAAAGTTGTTATTGAGGCTCATGCCGATGAAATCGCATGGTTTGTCGCCAACATCTCTGAAAAAGGGTACATCACATTAAAACGAAATGGCGGAAGCGATGCCGTTATAGCGCCCAGCATGCGGGCCGTAATTCACACCAAAAAAGGCCTTATCCCTGCCATTTTCGGCTGGCCCGCCATCCATGTTCGCCCCCGCGACAAAGACGAACCCGCCCCAAGCATGAAAAGCATATTTTTGGATGTGGGCGCCAACAACCGCGATGAGGTTTTGGCCATGGGAGTTCACATTGGTTGTGTTGCCACATTTACCGACGGGCTTACCTGGCTTAATGGAGATAGATACATTACAGGACGCGCCCTTGACAATAGAATGGGTGGCTTTATGATCGCCGAAGTGCTGCGCCGCATTAAAGAAAAGAGCATTCAATTGCCCTTTGCCTTGTATGCAGTAAATGCCGTGCAAGAAGAAATTGGTCTGCGCGGAGCCGAAATGATTTCCCGGCGCATTAAACCCGATGTGGCTATTGTTACCGATGTAACCCACGACACCCAATCCCCCGGCTACAACAAAGAAGACGCCGATATTGCCTGTGGACGCGGGCCGGTTCTTTCCTATGGAGCTGCCGTTCATAACCTACTGCTTGACCGAATCATTAACACAGCTACAGAATCAGGAATTTCATTTCAACGCATTGTGGCCGAACGAAGCACCGGAACCGATACAGACTCTTTTGCCTACAGCGGCGAAGGTGTTCCTAGTGCGCTCATTTCCCTACCTCTAAAATACATGCACACTACAGTAGAAACCGTGGCAGCCGAAGATGTTGAACGAGTTATTGACTTGATTTACAATGTAATAGTAGGCTTAACGGGCAAAGAAGATTACCGCTACGTTCGTTAACAACCTCCCTTACCATTTTCTTTATTAAGTTTGACTAAGCTAAACCACCTTTATGGATTATTTTAAGGAGTCCCTGACCCTGCATGAATCGCTACGTGGAAAGATTGGAATTCAGGCCAAAATGGACATTGATTCGCGCGATGGATTGAGTTTATTGTATTCCCCAGGAGTTGCAGAACCGTGCAAAAGAATTCATGCCAACCCCGCCGACGTTTGGAAATATACCATTAAAAGCAACATGGTGGCTGTGGTTACCGACGGAACCGCCGTTTTAGGCCTTGGCAACATTGGAGCATCTGCCGCTCTTCCCGTTATGGAAGGAAAAGCCATGCTCTTTAAAAAATTCGGAGATGTCGACGCCTTCCCTATTTGCCTTGACACCCAAGATACCGAAGAAGTCATTGAAACCATTCGCAGAATAGCTCCTGTGTTTGGCGGGATTAACCTTGAAGACATTTCGGCCCCCAGATGCTTTGAAATCGAAGACCGCCTTCAAGATTTGGGTATTCCCGTTTTCCACGACGACCAACACGGAACAGCCGTTGTTGTTTTGGCCGGTATGATCAATGCTTGTAAGCTCTTGAACAAAAATATCCAAGACCTTAAAATTGTGATCAATGGAGCCGGTGCTGCTGGGGTTGCCATCGCAAAACTTCTGGATAGTGCAACCCGAGGCGAAGACCTTCAAGGTATTGCCGTAAAAGAGGTTATTCTTTGCGACACCAAGGGTGTAGTTCACGCAGGAAGAACCGATTTGAACGATACCAAACGAAGCCTGCTAAGCTGGACAAACCCCAACAATGTTTCTGGAAGTCTGCACGACGTCCTTAAGGGTGCCGATGTATTCATTGGTGTAAGCCAAGAGAATTTACTTAATGCCAACGATATTGCGACCATGGCTAAAGATGCCATCATTTTTGCTTTGGCCAATCCCGTTCCCGAAATCATGCCCGAAGAAGCCTACAAAGGGGGGGCCGCTGTGGTAGGAACCGGAAGAAGCGACCTGCCCAACCAAATCAATAACGTTTTGGCTTTCCCAGGTATTTTCAGGGGTGCCCTAGACGGACACGCACGCAGAATAACCACACGAATGAAAATTGCTGCAGCTTTGGCTATTGCCAACGCCGTAGAAAACATTGACCGAAACAACATAGTTCCCGAAACCCTAGACATGTCTGTGGGCCCCAAGGTCGCTAAAGCTGTGTTTGAGGCCATAAAACCCGAAGACCGATTGTAAAATTTAAACCTACCCTATCCATGGAACGTTTTCGTCACCTAATCCCACATGCGGTTTCCCTTGCCGCCTTGCTCCTCATTGCAATAATTATCGGAAAGGCTGAGTTGTTCGATGGAATGGAATTGAGAGCCCACGACGACGATATGTGGCGCGGCGCAGCCATGCAAGCCATTGACTTTAAAAACGAACATGGGCGACCTGCTCTTTGGACCAACCGTATGTTCAGCGGTATGCCCAACTATTTGATTTACTTTACCCCGGTAGGCAATTTTATCGCGCCTACCGTCAACAAATTGGTTGGTTTAGGCATGACCCGCGTCGCCATGTACCTTTGGTCAGCCATGGCTGGTTTTTATTTGATGATGATCGCCTTTAAAAACCGCCCTGAAGCCTCTGTCCTTTCCGCCATTGCTTTTGGCCTCACCTCCTATGTCGCTGTGGTATTGGCCGCTGGCCACTTCGGCAAAGTTCAAACCATTGGCTATTTGCCTTGGGCTATCGCAGGTATGGGTTGGATGGCTCAAAAAAAATACCTGGAAGGCGCTGCCATGACGGGCATTATGATGAGCTGCGCTATCCTTGCAGGACACTATCAAATGATTTACTATTACTTGGTTTTCTTTGTGGCTATCTGGCTCATTCAACATGCTTTTGCCAGCATCAAAGCAAGACAATTCAAACATTTAGCCATAGCAGGCAGCCTTCTCTCTTTGGCTATGGGCGGAGCTTTGATTGCTAATTTAAATCAAATCATGCCTGTTTTGGAGTACCAAAAATACAGCACACGCGCCCCTTCTGAACTCAGCGCTGAAACCAAAGCCATCGACCCAAATGAAGAAACAGGCGGGCTGCAACGCAGTTACATCACAGGCTATAGCTTCGCTAAAGGAGACTTTTTTGCCCTGATGATTCCCAACTACAAAGGCCCCAAAAACGGTTTGCTCTTGTTGAATGAAACCGCCGAGAAATCCATTGGCGCCAAAGGACTTGAACCCATCCGAAATTTCCAAATTCAAGCCCAACAGCAAGGATTATACGTGTATATTGACCAATATTGGGGATACCAAGATGCCGCGGGAGGTGTTATTTATGCCGGTGTTTTAATCATCGTTTTGAGTTTGTTCGGATTGTTCTTCGTTCGGTCAGGTTTAAAATGGGTCATCCTTATCGGTTTGTTGCTCACAATGTGGCTGGCATTAGGAAAAAATGCCCCCTGGCTTACAAATCTGTTTATTGACTACTTCCCAGGTTACAACAAATTCAGGGCAGTAAACTCCATTATGGTTATCCCCCAATTCTTACTCCCCTTGCTTTTTGGTTTAACCCTACATGAATTGTTTGAATCTCCATCCAGATTAAAAGAACCCTTTAAATTGGGCAACAAGGAATTCAATATCAGCTACGAAAAAGTCGGACAGGGCATTTTTATTGCCGCCTTTGCCTTTATGGCACTAAGCTACATTGCTCCGTCTTTATTCCAAAACATCGTTCGCGCCGAAGACGCCGATCAAATTTCTAGATTGACTGGAGATGGCGCTGGCCAAATTATTGACACCATGGAAAAAGGTAGGGTGGCTATCCTCAGGGCCGATTTGGGACGAAGCATTTTGTTTCTCCTCATAGGTGCAGGTCTGCTCTGGGCATTGTTGAAACAAAAATTAACCCTAACACAAGCAACAGTAGGCCTTGGCCTTGCTATAGCGATTGATTTGGGCGGAGTCGGTTCTAGATACTTAGATGAGTCTGTTTACCAACCCGCTCAACCCAAAGAACAAGCCCAACCTAAAACAGCGGCCGATCTGGTTATTTTGAACGACGGTGACCCAAGCATTCGGGTCCTCAATATATCGGCCTCCCCATTCAACGACGCTACTACTTCCTTTTTCCATCAATCCATAGGCGGTTACCATGGCGCCAAAATGAAAAGATATCAGGAATTTATTGAAAATCGAATCGATGGTGATTTAAGGCAGATGCAAATTGGATTGCAGGGAGCTAAAACCATTTTCGATGCCCGAAATGCATTTGTTGCTTGTGCTGGTCTAAATATGCTCAACACCAAATACATTATTGTTGACCCCAAAGGATCGCCCATTGAAAATCCATACCACTATGGCGCTGCATGGTTTCCTAAAAACATTGAATTTGTTGCCGGCCCCGACAAAGAAATTCAGGCCGTGAAAAACGCCTACAACCTCAAAGATGTGGTGTTTGTTGACCAAAAATTCAAACCCTCGGTAAAAGCATGGAAAGGTGATTTTGACTCAACCGCTACGGTCCAGCTCGAAGTATATACCCCCGAAGAAATTGTGTATACCGTCAAATCTAAAGTGTACCAACCTTTGGTTTTCAGCGAATTGTATTACGATAAAGGCTGGAAGGTTGAAATGGATGGATTGCCCATTGCTAGTTACAGAGCCAATTACCTGCTTAGGGCTATTGAAGCAGCCCCAGGAACCCACACCATACGTTGGTATTTTAAACCCGATGTAGTTGAAACCTCATCTAAATACAGCTACGCCGGATCCGCTATTCTTGCTCTCCTTCTTTTGGGTGCATTGGGTCGTTGGTTTATGGAATCACGCAAGGCCAAGGCTTAACTCTTTTCGCCCTGCAGCTTTATCGATGTTCCTTTTTAATCCCATAATGCTACGGTGGTGGTGCTCTATTAGGTAGCTCTCAATAAGGTGCCCTTGGCTTGTTAAGCCAAAATCCCTCCCCTTTAAAACCGAGCCTACCTAGACACTCCCTCAATTACCCTACATGACCTCGGCCGAATCCCAGAAATACCCTTCACTGCCGAACCCCTCCCTAAAAAAGGTAAACAGCCCTTTAGGCTATTTACCCCAATTAGATGGTTTAAGGGTTCTTGCTGTCGGAATGGTTATGGTTGGACATTGGGTTCAATGGAAATGGACCCATCCTGCCTTAGTGGCCCTGCCCTTGATTCACGGGGTTACCTTGTTTTTCGTTTTGAGCGGATTCCTTATCACACGAATTCTCCTGAACGAAAATCAGATTAGGCAGCAAACAAACAAAGGCGCAAGGCCTTTCATGGTCCGCTTTTACCTTAGAAGAATCCTGCGAATTTTTCCGTTATACTATGGAATTATCTTCTTCCTTTTTGCCATAAATCACCCCATGGCAAAAGAATTATTCCCTTGGTTGTTAACCTATTCAACCAATATTTATCAATCCATCCACAATGTGTATGTCGGCGATTTCAACCACTTTTGGTCCCTAGGAGTCGAAGAACAATTTTATCTTTTTTGGCCTTGGCTTTTTCTCATCTTCCCTAAGTCCAAAAGGCTTTTGTTTGCGATGATAGGAATTGCCATCTTGGGAATTTTGCTGCGCATATTCTTGGCGGTTTACGTGGGTAAATGGATGGCAACCTCTTATTTCACCCTGGCTTGCATGCCTATGCTGGCTTTGGGCGGAATTCTTGCATGGATTCAACGCTACTCCCCGTCCCTTTTATCCAAAATCAACCACCCTATTGGCTTGCCGTTGGTCTTTTTATTTTATTTAATGGGTCTATTTGCTTACAATAGGTGGGGCTGGATTTGGTACAAAGAAATGGTGGACGAATACTTTTTTGCCATCCTTGCCTTTTTTATCATTGCAAAAGCTTCTGAAAATGGATTTTCAGGGTGGATTGGACAACTGTTAAATAAACGCTGGATTCAATACACGGGTCAAATTTCGTACGGCTTGTACGTTTTTCATTTCTTTGTTCCCTCTTTTTGCACGGCGATTTTCTCCCGTTTAGGGTTCAAATTACCCGAATTTGCCATGCCGATTGTTTTCTTCCTCCTCACCTTTGGCTTGGCCCATTTTTCATGGATTTTTATGGAACGCCCAATCAACCGCTGGAAACAAAAATTACCCTATTTAAATTCCTGAAAATAGAGGCAACATCGGTTCCATTTCTTTGACCATTATTTTTTTGAAGAACAGAACTTGAGCCTATTTTTTTTGGGCGGCTTACGGGCTTTCGCGGGTAGTACGCACCGCTAGGGTTTGGGGGCAGCTGGCTTGCGGGGGCTCCTAAAGTCGCCTCCGCGCCTAGCGCCCCCATACCCCTACCGGTTTGCGCGCTACCCTGCTCTATCCCTGCCGCAATCCAATTCCCTTCAGGTTCTTAATTGTATTTTATCTCTCGGTTCAACCCCATGCATCATTTCAACCTAATTAGAAAAAAATCCCTCTCTTTGGCTACCTTCGTACCCAAAGTTGTACTTATGAACCCGCAACCTCCATTCTCTAACTCTTCACCGGGAGTATTCCAATTTTTAATGGCCCATTGGAAAAAACTGCTCATCATTTCTTTCATTAGTGGGCTCCTTGCCTTCGGTTTCTCCTTTTTAATAAAACCGAAGTACAAGGGAACCGCCGTTTTTTATCCGGCCGTAACCCAGTCAATTTCTAATCTGGTAAGCACAGGCCGTGGCACCGATAAGGACTTTCTGGACTATGGGGAAGAAGAAGAAGCCGAACGGGTTATCCAAATTTTGCAAGCCAACGAAATTCGGGAGTACATCATTGCAAACTATGACTTATGGAAGCATTACGACATTGACCCAAAAGCCGCAAAGGCACGCACCAAAATGATGCGTAAATACAAAGAAAATGTAAGCTTTCGACGCACCGAATTTAATTCGGTAGAAATTTCGGTTTTAGACACCGACCCAAAACGGGCGGCTGGAATGGCCAACGATTTGGTCCACAAACTCGATACCCTAAAAAACAGAATCCAACAAGAAAGAGCCCAACAGGGCCTACTGGTTGTAGAAGCCAAATACTCCGAATTAGAAAAGCGAATTGATTTGCTTTCCGATTCCTTGGGCATCATCAGAAACAAAGGAATCAACGATTATGAATCGCAGGCCGAAGTTGTAAACAAAGAATTTGCGGCAGCAGTAGCCAGCGGAAATCAACGCGCAATTACCGCCCTTCAACAAAAATTAGACACCCTTTCAAAATACGGCTCAGCCTATTTGTCTTTGTCTTCAGAATTGGATTTACTCACTGAGCAAAAGGTTCTTCTTGAACGAAAAAGAGAAGAAATAAAAACCGATGCTGAAAGCTTTGTTCCCCAAATTATGCCCATCGATTTTGCTTACGAAGCCGATTCCAAAACCTACCCCAAACGCCTGCTTATTGCCTTAGGTGCTTCATTGTCAGGCTTGATTTTAGGAGTCCTGTACTTTTTGGCCCTACCTTTCCTTCAAGCCAGCCGCCAAGCAAAGGGCTAAAAAAATGGAAAAACGCTGGATTCAGATTCCAAACTGGCTTTGGTTTGCCCTAGGCTTGGCAGCAATACAGGCTGCATGCGTTGCCTCTGAATTTTTTTGGTTCATGGCCCTGCCCTTAATCTTGGTTTTGATCATCTGGCTCTTCACCTCTCTAGATAAATTCTTCCTATTCACTGTTTTCATTACCCCTTTGTCATTGGAAGTCAAAGAAATGGATTTGGGAATGGCTATTAGTCTCCCCGCCGAGGGTCTTATTCTTCTTTTAACTCTACTTTTTTACGCTAAATGGTGGTTGGAACGCAGCGTAAGTAAAGAATTCTGGCGGCACCCAGCCACAGTGGTCGTTCTAACACATTTGGCTTGGATGCTCGTTGCATCTTTGTTTAGCACCCTACCATTGGCCTCTTTCAAAGTTTTGGCAACCCGCATTTGGTTTATTACTGCTTTTTATTTTATCGGTGTTCAACTGTTTAAGCAGCAAAAACAAATGCTTCGCTTTTTTGGGGCCTATCTTCTGCCCTTATGCGGAGTGGTTGTTTACACCTTAATTCGCCATTCTCAATTTGGATTTGCCAAGCAACCCGCCCATTGGGTTATGACGCCTTTTTACAATGACCATACGCATTACGGCGCCATTTTAGCTATGTTTTTACCCTTTTCATTTGCCGTTCTATTTCGAAAAAAAATGAACGAATTTTTACGCCTAGCCATGTTCCTGATTTTTGGAATCATGGTTCTGGGGTTCGTTCTTTCTATTTCAAGGGCAGCTTGGCTTAGCATTATTTTGGCCTTAGGTATGTTTGCTGTCATTCGCCTTCGAATACCCTTTAAGTTGATCTTAGGTACCATTCTCAGTATTGGCATTGCCCTTTTTAGCTTCCAAACTGAATTGATGATGGCCTTAGAAAAAAACAAACAAGAAAGCAGCGGAGATTTAGTTAAGCATTTTAAATCGGCATCAAACATTAGCAGCGATGCCAGCAACGTTGAACGAATTCTACGCTGGAAATGCGCTTTCAGAATGTTTGAAGAAAAACCGGTTTTCGGATTTGGACCAGGCACCTATGCTCAAAAGTATGCCCCCTACCAGCGTAGTACCGAGTTAACGGTAATTAGCACAAATTTTGGTAGCCTAGGTACTGCACATTCCGAGTACTTTTTGGCCCTTTCTGAACAAGGTTTTTTGGGAGCCCTAAGCTTTATCGCTCTGGCTATTGTTTTTATTTCAACAGGAATTAGGGTTGTACAAAGACCTGAATTGGAAAGAGATGAACTAATTTTAAGCTATGCCGCATTGCTTGGTTTGTCAACCTACTTTATACATGCCGTTCTAAATAATTTCTTAGACAGCGATGAGGCTTCCGTTCCATTTTGGGCCATGGGCGCCATTTTGGTTGCAATGGATTTGCGATTTAAACCCGCCCAAATTCAAGCCAAGATTATGAATTCATGAGCTCCCAGCCAAACCACTCCGCAAAAAATGCCGTGCTTTTTGGCCTGTTAAGCAATTTGATTTTGGTTGCCTTTAAGGCTGCTGTTGGAATTTTGGGGAACTCTTTTGCTTTAATTGCCGATGCGTTAGAATCGGCTACCGATTCCCTAAGCTCCTTGCTGCTCTGGTTCGGTTTAAAATACGCTCAAAGGCCTCCCGACGAAAACCACCCATACGGCCACGGACGTTTTGAAGGCTTGCTGACTTTTGTTGTGGTTTTTTTTCTACTTGGATCTGCAACAGGAATAGGTATTCAAGCCTATACCAACCTTCAGAAAACCCAATCTTTACCCGCTCCATTTACCTTAATTGCCTTGCTAAGCATTGTGGCCTGGAAAGAAGCCTCTTTTCGATACATCCGCGCAAAGGCAAAACGAATCCACAGCTCCGTTCTTGAAGCAGAGGCCTGGCACCATAGAGCCGATGCCGTTAGTTCCATTTTTGCTTTGCTCGGTATCGGCCTTGCCTATATTTTGGGACCCAAATTCGCTTGGCTCGATGAAGCGGCTGCCATTATTTCTGCCCTAGTACTGATGTTTAATGCCTATCGAATTTTCAAAAAGGCATTTAGCGAGTTTATGGACGAGGATATGTACCAACCTATGGCCAAAGAAATTTTAAAAATCGGACAGGAACTCCCTTTTATTGAAGGAATTCCCACTTGTAGAATTCGGAAACTAGGCGCTCGGTATTTTGTCGATTTGCATGTTTGGGTCGACCCTGAAATTTCGGTGGCCCTCGGACATACCTATGCTCACGCCCTGAAAGACAAAATAAAAGGTCAAATGCCCTTAATTGAAGATGTTCTAATTCACGTCGAACCCGTTGAAAAACTTCCACATGCTCCCCTGCCTTCGTTTTAGTTTTGCTTTTCTTTTGATCCTAGGCTGCACACAAAAAAGTCAACAGGAATTTACTACCTACCAAGGATATGCCCAAGGTACAACTTTCTATATTGAAGTTAATGGAAACAACGATTATGCCGCATCGATTGATTCTATTTTAAAAAGCATCGACCATGAATTGTCCCTATGGGACAGCTCATCGTGGATTTCAAAATGGAACGCGGGCAATTACCATCTACCCCTAGGCCCCCATGCTCATTATTGCTGGCAATTATCTCAGCACTTTTTTTGGCAGTCAAATGGGTACTTTGATCCCAGCCTTGGACCTCTTATTCAGTTTTGGGGATTTGGCAATGCAAAAAACACGTTCCCACACAGCATAGATACCCTAGCTTTAAATCACATAAAAAATTTGATCGGATTAGATAGGATCCTTCAATTCGATAGCATTAGCCAGAAATTGACTCCCAAATTCCCCGGTGCTAAACTCGACTTTAATGCCATTGCCCAGGGTTATTCCGTTGATGTTCTGGCAGATTTTTTTGAAAATCACGGCCACCATAATTACATGATTGAAATTGGAGGAGAGGTCCGGTGCAAAGGCAAAAGCCCACAAAACCTACCCTGGAAAATTGGCATCGACAAACCCCTTTCAAAAAATGAAAACAGAGCCCTTCAAGCTATCTTAAAAGTTGAGGGAGGCCTAGCAACCTCCGGAAGCTACCGCAAATTTTATGAAAGAAATGGCAAAAAATACGCCCACGTCATTGACCCAAAATCCGGTTATCCCGTTAGCCACCAATTGGTGAGCGTAAGCGTTTTAGCAAAAACTGCAGCCCAAGCCGATGCCATGGCAACCGCTCTGCTCGCTATGGGCACCATGCCTGCTATTGCATTTTCACAAGAACACCCTGACCTTGGAATTTTCTTAATTTATGAGGAAGCCGGAACTTGGCAAACCTTTGTTTCCGACAAAATGAAGAACTGCTTGGCCGAAAAGCTTGATAATTGAAAAAAAAGGATGAATGCTGAATGACACCGATGATGTATATTTGCCAAAATGAAAATTGAAATCATGCCCTATTATTTCACCTCTGAATCTGTGAGCGAAGGCCATCCCGATAAAGTAGCCGACCAAATTTCCGATGCAATCATTGACCATTTCCTCGCTTTAGACCCCCATTCAAAAGTAGCCTGTGAAACCTTGGTTACTACTGGTCAAGTAGTTTTGGCGGGCGAAGTGCATTCCTCCGCCTATCTAGATGTTCAAGAAATTGCCCGTGGTGTAATTGCCAAAATCGGCTACACCAAAAGCGAATATATGTTTGAGGCACACTCTTGCGGCGTCCTTTCAGCCATCCATGAGCAATCTGGTGATATTAGACAAGGGGTTGACCGCGGTAACCCTGAAGACCAAGGCGCCGGCGACCAAGGTATGATGTTCGGCTATGCCACCAACGAAACGGCCAACTACATGCCCCTCGCTTTGGATATGTCCCATGCCCTTTTAAAGGTTTTGGCCGAATTGCGCCGTATGGAAAACAGCCCCATGCCCTATCTTAGACCCGATTCAAAATCGCAAGTTACCCTAGAATACGGCGACGACAATAAACCCAAACGAATTCAGGCTATCGTTATTTCAACTCAACACGACGATTTTGACCCCGACGAAAAGGTTATGTTGGCCAAAATCAAACAAGATGTCCTAGACCACGTCATGCCGAGAGTCAAAACGCTATACAGCCAATACGCCAGCTTCTTTGACGAAAATATTGTTTACCATATCAATCCCACAGGAAAATTCGTTATCGGCGGTCCCCATGGAGATACCGGCCTGACTGGACGTAAAATCATCGTGGATACCTACGGTGGAAAAGGTGCTCACGGGGGTGGAGCATTCTCAGGGAAAGACCCCAGTAAGGTTGACCGATCTGCAGCCTATGCAGCCCGATACTTGGCAAAAAATTTGGTCGCTGCTGGTATTTGCGACGAGGTCTTGGTGCAGGTAGCTTACGCCATCGGAGTAAAACAACCCATGAATCTTTACGTCAATACCTACGGAACCTCTAAAGTTAAGGTATCCGATAGCCAAATTGCGGAACGCCTACTGGCTATTTTTGACATGACTCCCTATACCATTGAAACCAAATTGAAACTTCGAAACCCAATTTATCAGGAAACCGCAGCCTATGGCCACATGGGAAGGCAACCTGAAACCATCACCAAATCTTTCCCTGTTCCCAATTCAAATCCTATCGTAAAACAGGTGGAATTATTTACCTGGGAAAAACTCGATTTGGTCGATTCTATCCGCGCCGCTATCCAGTAAATCTTAATCGTTTAAACAATTATTGGGGTGAGAGTGTTGTAGTTTAAACGGTTTTATTGTGGGCAAATATAGCATAAAGGACATAGAAAGAATAACGGGAATTAAAGCCCATACTATTCGTATTTGGGAGCAGAGGTACCAATTTATTGAACCCCATCGCACCGAAACAAACATCCGATATTACAACGATCAACATTTGAAAACACTGCTCAACATCAGTGTTCTCATTAAAAATGGCCGTCGAATCTCCCAAATTTCAAAACTGAGCACCCCAGAAATTCGCAATGAACTAGAACGCCTGGCACATCAAACCTCTTCAGAAGGAGATTTCTTCGATGTTCAAATCGATGCTCTCGTCGTAGCTATGTTAGACCTTGACGAAATCCATTTTGAAAAAGTGATTGCCAGCGGTGCTATCCGATACGGTTTTGAAAACGTGATGATTCGGCTAATTGTGCCTTTCCTCCAAAAGGTTGGAATGTTGTGGAGTACCGGTGAAATCAATGTGGCCCAAGAACATTTTATAACCAATTTGATACGCCGAAAATTAATCGTAGCCATCGATGCCCATATTGGTAAAACAAACAAAAACACCCGTTTTATCTTGTTTTTACCCGATGGTGAATTGCATGAAATTGGCCTGTTGTTTGCCAAGTACATTATTCGGCTCCGCGGGTTTCCCATTCTTTACTTGGGACAATCCGTTCCTCTACCCGATTTAATTGCTGTTTCTAAAGATTACAATCCCCATAAATTCTTAACCTATTTTACCTTGGGGCAGGGAGTCAAAAAAACCAAAACCTACATTAAACAAATGCAAGACGCATTTCCAAATACCACCCTTTGTATTTGCGGCCCATTGGCTTTGGAGATAAAAAATGACCTGAATCCAGAAACGTTGCATTTACCTTCCATAGAAAGCCTAACCGAGCTCCTCGAAACGCTTTCCTGAACCTCAACTTCTTATCTCATTTCCCTTCCCAAGCATAGGCAATTTCGCCTTTGTTTAACGATTTTTGTTTTTTGTTAAACACTTTTTGTTTAACTTTGAAGCACAAAAGTTAAACATGGAAGCAAAAACCTCTTTTGATTTTCAACTTCTCGGCCTTAAGCAACCTTTGTACTTTTTTGCCTTAAGCCTGACCAAAAATGAAGCAGACGCTGAAGACCTTCTTCAGGAAACCTTTTTAAAGGCTTTATTGTATAAAAATAGATACCTAGAAAATACAAACTTGAAAGGGTGGCTATGCACCATCATGAAGAATATTTTCATCAATGAATACCGAAGAAAAAGCAGAAATCAAACCGTTTCAGACGAAAGCCCTGAGGGAAAAGGCTTAGTAAAACTCGAATCTCCAAAAGGTTCCTACCCAGAAACCATGTACCAAGTCCAAGAAATTACTGCGGCCGTCGAACGCTTGGACGATGAGTATAAAGTGCCCCTTAACCTTTATTTCGAAGGTTTTAAATACAAAGAAATTGCAGATATTATGCAGCTTCCTCTGGGCACCATTAAAAGCCGTATTTTCCTCGCCCGCAAACAACTCCAAGCCCCCTTGGGTGAATTGCGCTCATCAACCTCCATTCCCGAAAAAGATTGTTGAATTTTATGTCAAAATAATTCAACAAAAATTTGGATTCTGTTTAACTTATACTACTTTTACTTTAAACAATTGCACTATGGCTTCTACAAACTCCTTTTCATCAGACGTGGTAGCCTACCGCGAACAACTTCGCTACTACGCTCTCAGCCTTACCTCCAATGTTGAAGAAGCCAATGATTTGGTTCAAGAAACCATGTTAAAAGCGTTCATGCACCAAAATCGTTTTCAGCCCGACACCAACCTCAAAGCATGGCTTTACACCATCCTTCGAAACATATTTATTAACAACTACCGGCGTTCAATTAAATTTAGAAGCATTGTTGACCTTGGCACGGATGTGGGTCAAGCCGAATTGCCCCAATCCTCTAAAGATTCTTTCAATCCAGAGTCGGCTTACCGATACAATGAAATTTATTCCGAAATGAATGCCCTTAGCGAAGATTTCAGAGTTCCCCTGAAAATGTATTTTGAAGGTTTTAAGTACAAAGAAATTGCGGATGAACTCAACCTTCCTATCGGTACAATTAAAAGCAGGATCTTCCTTGCTCGCAAACAAGTTGCCATTTCACTAGCTGATCCTCAAGCAATTGCCTAAAAATTAGTCCAAATTTGAATAAAAGGGAAAAGAAATTTTCCCTTTTTTTATTTCTTAATTCCGCCGACCTCGTTTCTTTTTTAAAAATGTGGCTGCCCGGTAAGATCGGTCGTACGGATTGCAACCGGGATTTCGGGCGGGAGCGTTTACCAAGGGAAATACCCACCTCAATCCAAAGTGAAAATTACTCCCCATAACATATCCCTTGGCCAGGTTACTTAGCAAGTCGCCTGTGCCAATTACCAATGGACCCGCTCTAAGCGAAATCCCCCAATTGAAAAGCCCCATCTCATCAATCCCAAAAGGCATATAGGCTCCAAACCATTTTATTTCCCACCTAGGGGTTACAATAAATTGAGTGAGCTGGGCATTTTTAAATCGGCTAGCCCGACCTCCAAACAAACCCACCTGTAAGCCTGCATGAAGCCCCACATTATGGATAAATTTCAGATCCCCAAAAAACCGTAGTGTCGTTGGCAACAGCATAGAAAAACTACTGTCGTTTGAATTTATTCCTTGGTAATTGGTTTCCAAATACGTTCCTAAACCAGAGGCAGAGCCTATGTTATTAAATTCGTCAAGGGGAATGCTATCCCGATCAATATAGAAAATAGCACTCTGTGGATCTGTGGAATACGACAACACCCCAATATCGGAAACACTAAATCCAAACCGGGCCGTGTATGGAGTTTCATCTTCCGATAGCAACCCCTTTTTCCTTACATAATTCCGTTGAGACACCAAACCTTTCTTTTGATAATTTCCAGGATGAATTTCAAAAATCACCCCTAAATCCAACCCAAACGACGGCCCGCCCTCAAAACGAAAACCTGGAGATTGATTTGCGACCCCCTGCGACATATACAATTCACCATCAAACCTTCGAATATCAATGGTGTCCATATTTTGAACAGAATGGGTAAAACCAGTACCTTGAAATTCAGCCGCTGAAATACCCTGAAGCAATTTCCCAGTTATTCCCGCCTTTACCACCAAACCTTCGTCGTTGTAAAGGGTGCGGGCATACGATAAGGCATATTCAGCATAAGCATGAGCATCAATGCGTATGTAAACATTGTCCTGATTGTAATTCCAATATGGAGGATAATCCAACCCTTCTATGGCCAATCTTGCAAGCCGCCTGTCTATATGATCCGCATTCATAAAAACCCGTAAAGCAGGGGCAAAACCTAGGGCATCTCTAGGACTAAACTGCCACAATACAGACGGGGCCTGTAAATGTACATTGACAAAGGCAGTATAAAACTGGGCATGATCGCTAAAACGAAGGTACTGTCGGTTAAAATCAGGATCAGAACCTGTCCGCGTTGGCTCAAATATTACCTGGTTATCTAAACCCACAAAATCATTTTGAATTTGAATATGCCCCGCCAATAAACTTACATCAAGTTTATAGTTGTTCCCTGCCAAAAAGGCCGGATTGTAGTTAACCGCATGAATGCCAGCATAATTTGAACTATGGTAACCAGTCCAATCTTGAGCAATCAAGCCTATCCAGCCTATCCAAAATGCCAAAAATAGCAGAGGATGCCCTCTAAAAATTGGGGCGTTCACCATTTTTTTTTAATCTTCAACAAACGGCTGCATGAAGTTGTTCGTGTCGTCACCCAATATTCGAACCAAACCTCCTCCATTTGAACGAATGGCATACAACGAATACACATTAAATTCTCCACGTTGAAACACGATGGTCTGATCGTCGGGAGTCCAAAACGGATGATAATTGGCTCGGCCATCTCTAAGCAACTGTACATTTTCCGTTCCATTGGTCCAAACCGAGTGAACATTTGTTTTTATGCTTGGGTTTATTTGATCTTCTACAAACGAAAATACAATCCGTTGTCCATTCGAGGTCTGCATTGGGGTTGAGTTTAAAACATCATCATCGGTCAGCCGAACCTCATCAACCAATTGCCAAACACTGGTATCAATCTTCGCCGTATGCACCTCTAAACTCCACCGAATATTGTAGGTGAATGGCCCAAGGGTTCCGTCAGGCCATGCCGAATACACTATTCCAAAAGGAGTAGATTTGCTAAAAGAAGGATCATAGTACATCCGCCCCCAGGGGGTTATCCGTTTTGGATTGTCTCCCAAACTGTCGCAAACAAAAAGATGCCAACGCTCATCCCCTACCAAAGAATCCATCACCTCGGCCGCTAAAATTATCCATCGACCATCGGGAGAATAGTTCGCCGATGTCATACCGAACCATCCATAAGTGGTAGGGTCTATAAGCAGTTCGCCCTGAGAACCATCCTTTTTAAAACGCCAGAGGGTGCTCGTACTCAATCCATTCATCAATGGCCCCCGAAAGCAAATCATCCGATCTCCATTGGGTTGGCATCGAGGCCACCAAAAATGATAATCAGGCTCAAAGGTAATACGCACCAAGGAATCAGGTGTCCAGCGATAAATCTGATGCTTACCATCCATGTCGCTGGTCAAATAAATTGATTTACCCTGAAAATAAGTATCAACAGGAATCGGATCGCCCCCCGAGCATGAGTAAAGCCCAGCAATAACAGAGGCAAAAAGAAAAAATGATGCTCTCATTTAGGTTGATTATATGCAAAGATAGTTAGCCATTTTGATTTATGTATCCCCTTGTTTATTTGACCCATTCTTTGCCATGGGTAAAAACCCGGTAGGCTAAACCGCCTCCAAATCGATAAGGAATCATAGATAGTGATTTCAATTTAGGCAAAATTATAAATGAGGCCACTTTCCCGGGCCAAATGCTGCCATACTTGCCTCCTAGTTCCATAGCATGGGCTCCATTCAAGGTGAGTGCAGCCAGGGCTTCAACAGGTTCAAATTTCATAAAAATACTAGCCAAAGACCATACAAACCAAGGATTCCCACTCGGGGAACTTCCAGGATTAAAGTCCGTAGCTAAAACAACCGGCAGATTTTCATCCAGCAACCTTCGCCCATTTGGGTAGGGCATTTTTAGAAAAAAAGCGGTACTTGGAAGCAGGGTTGGCTGAGTATTGCCCTGCTTCAACAACCGTATTTCATCTTCACCCAAATGCTCTAAATGATCGACGCTTAATGCATTGTATTTTAACCCTGCCTGAACCCCACCTGTCAACCCCAATTCATTGGCATGAATTTTACCCCGCATTCCAAAACCAGAAGCCGCTTCAAGCATCAATTCGGTTTCTTGCTGAGTAAAAAAACCTTGTTCGCAAAATACATCAAAGTAATCAGCCAAACCCTCAGAAGCAGCCATCGGGATTAGTTCTTTTACCACCATTTCTATATATGCCTTTCGATTTTCTTTGTATTCAATTGGCAAGGCATGGGCCCCCAACAGGGTTGCCTTTATTGGTATCGGCGACCAGCTTTTCAGTTCTGCAATGGCACGCAGCATTTTAAGTTCAGATTCGACATTCAATCCATACCCACTTTTGATTTCAATGGCAGAAGTTCCATAGCCAATACACTCAAGAACCCTGCTCTTGGCTTTTTCTACCAAATCAGCATGGCTACTGTATCTTACCTTTTTTGCCGAATTTAAAATCCCACCACCTTGTTCGGCAATTTCGGAGTAACTCATTCCTCGAATTTTTTGCAAAAACTCCTCTGGTCTCCAATCTGCAAAAACAATATGGGTATGGCTATCGCAAAATCCTGGAATAACCAAACCTCCTTCGCAATCCACCTTATGAATGGGCAGGTTCAAGTCCTCTGTAAAATCCCCCTGCCCAACCTCTACAATATGTTCTCCTCGTACTCGAAACCACGCATTTTCCATTGGGACTAGACCTTTCATTTCTGCGCCCCCCATGGCTCGGTCGCCCGGATTTACCATCCACAATTGGCCAATATTATGAATTAGGGTATCCATAAAGTAAAACTTGATTTAAATTGAAATCCTATTCATACCTCAATGAATCCACCGGATTCATTTTTGCTGCCTTTAAAGCCGGATAGAGCCCAGCTCCAACGCCAGTAACAAAACACACTACAAAAGCAAGTACAATCCAATTCCACGGAATTAAAAAGGTCCCCCCCAAAAATACCGACACCAAATTCCCCAGCCCTAAACCCAAAACCACCCCAAAAAGGCCCCCAATTTGGGTGATAACGATGGCCTCGATAAGAAACTGCTGGGCTATACTTCGGCGCGTGGCACCCAACGATTTACGAACCCCAATTTCACGCGTTCGTTCCGTAACCGAAACCAACATGATGTTTAGAAGTCCTACCATAGCTCCCAAAAGGGTAATTAAAGCCACCGCAAAAGCCCCTAAACGCAAATAGGTTGTCATGCCCAATACTTCTCCCACCAAACCTGTGCTCTTCTCAATTTCAAAAGAATCTGCTTGTCCTGCCTTGTCCTTACGAATGGATCGAAAAAGCCCCACCGCTTCGCTGCTGGCCTCATCCAACAATGCAGCTGAACTCGTGCGGCCGGTAATGACATACGATGCTTTATCGCCCGCAAAATACATTTGAAGCTGACGCATCGGAACAAACAGCTGCCGGTCATTGCTAATACCCCCTCCAGCTCCTTTCTCCTTTATTTCGCCGACTATTTTTAACCGAACCTTGCCAACCCAAACCGACTTTTGCAAGGATGTTTCACCAGGAAACAGTGTTTTGGCTATGTCCTGACCAATAATCGCAACTGGGCTGCCCTGCTGTATTTCTTGTTGAGAAAAGTTCCTGCCCTTTTTTATGGCATAACCTCCAACCTCCAAATAGGAATCATCTATTCCAATGACCATTATCTTTGGGTGGGTTTTTCGAGAACCAATTTTCACCACCCCTGTCCGAGTTGCAACCGAACTTATGCTAACCAAGGATGGAAAGGCAAACCGTTCTTTAAAGGCCTCGGCCTCTGAATAACGGATACTAGGATGCGGCCTTTGTTTTTGCCCCCCGCCTTGCCAAAAATCCCGATTCTGAATCGTAAACGAATTGCTGCCGAAGGCGGCAAAGGTTGTGTTTATGCTTTGTTTAAGAACATCTATAGCCGTAAGCATTCCAACCAACGACATAATCCCAAAACCAATAATAAAGATGGTTATCATGGTGCGTAGCAACTGCCCAGTCAACGCTCTTGTTGCCATTCTAAGGTTTTCAACTAGGATTCCACGCATGATTTCAAAGATACTCTTTTCGCTCTGGCCTGTTGATACATCTCCGTTAAAAAAGCCTACTTCAAGCGCCCCATTATTCACAATGGGCCCAATTTGCTTTGCATTAACAAGTTTTAACCAGCCTTTTCCTTCCATGTGTTAACTATACGGCTACTTTCGGTGTTTTATTGGCTAGAACCAAAGTAATGCCTGCGACTAAAACCCTTTCAATCGGAGATTTTGCACCCGATTTTGTCCTTAAAAATCAGCATGGCCAAGTCGTTAAATTCTCGGATTTTAGGACCAAGCAGCCTGTGGTCCTTTATTTTTATCCCAAAGACGACACTCCCGGTTGTACCGCTGAGGCCAAATGCTTTAGAGATTCCTACGAAAAATTTTTACAACTTGGGGCTTTGGTCATTGGAATCAGCTCAGATTCTCCCGAGGCACACATGAAATTTGCCGAAAAATACCAAATTCCATTTACCTTACTCAGCGATTCTTTAGGTCAGGTCCGTAAAATGTATGGTGTTCCAAAAACCCTTTTGGTTCTGCCTGGCAGAACAACGTTCGTCATCGATAAAAATGGAATAATACGCCACGTTTTTTCAAGCCAAACGAATGTGCATAAACATATCGATGAAGCCATTCGCATTCTAAATCAACTCTAAACTTGATTTAGAACGTACCACGAGACTCTCTTTTGCTTTCCTTTTTAGCCTCCTCCCAAACCATCTGTTCGAATGAGGAATTGTTCGGTCGGCTAAAGACCTACTATTGCTTCCCTAACATGCAATTGCTGCAGCAGCGTAGCGCCAGCCTCTCTTCCCTTATTCCCATACTTACCCCCTGCCCTGTCTAGTGCTTCCTGTTCTGTATTCACAGTCAGCAAACCAAATACCACCGACTTATGGGTTTGCATTTGCACTTGAATAATACCTTGAGTTACACCTTGACACACATATTCAAAATGAGGCGTTCCACCGCGAACAACACAACCTAAAACAATTACAGCATCTACCTTTTCAAGCAACCATAAAGCCGCCAGAGGCAACTCCATGGCTCCAGAAACACGAACATGGGTCAATTGCCTTTCCTCTATTCCCGATTCCAATAGAAATCCCTCGGCTCCTTCGCGCAGTTTGTTGGTAATCTCTTCGTTCCAAACGGCTTGAATCAGACCGATGCGCAAGTCCTTTTTTACTTTAACGGCTGAAAAGGCAGAAACATCCGACAAATTTTTACCCTCCGAAGACATAACTTAAGGCTGTTGAGCCGAAGTTAGGCGCAAGAGTTGTTTTTCACTGTTGCTTCCCTGAAAAGAGGAATAATAATCGTCCCTAATTTCGGTGTACAATTCGATGGCTTTTTCTGTATTTTTTAATTCCAATTCATAAACCATGGCCGCCTTCTCAAGGTACATCGGTGCAGTAAACCGATTGTTTGAATTGCGGGCTGCCTTAACATAAAGATCCGCTGCCTCTTGGGTCTTACCCAATTCCCATTGAGCGTCGCCTTGACAACCAATAGCCATAGAAGACATTACCTGGTCCTCACCTTTGAATTCCTTCAAATAGGTTATCGCCTTTTCAAAATTTCCAAGATTTAAATGGCAAATTCCGGCATACAAATGTGCTACGTTCCCCGCATCTGTACCCTTCTGACTAGAAGCTATCGATTCAAAACCTTCAAAATCTCCTGGCCTTCCTTTCAATGCTATTTCTAGACTATCTTGACCAAAATAGTGTTCGGCCATAAATAGGGCTTCAGAAGCAGCAATTTCTTCAGGATCGTCGCCACCTTCACGGGTGTACAAATAAACACCTAAGCCGAGTGCTAAAACCAACAAGCCCCCCAATACCGTTTTTTGATTCTTCTTGAACCAAGCCTCTGCATCAAATGCCTTGGTTTTTTTTACTTCTTCAAATTCTTCTACCATGGTATGTAGTCTTTATTAAGGGTACAAAAATATACTTTTTGATGCCATTGTCAAATACATATTCCCCAGCCTTTCAATTTGGAATTAAATCAACCCTTTCGCCAAAGGAAACCACACCCCCATTTTAGGACGATTGACTTGAATCTCTCAGAAAATCATAAATAGCCGTTTGGGCCCGAACCGCCTCACCGTTTAATGCTATTCGCTCGGAACTTAAATCAGATTTCAACTTGCGTGCCGATAAGTTATCCCTCCATTGTATTTCCATTACATCATTCAATTCCTTACTCCATTGAGAATCACGAACCTCTATTACCAACTCTATTCGGTTGAACAAATTCCTTCCCATCCAATCGGCACTTCCCATAAAAACCCGGGGGTTACCTGCATTTTCAAAACAAAAAACCCGCGCATGCTCTAAATATTTGTCCACTATTCTTCTAACTTCTATCCCATTGGGAACCAATCTACAAATACTTCGAACCATTACCCGAACCCGAACCCCTGCCTCAGCAGCCGTTTGCAAATGCCGTATCATCCCCTCTTCCTCTAAGTTGTTCATTTTTATGTAAATACCTGCAGGCAGCCCCCTTTCTGCCATCAATATCTCATTGTCGATTAGCCTTTTAAATTCCTCCACCAAATTATACCGCGCAACCAAAATATGCTTAAAGGGCCAAAGCCCAGTTGGTTTATGCAGTTCCCTAAACAAATGCTCCATTTCGCCACAAACTTCTGGATCCGAAGTAAAATAACCCTGGTCAGAATAGATTCGAGCCGTTTTTTCATTGAAATTCCCAGTGGCCACATAGGCATAGTTCCGAAGCCGCTTTCGATTCCGGCTCTTTCGTGTAACCAAACACATTTTAGCATGGACCTTTAATCCAGGATGCGAATAAATAATTCGGACTCCTGCTTGTTCCATTCGTTGAGCCGAAAGCAAATTTAATTCTTCGTCAAAGCGGGCCTTCACCTCCACAAAAACGGTCACCCGCTTTCCATTCCTAGCTGCATTTATTAGGGCCTGGACAATAGCCGAATTCGGGGCAACACGGTATTGGGTTGCCTTAATTTCTACAACCTTAGGGTCAAAAGCAGCCTGATTAAAAAATTCCACTACATAATCGTACTTCTGATAGGGAAAATGAAGCAGCCAATCTCTTTTTTTTATGGCTTCAAACATCGTAGAATATGAATCCAAGGCAGGTACAGAAAGGGGCTGTGGAAATGGCCTTTCCAGCCTGGGACTAAATGGATTGGGAAATCCAAAAAAGTCTGAAAACCTATGGTACCTACCCCCAGGTACAGGTTCTCCGTTTTCAAGCTTGAAATACCGAACCAAAAATCCCAACATGGCAGCCGGCATTTCTTCATCGTATAAAAACCTACTTGGTACCCCTTCCTTTCTTTTACTTAAACTGCTTCGTATCTTTTCTACCAAATTCCCTTCAAATTCATCTTCTATTCCTAAATCTGCACTCCGTGAAACTTTAAATGAATGAACATGAACAATGGTATAACCCGAAAAAAGTAGGCCTAAATTAACCCGAATAACATCATCCAAAAAAACAACATCATACCCACCAAGTCCATCGCTGCGCTGGAAAAAACGGGGTAACGAATCGGGTATTCCAACCAAGGCATACTTTGGCTTTCGTACCGAATTGGCGTTCTTTAATGGACGCCTTGAATGCAACTCTACCAATAAGTTTAATGAACCATTCGACAGAAAAGGCCGAACCATGCTCTTTTTCAGTAAAGTGGGATGAAGCAAATGAACCACCTTGTCCATAAAATACCGCCTAAGGTCATCAGCCCAAGTCCTAGGAAAGTTTCCATTCAAATTCAACCGAATCCCCTCATCTCGAAGAGTTGGAATTATTTGATGCAAAAAAATTTCTCCAAATTGTTCCTGCTGAACCTGAACCAATGAATCAATCTCTTCCAGCAAATTTTTATCCGCCCCTTCCGATTCTCCGCTTATGGATTGCAAAGACGCTACCCGAACCCTATAAAATTCATCTAAATTCGAACTGTAAATGGCTAAAAACTTAATCCGTTCAAACAGCGGAACTGAGGAATCGGCCGCTTCCTCTAAAACACGATGATTAAAACTCAGCCAAGATAAATCCCTATCAAACAATGGCGTTTCTTTACCCATCTTTTTCGCTGAATTGAAGCTGCTTATACCAAGGCGTTATTTACCCTTTTTATCCAACTCCATTCGCTTTTGCAAAAAATCCTGAAGCTGCTCAACTCCCAATTTCTTTGCAATAATGGTCTTATCCTTATCCAAAACATACACCACAGGGTACGACGACAAGTCATAAATATTCCTGAAATTCAAACTGTTTAAATCGGTCTTTGATGGCACAACCTGCTCAGGCTTATCTCTAATTTCTGGATTGTCCGAAACTGAAATAAATGTCAAATTATGCTCCCGAATAAACTTCTTCCACTCTTTGGTTTCAACCTCTCCTTCAACAGTAAACAAGCCAATACGGTTGGGTTTTAAATACTCCTGATACAAGGTCTCTAATTTGGGAGTTGTCTTTTTACAATGCCCGCAGGTTGCATCCCAAAAATACAAAATGGTATAATCGTAGTTCTGTGCGTATAAATTATGCCAAACACCCCCAGTATCAGGCAAAATTATGTTCGGCACCCGCTCTTTACATAGCAAGGGCTCTAATTTAGTCGCCCTCTCTACAACCTTGTTTAATGTTGCCGTATCCAACCAAACCGCTTTACCTGATTTGTAATAGGTATTAACCATTTGAACAAATGCCTTATCCATGCACATGATGTTCGACCGCTCAAACATGTAGGTCAAGGAATGAACCACAAATTTGAACATTTCAGGATTACCCTCTACCTTTTTGATAAGGGATATCGCCACTGGAACCAACGAATCTGCCAACTGGGGCAGCAATTTTTCAAAATAATAGGTCAATTTGGGCTCGAAAATGGGAGTCCTCAAAATCCTTGAATCCGTCAAATCAAACCTGTCGAAATAATGAGTCCTTAAATACCAATAGGGGCCATTTTCATTTTCTTTGCTTTGAGCCTTTGCCATTATTTCTTCTGGAATTTCAGGCTCCTCCATTGCTTTAAATATACAACTCACAAATGCCCTCGGATACTTAGCTATGGTGTTCCTCCTGTAATCGACCATCACTTTGTTTTCTTCTTTAAGGGTAGATTCCAATTCCTTGCGCGCCGGATCTTCTTTATCCATGGCATTCAATTGGTTTTGTAAGGGCTGAACTTTTTTCTGAACTTTTGATACAAACCTTAAATAATCAAACCATAGGGTGTTTTCTAGGCTTCCTTTAATCAATGCGTTTTCTACAAAATTTGCAGTATCGGTTTCTATATAAAGGCTTGGCTCTGCTACCACAAATTCAAACCATTGCATATTCGGAAGCACGAATAAATAAATTCCCCCCTTTAAAACTTCTGAAGCTCCTTGCCGAGTTAAATGCGTAAATTCAACTTCTCCCTTTGAGTTGACTCGGCAGGTATCCCGAACATACTTCTTATCACCCATATGGAAGCCAAGGTAGGCTACCGTATCCTTTAGTCCCTTGATCTTAAATTTGAATGAGTATTCAGGAAAAGATTCCTGTGCAGTTAAACTTCCAACTACGGTAAAACAGCTTAAAATCAGTGTAAATACAAAGGTTGCCTTCAGGTTTTTCATCGTTTATACGTTTTCTAAGGTTCTGTAACAAGCAAAGTTAGATATTTGATGCACATACTTGGGCTTTTAACGAATCATTAACCCAACCTCTACCCTCAAACCGCTGTTTCAATTTTAATTCCCCTTTTATCACCGCGGTTTTATTCCCTCAACTTTTTGCGCCATTTCCACCGCCTATGGCTCCACAACCAATTTTCAGGCTGTTGCCGTATGTCATCTTCCAGCTTTTGAGCAAAAAACTGAACCAATTTCGAGGCCTCCATTTTTCCTTTCCCATCCCAAAGTGGAACAAAATGCACTTTGTAGGTCGTTGCCCCTGTCTTTTTTACCCCGGCATACAATACAGGAAGGCCTTTTCGAATGGCAATTTTTGCCCAGCCCCCAAAAAAACTGGTTTCTACTCCAAAAAAAGTAGGGTAAAACTCAGAATCCCTTAGACCACTTTGGTCAGCCAAAAAGGTCAAACAAAATGGCTTTTCAGAAGTTTGAATAAACCGCATTACCCCTTTCATAGGCACCTGTTCCATTCCAAATTTCGAGCGCTCTTCAAGTAGATATCTGTTTATGAATCTGTTGCGCTGCGGCTTGTAAACGGTTGCCATTTGAACTCCCTGAACCCAAGAAGCTCTCAAACCAGCCCATTCCCAATTCCCGGTATGCCCCATTACCACAATGCTCGATTGCCCCTTTTCTGAATAGTCCTCCAATGCATTCCCCGGAGCAAAACAAACCGCCCCTTTCCACTCCCCCTCCTCAAAACCCCATCCCTGAATATGCTGCAAAATCAAGTCTGCAAAATGACCATAAAAAAGAGTTGAAATTTGATGGATTTCGGCTTCCGTTTTCTCAGGAAATGCCAACTTCAAGTTGGATCGAACAACCTTCCCTCTATACCTGATTGCCTTCTGAAACAGCCAAACCACTATACCTTTAACCCTAGGAAGAGCAAAGACTATTCTCAATACCAATAGCAAAAAACGGAACAAGAGGTACACCGCCCCCTGCCCCAACCTATCCATTACCAGCTAAAAACGTTGGTATTCAAATGCGATAAATCCTGGTGAGGATTTACACACATTACAGGAATCATTGCCTCATTGTTGATCAGTTCCTCCTCCGTTCGCCCAAAAAACAATTCAACAATGTTTACCTCATCTGGCCGCGATGAAATCACAATCTAATCCGAAGAGATGGCCGTAGCATGCCGGACCACGGCCTTAGGGAAATCACCTTTCAATTCTTCATGCTCAACCACATTAACCTGAACCCCATTTTTCTCGAAAAGTTCCCTAGCAAATCGAACATTATTGGCAATCGTGCCCGACAACCCTTTGTCGGATGAATAATCCGAATAAATGCAAATGGTGGCATCAAAATACTTGGCTACAGCCACAGCATAAGCCAATTTATTTTTCCCAAATTTATTTTCATCAATGGGCACTACAATCGAAGAGTAGCCTCCTGATTTGGGTTCCCTCATTTGAACAACGATGCCCGGAACCTGACACCCATACAAAATGCGCAAAACGTCCGCTCCCAATATCCGCTGCATTCCATATACCCCATGGGTTCCCATCACGACCAAATCCGCCTTCTCCTCGGTTACATAATCACCTATGGAACTAAATATACTCCCCTCTCGAATCTCAAAGGTTGTTTCTACTCCATTCGACCTTTGATTCTCCACACATATTTGGGCCAATTTGTCCCTTAACTGAACCTCAGAAACTCCTTGCTTTTTAATTACAGAACGGCTTTCCGAATTTAAAATATGAATCAATGAAATTCTGTCGTTGCCTGCCTTAGCCAATGAGGACGCATGCTTTACAGCCGAATCGGCCTCGGGGGTAAAATCGTAAGGAACTACTATTAAGTCTTGATGTTGTTTGCTAAGCATATGTTGATTCTTTTGTTCAACAAAAATACGTTTAATCAACCAATCTAAGCATGAGTTTTATCACAAATCAAAAAAAGAGGCCTTTAACCTCTTTTTTGTGCCGAAGGCCGGACTCGAACCGGCACGTCTTGCGACACACGCCTCTGAAACGTGCGTGTCTACCAATTTCACCACTCCGGCTATCCTCAACAAAGGTAAAATATCTTTACTTTTGTTTTATGAGATGGTTTTTTCTTACCCTTAGCCTTTGTCCTCTCTTCCCCGTCGCTTCAACTTTGCCAGCACAAGAAATCACTGAATGGCAAGGAATTTTGACCGACACCACACACCTTAAACGCACCATTTCTCATACCTACCGTGCATACCCCCTTCCCGCAATCGGAGCTGGTCTTTTCCGCAGCGACACCATCCTTGCCGTCCGTTTAGAAGGCCTGCACAAATGGCCCAACGGAAATCTGGTTAATGAACAAAATTACTTCCACCTTGGGGGAAACTCCATGGGAATTACTTCCTTTATTGCTGCCCGACTTGTTCAAGCTGGCAAACTTTCTTGGGACACGCGCTTCTTCGACCTTTTTCCTTCTCTTAAAAAAAGAGTAAATCCCAAATACCCCAACTTTACCTTAGCCGATTTACTAAGCCACCGCGCTCAGGTATCAGAACTCGCGAAACCCTCCGAATTTCAAGCCATTCCTGCCTTTAAAGGAAACGCCGTTCAAAAAAGAGCCAAATTCGCCCTCTGGATACTAGCTAAACCTCCTCTCGATACCGGAATCCACTACTCAAACGGTGGATACGCCCTCGCTACCCTCATGATGGAATACGTCAGCGGAAAAACCTTCAAACAATTGCTCGATCAACATATTGTTAAGGGCCTAGGCTTACGTTGCACCACCGGATGGCCAAACCGGATTAGCCCTGCTCAACCATGGGGACATTGGAAAACAGACCCCAAAAGCACTTTTTTTAGCCCCGTTCCGCCTTCCACCCCCTATCAGCTTCCCGAAATTCTCGCCCCAGCTGGCGACATTTCTATGCCGCTTTGGGATTACTCCCTCTTCCTGAAACATCAACTGCGTGGCCTCCAAGGAAAAAACGCAGATATGCCTAAAAAAACATACGAATACATGCATTTTAGCCGGCCTACCTTTGCCATGGGATGGCTTAATCACCAAGAACCCGCCACCCGAATTTCTACCCACGACGGCACAGCAGGAAACTTCTACTGCCATACCACCTTGTTCCCCGAAATCGACCTAGGAATCGTTATTGTTACCAATGCCGAAGGCAAAGCAGCGACCGAGGCCATTGCCTTCGTGCGCGCTTCGCTTCTCAATAAGCTGTTCCAAATCGATATTCCTGCTTTCCCAAAACCCACCTTTCCCGGCGAACACCCCTTCTTTGAAATTCACGAAAAGTACCACCCTCACCATTGATTTTTTAATTTGGGCGGCTTTTCCCGCTGTCCCCTATACCTCCTTTGCAAAAAAATCAGCGGACTAACTTGGGTTGGGCTTACTCTGCTCGCCCAACCCAACCAAGCCGCCGTTTTTTTTGCTTAAAGTCG
>VGMT01000006.1 GCA_016866335.1 Bacteroidota bacterium | reverse complement strand
AAGCCTAAAGTTCCATTCAATAATTTGTATTTCCCGTCAGCTTGTAAATATTTTATTAAATTAGATTCAATATCTAAAGTTACAGATTTATTGAATTTTCTGCTGGAAATTAAATGGACCTCTTGAAGATGGCTTTTGCTTGGTGTTTGCAAATGCGTGAAAATTCGAGAATTCGTATCAATGGTTTCACCAACATACGCTTGACATAAACCGTTGCTATTTAAAATGTATACGACAGGCCAATTTTCGCTTACAAAATAATGTGATTGAATAGAATTCAAACCATTACTATTAAACGTGATTTTGTTAATTTCAAAATCTTGATTAGAGTTCATCGTACTTTTTTGCAGATCCCTTTGCCTTGTCTACTGGGTATTTCTCCCCATTCGTTTTGATTTTTTCCAAAACAATTTCCTTAACGTCAAAACCGAATTTTTCCGCTAGTAAAAATGCGAATGAAAAAATATCAGCAAGTTCCTCTTTTACTTTTCCAGTATTTGCTTCATCTGGTTGCTTCCAAAGAAATAATTCCAAGAGTTCAGCTGACTCAATACTAATCGCAAGTGCCAAATCTTTGGGATTGTGGAATTGCTCCCAATCCCTTTCATTTCTGAATTTTAAAAGTGCTTGTATTATTTCCTCGCTTTCCTTCATTTCTTTAGTTTGATTGTTGCAATTGAATGGATACCAAGGTTGCTTGTGTCATCAGGCTGTCTTATAGCTCCTTAATAAATATTATTTCCAAAAATAACCTATTTGTTGGATTTCAAGCCCGTCAACGCATAATTTCACAGAAATTCTGGCTCTAAACCAAGGAAAACAGAATGCCGGCCGGCCATTTTCCTCGCAATCGACCTTAAACCCAAGCTCAGATAGGTTCAAGCTATCCACGAACAGGTCAATCAGACGAACTTCATTATCGGCATCGACATGCGCATCCAGGCAATACATCTCTCATTGGTTTCGGGGTTTTCCTTGGATAAATTTCATAAATAAAAATACCGATTTTTAGGGAGAAATAGGCAATAAACAGGCTGAAATTTATTATAATGAAAATGTTTAAGTAGGGGGGGGTAATAGACAGTCGGACTGTTTGTGTTTAGGGGTTTTTGCCTTGTTTTGCTCAGCATGTGCAGGGGCAAGGCAATATTGCTTACACGCTGTTATTTGCAATTATTTATTTTCATAATAGGCAATCTCATTAAAATTAAATTTCTTTTCATCCTTTCCAATTTGAAATATTGTTAACCCAGCAACATGCCCAGATAACAATGACTTTCCCAAAACCGCAATTTGCTTTTCACCATTAAAAAATTGTGGAATATCATCTATTTTCGGTTGAATTCCGAATTGTGAACCTACAAAAAAAGGAATTCTTCCTTCCTCTATTTGTATAAACTCCTCAAAATCAACAATGTCGATTAGTGCCTCATCAATCTCAAATTGAGGATAGCCTTTATCAAGCCTTTTAAACCTTTTTCGACCATGTTTTTGGTCTTTCATAAAACTCTTTATCCAATATTTAGTCCAGGGTCTATCTTCCATGTATAATTTCTTAATTGCATATAATTCATTCATCCCCGCTATACCCCCCCAACCCACCGATTTGGATGTATAGGCGAAGTTTTATTTCCGCTATCTAAAGTATTGATTTTTTCACACCTCACCAAAGGGCGAGAGGATTTGCTGCTTCTTACATGGGTGTACATCTCGGGGGTTTTGCTGCTCCTAAGCCTCAGCCATTCCAAGCTGTTTTGAAATGAGCTGGCCTAAACCATTGAACCACGCCCGCGGCAGGGATTGAACCGGGTTGCCCGCAAGCCTGCCGGCTACGGCCCCGCGTGGCGCGGAGGTGACTTTAGGAGCCCACGCAAGCCCGCTGGGGCCGCAGTCGGCAGGCGCGGACTACCGGTGAAAGCCCGCAGCCGCCCAACTAAAAACCCCTTTTACTCTGCCGATGCCGGTTGTGCCCCGCGCTTATTTGAAGCGCTTTAGCCCGCATTCCAGCCATTCCTGGAATAATTCTGCGTCGGAATTGTAGCCGTAGGTCTCGCTGAGCAATTTGCCGTTGCCGTCCATGATTGCATACAGGGGCTGGCTTTGCTGCTTGAAATGGTATATTTCAAAGTCGCTCCAGAGCTTGCCTACCGTGGTCATGGGCTTGCCGCTGACCGGTGAGATTTTTTGCAAATGCGCCGGAATTTGCTTTTTGTCGTCGCAGAACAGGCTTACTACCACGAATTTTTCGCGGAGCAGTTCCATGTTTTTGCCCTTGGTCCATACGTTCTCTTCCATCAACCGGCAATTGGTGCAGCCATGGCCCGTAAAGTCAATAAATATGGGCTTTTGCCGCTCTTTTGCCGCTTCCATGGCCGGAGCCAGATCGTTGAAGCAATCCAAACCCATGGGGCAATGCCCGCCCCCGGCATGCGACTTGGCCGATTCGGTGTAGCTGGGCGGAGGCGCCAAGCCTGCCAGCAGCTTCAAGGGAGCTCCTGTTAATCCCGGAATCAAATACAGGGTGAAGCTCAAGGAAAATACCGCCAAAAAGATGCGGGGAACCGACAGCTTGGTCTCGCCCGAACTGTCGTGGGCCGTTTTGAACAAGCCCAGCAAATACAGGGTAAGCAGACCAAAAATGGCAATCCAAATGGCCAAAAAGCGCTCGCGGAACAAGAAGTCCCAATGGTAGGCCATGTCCACCGTCGATAAGAATTTCAGGGCCAGGGCCAACTCCAATAAGCCCAGGGTTACCTTTACGGAGGTCATCCAGCCGCCGGCCTTGGGCAGGGTGTTCAACCAGCCGGGGAAGGCGGCGAACAAGGCGAAAGGCAGGGCCAAGGCCACCGAAAATCCGAACATGCCCAGGAGGGGAGCTACGTTGTTGCCCGTATTGGCCGCTTCGACCAACAAGGTTCCAATCAGCGGTCCGGTGCAGCTGAAGGAGACCAGCGACAAGGTGAAGGCCATAAAGAAAATGCCCAGCAATCCTCCTTTGTTGGCCTTTTTATCGACCGCGTTTAAGAGTTTGTTGGGCAGCATAATTTCAAAGGCGCCCAGGAAGGAAATGGCGAAAATCACGAAAATGAAGAAGAAGAGCAGGTTCCAAAAGGCGCTGGTGGCCATGGCGTTCAGGGCGTCTGAGCCGAATATTTTGGTGATGGCGAATCCCAAAGCGGTGTAAATAACGATGATGGATACCGCATAGGTGATGGCGTTGGCGATGCCTTTGGCGCGGGAGGAGCTTTGTTTTGTGAAGAATGCCACGGTCATGGGAACCATGGGAAACACGCAAGGGGTCAGCAGGGCAAGGAGTCCGCCGATGAACCCGGCAATAAAGATGCCCCAAGGGGTGCGGCTTTCGGCCTCGGCGCCGGTGCAGCCGCCGGCTTCGCGCACGCGGGCACGCACCACGTCGGTTAGGCGTTCGGGGTCGTTGCCCGAGCCCCAAACCGCTTTGCCCGTTCCGCCCTCTGGGCAGCCGTCGGCGCGGTCAGAAGGAACGCCAGGACAAAGGTCTTTGCCGTCGTGGACTCCGTCGCCGTCGGAATCGGGGCAGCCCATGTTTTCGGCGGGACCGGGTTTGTCTTGGCATAAATCAAGGCTATCGACCACCCCGTCTCCATCAAAATCAAGCTCTTGAGGTTCTGCCGGGGTGGGCAGTGCCGCGGCCGTTCCGCCTTGGCAAACCTGAGGGTCGGGGCTAAAAGAGATGGAATAGCTTTTGTCGAAAGGCAAGCACATGCCGGCGTCTTCGGTGCAGATTTGCCCCAGTACAGAAACTTGGATTTTGGAGTTGGGGGGCAGGGCGCACAAATCCAGATCTTTTTTAAAAGTAACCAGGTGTTCTTCAAAAAAAGCGGTGGGTCCCAGGTATTCGTCGTTCACTTTTTTGGGTTTGGGCTCCGAGAACAGCATGTCGCTGGGCTTTTGGTTACCTAGGCTAACCTGAAAAACGGTTTTGTTGGGGGGATTGGTTTGGGAATACAAATGCCAGCCTTTGTCCACTTTTGCCTTCATGATCAGGGTATAGTTTCCCTTTCCGTTGGGTTGCACCGACAAGGCCCAATTGATGTTCTCTTGTTGTGCTTGCAGGGGCAGTAACAGCAAACCTAGCCAAGCCAAAACGGCAGTAATGAATTTCATGGTGTCAAAAATTTCAATGCAAAATTAACAAGCCCCGCCGGATTATTTAGCCTTTGGTAACCAACATCACCCTAAACGCAGGTTTGGGTTGTTTGGTGTAAAGATAGAATGTTAAACAAGGTTAAGGCGGTGGGGGGGGCGAAGGGAGGGAGGCGCGGACGGAAGGGGGCGGCAGGAACGAGTAAATACGAGGCCGAACTGGGGCGGAATTGGAGGAACGCGGGAACGAGTGAATAAGCGGACGAATGGAGGCGAGAACCAACGAACGCGAGATTGGACGGAGACGAGAACGAACGGACGAACGCGAGGGAACGAATGAATAGACGTATGAACGAATGAACAAAAACACGCAAAAACGCACAAAAACGCATAAAAACACGCAAAAACACGCAAAAACGCATAAAAACACAAAAAAACACAGGGCTACACCCTGTGCTAGGGTATTGCGCCCCTTCAGGGCTTGGCGGCTCAATGCTAATAAGGGAGTTTAGGTACGGGTTTACGAATTATAGGCACTCGTTATTAGAGCGGCGCACATTATTAATTGGGACCATTCGTGCATTCGTGGCTAAATTTTCGGCATTCGTACGCAAAAACGCACAAAAACATAAAAAAACACAGGGCTACACCCTGTGCTGACGTATTGCGCCCCTTCAGGGCTTGGCGGCTCGGTGCTAATAAGGGCGTTTAGGTACGGGTATCCGAATTTTAGGCACTCGTAATTAGAGCGGCGCACATTATTAATTGGGACCATTCGTGCATTCGTGGCTAAATTTTCGGCATTCGTACACAAAAACGCAAAAACAAACAAAAATGCAAAAACACATAAAAACACAGGGCTACACCCTGTGCTGACGTATTACGCCCCTTCAGGGCTTGGCGGCTCAATGCGAATTAGGGCGTTTAGGTACGGGTATGCGAATTTTAGGCACTCGTAATTAGAGCAGCGCACATTATTAATTGGTACCATTCGTGCATTCGTGGCTAAATTTTCGGCATTCGTGCCTGCTCCAACACGCACAATTTAACTTGGAAAAGGCACTACAGCACCGCCGCCCTCAAAAATCCGTCCATCATCAGCCAGCCTTGGGTCGAAAAGGCCAAGGGCCGCTCGGCTTGAAACCAATTGTCCGGAAATTTTTGTTTCAATTCCAGCCATTCAAACCATTGTTTTGCCCCCACCCGCTGCAAGGCTTCCGCCTCGCCGAGTCCTTCAAGGGTACGCATGCGGGTTAAGAGCCATTCGTTGATTTTCTGGTCTGCATTCAATTCTTCGGGTTCGCGGATGCCGCCTTGTCCGTTCATGGCCTGAACGTAAGCCGCATTTGAGGAACGGTTGAACCAGCGAGCATCGCCTTTTAGGCTGTGGGCCGAGGGCCCCAGGCCCAAGTAATCTTCGCCCGACCAATAGGCAGAATTGTGGCGGGAACGCTGCCCATTCCGGGCGTAATTGGACACTTCGTAATGCTCAAACCCGGCTTTGGTAAGCACTTGGTTCAGGGCCAAGTACTGCTCGGCCACCTCTTCTTCTTCGGGCAGTTCGACCTGCTGCAGGCGCACCATGCGCTCTAAGGCGGTTCCTTTTTCTACGGTGAGTCCGTATATGGAAATGTGGTGGATGTTGCGTGCGGCAAGTTCTTCGGCGTTTTGAATCAATTCTTGGGTTCCTTGCCCGGGCATACCGAACATCAGATCGACCGAGACCTTGGGAATCCCTGAGGCTTCAATCAGGTCTAAGGCCCGCCGGGCTTGGTCGGCCGTGTGTGCGCGGTTCATGTTTGCCAGCACTTGTGGATTCAAGGTTTGAACGCCCAGGCTAAGGCGGTTTATTCCCATGGCTTTCCAGCCTTCGGTGCCAAATTCCAACAGGTCGTCGGGGTTGGTTTCCAGGGTAATTTCGGCATTGGGCTGCAGAGTAAAGCAGCGGTGCATGTGTTCAAGCAAGGGGCCCAGGCGTTGGGGGCCGAGCAATCCGGGGGTTCCTCCGCCAAAATACACAGAATCAAAGCTGCCTTGCTTCCATTCGGCCGAAGCCTGTTCGGCTTCTTGCCGTAGGGCCTGCAGCAGAGCGTCGATGCCTTTCAGGTTCACTGTAAAATGAAAATCGCAGAAATGGCAGGCCTTGCGGCAAAAGGGAATGTGGAGGTACAGACCCATTGGGGGTTAAAATTGGGGAGTACGTTTGAGTCGGCCAACTTCAAAGCCCAGGGTTTGAATCTTCTGGCAGAGTTGCTGGTAAAGGGTTTCGTCCATTTTGGGTTCCCGGCACAGAATCCACAGGTAATCGCGGTTGGGGTGGCCCACCACGGCATAGCTGTAATCGGGAGCTAGGTCTAGAATCCAGTATTTCCCTGTGAAGGGCCAAAAAAATTGCACTTTCAACTTGGCATTTCCCGAGTTGGGCACCACAAAAGCCTTGCCTTTGATGTAAGAGGGCGAGCCGTTCAGGCTATCGCGCCGGCAGCGGTTTTCCACCACCACATGGCCTTCTGGACTCAGGGTATAGGTCGCAGTGGTGGCCTGGCATCCGGCTTGAAAGCGGTTCGGGAAAGAGGCAATTTCGTACCAAGTTCCCGCATAGCGCTGAAGGTCAACCTGTTCCACCGTTTTCAGGGGAGGCTGAGCGGAGCAGCCAAACAGACCAATCAGGGAGCTTCCAAAGACACCTTTCATCAAGCGTACAATCATGGCTTAAAGATAGGTTTTTTGGGCGGGAATTCCGGCTGTCGCTGGGTAGTCCGCGGTCCTTAGCCAGGGCTACAGCGGGTTTGCGGTGGCTCCCAAGGTCGCCTCCGCACCACGCGTAGCCCGGGCTTCGGCCCTTGCGGGCAACCCTGCTCCATCCGGCCCGCGGGTGGCGTAAACTAAGAATGCACTCTTTTTTGTTAATGACTTGACAATTAATTTTTTATTCCTTAACTTTTAGCAAAATTTAACGGTCATGAGTACACCGTCAACCCCCACCAGCTTGGCCCTGGTTTTTGATTTAACCGACAGCGGGCGCGAAAACGTTCGTCGGGCAGCTCAACTTGCCTTAATGTGGAACTGGCCCTTAGAAATTTGGATTCCCAGCAATCCCTCGTTTTTAAAGGAGCATGCCTATTCTACCTTTGCCAACCGAGAGGCCTTTGAAGAGGCTCTGATTGCCAAGTTGCGCGAGATCGTTAAAAAGGTACACGACGAATTCCCCGCCCAAATTCATTATGCCTGGCTGCCCGCTGAACCCAAAGAGTGGAAAGGCTTTTTCCAGAAAAAAGGTAGGCCTTTGTTGATTCGGGAGCATCCTGGAGATGGACGCATGTCGGCCTACCTCGGAAAATTGCCCATTCACGTGTTCAGCCACACCCATAAAATTCCGGTATTGTCTATTAATGCCCAGGTTTTGTTCGAGCCCATTCAGCGCATGGGCTTGCTGATTGACAGCCAAAACAGGCATACCCGTGCCAAGATACCCCTTGCTCAAAGCTTAGCTAAACTTTGGAAACCAGAGGTACGGGTGATTGGATTGGATTTTGGATACAACTCCACCGAACTTGGCCATTTAAAGGCCTTGGTGCGGCAAACCCATGGTTTAATGGACGGCCCCGATGTGGTGGTTGGTAGCGAATTGCTTTCGGTGCGCTCGGTCAAAAAAGACATACCCGCGATCCTTACCCAATCGGGCATAGACACCTTGGTTATGGTGGCCGAAGACGATGGGTTTATGCCAGCCCTGTTTGGCTATGCCCATGCCCATCATTTGCTCCGCAAATTCAAAGGCAACATTGTTTTTGTTCCCTCGTTCCTCTCTTCACACCGAGCCAGCGTAAGCATTTAAGGCATAGTTAAAAAGTTTCTGAATTCTTCTTCAAAAATTCCCCTCAGCTCCAATTGCCGTTTCGTACCTTTGAGCAAACCACTTTTTGAGGCAAAAAAGGACGTCTTGCCTAGGTGTTTGATCCCCTACTGTTGATTCCAAGTACTGGAATTCAGGCAAGGTAAATCAGGCTGCCCGTCCAAACAGAATCAAAAAGCAAAAGGAAACAGGGTGTGGAATACTTAAACGAACTTAATCCTCCGCAGCGGGCCGCCGTAACCACGGTCGAAGGTCCATTGATGATCATTGCCGGCGCAGGCTCGGGCAAAACCCGAGTTCTAACCTACCGCATTGCGTATTTGGTGGAACAGGGCGTTGACCCCTTCCAGATTTTAGCGTTGACCTTTACCAACAAAGCCGCGCGCGAAATGAAAGAGCGCATTTCAAAGGTGATTGGCGAAACCGACGCCCGCAGCCTTTGGATGGGCACGTTCCACTCTGTTTTTGCCCGCATCTTGCGCGCGGAGTCCGACAAACTGGGCTTTCCAAGCAATTTCAGCATTTACGATACCGACGACGCCAAAAGCCTGCTTAAAACCATTATCAATGAACTGGGCCTAGACGATAAAACATATAAGGCCTCAACCATTTACAACCGAATATCTTCGGCCAAAAATGCACTGGTTACCGCCTCAGCCTATCAAAAAAACGAAATTCTAAAAGCCGAAGACGATGAGGCACTTCGGCCCCGCACCGCTGAAATTTATGCCCTTTACACCGGCCGCTGCTTTAAAGCCTCGGCCATGGATTTCGACGACCTGCTGCTGAAAACCTACGAGCTCTTTTTACGCTACCCCGAGGTGCTGTACAAATACCAAAACCGATTCCAGTTTTTGCTGGTCGATGAGTTTCAAGACACCAATTTTGCGCAGTACTCCATTGTTAAGCAACTCGCCGCCCTTTACCAAAACATCTGCGTAGTTGGCGACGACGCCCAATCCATTTACGCTTTCCGCGGAGCCAACATCCAAAATATTTTGGATTTTGAACAAGACTATCCCGACCTAAAAACCTTTAAACTGGAGCAAAATTACCGAAGCACCCAGTGCATCGTTGAGGCCGCAAACCACATTATTGCCAACAACCGAGGCCAAATTCCTAAAACCGTTTGGACCCAAAACGAAAAAGGCAACAAAATAAAATTGTACAGGGCCTTGACCGACAACGAAGAGGGGCAATTTGTGGCCAGCAGCATCCACGAAACCCACCTGCGCGACCATACTCCCCACGACCAGTTTGCGGTTTTATACCGTACCAACGCCCAAAGCCGTGCCCTAGAAGAGGCCTTGCGCAAACTGAATGTGCCCTACCGAATTTACGGTGGCCTGTCGTTTTACCACCGCAAAGAAATCAAAGACCTGTTGGCTTACATTCGGGTGGTTATCAATCCCGCCGACGAGGAAGCCCTGAAACGCATCATCAATTATCCCGCCCGAGGCATTGGCAAGGCCAGCCTAGACAAAATGTTTGTTTCGGCCGCCGACAACGACATCTCTTTGTGGGAAGTCATTGAAAACCTGGAAGCCCTTGGCTTAGGACTAGGAACTGGCATACGGACCAAAATCGAAGAATTCCGGTTTATGATGATGCGGTTTCAAGGGGCATTGATGACCGCTAACGCCTACGATTTAGCCGCCGAAATTGCCCAGCACAGCGGGCTTTTGCAAGACCTATACAGCGATAAATCGCCGGAAGGAGTAAGCCGCTACGAAAACGTGCTTGAATTGCTTAACGGAATCAAAGAATTTGCCGACCGAGAAGAAAACCTGCCCGACGGCCGACCCATTCTTCCCGCCTTTATGGAAGATGTAGCCCTGTTGACCGACGCCGATGAAAGCGACGACGACACCACACCCAAAGTGTCTTTAATGACCATACATGCCGCTAAAGGCTTGGAATTTCAAGAGGTTTTTGTGGTTGGCCTTGAAGACTCTCTGTTTCCAAACCAACAGAACATGCATTCAAGAGCCGAAATGGAAGAAGAACGGCGCTTGTTTTATGTGGCTATTACCCGAGCCATGAAGCAGCTCAGCATTAGCTACTCTACCACCCGATACCGGTACGGCAGTTTGATGCACAGCGAGGCCTCGCCCTTTATTACCGAGCTAAACCAAGAACACATCGAACCCATAGCTGCCCGAAGGGCCGGCGGCAACGCGCCCGACCCATTCCGGCGCAACATCAGTTCCAGCTTCTCCATACCTGCGCATTCCCGGCTTAGAAAGGTAAGCGAAACCGGAACGGCCTCGGCCAGCAACAACGTCTCCGATTATAAGGTGGGAATGTTGGTAAAACACAACCGCTTTGGGCAGGGCAAAATCATTGGCATTGACGGACCGGCAGGTCAAAAAACCGCCACCGTTTTATTCAAAGAAAGTGGAGAAAAACGGTTGCTTTTAAAATTTGCCAAACTGGATATTTTAGGTGCCGGAGAATAGTCGATTTTTAGGCCCTCTGCCGATTTGATTTTTCTTAAAAAATGCTAAAAAGACAAGGCTTGCCCTTGACAGAATGCATGCTTCGGGCGTACCTTTGAAGCTCACTGGTGAAACAATTTTTTTGATGGCATTTTGCTTCGCTACGTAAAGGGGTAGCGAAGAACACTTCGGGTTCATTAAGCGTGAAGTTTGATGGGGAAACAAAGAAAACCGAAAGGTTGACTTTGGGTCTCTCGGGGGTCTCAGAGGAGCTTCTTGAATGTATTCAAGAGGCGGGAATTAAGGGACTGAGACGGGTGACTTGGCACAACACCATTTTTTAAACGGCGAACAAAAAATCGCTGGATGTTTGTTAAAGGAGAGCAGAGCAAAACTTTAACGAACAGGAAATAGGTAGAAAAGAACGGACTTGCCCAAGGGAGTCCATCCTGCTGTTTCAGCTTGGATGCGGCTCTTTTGGTGGTGGCCTTTCTCAAACAACACGGCCCGCGGCAGGGATTGAACCGGGTTGCCCACAAGGGTGCCGAAGACTGGCCCGCGAGGCGCGGAGGCGACTTTAGGAGCCCCCGCAAGCCCGCTGGGCCAGCCTTTCGGCAGCCGCGGACAACCGGTGAAAGCCCGGCTGCCGCCCTAAAAATTTACTCATCCGTTGCCTGCTTCCAAATTTGCCACATTAAAAATGCCGCCACCATGCCCATAATTCCTGGAACCAGAACCCAAGCCCATGTGCCCGATATGCCCAGAAATGAAAGCGACAGCGGCAATAAGAGGCCCAGCAAAAGCACCGTTATACTGCGGTATGCCCCCGCATTTCCAAAACGCCAAAATCCATTGCGGTAGCATAAAATCAGAAGCAATAATGCAGACGTTGCCTGCCCAAGATTGAAGGCCCATGCGGCGCCTCTGCTGCCCGCCCCGGAAATGAATAAGGCATCAGCCAACACCTGAACCGCGGCGGTTGTGCCTGCCACCAAAATCAGGCTGCGTATTTTCCCGGCAGCCGTTAAGAAGGTCCCGGCAATCAAAGAAATGCTTAAGCTCAACAGGCCAGGCGCTAAGCTTGACATCAGGGCAGCCGTGGCCTCCAAATCTTGAGCATACAGCCCTTTGGTTATGGCCATTGGGAAGGCCAACAACAGCCCAGATAATACCCAAGCGAGCAAACCCATGCTGCTGATTACGGTCCACCACAGGATATTCAGGTTTTTACCGCTGCCTATCCAGCGTGCCGCCATAGGAAGGACGATGACCGAAAACAAAGCCGAAAACTGGAAAAAAGCGTCTAAAGGCCGCCAGGCTGCGGCGTAAATGCCCAGCATTTGATCGGTTTCGGGCCCTGAGGGCAGAAAGGTGCGCATCCAGACAAGCTCCAAGCGCAGGTACACGCCCATGATTAAGGTTAAAACCGCATAGGGCATACCTTGGAGCAAAGCCTGCTTCCACTCGTTGATCGGAAACCAGGGGCCCGACATGCCTATTTGCTTGAGCATAAGCAGCAAGGTGGCAAGCATGGAAAACAGGGCGACTGCGGCCAGCAGCCATGCATATGGGGTGGCAGCCGAAAGCCACTTGCTGGGGCCCAGAATGAAAGCCGTGCCCAGCAACAGCATCAGTAAAAACTTGTCGAGATTGGCCAGCAGCGCCTCGCCCCGAAATTTGCCCCGAGCGGCCATAAAGGCGCGCAGAAAAGCGTTCCAAGATAAAAAAACCTGAAAAAGACCTAAAACCATGAGCAATTGAAACTGTTCCTTAGGCCAACCAAGCAGGGTGTGGGCGGCGAGCAGGCTGAGCATGTAGAGCAAAAACAAAGCCAGCTTAAGCCCCAATTGATGGCGAAAAACGGCAGGCATGGATTCCGGACGGGTGGAAAGAACACGGGTTTGGTGGGTGCTGAGTCCGGCATCAAGAACCACCAGCAGCATGCCGGCCAAGCTGTAGGCCGAGAAGTACCGGCCCCATTCGGCGTTGCCCAAGGTGCGTTGAACGGCAGGCTCCATACCCAACACCCAGCCTATTTTGACCAAAAGATGGACCGCTCCGGAAAAAGCGGCATAGCCAACAAAACTATTCTTTAAGCCCTTCACGGATGGATGAATTTGAGGTAAAAAACCAAAACCAAATGAATTGGGCGACACCGGCTTGGGTATCGAGAACGTCTTCGGTGCACATGGCCAAGGTCATTAAACCGAAGTAAAATAAAAAATAGGGAGTGTTCCGAAACCCAGCCCAAAACAAGGGGGAAATCCATAGGAATAGGCAGAGGCTCATGAAGGGAATCCCGGCCGTGAGCCCAAAGAACAGCCACTGATTGTGGGGGTTCAGGCTTTCGTACTGCTCGTTGAGAGGACTGTTGGACTGCTGAAGTTGGCTTTTGAGAGCGGGGCGAAGGGAATCTATGCCTAGGCCAAACCAGGGCCGAGCGCTCAGAAGTGCTGAAGCGCCCTTCCAAAGCTCCAACCGAATGGGCAGGCTTTTGTGGTTGGGATTGCCCGTTTTAACATAATAGTGCATGTCGCGAACCAGTTCGTGCCAGCGCGCGCGGATGGCCGGGGTTTCCAATTCCAGGCAATTGGCAACCCCAGATTCAATTGCCTTAACCTCGTGGTCGGATAGGGCTCGTATACCGCTGGCATCTTTTCGAAGCCCTCGTGAACTTAAGTAGCGCAGTAAGGTTGGATAAACGGGATACGCCAAGGCGTGGTTTGAATCGATGGAAAGTTGGCTGCGTTTGGCCCACTCTCGACGCAATTCATAAGGGCAAACGTACCGAAAAACATAGTGCCCGTTTTCAATAGATGGGTCCGAAAAATCGTATTTGTAGGGGTGCCCTTCGGGGCTGAACATAGGATAAAATTCCGGCTCGGAATCAGGTAAATAGGCCTTATAGGTGTAGAACCCCAATCCAAAAAGGCAGAGGAGCAGTGCCAAGGCCCAGAAGATTCGAATTCGGGCGGAGAAGAGCAGGGGCAGCAAAATGGCCGATAGCAGTAAGGCTGTCATGGCCTGAAGAAATAGAAGATACAGAACAGCAAAGGCCAGAAAAGCGAAGGGGCGCCAACCTCGGTCCAAGTAAAAGAATCCCAAGCTGCAAAGAACGAGCAGGGTGCCCATGCGGACATTGGAAATAAAAGGAGAAAACAGCCGGGGTTGAACTTGAGGCCAAAGCTCATAAAAACGAAAAGCACCAACCAAAAAAGCAAGCATACAGCCTAAGGCGGTTAGCCACAGCCAAAACCGGATTTCGGACCGTTGGGGTTTTAGCCAGAACCAAGCTAAGGGCAGAAGCAAAAAGGGGATTTTCAGGCGGAGTTCTCGAAGGGCTGCCTCGTTGGGAAGAGCGGGAAGCACCGCAATGGCCATCAACACAAACAAGACCGGAAGCAGGTACTGCGGAAAATTCGGGCGCTGAAATCCAAACCGCAGGGCATAGGCCAGGGCAAAAATCAATCCCAAAGCCAGACCGATCGACATCAGGGTATGCGATACAGGCAAACCCAGGGCCATTGCACTTAAGCCAAAAACGCCGTAGCGCCTAAGATTCGCGGGATTTGCCCATGCCATAGGAATCAAAGATACAAGGCGAGGTCAAACCAAAGCTAAAATTGACAAAAAGGGAAGGGAAAACAATTAGGCCCGAACGGCCCCCAAATCGCTTTCGTGGCGCGAAATGGGAATTTTATCAACCCAATCTTGGTCGGGTTCAACCGGTTTAAGAACCACAGGCTGCCCAAGATAATCTACCCGTTTTCCTGGATACACATAGGCCCGCCACAGGTAGGTCAGAAGGTTTTTCTGTTCTAAATTGGGGTGCAGGTGTGGAGAAATCCAACGGCGGTGGGCTTCGGGCAGAAGGCTCCAATGAAGTCCTGGCCTTTCATGGTGAATGCCATGGTAGCCATTATTAAAAGCAAAGAAATTCAACCAGCGTCCCACAAAATTTCGGCTGTGGTTGTACGGATGGCTGTCGTCGCAGCCTTCATGTTGCCAGTAATTGGTGCCTACAATGCCCCAAGCCGCATATTGATGAGGAACAACCAAAAAGCAGAGGAAAGCCCGCCAATCTAGCAACAACAAACCCAAACGTAGGCCATTTAAAACCAGAGACTCAATAATGTATTGCCGGTACCAGCGGGGACGTTCAACCCGCATGCGCCGAATGAACTTTCGTTCTGCCTTTAAAATGGAAGGAACCATTAGGTAGAAGAAGAACAGTTGATTTAGCAAATTCCAGCGAAAGCGGGCTTTGTGGGTACGAATGGAGTCCAAGGGAGTTTGGGTAAACCGATGGTGCGAAAAATTGTGGCCCGGCACATAAGCGCTAACGGGGTGTCCGTAGGTTAAAGACAAAATCACTTGAAACACTTTGTTCCAGGACTTTTTTCGAAAAACAGGGGAATGAATGGTGTTGTGAACGATGGTGGCGCAAAAAAAAGACCAAAGGCACAACAGAACTGTCCAGGCCAACCAAACGTACCAAGGACTGGAAATCGATATCCAGGCCAAGACCAAGAAGCCAAAATAGGCAGCAACAAACAGCAGTGTTCGCAGATCTTGAATGTATCGCAGATGCAGGATCTTTTGCATACCACGAAGGTAAAGAAATGACAAAGGTTGGTCAAGGAAAAAAGAAAATTTATTCTGCCCTGGGCAGCCCTTGCGTTTGCCCCCCAAAAATGAATTCCAATGTTCAGCGAGTAGTTTAAATTAGTGGTAATAATATAGTTGTAAAGAGTTTCGGGTCCTTAAGAACAAATCCGCTAGATTGGCGCTAGGAAGGTAAGCCGCAGATAACTTAGCCACGAATGCACGAATGGTAGGTTTTCGGGGCGGAGATTGGCGTGGTTTTCATAATTGGTGGTTATTGGAAATGCGTTTTTAGGGTAGCCACGAATGCACGAATGGTATGTTTTCGGGGCGGAGATTGGCGTGGTATTCATAATCGGTGGTTATTAGAAATGCGTAATTAGGGTAGCCACGAATGCACGAATGTGGTGTTTTTGAGGCTACCCACACTGCCACAACCATTCGTGCATTCGTGGCTATAAACCTAGACGCAAACAGCCTAGCCCCATATATTCCTTTATGAGTGGCTAAGGCCAAAGCCACAACCATTCGTGCATTCGTGGCTAAAAGTCTATACGCGGATAGCGACTGACTTCCGCGTTTTTTCATAAGCCCTTCTGCAACCCATGATTTTACTAAAAATAAATTGGGGCCTGGGTGTTAAAATGCGGAAGTCAGGAGCCACTCCCCAAAACGCCTGCCCGGGGCAGCCCTTGCGTTTGCCCCCCAAAAAATGAATTCCAAATCCTACATCATAAACGGCCGTAACCTCCGTATCTTTGTTCAAAGATTAAAACCATGAGCGCTACATTGCAGGAAGAAATGCAGGGATTGCGGGCCGAAATTGCCCAGTATTTATCGATGGACCTTTCCTTGCTCACCTTTGAGTTGAGCCAAGAGGGCGAAAAACACATTCTACGACTGATCACAAACAATCCCAGACACCAACAGTCCTTTTTGTACCATACCGTTGATGGGTTCGGCGAACTGGACACCCTGCACAAAATGCTGGGCTACATCAAAGCCAAGCGCCCCGAAAAATCAACCTACACCATTCAATGGAGCCTACCTAAAGAAAAAGAACTGCACACCTCGTACTTTAGAGGCAAAGACCTGTACGAGGTGCTTGACAAATTCTACTACGGCAAAGACATCAATGCCACCCTCATTTTTTCGGTCTCCTTAAATCCCATTGCCTAATGTTCCGCCACAAAGCTTACATTCAAATCCGGTTTTGCGACACCGACATGCTGGGGCATGTGAACAACGCCAACTACCTGTCGTACATGGAAATGGCAAGGGTGAGCTACTTCAATGAAGTTATGCCCAAGCTCGACTGGTCGGGGCAGGGAATTATTTTAGCCAAAGCCGAAATCAGTTATAAGGCTCCGCTGTTTTTAGAAGACCGCTTGGTGGTGCATACCGGAGTAGAGCAGATTTCGGGCAAAAGTTTTATGATGCGTTACCGGTTTATGAAATCAACCGAATCGGGCGAAATGCTGGCCGCCGAAGGCAGCACCCTAATGGTTTGCTACAACTACTGCGAAAACCACAGCATTCCGGTACCTGAATTCTGGAAAAAAGCCATTGAATTTTACGAAGAGGGCCTTGGCTGATTTGATGCGGTATTTTTTGGAGTTTGCCTATGCAGGCACCGACTTCCACGGCTGGGCAAGGCAGCCCAATGCCCAAACCGTTCAAGAAACGCTGGAAACCTGTTTGGCAAAATTGCTGGGGCATCCGGTCGAGGTAACCGGGGCAGGCCGAACCGATACCGGCGTGCACGCCCGCTGCATGTACGGACATTTGGACCTGCCCAGCCCGCCCCAAGACATGCAAAAAACGCTGTATGCCCTCAATTCCATCTTACCCAAGTCGATCGCGGTAAAACGAATGTGGCAGGTCAAACCCGAGGCGCATGCCCGCTTTTCGGCCACGGAGCGCTGCTACACCTACCGCTGGCTTCGGCACAAAAACCCCTTTGAAGACAGCTGGGCTTGGCGCTGCCGACGCTGGCCCGACTTTCAAGCCATGCAACTGGCCTCACAACGCTTGCTCGAGGTGCGCGATTTTGCTGCCTTTTGCAAGGCAAACCACGACGCAAAAACCACCCTTTGCCAGCTGCAATCCATAGATTGGGAATGGAATGCAGAACGGGCTGCCATGACCGTTCGGGCCGACCGGTTTTTACGCAACATGGTGCGGGCCATGGTGGGCACCCTAATGGAAGTAGGCTGGGGCCGCATAAGCGAAGCCGAATTCATGGCGGTAGTACACAGCGGAAAACGCACCGAAGCCGGCGTCAGCGTCCCCGCGCGGGGCCTGACCTTAGAACACATTTCGTATCCGCCCGGGCTGCTCGAAGGGCTCTGAACACCATTTAAAATCAAGTTAAAATGTGGGGCGGCAGCCGGGCTTTCACCGGTTGTCCGCGGCTGCCGAAAGGCTGGCCCAGCGGGCTTGCGGTGGCTCCTAAAGTCGCCTCCGCGCCACGCGGGCCAGGCTTCGGCAGCCTTGCGGGCAACCCGGTTCAATCCCTGCCGCAGGCCACCAAAGGCCAACCTGTACCAAAAGCAGAAAAACCTGGGCCTTTTTAGCCCTTTAAGAGCGCATCTAAAGGCAAGGCGATGTACTCTACAATTTCAACCCGTCCAAAATCTTTGTATTGGGGATTTAATATAAAATTGTGCTCCAGTCCAACCAGCGCCGAAGGCACTTTCAATGCAAAAAAATCCCTGTCGTTTGCCAGACTCGAAAACAATTCCTTTGTTTTTGAAGAATACGGATACCGATTCCAGCCCTCAGGCAAATCGGCCAGTTCTACGATTTCAAATGCATCGGGTATCTGAATTTTTGCAAGCAATATGGATTCAGGCAGAAAGGCCAAATTCACAGAATGCACATAGTACTCAAGCAAAGCCTGCTGGCTTTTTTGCACCGCAGTGCAGACAAATCAAACCCAAACTGGCCACAGCCATCAAAATCCCAAAGGTTCCGGTGTTTTTTCCTCCCCAGCCCAAAGCATTATCCTTTTTTAATAGCTATTTGCAAAAAAGGCTGTGCCAATGCAAATGCTCTGGGTATATTTGCGGCAGGCAAACAGCAGCATGAGCGATTTTAACTTTAACAGCATCGACGAAGCCCTCGAAGACCTGCGCAACGGCAAGGTTATCGTTGTGGTGGACGATGAAGACCGGGAGAACGAAGGCGATTTTATTACCGCCGCCCGCAACATTAGCCCCGAAATTGTAAACTTTATGGCTACCCACGGCCGTGGCTTAATCTGCGCTCCCTTGGTCGAAGACCGCTGCGATGAACTGGGCTTGCCACTTATGGTTAACGACAACACCTCGCTGCACCATACTCCATTTACTGTTTCGGTCGATTTGGCCGGCGATGAAGTAACCACGGGAATTTCGGCCAGCGACCGTTCCAAAACCATTCAAGCCCTGATTGACCCCAACACCAAACCTTCTGATCTGGCGAAACCCGGGCATATTTTCCCGCTAAGAGCCAAAAGAGGTGGAGTGCTTCGCCGCACCGGCCATACCGAAGCCACCATTGACCTGGCACGCTTGGCCGGGTTTGAACCCGCCGGAGTTCTGGTTGAAATCATGAACGAAGACGGAACCATGGCCCGCCTTCCCGAGCTGTTCGAAATTGCTCGAAGGTTCGATTTGAAAATCATCTCAATCGAAGACCTGGTACGCTACCGCATTGAACGCGAAACCCTGATTGAAGAACCCGTTACCGTAAACCTGCCCACCGAATACGGAGATTTTCGGCTCTCGGCTTTTCGGCAAACCACCAACGACCAAGTTCATTTGGCCTTGGTTTTGGGCGAAATAGAACCCGATTGTCCTGTGTTGGTCCGCGTACATTCCTCGTGCATGACCGGCGATATTTTTGGATCCTTCCGCTGCGATTGCGGCCCCCAACTGCATGCCGCTATGGAACACATTCAACAGGCAGGCAAGGGCATCGTGCTGTACATGAACCAAGAGGGCCGAGGCATTGGAATTCTGAACAAACTCAAAGCCTACCAACTTCAAGAACAAGGACTCGATACCGTAGAAGCCAATTTAAAGTTGGGCTTTTCGATGGACGACCGGGATTATGGGGTGGGAGCTCAAATTTTAAGGGCTCTGGGCGCCAAACAACTTCGGTTGCTGACCAACAACCCCAAAAAGCGGGCAGGTCTTTTGGGCTATGGGCTGGAAATCGTTGAAAATGTACCTTTAGAAATTCCTGCCAATCCGCACAACCAAAGTTATTTGGAAACCAAACGCGATAAAATGGGGCATTTGCTCCGGCAATTGGGTCATTAAATTCCGCAAAATCATGAAAAAGGCCGTTTACCTGGTTTTAGCTCTGTTCATTTTTGCTGCCTCAGCCCTTCAGGCGCAAACCCTTTCGTTCTCGCAGGTTAAATTGGTTGGTACCGTTCAAACCGTACCCCAAAATAAGGTGTGGAAGGTCGAGAATATTTTACCCTCGGTGCGCCCCACCACCACCAATTTCAGTGGTCAATCGGCGGTAGATTTTACCCTGTTGGTGAATGGATTGGCCGTATTTTACCTTTCTACCGAATCTAGGGGGAATCTTGGGGGCAACGGAAACACTGGAATAACCGCCGTTTCGGCCGGCATTGGGGCCTCGCCCATTTGGCTCCCCGCCGGCACTACCCTAGCCGTTGGTAGCAATCTGCATGCGATTTCGGTGATTGAATTCAACGTGATTCCGTAGGGGCTGATCTTGCGTCTGCCCAGCAGAGGCCGACCTTGCGTCTGCCCCAACCAAAAGGAATAAATTCGGATAATTTAAGGCTTTAAGGTCCGCAATATTCCCCAGCCCTAGCGAATGTTTTGTTTCTTTGCAGCATGGCAGGCAAGACTAAATCTGGATTTCTAGATACCCGCATATTAATTCGGTTGTTTGCCTACGCCCAACCCTACACCCGCATATTTTGGGGCACGGTGGCCTTAACGGTTTTTGCCGCGTTTTTAAGCCCCATTCGCCCTTGGTTGGTGCAGTACACCATCGATACCTATGTGATGCAGGGCGCCTTTTCGGGGGTGTTGGCTTTGTCGCTGTGGATGATTCTCTTTTTGTTGGCCGAAGCGGCTGTTCAGTATTATCAAACCTACTATGGAGGCTGGCTGGGCCAAGCCATTGTTCAAGATTTGCGTCAGGCTTTGTTTAAACATTTGATGCGCTTCCGCATGTCGTACTTTGATCGAAGCCCTGTAGGAACTTTGGTAACCCGATTGGTGAACGACATGGAAACCATCAGCCAGATTTTTTCAGAGGGTTTCTTGAACATTGCCGGCGATATTTTAAAGCTGGTGGCCATTTTAGCCTGGATGTTTTGGGTTTCGCCTGGCATGACCTGGATGTCGTTGATTCCTATTCCTTTTTTAATTCTGGCCACCTGGTTGTTTAAGAACGGCATTCGAAAAAGCTTTCATGAAGTCCGCAACGAGGTGGCCAACCTAAACACCTTTGCTCAAGAACACATTGGAGGCATGATGGTGGTTCAAGCGTTCAACCGAGAAGAGGTTGAACTAAAACGCTTTAAAGAGATCAACGCCCGGCATAGAACAGCGCACATTAAATCGGTTTGGTACTACAGCGTGTTTTTTCCGGTGGTTGAAGTATTGCAAGCCATTTCTATAGCCCTGGTGGTTTGGTACGGAAGCCGCGAAATCCTGCTGCATCCCGAAGGAGAAGTTCAGCCTGGAGCCATATTCGCGTTTATTTTGTGGGTGTACATGCTCTACCGACCCATGCGGCAGTTGGCCGACCGATTTAATTCCCTGCAAATGGGCATAGTGAGCTGCGAACGCATTTTTGCCTTGCTCGATAAAGAGGAACAAATGCTTGACAAAGAACAAGCAGACCTACGCATTCAAAAGGGCGATGTTTCCTTTGAGCAGGTGCGTTTTTCGTATGTTCCCAGCGAACCTGTAATACACAACCTGAACCTAAACCTTCCCGCTGGTAGCACCACCGCTATTGTGGGCAGCACCGGCTCAGGCAAAACCACCCTAATCAGTTTGCTCTCGCGCATGTACGAACCCGATGCAGGAAACATACGCATCGATGGCATTGATATTCGGGAGTACCCCCTTAAACGCCTACAATCTTCGATTGGCATTGTGCTGCAAGATGTGTTTTTGTTTTCTGATTCCATTGCCAACAACATTGCCCTGTACAATCCCGACATTAGCCGAGAAGACATGATGCGGGCGGCAAAAGCGGTGGGAGCCGATGCGCTGATCAATGCCTTGCCGGGGGGACTGGACTTTAATGTTCGAGAGCGGGGGGTAAACCTATCGGTGGGCCAAAGACAGCTAATCAGTTTTATTCGGGCTTATGTGTACAACCCTCAGATTTTGATTCTTGATGAGGCGACCAGCTCCATAGACAGCGAAACCGAAACCTTGATTCAAGAGGCCACACAAAAACTAACCCAGGGCCGTACCTCCATTGTCATTGCTCACCGTTTATCGACCATAGAACATGCGGACCGAATATTGGTGATGCACCAAGGCGAAATTGCAGAGCAAGGGCGGCACGAAGAATTGCTGCAAGCGAAAGGGCGGTATTACAACCTGTTTCAAAACCAATTTGCCAACTAAGCATGGGCTTTCGGGTCGGACAACGGGTCATGTTTCGCGATTCGCGCATGCAAGGCCTGGTTCGTTCGTACCGTGATCAAACCTATTGGATTGAAATAGAACCCGGCTGGGAAATACCCGCAAAGCAATCGGAACTTATTGCGCTAGCTCAAGCACATTCAAGCCCCGCCCAAAAGCCAGAAAACCCTTCTGAAAAGGCAATAGAAAAGAAACCCGATGCTGCCCCAGACCTGCCCCAGATTCCAGAAACAAAGCCACCAGAAATAATCTGGGAAAAAAAGCCCAGTTTTCCCAAAGTGGGCCGAGCCAAAATGGGTCAGGGGAAGGAAAAACCCATTGAAAAAGCCAAAAAACAAAGCAGCCCCTACCCTATTTCGGCCCGTGGGGTGTATGAGTTGGATTTGCATTTGCCGGCCTTGTATCCTCAGGGCCGAATGCCCAAGCGCGGGGAGGCCTTAAAAATCCAATTGGAGCATGTCCGGGTGTTTTTGTATTGGGCCCTGGGCAGACGTTGCAAAGAAGTGATTTTGATTCATGGGGTGGGCGAAGGCAAACTAAAAGAGGCTATTTGGCAAGAATACGAACACCGCAATTGGTTGGATTTAGAAGCAGCCCCCTACGCTGAATACGGAATTGGGGCTACCCGGGTGCGGTTGAGGTTTAGTATGCGGGGGTTGTAGGGGGGCGATTGATGCCCAAGTGGCAAACAAACCGATGGTATTCAAAAAACAGGACCATAAATCCGAAACAAACCTGACCAATAGTCCAAAAAAAGGCCGCCCAATTGGGCGGCCTTTCGAATTCAAATTGACTTTATTAGTCTTTCACAATTCGGGTTACCAATGTCTGTCCATTGATATGCACATTCAACAGGTAAATTCCAGCAGAAAAATCCATGGCCTCGGTGCGAACCGGTAAACGGTGCGTTCCTACAGGAAACTGACCAAAATCAAAGTCGCCCAACAAACGACCAGCCATGTCGCGGATGTCGGCAGTTACTTCGGCTCCTTGAGTTAAGGTAAAGGCCATGTTGAACTCCTGACCAAATGGATTTGGATACACATGAACTCCTTGACCGCCATCCAATTCAGCAATGCTAAAGATGTCGTAGGCACGAACCGAATCGCACGAAGTTGATTCGCAACCCTCTTTCTCAACCGTTAAACAAACGGTGTACCAACCCGAGTTTGCATAGGTCTTGGTAGGTATAGGAGCAAAACTGCTGGTTCCATCACCAAAGGTCCAGTAGAAGTTGCCACCGAACAACGGATACACTGTTGGATTGAAGGTCAACTGATCAATGCCTACGTTGTTGCTAAACCAAGTTGAAGTTGGAGTAAGACGTACAAACACCGTTTGTGTAATGGCATCAGAACAGCCATCAGGCGTAGTTACCGTAAGGGTTACGGGAATGTTTCCTGTTGAACTGAAGGCGTACATTGGATTGGCAACCGTATCGGTAGCCTGACCAAAATTCCAGTTCCAGAAAGCCACGTTGCCGCTAGACAAATCGGTGAACTGCAAGGAATCGTACTGGCACACATCGCTGGCAACAAAATTGGCAGTAGGCCTTGGATAAATCGTGATTGAACTATCCTTGGTGCTTACACAACCATCGGTGCTGGTTACCGTCAAAATATAATTGAAGGTACCCTGGCTTGGGAAGTTGATTACAGGCGAAGGACCAAGGGCCGGGTTCTGCCCACTGATGCTCCAGTTCCAAGACGCGATAGAGGGGCCAGAAACATAGGAGTTCAAGGTAGTTGGGCTAGGGTAACAGTTGTTGACCGCCATAATGGAGTCAATTAAAGGCTTGGCCCAAACTTGAACCACTTGCATCATGCTGTCGGAACAGCCATCGGTGTTGGTTACAGTCAACATGGCATTGTAGGTTCCAGGCTGAGCATAGGTTTCAGAGGCGGTAAAGCCTGTCCCGTTGTTTCCATTACCAAAGTTCCAGTTAAATGAAACCAAGGTATTGCCATTGCCCGGAGCTGAAGTCTGGGTAAATGTGGTCGGATTGCCTTCGCATACAGTAGGCACGTTGATTTGGTAAATAATGGGTTGAGCTCCGGCCGTAACCACAACGTCTTGCGAGAAGTCTGGGCAACCGTTGATGTTGGTTCCTTTAACAGAATAGGTACCTGGAGTCGTAACGGTGTACGTAGGACCAAATGCACCATTGATTAGGTTGCCATTGTTGTACCAGTTGTAAACGCTGGCTCCAGAAGCATTCAGCACCAAGTTGCTGTTGGCACACAACACCTGGTTATTAGAACCGGCAAGGGTAACGGTTGGGTTTCCAAAAACAAAGATGAAAGCCGTATCGTAGTCGGTGCAATACTGGTTGGAAACCTGGTAAGTAACTGTTGCCATACCTTGACCAGCAATAGAAGGAGTAAAGGCGCTTGACATTTGGTTGGAAATTCCATTTCCGGCCCAGAAGCCACCAGGACTAACGTTAGCCAAGTAAACGGTGTTGCCTTGTTCGCAGACCTGAGCGGGAGGGTTCACGAAGCTCGCATTGGGAGCTTGATTCACCACCACGGTTAGGCTATCGTTGGCTGTACAGTTGTTCACGGTTACGGTATAATACACTTGGCTGCTTCCTACCACGTTGTTTGTGGGGTCAAACGTTCCCAACTGAGCATTCACAATACCGTTACCGCTAAATGTACCGCCGGGAGTTTGCGGCTGCAGGTTGGTTGGAGCTCCGTTAGAGCACAACAAACTGGGCGAAAGAAGTCCAGCGTTGGGGCTTGGATTCACCAGCAGCATAACGCTGTCGCGGTCGGTACAACCAGAGGCATTATCTACAATGGTGTATTTGGCATAGTAGGTGCCGGCACCGTTGGCAGAAGGGGTAAAATAAGCTTGGGTGTTGTTTCCTGTAATGCCTGTTCCAGACCACGTACCATTTGGATTCAATGCTACTAAGGTGTCTTGAGCATCGTAATCGCAATAGGTAGCTGCGGGTGTAGTTATGGTAGCATCGGGTCCTTGAATCACATTGATGGTTACCGAATCGGCACCGATGCAACCGCTGTTGTTGACGCTGTAAACAAAGGTGTTGTTTCCAATTTGGGCTTGACCTGGGTCAAAGGTTCCCAAAACGCTATCTACCACACCTGTGCCGGTCCACACTCCTCCACTGGTAGAAGGCTGAGAGGTCATTGGGCCAGTAATTACAACCCGACCATGGCCAAGGTTGGCATTGGCGGTATTGCTTTGGTTGGTACCGATGTTGTAGGAACCACCTCCACGGGCAGTGTTTGAGCTGTGGTTAAATCCACCTTGACCGCCTTCGTAGCCGCCGCCGCCGCCGCCGGGGTGGTGTATTGAAGCTCCACCGCCGCCAAAGCCTCCGTGTCCGGCATAGTTACTTTGGCCGCCTTTGCCACCATTCTTATAGGACTTGGCATTGCCGTTGCAGGTGGAGTTACCATCAAAACCACCACCGCCGCTGTCGCAGTAATCTCCAGGATTACCTCCGTTGTCGCCGTTGTTGGTGGTTTGACCACCATTGCCAGGTTGGTTTACGTTTTGGTAATAGGCCGTTCCGCCGCCGCCGCCGCCAGCTGCGATTAATGGGTTCGCAGTCGCAGGGAAGTTTCCAACGGTAACGAACGTTCCACCACCACCGCCACCACCATGGTATTGTTGGTCAGAGGGTGAAGAGCCCATTTGCCCTACCATCATATTAAGAGTTTGGCCTGCTTGCAGCTGGAAATTTCCACGCATACGAGCGCCAAGTCCGCCTAAATTGCTTGAGTTAACATCGCCGCCGCTGGCTCCAAATGCCTCGATGGTGTAGCTGCCGGTTACAGGCACGGTCCATTGTTGAATACCGCTTACCACATTTACCACCCCAGGGCCATAGGCATTGTCGGCATCCAACTGCGTTGGTCCATTTTGCCCGGTTTTTCCTGCATTGGTAAAGGTCATTGTACCTGTGTTGTATACCAACCCTAGCGTTCCGTTGATGGGCGCATCGCTGCTGCAGAAGGGCCCCATTGGCAGTACATCCACCCGTGGAGTTGGCACAATGGTTACAATGCCCATGTCGTATTTTGAAGGGCAACCGTTCTGCATATACAATACGAACAGGGTATCGGTTTGGGTTAAAACTGGAGTGGTGTACGAGGTACCCAAACCAACCAAACTTCCACTAAATCCATCGAACCAGCGGTAATCTGTATTTGGTCCGCCGCTTACATTGAATGTGGTGCTTCCTTGATCGCAGAATAGAACGCCCGCACTCACTGTTGGAGCAGGAAGTGAATCGATGTGAACAACTGCAGGTATGCGCGCGCTTTGACAGATAAGTGTAGTGTTGTACGAAATTACAACTTCGCCATGCCCGGTTCTGTAGCCTTGGGTATGAACGGTGTTGGAGGTTAGTTGTTGGTTAGCGAAACTAGAACCGCCGCCGCCGCCGCCGTCCCCGCCGCCGCCGCCGCCATAATGACCGCCGCCGCCGCCGCCGCCGTTTGCGTAGCAGTTATCAAAATTTCCACCTTTACCTAAAGAACCGTATTCGCTTTGGTTGTTGCAACCGCACTGAGAAGCCTGGCCTCCGGCAGTTGGGGAAGCTCCAAAACCACAATGGCAATTGTTTTGCTGTCCGCAGCGAATTCCGTTTGCCGCATTTCCGTTGCCGCCGCCATCTCCACCATAGTCGTTGTTGCCGCAAGCCCAACCGGCACCACCGCCTGCACCAGCACTTAAAATTCGATCTGAGAAGTTTTGGCCGCCCAAACGAATGTCGGTACCGCCGCCGCCGCCGCCGCTGTTGCCGCCGCCGTTGCCGCCGCCGTTCCACCCACCTGTGGTGGCGCTGGGTTTTTCACCCACGTAAATATAAAGCAATTGACCTGGGGTTACTGAAAGGGTTGTTTGAACCCGACCACCTTTTCCCCCTAAGTTTTGAGAAGGGTTCGATACTGCAGCTCCACCTTCTGCGCCTGACATATCAACAGAAACCGAAGTGATTCCTGCGGGTACTGTCCAGGTTTGAACTGCACCCGTGTACGAAAACGTGTGCGTACCTGAAAGCGTATTGGTTCTTGCTGAAGTTGCATACAAGGTATCAGAGCCATACATGGCAGGCAGGAACACGCTTGAACCAATGGCAATAGGAGTATTGTTGGTAAGGTCGGGATACCAATGAACGGGAGTATTGGCTGGAGTAGCAGAAACCACAGCCGTTTGTCCGCAAAGTACGCTATCTCCGATAACATTGGTTGGAGCTGTAAGTGGATTCACATTTACGTTTACAGCCACCCTTTGGCTTTGGCAATAGGGTACCGTGTATGAAAGGCTAAGTTCTCCATTTCCAGTTTGAGTTCCTTGATTGTGGGTTACATTAGAGCAAAGGTTAGGATCGGCGTACGATGAGCCGCCGCCGCCGCCGCCGCCGCTCCAGCAACCGGTACCACCGCCGCCACCATACCAACCACCGCCGCCACCGCCGGCATAAGCACACTGATAGGCATCGCCACCAATTCCGAAGGCTCCGTTTTGACCTGTGTTGCAGCAGTTTCCAGCTTGGCCTCCTGCGGTTTGAGAACCGCCAGTACCTGTGTAGCAGTCTTGGCTGTTGCAACGGTAGCCTTGTTGGCCTGTTGTTCCACCGCCAGCGCCACCACGCTCGCTGTTGCACCATGAACCGCCGCCGCCGCCGCCGCCGGCAACAAGAACGCGGTTGTTCAGCGTTTGACCACCGGCGCGCAAATCGGTTCCGCCACCACCACCAGCACTTTGGCAGATGCTGTTGCAAGATACTGTACCGCCTTGACCTCCGCCGTTCCAGCCGGCATTAGGGGTGGTTGTTGTTCCACCCACATTGATGTACAGGGTTTGCCCAGGTGTAACGGCTAAAGTAGCTTGCACACGCCCCCCATTGCCGCCGGTTGAACCGCTGTTGCAACTTGGGGTTCCGCCCTGTGCTCCTTTAGCGTCAACCACCACTGAATAAACGCCCGCAGGAACGACCCAAGTTTGGGTTCCGCCGGTGTAAGAAAAGTTAACCGAACCACTTGGGTTGGCCGTTGAAAGAGCTTCTACCCAAACGGTCATGCTATCGGTAACGAAAGGAATGCTGTAGTTGGCTGAGTTGCCTTGCAAAAGGGTTCCGCCGGTTGAAGCGCTGTACCAATTAAAGAAACCGGTACCGGTTGCTTGCAACAAAGCTGTATCGCCGCAGGTTAAGTTGGCAGCAGCCACTGTTGGGTTTGGAATGGGAGTGGTAGCGACCTGCACAGGTACGCGGGCGCTAACGCAGTAAGGAGTAATATAATTGATAATAATTTGACCGTGTCCTGATTGAAATCCTTGAACGTGGGCCACGCTGTTGGTGCTGTTGGGGTTTGCATAGCTAGATCCACCACCGCCACCGCCGTAGTTGTAACCGCCGCCGCCGCCGTAGTAACCACCGCCACCACCGCCAGCGGGATAAGGGCAGCAGTAATTTTGGTATGCACCCCAAGCGTTACCGCCTTGAGCCAAGGAACCGTTTTGTCCGCTTCCGCACTGGGCACCCTGGCCACCTGCGCTTTGTGAACCACCCGAGCCTACGTAGCAAAGGTCATTGCTGCTGCAGCGCCATCCTGACTGGCCGGTTAAACCGCCACCGTTTCCTCCCCTATCTTGGTTTCCGTTGCAGGCTTGACCACCGGCACCGCCACCGCCACCAGCCACCACAACGCGGTTGTTGGTACCTGTTCCACCCACACGAATATCGGAAGCGCCACCACCGCCACGGGCTTGGTCGCCATTATAATAGGAGTAACCTGCTCCGCCTCCATTCCAGCCACCGGGAGCTGAAATGTAGTTGCAACATCCGCCGCTTCCAGGTTGTTGGCCAACATAAAAGTAAATGGTTTGGCCAGGGGTAACGGCCAATTTACCAGTAACTCGACCGCCGGTTCCGCCGTTGTTCCATGCATTTGTTCCTCCCTGAGCGCCGCGCACATCGAAATCGATGCTAAAAACACCCGCAGGAACGGTCCAGTTTTGTTGACCTCCTGTATAATTAAAGGTAGCAGTCTGAATGGGATTGGCCGTACTGGCCGCTTCTACATAAAAAATAGTTGTTTGGGTAACCGAAGCGGTAAACGAACCGCCCGTTGCTAATACAGGACCACCGCTGGGGCCAGCATACCAAAAGTAGTTGCCGGTAGAGCCGGCAGCATAAATGGTAGCGGAGGATCCGCAGGTTACAGTGGCTCCTTGAACCGATGGCGAGGCCAAAGGAGTTGGGCTAACAATCAACGCAACCCGAGAGCTTAAGCAAGAAGGGTTGCCCGATTGGTAAGCAGCCACATAATAGGTAGTAGTGCCATACAAAACGGGAGTAGTGAACGTGTTTCCTTGGGCTAGAGCCGTACCGCCGATAGGAACATTATACCAGGTATAATTCCCTGTGGAGCCACTGGCGGTTAAGGTGGCTGTTTGGCCGCAATTGGCCGCCTGAACAGCCGCTGTTGGGGTCGCAGGATTTACACATTGGGCATTGGAATGCGCGATTGAAGCCCAGCCAATAAAGGCTAAAAAGCTCAATCGTCCGATTTGGTGAAGTACGTGTTTGAACATCAGCGAATACTTTAAAGTTATAACTATGAGGCTAAAGGTAAAATTTTTTCTTTGCGACCACCTCCATTCAAAATAATTTTAACGTTGCATAAGGAAAGAAATTTCGGTTTTACCCAATCGGTTAACCTATGCTTAACTTTCTGTTAAAGAGGAAGATTTAAGAAACAGTGGGGTGCCGCGGCAGGGATTGAAGCCGCTTGCCCGCAAAGCCGATTGCCCGACCTGCAGCAGGGGGAAAAGAGCGACTTCAGGAGCTACTTTTACCCCCGCTGCAACAGGCAAACGGCTGCGGACTAGCGCTGAAAGCCCGCAGCCGCCCCAAATAAAAACAAGATTCAAAACTACCTTGTTCAGCTTAAATTTAACCTGTTTTTAATGCAATTGCATGCAAGAAATTGGAATTGTTTGTCTGTTAATCTTTTGCAGAATGGCGGTAAAAATTAAATTTATCACTTTATTTGCATAGGCACTTAAATGCCTGAATGGTATTATGTTCACCAAATCCAACGTTGGCCTTTTCGCTGTTTTGTTGCGGTTTAAAGGCTTTTCCGGTTCGATGCACCTGCGAATCGCCTTGCTGCTTTTAGTTTTTTCGGCACTGCCATTGCATGCTTCGGCTTTTGATGCGCCCATGGCTTTTGATGCCGACGGCGACGGAGTGGTAGATTCGGTAGAGGTTGCCGATGGAACCAACCCCAACGACCCTTGCTCTTTTGTTTTAGCCAATCAAACAGAAACAACCTCGGCCACTTGGAATGTGTTGGATTGCGACAACGACGGATTGACCAACCTGCAGGAACTGCAGCTGGGCACGCACCCATTGAATCCAGATACCGACGGAGACGGAGTGCCCGACGGGGTTGAAATCACGGATTTTTCGGACCCCTTGAAACCCTGCTCGTTCGAATTAATGAGTCAAAGTTTAACTCCCAGTTCCGCCTGGTTCGATTTGGATTGCGATGGAGATTGGCTAACCAATGGAGAAGAGTTGGCGGCGGGGACCCTGCTGTTAAATCCCGACACCGACGGAGACGGGGTGGTGGATGGCACCGAAATGAACGACGCTACCAATCCGCTAAACCCTTGTTCTTACCTGGTTGTGCACCAGAACATTCTGGCCCCCGCTCTAGCGTGGATGCAGTTGGACTGCGATTCGGACGGCTTAACCAACGGAGTTGAAATAGGAATAGGAACCGATCCACAAAATCCAGACAGCGATGGAGATGGAGTAATCGACGGGCAAGAACAGGCCGACGGCAGCAACCCCCTTGACCCCTGCAGTTTTGTGCTTGCATCGCAAACCCTTCCCCCGACATCGGCCTGGAATCAATTGGACTGCGATGCCGATTCCACGTTGAACGGACAAGAACTTGCGTTGGGATCGGACCCTTTAAATCCATGTGAACCCAAACCCATGGATCCGAGTTGCCCGAATATTTTTAATGTTCCCCAAGCCTTTTCGCCGAACGCAGATGGCTACAATGACCTGTACGTGATTCAGGGATTAATGGAATTCCCGAACCATTCCTTGAAAATTTACACCCGTTGGGGAGCCTTGGTCCTTGAAGCTGCGCCGTATTTAAACGATTGGGCTGGAACCGCTGTTCAAGGAACCCTGCCCTTGGGCGAAGAACTGCCTACCGGCACGTATTACTATATTCTTGATTTGGGCAACGGAACCGCCCCCTTGACCGGATACATTTACCTGAACCGTTAAGCTCATGCGCCAGCACAATCCATTCTCTTTTTGTGTTTTTGCCATTTTGCAGTTGGCCTTGTTTCTGTTCGGCTTAGCTGGAACGGCAAAGGCCCAGCAAGATCCGCTGTACACCCATTACATGTACAACACCTTGAGTGTAAATCCAGCTTATGCCGGCAGCCGCGATGCGCTGAGCGTTTTGGCCTTAGGCCGTTTGCAATGGGTTGGCTTTGATGGAGCTCCGATGACTCATACCGCACAAATTCACAGTCCTGTTGCCAAAGGCCTTTCATTGGGTTTGGATGTGGTGCATGACCGGCTGGGGCCAACCGTTCATACCGCCGCGGCCCTTAATGTTACCTATCGCCTGGAATTAGGAAAAAGCCATCGCTTGGCATTTGGCTTGAAGGGGGGCATGGATTTTCTGAACAACAATCTGACCAACTTGAACATAGATCAACCGGGCGACCCCGTTTTTGGTACTGATTTATCGAACACCATGCCCAACGCCGGATTTGGTGTTTATTACGACCATACGAATGCTTACGTAGGAATAAGCATGCCAAGGATTTTGGAAAACAGCTTTAACGGTAGTTCAACCCAACAGGCAAGGCATTTTTACTTGATTGCTGGGGGATACATACCTGTGCGGCCAGGTTTTGATTTAAAACCTGCCACTCAAATTAAATTGGCTATGGGTGCACCACTTCAAGTGGAAGGTTCGTTGGAAATGGTTTTTGCAGAACGCGTCAGTGTTGGCGGATTTTATCGGCATGAATCTGCAGTGGGGCCGCTGTTGGGCGTGTATGTAACTCCTTCACTGCGCATTGGTTATTCTTTTGACTGGCCGCTTAATTCCGTAGCTCAAATTCGGCAATTTGGCAGCCATGAACTTATGGTTCGTTACGATTTCAATTTCAAAAACAAAAACAAGGTGGTTAGTCCCCGCTATTTTTAATTCGGTATGAAGCACAGCCAACGCACACTATTCGTTGCTCCCGCACTTCTTGCCCTACTTTTAGGGGGCTTGGGTACCGCATTTGGGCAACACCCTGCCGTTCGACGGGCCGACAAGCACGCGGAAGCCCTGCGCTATCCCGAAGCCATTCGAGCCTACAAATCGGTTCCCAACAAGAAAAAAGACGCCTATGTGCTGCAGCGCCTAGGTGAATGCTACCTTGCAACCCACCAACCCGAAAAAGCTTCTTTGGTTTTTAAGGATTTGCAGGGGCGGTTTAATTTGCCGGCAGAGGCCCAGATTCCTGCAGCCCAATCCTTAATGCAGCAGGGGAATTATTCCGAGGCCCAGGCCTTGTTTGCTCAAGCCACAGCCACCGATGCAACTGGAAACACCGATGCACGAATAGCGGCCTACCAATCTAACCCAGATTGGCATTCTAAAATTTTAGGCCAAGAGAAAATGGTCGAACTAACCAACCTAAACATCAATTCGAAGGAAAGCGACTTTGGGGCAGCTTATTGGGGCGACAAAATTGTGTTTGCCAGCACCCGGTCGGGGCATACCCCCATTCGGCACGAGTATGCCTGGAATCAATTGGGATTCTTAAACCTGTATTCGGCTCAACCCCACGCTTCAAATTCGGGCAGGTTAAAACGGGTTGCGGCATTGAAGGTTGAATCTGGCTTAAACCGACGCTACCACGAAGGTCCGGCTAGTTTCCAGGCCAACGGTAAACTCATGGCTTTTACCCGAAACAGCTACCGAGATGAAAAACGGCTTAACCAAGAACAAGGAAGGGTTCTAGAAATTTGGCTTTCTCCACAAACCGACGACGAAAAATGGCGGCAGCCCCGTAAATTCCCATTCAACCACGTCGACTACAACGTGGCAAACCCCTGCCTTAGTCCCGATGGTCAACGGTTGTATTTTGTAAGCGACATGCCTGGCGGCTTTGGGCAATCTGATTTGTATGTAAGCCAACGCGACATTGACGGAAACTGGCTACCCCCGGTTAATGCTGGCCCTGGCATCAATACTCCCGGCCGCGAAACCTTCCCTTTTTTCCATTCCTCAGGGCTTCTTTTCTTTGCCAGCGATGGCCACCCGGGTTTGGGGGGCTTGGACGTTTTTGTGGCGGTAAACAATGGTCTGAATTCTGACCAACCCATTCATTTGGGCCCCGGTTACAATTCGGCCAGCGACGATTTTGCCCTGGTTTTTAACGAAGCCATCAGCGAAGGCTACCTAAGTTCAAATCGGCCCGGTGGCAAAGGAAACGACGACCTTTACCACGTCCGCGCCTTGCAACCCATTCAGCCCATCGTTGAAATTAAAGGGGTGGTGGTTGACGCATTTCAACACAACCGAATTCCCAATGCCTTAATTCGCATTGTAAACGAAAAAGGGCATAAGGTGGCCGAAGTTCTTAGCGACGCAGACGGACTGTACACAGCGCACTTAACGATTGGCAATGTGTACTCGGCCGAAATCAGCGAGCCCAATTATCAAACATTGGTGCAAGAAGTGTCAACCCAAGGTGGCATGCCTGAATTGGATTTAAAGCATGCTCTTAAAAAAGACCTAGACATACCCATTATTTGCACCATTAAAGACAAACGCAGTGGCCTTCCTTTGCCTGGAGTTAAAATGACGATTGTGGAACGAAGCACAGGTCAACCCATTGCATCCATGACGACCACTTCTACCGGAACCCACAATCAAATTGTGAACAATCAAACCTTGTTCGATACCCTAAAGTGGGACATTCGCCTAGAAAAATTGGGGTATATTTCGAAGCAAGTGGCGTTCAACCACATCATTAAAGACAAAGATCCGCTAAAATTGCATGAGTTATCGGACGTATCAATGGGACGCTTGGAGGTAGGGGCCGACATTGGTGCCATCATCGAAATCAAACCCATTTTCTTTGAGGTAGGCTCGGCCGCCATTACAGCTCAGGCAGCCACAGAACTTGACAAAATCATTGGGGTGTTGAATGAATTTCCAGGTATGAGCATGGAGCTGGCTTCGCACACCGATTGCCAAGGTCCCGCAGCGGCCAACCAGACTTTAAGCATTAAAAGGGCAAAATCAGCAGCCGCTTACATGCAAAAAAAGGGCATCTCGGCCAAGAGAATTCAGCCTAAAGGATATGGTGAATACAAACCACAAGCGTACTGCGGTTGCGGTGATGATTACAAATACCGTTGTTCTGAACAGGAAAATGCGTTGAATCGGCGAACCGAATTTGTTATTTTAAAAATGAATTAATCCATGCTGGCCATTAATTATCTTTGACCAACTTATCTTTGTTTCAAATGAAAAATCGTCTTTTGTTCGCTGCATCCCTTGTTTTTTCCCTAAGCCTAGTTTCATGCAAAGGCTCTAAGGATGCCGGCTATTCCGTTCGCTATACGGACCACGGAGCCACTATTCCCAGTCCTGGTCAGGAACCAAAATACGAAAAGTCGACCGACCAAAACGGAGAGGCTGACCCGGCTTCAGACAAAGAGGGAAAGGATTGAATTCTTTTTTTGGGGGCCTTTCCGGCTTTCAGCTTTAGTCCGCTCGCAGGGGCGGGCTAAGTATGGCAGTGCGTAGGGCTCCCAAGGTCGCCTCCGCCTGCCCACTTAGCGGCGCCCCTGCCGCGCGTACTGCCGCTTCAATCCGGGGCCCAAGCCCCTTGGTTTCGTTCCTGTTTGTTGTTGATTCAAAACCATGTAGGGTGCTAACCCTTTCGCTTTTCAAAGTTTGTTTAACTTTGGGCAAAACCAACTGCCCGTGTCTGTAATCAATGCCATGGTTAAAGCCTATCTAGATTCCCGAATGGATAGGTTGCAGCAAACGGCCGAAAAATCAGAACAGCTTCAAGCAGAAACCCTACAAACTCTTTTAAGCAAAGGCCGCGAAACCCTTTTTGGTGCGGACCATATGTTTGAAAACATTCGAGATTACGACCAATTTCGAAATAGGGTTCCCATTCGGAGCTACGAATCCATTTTCCCCTACATTGAACGAAGTTTGAATGGTGAACGAAACGTGTTGTGGCCAGGCTCCATACGTTGGTTTGCCAAATCAAGCGGAACCACCAACGACCGCAGCAAGTTTATTCCCGTTACCAAAGAATCGTTGGACGAATGCCACTACAAAGGGGGCCGCGATGTACTTACCTGCTACAACGCCTGGCAACCGGAACACACCTTGTTTGAAGGAAAATCCTTGGTGCTTTCAGGCAGCCTTCATACCGCGGCCGATTCGCCCTTCCAAGCCGGCGACATTTCGGCTGTACTGCTCGAAAACATGCCTTGGTGGATGCATTATTTTCGCGCTCCTTCCAAAGAAATAGCTTTGATGGGCAACTGGGAAGAAAAACTGGACCGCTTGGCAGAAGCGATTATTCCAGAAGACATTACATTTTTATCGGGAGTCCCATCTTGGATGCTGGTGCTGCTGAAGCGGGTTTTGGAATTGGAAGGAAAAACCCAACTGCGCGAAGTTTGGCCCAATTTGCAGCTCTTTATTCATGGTGCGGTCAACTTTGCCCCCTACCGACCTCTTTATCAAAACCTTTCGGCAGGAAACGAAATCCATTACCTAGAAACCTACAACGCTTCTGAAGGGTTCTTTGCCTTGCAAGACCGGGAAAATAAAAACGACATGTTGCTTATGACCGACTATGGGGTGTACTACGAATTTGTGCCCCTAAACAAGTTGGATCAGCCTGAGGAACACGCCCTACCCTTAGAATCTGTTGAGTTGGGCAAGGCCTATGCTTTGGTAATAACCACCAATGCAGGATTGTGGCGGTACCTGATTGGCGATACGGTCGAATTTACCTCCTTGCGCCCCTACCGCCTTCGGATTGTTGGTCGAACCAAACATTTTATCAACGCCTTTGGAGAAGAGCTTATGGTTGAAAATGCAGAAACGGCCTTGGCTATAGCTTGCCAGCAATGCCATGCGAGCATACGGGAATTTACCGTTGCCCCCATTTTCCAATCTGCTCATCAGCCGGGCGGCCACGAATGGCTCATTGAATTTGAAGAAGCACCCGGCAACCTGCCTGATTTCGCAGAGCGTTTGGACTCAGAACTGCGCAAAGTGAATGCCGATTACGACGCAAAACGAACCGGCAATTTTGCCATGGGCCTACCCCAAATCCATGCCGTTGAAAAGGGGTTGTTTTACCGCTGGATGAGTTCCCGGGGTAAAACCGGAGCCCAACACAAAGTGCCGAGGTTGTCAAACGACCGAATTTGGATTGAACAACTGCAAGCCCTTAGAACATGCGCAGGCCAATAGCCTGTTGCATTGTATTGCTGGGGTTTACTTCCTTGCTTTGGAATCAAACAGGGCAGGGCTACCTGGCCGGAATCAAAGGCCACCAAATTGACCCGGGAAAAACGCTTTGGGTGTGGAGTGAACAAGTCTTAAGGGTGCACCAAAACGACACCTTGTTTTTTGACCAAAGTTTTTTGCAAACGGGAAATATCCATTCCATTGACCTGTACAATCCACTGAAGGTGCTTGTTTTTTTTAAGGACCAAAGCCAACTATTGTGGGTAGATAACCGAGGGGCAGCCTTAAGCACAGCCATTAATTTAATGGACATGCAATTGGAACAAGCCAGCGTTGTGAGCAGCGGCTACGACAACGGGCTGTGGGTGGTTACGGGGCAAGATATGACCTTAATTCGCCTAAACCAGCATCTAAAAGTGGAGTTTAAAGTGCCAAACCTTCATCGGTTGACTCAAGACCCCCAAGCGGAAATTGCCTGGATGATGGAACACCAAAATCGGCTTTACCTAGTAAGTACAACAGGTTGCATTTCAATTTGGGATATTTTTGGAGGCCTCATTTCGGTTCATCGAATGGGGGTTTTTTCAGAAACCACCGAATTGCACCGTCGAGCAACGGGGGTCTTGCTGCAAAACGAAGACCAGGAAATCGAGTTTTTTACCAACCCTTCTAGGCCTGTCGAGGTAAAAAAAAGAAACCCAGAACAACAGGTTTTTTTCGTTGACAAGCAAAAAGATACCTATAAATGGCATTCCAATCCCGTTAAAAAATAGCATATTTGTTATCAGATTAGAAAAACCACATGCACGTAGCCATAGCCGGAAACATCGGATCGGGAAAAACAACCCTAACCACCAAATTGCAAAAGCATTTTGGCTGGGATGCCCATTTCGAAGATACCGACGACAACCCCTATTTGAATGATTTCTACGAAGACATGCAACGCTGGTCGTTTAACCTTCAGGTGTACTTTCTTCGCTCACGCTTCCAACAAGTGGTCGATATCCGAAACAGCGGAAAGCACGTTATTCAAGACCGAACCATTTACGAAGATGCCCATATTTTTGCCCCAAACCTGCATGCCATGGGGCTAATGACAACCCGTGATTTTAAAAACTACATGGATTTGTTCGGGCTAATGACCTCGTTTATTGGCGCCCCTGACCTCTTAATTTATCTTAGAGCTACCGTACCCACGCTGGTAAATCAAATTCAACGCCGTGGCCGCGATTACGAAAACAGCATTCGATTGGATTACCTTAATCGCTTAAACGAACGCTACGAAGCTTGGATCACCACCTACTCTGAAGGCAAATTGTTGATTATCGATGTTGATAACATCAATTTTGCCGACAATGCCGAAGATTTTGGCCAAATCATTCGTTCCATCGATGCCGAAATAAACGGCTTGTTTTAAACGGTTTGTTTTAAACTGAATTTTGCTTTTTTAACCCTGTTCCGTCTCAAATACCCTAAACAAATCGGCCTCCGCTTCGTTTTACATGGGCATCAATTGATTCGACCATGAACAGCACCAAAATTACTTCAGCCATCGTGAACTCCTTCGACGACGACGACCACGCCAACTGGTCACCCAATACCCCCTTGAGGGAAGATGCCTTTGCCATGGACGACGAAACCAAGATTCAACTAATTCAAAAAAATTTCAGGGAAATCATGGCCATCTTGGGCCTTGACCTGAACGACGATAGTCTAAAAGACACCCCACAACGGGTGGCAAAAATGTACGTTCAAGAAATTTTCTCGGGCCTGAATCCCGCCAACAAACCAAGCATCAGCCTGTTCGAAAACCAATACAAATACGAAGGCATGTTGGTCGAAAAGAACATTCGGGTGCAATCCAATTGCGAACACCATTTTGTTCCCATCTTAGGCAAGGCCCACATCGGTTACATTTCAACCGGAAAGGTCATTGGCCTATCTAAATTAAACCGCATTGTTGATTATTACAGCCGCCGCCCTCAGGTACAAGAGCGTTTAACCAATCAAATTGCAGCTGAACTGCGCGATGTGCTGCAATCGCCACACGTAGCTGTAGTTGTAGAGGCTGAGCACCTATGTGTAACCACGCGCGGCATTCGCGACACAGGCAGCTCAACCATTACCAGCGTGTTTAGTGGGCATTTCAAAAGCGAGGTTACCCGCAAAGAATTTTTGACCCTGATCAAATAAGCTCAGGGCCATCTTCCTAGGGCTCTTTCCCTGAGATCTTTTCCTTTTTCAAGGCAATGCTGTAGTTGTCGGTTGTTCCTTTCAGGTTTACACTAATAAAGGCTTGTTTTCGGTTTTGGTCTCGGTATTGAATGGCATCTTCGGTGTTGGGATCCACCTCTTCCCTCTTTCTCTTAAACAAACGCTGAAATGCCGCCTGACCAACCAAACTCAAAGGTATTTTAAGGTAATAATCCATTTCCATATTCAAACCCTGCTTGCCGCTAAGTTCCATAAATCCCAAAGAGGAATTAATGGTCATGCTGGGAATGTATAGGGTGTTGTTCTTCAGCTCAAAGCTGTTCCTTAGCGTATCAAACCGAATTTTCGTTAGGTTTTTGTCTTTGAAATAATCGGCCAACAACTCCATAGGCTTATAATTCTCAAGCCGGCCATTCAGAACTTCTATGTTCAATACCAGTTCCGATTTGTCGATCATTGGAACCAAATCGGTATGCATGCGGAGTTTCCCTTTTATTTCTCCATTTAACTTCCCATGCAGATTTTCAGAAACCAAATGGTCTTGCCCAAAATTTTCGAACTTCAACAACAGCTTATCCAAATCGATGCCTTTCACTTTGAATTGAGGGCTAAAATAGATTTCCTTTGGATTTGACCCATTGAAATAGCCCTTCAAATCAATATGGCCTCCCGCCGCATCCAGGGCCAGGGCATCGATGTGCAACCAGTGGTTTTGCTGCATGCGCAGATCGGCTTTGATGCGGTCTAGCATAAACCGGTGGTACCTTAAATGCTGAACATCTGCCCTTAGGCGCATGTCGGTAAAGGGGACCGAAAAAACATTGAACACCGAGTCGTGGTTTACCGCAGGGGCCTTTGCTGATTTTGGTGGAGGGTTGTAGGCAAGAAGTTCATCTAAGTCTAAGTGATTCGACTTCAAATAAAAAGCATTGTCTCTTTTTTTGGTAGCGGGGTCTTTGCCAGTGTAATAGGTTAGGTCAACCAAAAAATCGCTGTGCCCCACTTTTCCTCCGAATTTTTCCAGTTGAACATGTTCGTCCTCATAATGCATTCGGCCACTAAAACGTTCAAAGCGGCTTTTATGCACCAGCATGCTGCAGCTTAAGTTGTCTAACTTGGCATCGATGGAATGCAGGGTTTTATTCTTTAAATGAAAGGTGGTTGAGCCATGCAGTTCAAGCTTCTTAAACAGCTCATGCCGGTAATCTTCGGGCACATAATTTTCTCCGGCGTACGAAAACAGGTCTTCTAGCCGCAGCAAATCCGAGCGCAGATCAACCTGAACAACGGCATCGCCCGAAAAGCTGCTGTCCATAAAGAGATCGTAGCGGCTTAACTTGCCCGAAAAATGCCAATCGCTGCCATCAATGGCTCCTGAAAAATCGGCGATTTGAAGGTCGTTTTTACGAATAAAGAAATCCCCCTTAATGTCGTGCAAAGCATGGGGATACTGGGCAAAGCGGCCTTGAAAATCGTGCAGAACAAATTCCCCTTCGGGCAAATAGGCCGATTCGGTGAGGGCCTTAGCCGAACTCAAAAAAGAAGCCTTAATCTTTAAATTCCGAATTTGATCGTTGATTCCAGATGCCTTTAAGGAATCGGAATAGGTCAATTCAGCCAAATCAAGCAAACTGGATTCCAGATTAAAATCAAAGGACACCGGCAGGTTGGTATGGTGAATAATAGCTGGCAAATCGCTTATTTTTCCAGAGGCTTTCAGGGTTGACTTGCCAACCGAAACCGAAAACTGCCGAATTAAGGCCTCATGGCCCTGCATTTCGGCCTGCAAATTCAAGTTTTTTATGGGCAAGTGAAAGTTGCCACTCTTAAACCCAACGTTTCGAATGTTAAGCCGGGTATAGTACGATTCGTTCAATTTTTCAATGCTTCGTTCCGGGTGATTCAAATCGATAATGTCGTGAAAGTTCATTTGCAAGGCCACAGAACCCGTTAAGTCTTTCAAATTCTTCAGGTTGAAAAATTTGGCTATGAAATCCAGGTTGAATTCCGAATCCAACTGCAGCTGAATATCGGGTTCTAAAAAATTAACCACCTTCAAATTGCCACTAAAAATTCCGGCATCGGGCTTGGTTTTGAACTGAGTCAACCCAAATTCCATGCTGCTAAAATCGCGTTTCGCTCCCGTAGTAAAATAGCCCTTAAAATCCATATCATCAAGGCGCTTTTCCGTTTCTGGGTTTTCAATTTGCCCGTCATCGCAGCCAAATTTTGCATCGATAGCTGGCCATTGACCTCCTGCTGTTTCACCCTTAATGCTGGCTTCAAAAAAGATTTTTCCCTTGTTGCGGTAAGATTCGAGCGTAGGAATAAGCTCTTCGGGGGCAAAGGCAATGAGCAAATCAAAATTGGGCTTGGCCCCCTGCACCTGTAAATCTACCGGCATTTCACCGGCAAATCCCATCTTGCCCTGCAGGTTAAAGTTCCCCTTTTCCAACCAAACCTCTGAAGGCTGAATGTTCAGGCTTTGCGTATTCCCGTTGTATTCAAGCTGGGTATCTATTTTAAAATGCTTGTGCTTTAAAAACGTGGTATCGCCGCCCTGCACTACATTTAGGGTAAACTTGGCCGCCAAATCCAAAGCCACTTGTTTCCCTTCTTGTTTTATGCTGGCCTTGGCCTGTTCAACCACCAAATCTACGTCCAACTGACTCGTTTCATTGATTTTATGAACTTCAACCCGATCTAAAACCAAAGATCTTAACTGTACATTCAGTGGTTGTTCCAAGGTGTCGGCCTTGGCCTCTTGACCTGTATCAAAGGCCCTGCTGATATTAAAACTGCCATCGGTGTGTTGAATTAAATTAACCCTGCCGCCCGAAAGCTTAATGCTTTTTACCTCGTAATTGCCCATTAAAATCGACCAAAGACTAAAGCCTATGTAGGCATCTTGCACATGGACTATGGGTAAATGGGTATGTTCCTTCCCTTCATATACATACACATCTTCTAAATCAATAGAAACATAAGGAAATGTGGCAAAAAGGGAAATGTGGCTGCCCTGAAGAACCACCTGGCCCGCATAATGCTGATTGGCCCATTTTATGCCTTGCTGAACCCATTCATCTTGTTTAATATAGACCCAGGCAAGCAAAAAAAAGGGCAGGGCCAACAGGGCCAAAAAACCAAAAAACCAGCGTTTTAACCGAACAGGTCGAATTCGAAATGAACCCATAAAAGAATTTTAATTTCCGATTATAAAGGTAGGAAATAGACGCGCTGCATGGGCAGCATCTTACGAGTTTACGTAAAACATAATGCTCATTTTTGTAGGTTAATAAATTAGGGCGGCAGCCGGGCTTTCCGGGCTACTCCGCGGCCCGAAACCGGGCCAGCCCGCGCCCGTCAGTAGCTCCCAAGGTCGCTCTGCCGGTCAAGGGCCGGCTGCCGTTTCGGCCCTTGCGGGGTAGCCTCGTCAATCCCTGCCGCGCCTCTTGGCCATTTGCCAAGTCAGACCATGGACGGGTATTTGACGATGGGCGTCCTTTCTGGGGTAGCTTGGAGTTTGTCCTGTTGCTGTGGCATTTCCCATTGGTTCGCAGGGAGCCAAGACCAACAATCAACCCAAGCCTTTCACCTCGGCAACAAGCGCCTGCAAGGTTTGCTTGGCATCGCCAAACAGCATGTAGGTGTTTTTTTCAAAAAACAAGGGATTTTCAATGCCGGCGTACCCTTTGCCCATGCTGCGTTTCATGACTATGGTGTTTTTGGCCTGCCAAACTTTTAATACCGGCATTCCATAAATGCTGCTGCTGGGGTCGCGCTCGGCAGCGGGATTTACCACATCGTTTGCCCCAATAACTACCACGGCATCGCATTGGTTTAAAAAGTCGTTGGCCTCTTCCAAATCAAGCAATTTGGGATAGGGCACGTCGGCCTCGGCCAACAATACATTCATGTGCCCGGGCATTCGACCTGCCACCGGATGAATGCCGTAGCGCAGATCTACCCCATTTGCCTCGAGCAGTTCGTCTAATTCCTTGCACACTTTTTGGGCTTGAGCCACAGCCAATCCATAACCTGGAACCACCAAAACGGTTTTGCTGTAGGCCAACTGAATCGCTGCATCGGCCAATCCAACCGATTTAACCTGTTGATTCGTATCGGTGGCCACTCCGGCAGCCACACTGCCAAAACCGCCCACAATGACATTCCACAACGACCGGTTCATGGCCTTGCACATCATTAAGGTCAATATTGTTCCTGAAGCTCCCACCAAAATTCCGCCCACAATCATCATTAAGTTGCCATATACAAAACCGGCTGTTGCAGCCGAAATACCGGTAAAACTGTTTAACAAGGAAATCACAACTGGCATATCTGCTCCGCCAATGGGCGCAACGAAACTAAGTCCGTAAAACAAGGCCAAAAGCGTAAACAGTACCAAAAGTCCAATGCCCCAGTCGGTAGAATAGCTAAGGGCCATCGTGCCGCCCAAGACCAAAGCCAGCAACAATAAATTAAAAACAGAATGAAAGGAAAGGGTGATTTTCTTGTCGTCCACCTTCCCCTCCAGTTTCAGGTAAGCCAACACACTGCCGCTAAACGAAACCGCCCCAACCAGCAGAGCGAATACCACGGTAAGGTTCGACCCAAAATCAGTGGTGGCAGAACCAAGTCGCAGGTATTCCACCAAACCCAAAATCATCGCGGTAGCTCCGCCCATGCCGTTCAGCAATGAAACCATTTGCGGCATGGCTGTCATGGCAACGCGTTTCGCTAAAATGTAACCAGCAGCCGACCCCAAGGCCAATCCACCAAGAATCCAAGCAAGATTTCCGTTGTCGGCATCGCCCAAAGGATAAAAAATGGCCGCAAGTATGGCCAAACCCATTCCTAAGGCGGCCAAGGTGTTCCCTGCCCCTGCGCTGTCGGGCGAACTCATCCGCTTCAAGCCCCAAACGATGCCTACCGAACCCATCAAGTAAGCCAAATCAAACCAAATTGCTGTATTCATGGCTTATTTCTTTTTCTTTTTAAACATCTGGAGCATGCGCTGGGTTACCGCAAAACCGCCCACTACGTTCACCATGGCCAAGGCCAAACCAACCATGCCCGCCGTCAATTCAATCCATGCATCTGACGGGCTTTGACGGATTAGCAAAATGGCCCCAATAATGACAATGCCACTAATGGCATTGGACCCCGACATCAAGGGAGTATGCAGCACGGTTGGCACTTTACTGATGATTTCAAAACCCAGAATTATGGTAAACACCAGCAGGTATATAAGCAGGTAGTTCGCCGATAGTATTTCAATCAAAGCATTCATAAAAACAGGATTAAGATTCAGATTTGGGATGCACACAAACGGCCCGACAAATTTCATCGTGCATTAAAGCGTTTTGCTCGGCCTGTTTTAAATAATGGGTCAAAAAATGGTACACGTTGTTCCCATACAACAGGCTGGCATCTTGCCGCATGGAATAGGCCAAGCGGCTATTGCCCAAAATATGTACTCCATTTACTTCAATGCATTTTCCGTCTTGGGTAAAAGCGCAGTTGCCTCCGGTTGAAGCGGCCAGGTCAACCACCACCGAGCCGGGGCGCATGGCTTGAATGGTTTCTTCGGTAATGAGCAGGGGAGCTCGTTTTCCACGAATTTGAGCCGTAGCAATAACAATGTCGCTTTGAACAGCGCGGCGTTGTACCTCTTCTTTTTGCCGGGCTAAGTAGTCCGCGCTTTGCTCTACTGCATAACCACCTGCCCCGCCGTCTTCCTTAGCTCCAGGCACTTCTACAAAACGGGCTCCCAAACTTTGAACTTCTTCTTTCACGGCCGATCGCACATCAAAGGCCTCCACCTGAGCGCCCAAACGTTTTGCGGTGGCAATGGCCTGCAATCCGGCCACTCCGGCGCCCAAAACCAAGACCTTGGCTGGTTTAATGCTGCCCGCCGCTGTAATCATCATGGGGAAATACCGGGTAAACAAGGTCGAGGCTTCCAACACGGCACGGTAACCCGACAGCGAAGCCATGCTGCTAAGCACATCCATGCTTTGGGCCAAGCTGGTTCTGGGAATTTCGTCCATGCTTAAAACCCTGAACGCATAGCCCTCAAATACGTTAAGGGAATCTGGATAAGCAAAGATTTCGGTATTGGTTATCAAGGTGGCTTCTGGACGAATTTGGGCCAAATCTGTGGAGGTGGGCACCTGGACACTCAGTAAAATATCCGATTCGGCAAGCAGTTCTGCCCTTGTTTTCAGCTCGGCCACTTCGGCATACAGGTGGTCTGGAAAGCCCGCGGCCGAGCCAGCACCCTGTTCTATCAAAATGCGATGCCCCGCTTTCGTTAGCCGAGCTGCGGTATCTGGCACCATCGATACAATGGGAAGTTCTGCCTCAGCCAATATGCCTATAACCATAAAACAACGAGTATATTGATTAAGAACGAATTAACTGCAATAATTGTTCCACGATTAAAGCCCTTGTTATTTTGATTTAAAAATTATTGGTTACCTTGGTGCTAACCAATCTAAATTACTATGGATTCTCAAAAAGTGGATATGTATATCCTAACCAATGGAAAGTACTTTGAAAGTCAACACATTGGCCAAGTTAGAGACCGACTCCTAGCCCTAGACGAATCAAAATGGGCTATGATTCAGACCTTGCAACTAAAAGACCCACAAACAGCACTTATTATTTCCATTTTTCTTGGAACGTACGGTATTGACCGGTTTTTTATTGGCGATACGGGCATGGGCGTAGGCAAACTATTAACTTGCGGCGGTTTGGGCATTTGGGCCATCATCGACTGGTTCCAAATCCAAGGCGCTACCCGCCAAAAAAACTTCGAGAAAATCCAGCCCTTCTTATACTAAGATGCGTCAATCCGGCAAAAGGATTTACCTTTTGTTGGGAGGTTTGGCCCTAGCCGGCCATGCCTGGTTGCTGTATTATTTGGTTTGGGGCGGTCCCGAAGAATCTTCTTTGCTTGCTTGCCCAACACGCAGGCTAACGGGCATTCCCTGTCCCGCCTGCGGAACCACCCGTTCTGCGGCAGCTCTGAGCCAGGGTCAATTTGAACTTGCCCTTTGGACCAATCCCCTGGGGTACCTCGCATTGGCTTTTATGCTGGCCATTCCCATTTGGATTGCCTACGATTTTTTTTCAAAATCAGAAAGCCTGAAAAATGCCTATCAACAGGCCGAAGCCAAATTAAAACGCCCCGAATTCGCTTGGCCCTTCGCTTTGCTCTTGCTTGCCAATTGGATTTGGAATATCTTTAAACTGCTATGATTTCTAAACCCGCTTTTCCATACAGGCCAGAGGAATACGAAACCGAAAAAGCCTCGAACGCTTACCTCATGTCGCTGGTGGTGGTGATTGTTGGTTTGCCGTTCCCCATAATCAACCTGATTGCCACTTGGGGCTACTACATGGGGCAACGAAAAAGCAGCTACTTTGTACGCTGGCATTGCCTTCAGGCCCTGCTCTCGCAAATCTCCATCGTCCTGATCAATGCCTTTGCCTTGGGCTGGACCTGGTCCATCATTTTAACCGACCGCTCCCTGAGCAACGCTTATTTGGCCTACATGGCTGTGGCCATTTTGTACAACCTGCTTGAATTTGCCGTTACCATTGTTACGGCCATAGAAACCCGAAAAGGACAACACCTTAGTTGGTGGATGTACGGCCCTTTAACCCACCTACTTTGCAAACCCAAACCATGAAGCGCTTTTTTCTTCACCTTAGCCTATCCCTTTTGCTGTTTGGCGGCCTTTGGTTTGGGCTTTCTCAAATCAACTGGATTGGCATATTGGGTTTGGACGTCTTGACTCAAAAAACCGAACAAAAATTAGAAGACCTGCTTTGGGATGCCATTCAAGATTCGGAAGAAATCTGCTCTGACACCGAGGCCAACGAGGCCTTGCAATCTATGTGGACTCGAATATGCGAAGCCAACCAACTTGATTCAAGCAGCGTGAAGGTGCATTTGGTGAACAACGACGAAATAAATGCCTTTGCCCTTCCGGGGGGGCATATTTTGATTCATTCGGGCTTGGTTCAAACCCTTGAAAGTCCTGAAGAGCTGGCGGGTGTACTTGGTCATGAAGTGGCCCACGTTCAGTTGAACCACATTTCCAAAAAACTGGCCAAAGAAGTGGGTGTATCCATTCTGTTAAGTGCGGCTGGCGGAGGCAGTGCTGCCGGCGAAGCCATAAAAGAAATTCTGAGCCAGTTGTCTTCCTCGGCCTACGACCGTAGCCTAGAAAAAGAGGCCGACCTGAAATCGGTGAAATACCTGAAAAACGCAGGGATTAATCCCAGTTCCATGGTTGGGGTAATGGAAAAACTGGAATCTGAAGTCCAATCGGACCTTCCCTCTTGGCTGGGCAGCCATCCTGACCTATCGGAACGGAAAGAATACCTGAAAAAAGCCACAGAAAATATAGAGTTGACCGAAAAACCCTTGCTGGACTCTACGGCTTGGGAGGGCCTGCAAACAGCTTGCGATTAATTGCCTTCTGCCTGTTCAGACCTCTTTAAAAAAGGCTTTAGCCAAGGGTAGGCGAACAACAGCATTGAGCCCAAATCCAATGCCAGCCAAAAAGCCTTTTCGCGCAAATGCACCTGCAAAAAGGGGTTGAACAACACCATTAAGGCCAAAAAAAGAATAGCGAAGTAGGACAAGCCCTTTTTGTATTCTTCCCAAAAACAGAGCAGGGCCGATACAAAAACCACCGCACGAATCCACAGATAGAACTCAGAAGGCAAAGGCAACATAGCCAATGCCAGGACAAAAAGCACAAGAACACGAACCGCTTTCATAGGTTTAAAGTTACAAGGTCCGTATGTTTTTTGCAAGTCTGCTGGCGGGGTTCGGGAATTGGATGAGCAAAATGGACCGAAAGGCCAGCGGCAGGGATTGACGAGGCTACCCCGCAAGGGTGCCGAAGCCTGGCCCGCTAGGTGCGGAGGCGACGTTAGGAGCCCCCGCAAACCAGCTGGGCCAGGCCTTTGGCAACCGCGGAGTAGCCCGGAAAGCCCGGCAGCCGCCCCCATTTGAATCATCAAAACTGAAAGCCAACCCCTAGCCTAGCCCATTCCTGTTTCGTCTAAATTAAGGGATTTTAGCCTCCAAATTAAAATCAAGGTTCCCCGTAGCAGGCAAAGCCCAAAAACTTCCGTAACTTTCCAAAAATAAATTCGAATGAGAGCCTCCCGCAACTTTGACTTGCTGTTGGAATATGCAGCCCAATACCCTGACCGCAGCATGCTGGCCGGGAAATCAAAAGGCCAATGGACCGAATATTCGGCCCAAACCTGCCTTGATACTGTAAACCTGCTCAGCTATGGCTTGCTTAACCTGGGGTTTGAACCCGGCGACCGGGCGGCCATCATTTCGTTTAACCGACCCGAATGGAACTGGGCCGATTATGCCGTTAGCCAACTTGGAGGAATCACTGTACCCATGTACCCTACCGCCTCGGCCGACGACCAGGCCTACATTCTGAACGATGCCCAAGTGAAAATCTTGTTCATCGAAAAAGAGGAGTTTATTCAAAAATGGCTGAGCATCAAGGACCAAGTCCCATCCATTCAGCGGGTAATTACCTTTGAATCGCATGCAGAAGGCCTGCACCTTTCTGAACTGATTTCCATCGGGAAGTCAAATCCAGACCCCCAAACCGTTGAATTGCGCCGCAGCCACATCCGTACCGAAGATTTGATGACCTTGATATACACCAGCGGCACCACCGGGCGGCCAAAAGGAGTGATGCTAAGCCATCAGAACATCCTTTCAAACGTAAATACCTGCACCGATTTGTTCCCCATGTTTCAAGACAAAAAGGTGCTTTCTTTTTTGCCTTTGTGCCATATTTTTGAACGCATGGTGGGCTACCTCTATGTTAGCCTAAGGGCCAGTATTTTTTATGCCGAAAGCATGGAAACCATTGGCGAAAATCTGAAAGAAATACATCCCTACGCCTTTACCACCGTTCCACGGTTGCTTGAAAAAGTGTACGATAAAATTGTGGCTGCCGGCCGAGCCAAGCCTCAACCCATTCGGGCCATCTTTTTCTGGGCCCTGAAACTTGGGCACGCCTATGAATTGCATGGAAAAAATGGTGCGTGGTACCATTTCAAACTTAAAATTGCCGACGCGTTGGTATTTAAAAAATGGAGGGCCGCCTTGGGCGGAGAAGCCGAGGTGATTGTTACCGGTGCCGCAGCCCTGCAACCCCGATTGGCCAGGGTATTTACCGCCGCCGGAATTTCGGTGCTCGAAGGCTATGGACTCACCGAAACCAGTCCTGTAATTACCGTAAACCAAATGCCGCATTCTGGGCGCATGTTTGGCTCTGTGGGGCCTGTTATTGACGGAGTTCAAGTGAAAATTGCCGAAGACGGCGAAATTCTATGCAAAGGCCCCAACGTGATGACGGGCTACTACAACAAACCCGATGCCACGGCCGAGGTGATGGATGCCGATGGCTGGTTCCATACGGGCGACATCGGCGAATTCCGGGAAGGGAAATTCCTGGCCATTACCGACCGAAAAAAAGAAGTATTCAAAACCAGTGGGGGCAAATACATTGCTCCCCAACCTATGGAAAACGCCTTTAAGGAGTCTCCATTTATTGAACAAATAATGGTGGTGGGGCCAGATCGAAACTTCCCCTCTGCCCTTGTTTCTCCGGCTTGGGAACACGTTGAATCTTGGCTAAAACACAAAGGACTTCCCCTAAAATCTCCCGAAGAATTGGTGAACGACGCCTTGCTTCGAACCAAAATTGAAAAAGAAATCCAGCGCATCAATCAACGGTTCGGGCAGTGGGAACAGGTGAAAAAGTTTGTTCTGGTTCCCCGCCCCTTCTCCATTGAGGGCGGTGAACTAACCCCAACCTTAAAGCTGAGGCGCAAAACCCTATACACCAGCTACGCCGACGAAATTGAATCCATGTATTCAAAAGCCTAATTCCTATCCACTTTAATTCGTTTGCCTTGAATTGCTTACAGCGGCGCTTTAGCCTTAAAACCATTCCGTTTATTTCTATAGGCTTGGGGTTCTTTTTAATAGGTTCGAAGCCGGCCGAGCCCTTGCAGGCCTTACTCAGCATTCAAGGGTTGAAATCGGACCAAGGTTCGGTTCGGGTGGCTCTTTACAACAAACCCGAAGGATTTACCGAGCCCAAAAAAGCGGTTCATCTGCGCAGCGTTGAGGCCGAAAAAGGCCAGGTTACGCTAAGCCTAAACGTGCCCCCCGCCAAGTACGCGGTGGCCGTTTTTCACGATGCCAACAACAATGGAGTGTTGGACAAAAACGCCTTCGGCATTCCCACGGAAGCCTATGGATTTAGCAACAATGCTCGGGGCCGATTTGGCCCTCCAGACTTTGGCGATTGCTTAATCGAAATTGGCCCCAACACCCAAGCCCGTATTCAGCTTCGTTAGCCAACTACGAAACAGCGCGCTTCAATAGGTGCAGACAAACCTGTACCGCCGATTCCATGTCTTGAACGCTAACGTATTCTTGAACCGAATGTATGGCCATTTCGCCGGTGAATATGTTGGGGCAAGGCAAGCCCATAAAGCTCAATCGGGATCCGTCTGTACCTCCACGAATGGGCAATTCGTTCACCGTTACCCCGGCATCGGCATAGGCCAACCGGGCCAATTCCATAACCTCAGGGTGCAAGGCCAAAACTTCGGCCATGTTTCGGTACTGTTCTTTCCGGATTGTGCTGTACTCAGCCCCCGGAAATGAAGCACAAGCCTGTTTGGCCAAAGACTCCAACAAGGCGGCCTGTTCATCTAAATGGGCACTGTCAAAATCCCTCAAAATAAACGAAACCGAGGCCTGTTCCAATTGCCCTTTCAATCCCATGGGGTGCACAAATCCCTGACGGGCTTCTGTGGTTTCGGGCGACAAGCCTTGTGCCGGCAACCGGCTCAAAAAATCAGCCGCTACCTTAATGGCATTCACCATTTTTCCTTTGGCATATCCTGGGTGGGCGCTTCTTCCTTTGAAGGCAACCTCCATATAATCGGCGCTAAAATTTTCGCCCTCTAAACTTCCTCTTGGGCCACCGTCTAAGGTATAACCAAAATCGGCATTCACTTTTTCCATGTTAACCGCATCGACTCCCCGGCCAATCTCTTCGTCGGGGGTGAACAAAACAACCACATCGCCATGCGGCCATTCCGGATGGACCATCAATTGCTCTGCCAGCTCCATGATAATGGCCAGGCCGGCTTTGTCGTCTGCGCCCAACAAGGTGGTTCCAGAAGCGGTAATGATGTCGTCGCCGATGCGTTGCTTCAAATACGTTTGGTGCTCTTTGTCAATAACCACCGAAGGGTTGTCAGGCAATACGATGGGGCTTCCGTCCCAGCGGGGATGCAAAATCGGCTTTACTCCCGTTCCGCTGCAGTCGGGCGCGGTATCCACATGCGAACAAAAACAAATGCGGGGTGCCGATTGCCCTTCAGGCAGGTTCGAAGGAATCCGAGCATACACGTAGCCGTTTTCATCCAATTCAACCTGAGCAATACCAAACGACCGAAGTTCATCTACCAACATGCGGCACAAATCCAATTGCTTTGCGGTTGAGGGCTGACTGGGCGAGGCTGCGTCCGATTGGGTATCAACCTTCACATAGCGCATTAATTTATCGGCAACCTGAAACGACAACGAAGATGGATTCATAAAAAAGTTTGGATAAAGGTAGGCAAACGGCCGCAATTGGGCTGGAATTAGTGCCAAAACTGGGCTAAATTAGAATTCCCCTTTTGCCCAGGCAAATCCATGCGAATGCGCCAAGGATGCGGATAGGCGTTGTTGAACCGCTGCCCCGCGATTTTTAGCCAACCCAAGCCCAAACCAGCATGCTCCGCAACAATCCAGGGAGCAGGCACAGCCTTAAACTCGGGTGACAGCCCTTTTAAATACCGCAAGGCTTCTTCGGTATTCAGTTCAAGTCGGGGAGCCGTACAGCCTTCAATAAAGGCCAAATGAGGGTCCGGAAGCACCCGCCCCTTTTCAATTTTCCCTAAGCAAACACCCAGCAATTGCAAGCGGGGAATGGAATTCCAACAGGCTAGCAAAGGCTTGGACAGCCCATACCACTGACCCTTGTACTCATGGGTGGTCCAATCCCGGTGAGCCGGCAACAACGAAGCCAGCACCTCGGCAGAACCTCCCTTGGGTACCACCCCTAACGTTTGCCTATTTGCCTCTCCTTCTTTTCTCCAAACCGACACATAAAAACCTTCACCCCGAACCTGCCCAGGGTAAGCGGCCCAACCCAAACCTCCTTCTATGGCTTCAAAACCATATTCCTTTGGAAGGGGCATTAAAACAGGCTGCATTCCAAGTTCGCGCAGCAAGGCCGCATGCCCTTGGTTCTCGGCCTCATGAAAGGTGCAGGTACTGTAAATCAAGTGCCCGCCGGGCTTTATGAGTTCAACCGCATGGGGTAAGATTTGGGCCTGTAGGTTTTGGCAGGATTGCCGCAAATCCAAGGTCCATTGTTGCCGGGCAAAAGCATCTTTTCGAAACATGCCTTCACCTGAACACGGAGCATCCAGCAAAAGCAAATCGGCCTGACCTGGAATGTGAAGGGCCAACTGCTCTGGATTGGCGTTGGATTGAAGTACATTGGTGTATCCCCATTTTTTCAGATTGTCTTGCAAAGCCAAGGCCCGGTTCGGAATGGGATCGTTGGCCAGCAACCAGCCCTCTTCGTTCATCCAATCCAACAAAAGGGTGCTTTTCCCTCCGGGAGCCCCAGCCAAATCTATAGCGAAATCAGGTTTGGGAAGTTGATTCAATAAGGGCCACAAAACCATTGATGAGGCTTCTTGCACATAATAAGCCCCGGCATGAAAAGCGGGATCTAACGTAAAAACCGGACGCTGCTTTAAATAGCGGCCATAGGGATGCCAAGGAACCTGTTCTAAACCGATGTTGGACAAACTCCGCTTGGGATGCAACCGAATGGATGTTTCAGAGGGCAAATCTAAGGCCTTCAGACGCGTTTGGGCCAAAGGCATTCCCCAGGCGCTTTCGCAGGCCTGCACAAAATCCAAAGGCAAGGCAGAATTAGCCCCGCCGCTGCTTAAAGGTTTCATAGGCCAGAATACCCGCCGCCACCGAAACGTTCAACGATGCCACCGGGCCGGTTTGCGGTATTGCTATGGATTGATCGGCCATGCTCAAATAGGCTGGCGATATGCCCTCATGCTCCGAACCCATCATGAGCATCATGGGCTGAGACAAATCGGCCTGATGCGGCTGCAGGCTTCCTTTTTCATGCACGGCAAAAAAGTGCAAGCCGCTTTCTTTTAGGCTTTTAATGCTGTCTTTCAAGTTCCAAACCCGGCACAAAGGCAAATGCAACAAGGCTCCCGCCGACGATTTTATGGTGTCTTCGCTGATCAAGGCCGAACCCCGAGAGGGTATCACCAAAGCATGAGCTCCAAAACACAACGCACTGCGTGCAATGGCGCCCATGTTGCGCACGTCCGATACTTGGTCCAGCAAAACAATAAAAGGCGTTTGGCCCGATTCAAATACCTGGGCCACGATATCTTGCACATCGGGATTGGGCAACAAGGCCCGAAATGCAATCAATCCTTGGTGTTGCCCCCGCGTGGTGCGGTTTAACTTCTCTTGAGGAACTTCTTGAACCGGAATTTGCCGTTCTTGGGCAATGCGCAGAAGCTGTTCAGCCCCGCGCCCGCTTATTCCCTTACGAAGCAAAATCTTTTCAATGGGATGCTGAGCCTCTAAGGCCTCCAAAACGGGATGCCAGCCGCAAATAAGTTGGGGTAGTTCCGCCATAAATAGCACTTAGGCGGCCTTGCCGAACTGGGATTGGGCCAAACGTTGTTCGGCCAATTCTCGGGTTATTCGCAGGATTGATTTGCCTGCATCGGGAGCCTCAAACATATCTTGCTTCATAATGGCCTCAAAAATAGAGCGCAATCCACGTGCCCCCAATTTGTATTCCAAGGCCTTTTCTACAATCAAATCCAACACCTCATCTTCCACTTGCAATTCTACTTGATCCATTTCAAGCAAGCGCTTGTACTGCTTTAGCAGGGCGTTTTTGGGCTCGGTCAATATGCGTTTAAGGGCGCTGGCATCTAAGGGCGACAAATAGGTTACAACCGGAAGCCTTCCTACCAATTCAGGTATCAATCCAAACGATTTGATGTCTTGGGGGGCTACGTACTTCAGCACCTCTTCGTCTTGAGGCCGAGCCTTTCCTTCGGTTTTAAACCCAATGGATTGACGCGACAAGCGGTCGGCTATGCGGCGCTGAATGCCATCAAAGGCTCCGCCGCAAATAAACAGAATTTGTCGGGTATCGACCTGTATTAGTTTTTGCTCCGGATGCTTGCGTCCCCCCTGAGGTGGAACACCAATGACGCTACCCTCCAGCAGTTTAAGTAAGCCCTGTTGAACCCCTTCGCCGCTTACATCGCGGGTTAATGAAGGGTTGTCGCCCTTTCGCGCAATTTTATCGATTTCATCAATAAAAACAATCCCACGCTGGGCTGCTTCTACGTTGTAATCGGCGGCTTGCAGCAAGCGAGTTAGAACGCTTTCCACATCTTCGCCTACATAGCCGGCCTCCGTTAACACGGTGGCATCGGCAATGCAAAAAGGAACCTGAAGCATGCGGGCTATGGTTCGGCCGATTAAGGTCTTGCCGGTACCGGTTTCGCCCACCAAAATCACGTTGCTTTTGTCGATTTCTATTTCCTCTTTTGATGAGGCTTGACCAATGCGCTTAAAATGGTTGTACACCGCCACCGCCAAGGTGATTTTCGCCTCATCTTGCCCAATTACATATTCATCTAAAAAGGCCTTGATGTCTTTGGGCTTGTGCAACTTGACCTTTCCACTTGATTTTGACTTAGGCCTTGAAATGCTTTCTGCATGCACAATTTCATGGGCCTGCTCCACGCAATCCGAGCAAATTTCGGCTTTGTGACCGCTTATAAGCAAATCAACTTCGGTACGCGGACGAAGGCAAAAAGAACAAATCTGAGCCGATGTTTTCGCCATTACTTACCGGGTTGCTTCACCAATACCTCGTCAATCATACCATATTCCTTGGCCTCCTGCGCTATCATCCAATAATCGCGGTCAGAGTCGGCCTCTACTTTTTCAATGGTTTGGCCGGAATGGTTGGCAATGATTTGATACAGTTCCTTTTTAAGTTTTTGAATTTCCCTATGGGTAATTTCAATGTCGGATGCCTGCCCTTGAGCTCCACCCAATGGCTGGTGAATCATAACGCGCGAATGCGGAAGGGCGGTACGCTTACCCGCTGCTCCGGCGCACAACAAAACAGCCCCCATGCTGGCAGCCAAGCCTACGCAAATGGTAGCCACATCAGGCCCAATCCACTGCATGGTATCGTAAATTCCCAAGCCTGCATACACCGACCCCCCCGGTGAATTTATGTAAATCTGTATATCGCGCTTGCTGTCGGCACTCTCTAAAAACAAAAGCTGTGCCTGTATAATGTTGGCAATGTAGTCGTCAATGGGCGTTCCCAAAAATATAATGCGGTCCATCATCAACCGCGAAAACACGTCAACCTCCCTAAAATTTACAGGGCGCTCTTCAATCACCGTACGCGTCATGTTTTCAACCGAAGACATATAGGTGTCAAGGTGCATGCTTGAAATACCGCGGTGCTTTACTGCGTATTTTTTAAACTCATCGTGTGGGAACATATACCAATAATTTAAGCTCGGCATTGGCGCCGACGGCTACAAATATACGGAAAATGAAACTGAGCTTTAGGCCTTTTGTAGCTCAAAATACGCTTCGGAATCGATGGAGGTTTCGGCGATGTTTAAACCTACGCGAACAGCCTCAAGCACCTTGAATTCCAACAGGTTTTCATGGATTCTACGTACCTCTTCTTTGTCTTGCATAAATCGGGCCACCACATCGTTCAGTTGGGTTTCATTGAACTGATAGCCAGCACGAACCAAACGGTTTACTACGGTAGAACGAACTCCCTCCATCAATTCAGGTCCTTCTACCTTAACCTCATGCTGCCCCAACAACTTGGTGCGCAACACCTCCCAAACAATATACCGGCGGTCTTTTTGAAAGGATTCCCGAATTTCTTCTATGCTCTTGTCCTTTTTTTGCCCGGCATGCAGCCAACGCAGCAAAAATGCTTCTGGCAAATCCATGGGATTGCTGTCAATCAACCACTCGCGCAGGTTTGTCAACAGGTCTTGATTGGCCATGGTTTGCACATTTCCTTGCAAGGACTCACGAATGCGGTTGCGCATTTGCTCTTCGTCGCTTACCTGTCCTTCTCCAAAAACCGAATCGTAGAATCCTTGGTTCAGTTCGGCAGGAGCCATTCGCGAAATGGAGGTTATGGTAAATTCAACGGTTTCTGCTAAAGCTGCCAAGCCTTCTTCAGGTACGTTCAGGTAAATAGAATTGGTTTTGGCATCGGCAAAAAGGCCCTGCGTGGGAAGTGAAACCACATCGCCCGGCTTTTTATTCAGTAGGGCTTGCTTGGCTTCGGCCGATTGCACTTTGGGCATGGGCAAAAAACAATTGGGGTGGGTAGGCTCTTCGGCACCTTCGGGCTGATAGGTAAAACTGCCAAAAACCGAATCTTCTTCGCCGACCTCTTCACGCTCTTGAAACGAAGGCTGCCCTTTTCTTAACCGCTCAATTTCTTTTTCCACTTCGGCATCCGAAACGGTAATTTTATAGGCTTTCAGATCGTTTTTAGCCGGAATCTGAACCTCGGCCGCCGGCATCAATCCCAAATCAAAAGTAAATTTGAATTCCCCGTCGCTGGTCCAATCGTTTGCATCAGGATGAAGCTCGCTGGGCAAAGGTTCGCCCAGAAACTGGATTTTTTCCCGCTCCAAAAAACCATACAATTCGTCGTTTAATTTTTTGAAGACTTCGTCGCTGCGCATAGAGTTCGCATACATTTTGCGGATCATTCCCATGGGCGCTTTGCCTGTTCTAAAACCGGGTACGTTGGCCCGCGCTTGCATGGTTTTCAATCCCTTTTCAAGCTCGGCAGCATAATCTTCAGGGGCAATTTCTACATGAATCAGAATGTTCAACTCATCAATGCGTTCCTGGGAAATATTCATATCGGTGCAATTACTTTCGTAAAAATGAAGGCGCTTGGGTCCGTAAAAAAGCCCGAGATGCTTCGAAGGGCTGCAACCCATAATTTTGGGGCAACTCTGCGGTGTATCCTGGGCTTAAGGACAGGGACTGTCAGCTTAAAAAAGTGCGGATGAAGGGACTCGAACCCCCACGCCTTTCGGCACCAGATCCTAAGTCTGGCGCGGCTACCAATTACGCCACATCCGCGGGCTTTCTTGAAAAGGTTGGCAAAGATAGGGTTAAATCTTTGAACCAGAAAGTTTAAAACGCTTTTTCGCGCTCAAATCTGCATTTTCTTTCGATTAAAGGGAGTTTTTCGGGCGGGTTTCGGGCTTTCACCGGTAGGCCGCAGCCACAGTCAGGGGGCATGTCGGCTTTGCGGGGGCTCCTAAAGTCGCCTCCGCAGCCCGCATGCCCCTGCTGCCTGTGGCTTGGCGTGCTACCGCGTTCAATCCCGCCCGCAGGCGCATCAATTCCTTAATTGGCTTGCATCAACTGCTCGGCCCAATCCCTTTGCCTTGAAGCAGCGGCCTGCATGGACTCTAAGGTTTTGCTTAGCCGCTCCTTTTCGTCCAAACTCAAGTTTGTTTTCAACAATGGCCTTAAAACGGGCAACCAAACCCTTGCTACACTATCGCAGGTTTTCAACTGCAAATCCATCAGAAACCGAAGGCTATCTGGCTGCACACAATCCGGCTTTTCTGAACGCTTTTTGAACTGCTGATGTGCGCTTTGAACTGTTTCTATGCCCTTTTCAAGTTTCATGCTGTCTTTCTGTTGCAATGCCAAAACAACCAGCTCTAAACCCGGCGTATTTAACGAATCCATTTCTTGCTGCCATTCAGCCAGGGGCAAACATTCGCCCTGTTGGGTTTTAGGCTGGCAAGCAAATAGCAAGACCAACATCGCAAATGCTACCCGAAACATCCTTAAAACCGATTTTTATATTGCTTGTCATAGTACTGCTGATACGCTCCACTTGTTACGCTGTCCAACCAATCTTGGTTGTTTAAATACCAATCCAAGGTTAAAGAAAGGCCTTGTTCAAAGGTTACCGAAGGCTCCCAACCCAAATCACGCTGTATTTTTGACGCATCGATGGCATAGCGCCGATCGTGCCCCGGCCGGTCGGTTACATAGGTAATCAAAGAGGCAGAATCGCCTTCTGGTCTTCCCAGTTTTTGGTCCATTAACCGGCACATCAATTGAATTAAATCGATGTTTTTCCATTCATTAAACCCGCCAATGTTGTAGGTTTCGCCCAATTTACCTCGGTGCAAAACGGTATCGATGGCCCGAGCATGGTCAACCACATACAGCCAATCGCGGGTATATTTGCCATCGCCATACACAGGCAAGGGCTTTCGGTGCCGTATGTTGTGAATAAACAGAGGAATCAGTTTTTCAGGAAATTGATTCGGCCCATAATTGTTGGAGCAATTTGAAATCACCACCGGCAGCCCATAGGTGTGGTGCCAAGCCCGAACAAAATGGTCGGAAGCGGCCTTGGAGCTGCTGTACGGACTTCTGGGGTCGTAGGCCGTAGTTTCCGTGAAAAACCCAGTATCGCCAAGACTTCCGTACACTTCGTCGGTTGAAATATGATAAAACAGCCGGTTTTCAAACTGCCCTGCCCAGGCCCCACGGGCGGCATTCAGCAAATTGATGGTTCCCAAAACATTGGTATGCACAAACGCCAGTGGGTCCTGAATGGACCGGTCCACGTGCGACTCGGCCGCCAGATGCACCACCGCATTAAAATCCATTTGATGCATCAACTGCGCAACCGCATCTGCATCTAATATATCTATGCGTTCAAACCGATAATTGGGCGCCGATTCAAGGTCCCTGATGTTTTCAAGGTTGCCGGCATAGGTCAATTTATCAATATTGAAAATCAGGTAATCGGGGTAGCTGTTCACCAAAAGCCGAACCACATGCGACCCGATAAACCCGGCGCCACCCGTAACCAAAATGCGTTTTGAATATGACATAATCCGAATTAAAGGCTCCAATACTCAAAGGTACGGAACCGATTCCGGAACAACCCTTTAAGGTCGGCTAAAATACCTCCTTTGGCCAACAATGCATCAAAATCTGCCTCGGTCAAATCCATAAAAGCCTGATGCGAAACGGCCACAAAAATCGCTGCATACGCACCCGCAGGCTTTTCAACCAATCCATAACCATATTCATGTTTTACTTCGTCTGAATTGGCGTGCGGGTCGGTAACATCTACCGATATTCCGTACGATTGCAACTCGTAAATCAAATCGGCAACCTTCGAGTTCCGAATGTCTGAAACGTTTTCTTTAAAGGTGGTACCCATAACCAAAACCCTTGCACCTTTAATGTCAAATCCTTTGGCAATAAGCCGCTTTATGATTTGTCGGGCGGCATGCGCCCCCATTCCATCGTTGATGTCTCGGCCGGCATTGATGATGCGCGCATGGTAACCCAATTGGGCAGATTTGTGCGTCAAATAATACGGGTCAACGCCAATGCAATGCCCTCCGACCAAGCCTGGTGAGAACTTCAAGAAATTCCATTTGGTTCCGGCGGCCTCCAATACTTCGTAGGTATTGATGCCCATTTTTCCGAAAATAATAGAGAGTTCGTTCATCAGGGCAATATTGACATCGCGCTGGGTGTTTTCAATGATCTTGGCCGCCTCGGCAACTTTTAATGACGAAGCCTGAAAAACCCCGGCTTGAACCACAATCTCGTACAATTTGGCTACCGTTTCCAATGCCTCAGCATCGTTTCCAGAAACAACCTTTACGATGTTTTTCAGGGTGTGCTCTTTGTCGCCCGGATTGATGCGTTCAGGGCTGTATCCAACCTTAAAATCAACTCCCATTTTAAGGGACGACAAGTCTTCTAAAACCGGAACGCAATCTTCTTCGGTGCAACCTGGATAAACGGTTGATTCGTAAATTACATAATCGCCTTTTTTCAATACTTGGCCAACGGTGGTGGTGGCCGAAATCAAGGGCTTTAAATCGGGCTGCTTGGCATCATCGATCGGGGTTGGAACGGCCACAATAAATACCCTAGCCGAACGCAAATCTTCTAAATCGCAGGTAAAATGTATGTCGGTTTGGTCAAAATCCTCGGCGGCCAATTCTTGGCTCGGGTCAATGCGGTTGCGCATCATTTCGACCCGTTCGGCGTTTATATCAAATCCAATGACCTTTACGTTGCGTGCAAATACAAGGGCAATGGGCAAGCCCACATATCCCAAGCCCACCACGGCTATCGGGGCCTCTTTGTTGATAATTTCACTATACACACTCATAGCACAGTTTTTCTTTTTTCAGATTGGAACACAAAAGTGTCTTTTTGGGCTAAACCTAACGTGAAGCCGATGCAATGTTTACACGACCATCTGGGGTTAAAATGTACCCTTCGCCCGATTCGGGGCAAACAGCCTGACCTAGCTCATTAAAATCAAGGCGCTGACCAAACCGGCTCATCCATCCTTTTTGCCGAGCAGGATTTCCATACACTAGGGCATAGGCAGGCACATCTTTGGTAACAACGGCACCGGCACCAATAAAGGCATATTCGCCCAGCCGAGTTCCGCAAACAATGGTGGCATTGGCCCCAATGGTAACACCCTTTCCTACCAAAGTAGGCTTAAACTCCGATTTTCGATTTACGGCGCTGCGCGGATTAATAACATTGGTAAAAACCATGCTGGGCCCCATAAAAACATCGTCTTCGCAAACAACACCTTCGTAAATAGAAACGTTGTTTTGCACCTTGCAGTTGTTGCCAATCACCACTCCGGGCCCCACCATTACGTTTTGGCCCAAGGAGCAATCCTTACCTATACGGGCTTTCTGCATTACATGGCAAAACTGCCATATTTTTGTTCCCTCGCCCAGCTGGGCGGTTTCATGAACAATGGACGTTTCGTGAACAAATGCGGCCATTAAAAATTCAAACTAGGTTTGTACAAATCCACCTTATCAAGCCCCCTGAAATATTCCAGGGTGGTTTTTAGGCCTTGGGCGCGTTCCACTTTCGGTTCCCAACCCAAAATACGTTTTGCAAGTTCAATGTTGGGCTGCCGTTGTTTTGGGTCATCGGCGGGCAGTGGCTTAAATACGATTTTGCTGTCCGATTGGGTTAAGGCTAGAATTTCTTCGGCAAATTGCAGAATGGTAATCTCGGCAGGGTTTCCAATGTTCACCGGCTCATCGTAATCGCTCAACAGCAGGCGGTAGATACCCTCTACTAAATCAGACACATAGCAAAACGACCTTGTTTGATTGCCTTCTCCAAATACCGTTAAATCTTCTCCACGTAGGGCTTGTCCAATAAAAGCAGGCAATGCCCGGCCATCGTTCAGCCTCATGCGGGGACCATAGGTGTTGAAAATGCGAACAATGCGGGTTTCTACCTTATGAAAACGGTTGTAAGCCATGGTAATGGCCTCTTGAAAACGCTTGGCCTCGTCGTACACACCTCTTGGCCCAATGGGATTTACATTGCCCCAGTACGATTCATCTTGGGGGTGCGCCAAAGGGTCTCCATAAATTTCAGAAGTTGAGGCCACCAAAATGCGGGCATTTTTGGCCTTGGCCAATCCCAGTAGATTGTGGGTTCCCAGCGAGCCAACTTTCAAGGTTTGAATGGGGATTTTAAGGTAATCTATGGGCGAGGCAGGGCTGGCAAAGTGCATGATGTAATGCAATTCACCTGGCACATGCACAAACTTAGACACATCGTGGTGGTAAAATTCAAAATCAGGATGCGAAAACAAATGTTCTATGTTTCGAATATCTCCTGTTATAAGGTTGTCCATCGCAACAACCCGATAATCTTTCGCAATAAAGTAATCGCAAAGGTGGGAACCCAGGAATCCGGCTCCTCCGGTTATTAAAACGCGTTTTTTCATAGGCTTGTGAGGCTATCGCCCAATGCTAAAGTATTGAAAGCCCAGTGTCTTCATTTTTCCGGGCTGGAAAATATTTCGGCCGTCAAAAACTACCTGGGCTTTAAGGCGTTTTTTTATTTCTTCCATATCTGGATTTCTAAAAACAGCCCATTCGGTAGCAATGACCAAGGCATCGGCTTGATCTAAGGCTTGGTAAGCCGTTTCAGCATATCCAATGGCGTCACCCAGTACCGCTTGCACGTTGGGCATGGCTTCTGGATCAAACGCAACGATTTGTGCACCGGCTTCCCGCAAGGTTTCAATTAAATCTAAGGCTGGAGCTTCACGAATGTCGTCGGTATCGGGTTTAAAGGCTAATCCCCAAATGGCTATCCGCTTCCCTTTTAAATCTCCTTGAAAGAAATGCAGGATTTTTTGAGCAAAAAAGGCCTTTTGGCTTTGATTTACATCCATTACCGCCTGCAAAATTTTAAAGTCGTACTCGTTTTGGTTGGCGGTATGCACCAATGCCTGCACGTCTTTGGGAAAGCAACTGCCTCCATAGCCCAACCCAGGGAACAAAAAGCGCTTACCTATGCGCTCGTCGCTGCCTATGCCCAATCGAACCTGATCAACATTGGCTCCCACCCTTTCGCACAGCCGAGCAATTTCGTTCATGAACGATATTTTGGTTGCCAGAAAAGAGTTTGCAGCGTATTTGGTCATTTCGGCCGAGCGTTCATCCATAAAGTAGATGGGGTTTCCTTGCCGAACATAGGGGGCATACAAATCGGTGAGTATTTCGCGGGCACGTGGACTTTCTGTACCAATCACAATGCGGTCGGGTTTCATGAAATCTTCCACGGCAAATCCTTCGCGCAAAAACTCTGGATTTGAAACCACATCAAATTCGGCTTCGGCCTGGGGCAATATGGCCTCTCGAACCAAATCGGCAGTACCAACAGGAACCGTACTTTTATCGATGATTACCTTGTAGGAATTCAGCAGAGGTCCAAGCTGACGTGCCACTCCCAATACATAGCTTAAGTCGGCCGAACCGTCTTCACCCGGAGGGGTGGGCAGAGCAAGGAACAAAACCTCTGAATTGCGAACACCTTCGGCCAAATCGGTGGTAAAATGCAAGCGGCCCTGCTTTAGGTTCCGCTGAAAAAACACATCCAACTGGGGTTCATAAATGGGCACGATGCCCTTTTTCATATTCTCGACCTTTTGTTGGTCAATGTCCACGCAAATAACTTGGTTGCCTGTTTCGGCTAGGCAGGTTCCTGTTACCAACCCCACATACCCAGTTCCAATTGCACAAATATTCATAGGTCTTAAATTTCAATGCATCAATGGGTGGCAAACCAGCTGCGAATTTTGTCGCCAATAAAATCAAGTTGCTCGGCTTGCAAATGGGTATGCATGGGCAGGCTCAAAACATGGTCGCACAGCTTTTCAGAAACAGGGAAGGCTCCTGGGGTGTACCCCTGATGGTTGTACGCCTTTTGCAAATGCAGGGGCACCGGGTAGTAAATTTTCACCGGAATGCCTTGGCTTTCCAAGAACTTCATGAGTTCAGTCCTTCCTGGCCTTGATAAGGTCAAGGTATATTGATGAAACACATGGGTGGACTTAGGATCACGAACTGGAATATGCAATCCATCTATGTTGCCCAACCTAGCGTCGTAGGTAGCCGCGGCTTTTTGCCGAGCTCGGGTATAATCAAGAAGCCGGCGCAATTTAATGCGCAATACTGCCGCTTGCAGGGTATCAAGCCTTGAATTTACGCCCACCACATCGTGGTAATACAGAGCGCTTTGCCCGTGGTTGGCAATCATTTGCATTCGAGCCGCCAAATCGGCATCGGGGCTTAACACCGCCCCGCCATCGCCGTAGCAACCTAAGTTTTTTGAAGGAAAAAACGAAGTGCCTGAGGCATGCCCAATGGTACCCGCAAAACCCGTTGCCGAATCGCCTTGGTAAAAAGAACCAATGGCTTGGGCCATGTCTTCAACAACAAAGCAACCATATTGCTTAGCCAAAGCCATCACCGCGTCCATGTTGGCCGATTGGCCAAACAGGTGAACGGGAACAATTGCCTTGATGTCTTCTTTTTCAAGTATGCTGGCGGCCGAGTTGGGGCAAATATTAAAGGTTTGGGGATCAACATCGCAAAAGACAAGTTCCAAACCAAGAAGCGCGGCAACTTCGGCCGTTGCAACATAAGTAAAAGATGGGGCCAAAACCTTATCGCCGGGTTTTAAGCCCAGGGCCATCATGGCAATTTGCAAGGCATCGGTGCCATTGGCGCATGGAACCACATGAACTCCGCCCAAATAATCTGACAGTTCTGTTTTAAAGGCTTGAACATCGGGCCCGTTAATAAAGGCTGTGTTGGTCAAAATCTGATCAAAGGCCCCCATCAACTCGGGTTGAATTTCTTCAAATTGCGCTTGAAGATCAACCATCTGAATTTTACGCATAGCTTTGTACTTGGCACAAAAGTAGCATAACTTGAACAACTATTTTGAACACATAAGAGAAAATCTCCTGCATTTTGCGTTGATTTTTGCCCTTTTAACATTGAATCTAACAGGGCAAGGGCAGGCCCCTCAAATGCAGCGTGTAGCCGTTAGCAACATTGAGGTTTCGGGCGGATTTGGCCTGCCTCTGGGGGCCTTTTCCGAACGGGTGGCTTTGGTGTATCCTGTAGGTGGAGGTTTTTTCAGGCAAAGCGCCAAAGGTTGGCAATGGGGCGCCACCGCCTACTTTATTTTCGGGGAAGAAATCAAAGAACCGGGGTTCGCCTCAAACCTATTGCCCATTATTGCAGGCGATGGCTCCTTTCCGGGAATTGGAGCCACATTTCAAGGAATCATGACCGGCGGGTTTGTAGGAAAAGTGCTTCCCCTTGGCAAGCCAAACGGAAATTCCGGATTTGCTTTTCGCTTTGGTGGAGGCTACCTGAGCAGCTGGTATGCCCTGCGGGCTTCGGGCGGACTCGTTCCTCAACTGGCTGCCCCTTACGATAAAGGCTACGACCGAATGAGTACCGGATTTTACCTGAGCCAATGGTTTGGATACCAATTGATGTCGAACAACCAAAGCATCAATTGCTATATTGGACTGGAAGCGGTACAAGGATTTCAGGAGCACCGTAGGGGCTATCAGTACGATATTGGGATTTTGCCGACAGGACTGCGAAGCGACCTTTGGTTGGGGCTAAAGGCCGGCTGGTTTTTTCCTTTGTATCCCCGAAGCAAGCGGGAATTTATCGAATTTAATTGAACCAAATGTGGGCCTATGCACTTGGGGTTCGATTTTGGGAATGGCTGATTCGGCGGGCTTCCCTTTGGCATGAGGGAGCTGCAGGGCGGCGCAGCATGCTTTTAGACCCTTGGCCCGAACCCGCCAAAAACCGCGACCTGATTTGGTTCCATTGTGCTTCTTTAGGAGAATACGAACAAATACTTCCGGTTATTCAATGTTGGGAGTCCAGAAATCCTACACATCAAATTCTAATTGGTTTTTATTCCTATTCTGGTTACCGAATCGTAAAACCTACAGAGAAAACCCATTTGGTGGTTGGATTTCCTGGCGACTTAAAACCCGAATTAACCAAATTCCTGTCGCACTTCAAACCCAAATTGGCGGTATTTACAAAAGCTGAAATTTGGCCCATTTGTCTAGGCCTGTTAAGCCAAAATAGCATTCCTGCTATGGTTGCGGCTTTTAGCCCAGGGCGTTCTAAAAATTTAGCGCGAAGGCCCGCCCGCTTTATTTTGGAACAAATGCAGCAGTTGGCCTGCATCAGTTGCCAAGACGAAGAAGGAAAAATCTTTTTAACCAAACTTGGCCTAAGAAACGCCGTTGCCGATGGGGACCCGCGGGTGGAACGCACCTTGGCTTTGCAGGCACAACCGTTGGACTGGCCCCAACACCTTAGGTGGAGTAGCGAACAGCCTGTGGTGATTTTGGGGAGCGTTTGGCCTGCAGATTTAGAGCTGTGGGCGGCCATTGTATTGGCAAGGTCCGATGTAAATTGGGTTGTTGCCCCGCACAGGTTGACGCCCGAAATAAAAAAACGAATTGAAGAAAAATTCCCTTTAGCCCAATATTGGAGCAAGGAAGAAAATACGGCCGCATCGCACATCGTGGTGCTGGATGTAGTCGGTGTATTGAGCCGCTTGTATCGAATTGGCAACGCAGCCTATGTGGGCGGTGGATTTGGCCGCGGGGTTCACAATGTATTGGAACCTGCAGCAGCTGGCATTCCCGTGGCTTTTGGCCCCAAGCATGAATACAGCCGCGAGGCTTTGGCCTTTTTGAAGATAGGAGCAGGAGCAGGAGTAAAAACACAGGAAGACGCGCTTGGTTGGTTAAAAAATGTAGAAAAAAAGGCCGTGCAAGACCAAACAAAAATCCTGCTGAAAAGCTGGTTTGAAACGCATACCGGAAGCAGCCAAAAAATTGTGGACCGAATGGAGAAGGTATTAAGCCATGGAGATTCAAAAGAGCCAAGGCATTTAGCAAATGGACCCTAAAAACAGTCAATAAAAAACAGGCGATTCCCAAGCCTTGGGCTGCGGTAGGGATTGAACCTGGTTGCCCGCAAGGCTGCCGAAGTCTGGCCCGCGTGGCGCGGAGACGACTTTAGGAGCCACCGCAAGCCCGCTGGGCCAGCCTTTGGCAGCCGCGGACTACCGGTGAAAGCCCGCAACCGCCCAAAAAAACGGGCCACTGCACAAAAGTTCTTAACTTGCGCTTAATATTGAGCCCTCGTATTTTGTAAAACACGGACATGCAAAACTTTAAATTAAAATTAAGGTGTAAATTTGCGGCAATTTGGCTGGGATTTTTGCTGTTTTCTATGTTAACCGCATGCAACAATCCGGAGGGAACGGGCGGAGATTTGACCTTGACGGGGCAGGTAATTGCACGAAAATACAACCTAACCTTTACCAATATAATTTCGGAATATCCATTGCCCGAAGAGCGGGTGTATTTAATTTATGGAAATGATGAAATTTATTCTGAAGATTTTCGAACCGATTACCAGGGCCGGTACCGATTTGAAAACCTACAGCCGGGCAATTATACCTTGTTTGCCTATGCCCGTGATTCTACTGGAAATGAGCCTTCAGGGTTAATGCCTGTTTTTGTGCAGGTAAAACTAGAGGCGGGCGTGCCCGCAACAGAGGCTCCTGTATTAATTTTACCCAAATGAAGCAATTTCTTATTCTTTTCGTTTTTTCAAGTAGCCTTTGCGCCTATACGCAATCGGCTAAAGACCTAAAACAAGCGAACGTAGAATCGTGTACGGTTATGAAAACTTACCCGTCGGCTACAGGAAAAGAAAATCGGCTTGAACGCAAAGAAAGGTACGATGATCAGGGGAAATTAAAAGAATCCATTCGATACAATTCCTTGGGAGAAATTGAAAAGCATACGTTGTATTATTTTTCGGAAAAAGGGGATTGGAAGTCAGAGGTAAAGGTTAAACCAGGAAAGGGGTTGCGAACCGACTCCTTGGTTGAAAAAAAAGGAGAAAGCGGGGAATGGGAAAGGACCGAACATTATGGAAAATCTGGAAAATTAACCTATTATGAAATTCACAGCTGGGAAAATGGCTTAAAAATAAAAACAGTGCGTTTTACCCCGAACCAGGTTGAAATGTTTAGCAAGATTTACAAATACCACAGACCATGATTCAGAATACCATATTAATGAATGCCGATCTTCCTTTAACCGATTGGCCTGCCACCCTGCATTTGTTGGGCGCCTTTGCTTTGCATTTGTTTTTTTCGCTGATTTTGGTGTTTGTGCTGTATTATCAAAAGTCCAAGCGCAGAACCTTTGCCTTTTCGTTTTTATTGATTGGCGCGGTGGTTTTTTTGCTTAGTTTTTTGCTGAGCGACATAAAAATTAAGTTGGGATTGGCCTTAGGGCTTTTTGCCATATTTGGAATAATTCGGTATAGAACATTGCAGATTCCGATTCGGGAGATGACCTATTTGTTTTCGACCATAGGAATGGCTGTTATCAATGCCCTAACGGCTGGTGCCATGAGTTTGACCGAGATTGTGGCTTCGAACCTCGTGTTGTTGGCCTTGTTTACCGTGAAAGAAAAAGTTCCTTTGTTTAAAAATTTAGAGGAGAAAAATTTGGTTTATTTAGGCATAGACAAAGTGCATCCCTTGCAAAGAGAGGCCTTGATTGCCGAGTTGAGGGAAAAGACGGGCTTACCGATTGAACGGATTGGGGTTGTGAAATACAATTTTTTAAAAAATACAGCGCTTTTGCGGTTGTATTATCATAGCAGTGCGGGTTCTGATTCAGAAGATTCCATTACGGGAGACGATGGGGACGACGATTAAATGCGTAGTGTGGGCGCTCCTCTTGTGGAATTCGGTATGGGGCCAAGGTCTTAGGCTCTGGGTGGGGGCATCGGCCAAGCAATCGGTGCACAGCAAGGTTGATTTGGGCTTGGAATTCCAACACCGCTGGCAGGGAACAAACGGCAGGATTGACGCCTTTTTAGTGCAGCCTTCGGTGGAGTATGAACCGATGCGTAATTTGCTTTTGGGTTTTGCTTGGCGGGTTTCTAATAGCCTTGATGAACAAACGGATGTATGGCATTTGAGGCACCGGCCTCAATTAGACATAGAATTGCGCCACCGATGGAAAAGGTGGCGGCCCTTTGTCCGTTTAAGGTATCAGGCAAGGTACAGCACGCTGGGCGGGGAAAACAAACCCTGGCTCCTTCATTTTCGGAGCAAAGCCGGGGTAAAATACACCTGGCCAAAGGGGAAAATAAGCAACACCCTTTTTGGGGAGTGTTGGTGGCCCACCAACCGTTCAGGGCGCGAACAACCCGATCGATATCGGCTAGGCCTAAGCAGCTCGTTGGCCGTAGGAAAGCGGCATGAACTCAGCTTGCAATTGGCTTTTGAGGAGCGATTCAGGTCGGGTCCAAATGAGCAATCGTTTATTGTAGGTCTTTTTTATTCGTTTCGTTCTGCCCAAAGCGACTAAATTCTAGACAAAGCCAAAGGCTGTTTTTAGCGGGCTGAAGGGAAAGAAATATGGTGCTCCGTTTAGGGTTTTAAGTTATGCAGCGGCACAATCCGTATATTTGCGCATGCCATTGATGCAGATTTTCTTAAGCCTAATCAAGTACGTTTGGCTTTCAAAAAAATTTCGGGGTTTTCGCCCTAGGGTAAAGTCCGCACCGGAATGGCTGATTTTGGGCAATGGACCATCCCTACGGTTGATCGTTGCCGATTTACCCGAGGAGCCCAGCAATATGGTATTCTGTGCCGTGAACTATTTTTGTCTTTCCCCGGAATTTATACGTTTAAAGCCCTCGGCTTATGTAATTGGCGCTCCTGAACTTACTTTTTTACCGGAACAGACCATTCCAGAGCACATATTAGAAAGCAAACGGAATTTGTATAAAACCCTTTCGGAAAATACAAGGTGGCCCATGACCTTGTTTGTGCCATATCCAACGTTGGGAACACCGGCGTTTAAAAAGCTGTTGTCATCGAATCCTAATTTAAAAGCGTATGGATACAATGCCACCCCGCTTGAGGGGCCTGCAGGGTTTTGCCGTTTTGCCATGTTGAATGGCTGGGGGCTTCCTCGCCCGCACAATGTATTGATTCCTGCCTTGGCCATGGCCATACGGTTAAAGATTTCAAAGGTCAGAATGGTTGGGGCAGAGCATTCTTGGCTTCGAACACTTCAGGTAGATGACCAAAACCGAGTGATGCTTGACCATGAGCATTTTTATGATTCGGACCGGCAGGTTGGGCATATGATTCATTCCACTTTTAGGCCTAGGCGATTGCACGAAGTCCTACAAAAATTCCTGTATAGTTTTCAATCTTACTGGGTATTGGCCGAAATAGCCGACAAGCAGGGGGTAGAAATCATAAATCTCACGCCAAACTCGTACATTGACGCCTTTAAAAAACACGCATTTTCCCATGAGCATTTTCGATGATAAAGCCATATTGGTAACCGGTGGAACGGGTTCTTTTGGCAAGCGCTTTATTCATACTCTTTTAACCCAATATCCAGAGGTGCGGCGCATTGTGGTTTTTAGCCGCGATGAGCTCAAGCAATTTGAAATGCAGCAAGAGTTTAGCCCAGATGAGCTGCAAAAGCTGCGGTTCTTTTTGGGAGATGTTCGCGACAAAGAACGTTTGAGTCGAGCCTTTGAAGGAATAGACATGGTAGTGCACGCTGCGGCATTGAAACAAGTTCCTGCGGCCGAATACAACCCGTCTGAATTCATAAAAACGAACATCATGGGCGCCGAAAACGTCATTGCTGCCGCCTTTGATTCTCAAATTAGCCGGGTGGTGGCTCTATCGACCGACAAGGCCGCTGCGCCCATCAACCTGTATGGGGCTACCAAACTATGCTCAGACAAGCTTTTTATTGCCGCCAACAACATCCGCGGCAAACGTCCCATTCGTTTTTCGGTGGTAAGGTATGGGAATGTAATGGGATCCCGAGGCTCGGTGATTCCATTTTTCATGCAGATACGCCACAAGGGAAAAATGCCCATTACCGATGCCAGCATGACTCGGTTTAATATTTCGTTGGACGAAGGCGTTTCCATGGTGTTGTTTGCCTTAGAGCAACAATGGGGCGGAGAATTGTATGTGCCCAAAATTCCCTCGTACAAAATCTTGGATGTTGCGAAAGCCATAGCTCCCTCCATTGAACCTGAATTGGTGGGCATACGTCCGGGAGAAAAGATCCACGAAGAGATGATTACCGAGGCCGATTCTTTTACCACCTACGATATGGGGCCTTACTATGCCATATTGCCTCAGGTTCCCAACTTCAATCTGAGCGATTTTGAACTTCATTTCAAGGCCAAAAAAGTGGAACAAGGATTTCGGTACAGCAGTGGAAACAACAGCCAGTGGTTAAGTGTTGACGACATAAGGGCGTTGATACGCCAGCACCTGGATCCAGAATTTCAACCATTGTAACTATGAAGCCCATTCCCTATGGTCGGCAAGACATACGCCCGGAAGACCTGGAGGCCGTAGGGGCCTCTTTGCAATCCGATTATTTGACACAAGGGCCAAAAATTGCTGAGTTTGAGTCGGCGTTTGCGGCCTACATTGGGTCTCCCTATGCGGTTGCCGTTGCAAATGGGACTGCGGCTTTGCACCTGTCGGTGCTTGCATTGGGTTTAAACCCTGGCGATTTTGTGGTAACCTCGCCGATAACCTTTGCGGCCAGTGGCAACTGTGCGTTGTATGCCGGCGCCCAGGTTTTGTTTGCTGAAACCGATGTGCATGGAAGCATTCGGCCCGAAGCGGTTCAGGCATTGTTTGACCAATATGGTTCAAAAATCAAAGGAATTATTCCGGTTGATTTTGCTGGAAGGCCCGCGGATTTGGTTGCCCTAAAAAAAATAGCTAAAACCTACGGCGCCTGGATTCTTGAAGATGCTTGCCACGCCCCTGGCGGTCAGCGTAGAGGAGCCCAAGGGTTTCGTTGTGGAGACTGCAGCCTAGCCGATGCCGCCATTTTTTCATTTCATCCGGTAAAGCACATAGCCTGTGGAGAAGGCGGCATGATTACCACGTCAAATCCAGAGGTGTACCAGCGGCTACTGGTATTGAGAACCCACGGCATAACCCGCGACCAACAACGTTTTACCAACCCTGCTTCATTGGCCGATTCCAGCTTGGCAGATACAGAGCCCTACCCAATGTGGTATATGGAAATGCAAGAATTGGGTTACAATTACAGGCTTACCGACATGCAAGCGGCCTTGGGTTTAAGTCAATTGAGCCGGGCTGAAGAAAACCTAAATCGCCGCAAGGAAATAGCCCGCTATTACCATGCTGCCCTTTCGGGAATAGGCGATTTGCGGTTGCCGCATGCCGATTCGCCTACCGAAACCGAAGATCACGCCTGGCATTTGTATGTGGTTCGCACCAAAAGGCGCAAGGCGCTTTACGACTACCTTCGGGAACACCAAATTTTTGCACAGGTGCATTATTTTCCTTTGCACCTTATGCCGCATTACCGAACTTCATTCGGTTATGGACCGGGTTTGTGCCCCGAGGCAGAACTTTTTTATTCAGAATGCCTAAGCATACCGATGTACCCATCGCTAAGCGAAGAACAACTGCGTTACGTTGTTGATACCATCAAGGGCTTTTTTACTCAACACCAAGAGAACAGCTAATCTGGGTCATGCAAGCCCTACTGGCGCATACTGGCATTTTAATACAGGCAAGAATGGGTTCAACCCGGCTGCCGGGAAAAGTGGATATGCCCATTAATGGAAAAACGCCCTTGCAGTGGATTGACCAAAGGTTATCGTCACTGCATTTGCCCATGGTTTTGGCAACGTCCACCCTAGCTCAAGACGACCTCTTGGAATTGCGCGGTCAGGCTCTAGGCTGGAAGGTATTTAGAGGCAGTGAAACCGATGTGTTGAGCAGGTTCGCCGGTGCTGCTCGAACCTTTGGCTTTGAACATCTGATTCGCATAACGGCCGATTGTCCATTCATATGCGCCGATGTGCTTCAGCAGGGATTGCAAATCTATTCTACCCTTCCAAAGGGACGAACTTATGTTTCAAACAGCATTGAACGAACCTTTCCACGGGGCTTAGACATGGAAATTTTTTCGGCCGAACTGCTTTTGGAAGCCGAAAAAAATGCCCAGCATCCAGCAGAAAGAGAACACGTAACCCCTTATATGTACACGGGGAACAGGCAGGCCGACCATCAAGCCCAAGTGGTTCACGCCCAAAACTACAGCCACATAAGGTTAACCCTAGATACCCCCGAAGACGCATTGGTCATTGAGCGCTGTATGCGGGAATTGCAATTGCATACCTGCATGCATTACGAAGACATGTGGCCCAGGTTTGACGGTCAACAGGCCTTATTTGAGCTAAATCAGAACGTAGAACAAAAAAAGACGGGTTTATGATTTCCATTGGAGAACGCACCTTGGGGCCCGACCAGCCCGTTTATCTGATTGCCGAATTGTCGGCAAACCATAGGCAAGACATAGGAATAGCCCTTGAAACCATCCGGGCCATGGCCAAGGCAGGAGCCGATGCCATAAAGCTCCAAACCTATACCGCCGACACCCTAACCCTGCCCTACAAAACTCCCCCATTTTTAATTGGCAGCGGAACGGCCTGGGACGGCGCCTACCTTCACGACCTATACCGCGAAGCTGAAATGCCCTGGGATTGGCATGAAGAACTGATTCGGGAATGCACCTCACTGGGCATGGATTGTTTCAGTACTCCTTTTGACCCGAGTGCGGCCGACCTGTTGCACACATTAAACGTTCCGGCCTACAAGATTGCCTCTTTTGAAATTACCGACCTTCCACTCATTGAGTATGTGGCTTCCTTTGGAAAGCCCATGATAATTTCAACGGGAATTGCTGGTTTGCAAGACATAGAATGGGCAATGGAGGCCTGCCATCGGCAGGGCAACACCCAGGTTGTACTGCTAAAATGCACCTCGGCGTATCCGGCGGCCGATTCAAGCATGATGCTGCTTCAAATGCAAGATTTAGGTCGAAGGTTTGGCGTTCCTGTTGGCTTGTCAGACCATTCTGAGGGGGTTTTGGCTCCGGTTGTAGCTACGGCCTTGGGCGCGGTTATGATTGAAAAACATGTTATACTAGACCGAAGCATGGGCGGTCCTGATGCGCATTTTAGCCTAGAGCCTGCCGAATTTGCCACCTTGGTTACTGAGGTTCGCAGAACCGAGGCCATGATGGGAAAAAGCGAGCCCAACTTCCCTTTAAAAGGCAAGAACAGTCCCTTTGCCCGTTCTCTATTTATTACCAAAGACGTAAAGAAAGGCGAAAGGGTCAGCGCAGAGAATGTACGCAGCATACGGCCAGCGCTGGGGCTTCATCCTCGTTTTTTCCCAGCAATTTTGGGTCGGCGGTTCGCGGCAGATTTAGATGGAGGCAGCCCTTTGAAGCTTGAAGACCTGGAATCTTAAGGTTAAAAAGATTCGGCAGGTAGCAGAAAAATGCCTGCAGATTGGGCAATGAACCCCAACCTAATTATTGAGAGGCCCGCGGCAGGGATTGAGGCGGGTAGCCCAAATGTTGGCGGGGCCTGGCCCGCGCGGCGCGGCGGCGACTTCAGGAGCCCCCGTAAGCCCGCTGGGGCAGCCCCCGGCAACAGCGGACTACCCCTGAAAGCCCGGCTGCCGCCCCCAAAAAAAGAAAACAATTGATTTTTTAAAAAATGGGAGGCCCCGCAAAACATCTGCTGTAAAGGGCTACAGAAATTATCCGTTTTTAAACGTTTATTAAACGTTTAACGAACGGCTAGCTGCGGCCTTCGGGCCTACCTTGCGGGAAAAACATGAAAAAAAAGGTGTTCTTTTTTCTATTCTATATGGGCCTTGCGGTGGGGCATGGCCAACAGGTGCCAATGCTGTTTGATTCGGTGGAATCTGAATTTCCGAACCTTCCTGCTCGGCTATGCGCTGCCGTATCGTTTCAGCAATCAAGATGGGCCGCGGTTTTTGATTCAGGTTCATGCTCTGGAAGGCCCGTTCCAATGGGAATTTTAGGCTGGGTTCAACAACCTGGAACCGTATTCCGCGACCACCTAAGCAGGGTATCCGAACTTTCGGGCATGGAAAAGCAGCTTATTTTAGAAACACCCCAAAACGAAGTGTTGGCTTGGCATAAATCCCTTGATTCCCTTAGGCTGCTAACCCAGCCGAGCAGTGCCGAAGATTGGCTATGGCTGGCCTTTGAACTGTCTGAAATTCCGTTTCCGAATGGGAGTTCAAGCGATTGGGCGGCCTATTATTGGTTGGAAGAATTGGCCAAAATTTGGTTCCAATTGGGCGGCCCTGAAGCCTCGGTTCAAGGCTTTGTTCCCACTGCACCCCTGCCGGGTGGTGAACGCAGCGGGTTGGATGGGATAGCCACCTACAATCCAAGCCCCGCTTGCAATCAAAGCAGCCGAAATGGCTCATCGGTTACCGCCGTGGCCATTCACACCACCCAGGGTTCTTTTGCCGGAGCCCTAGCATGGTTTATGTCTTGCCAATCGCAGGTCTCATGCCATTATTTGATTCGGTCATCCGATGGATTGCTGCTTCAATTGGTCAACGAAGATGCCAAGGCCTGGCACATTGGCTCAGAAAATGCCTATTCCATAGGTATTGAACATGAAGGTTTTGTATCAAATCCCGCCTGGTACACCGATACCATGTACCGGATTTCGGCTCAATTGATACAACGGATTGCAGGGCGGCATTCTTTAGATTTATCTAGAAATGCCTGGTGGCCATGGTCGGCCGGCTCGAATTACGCCCAAGACCAACGCCCTGGGGCCTGTACCCGAATCAAAGGACATCAGCATTTTCCCAATCAAACGCATACCGACCCCGGACAACACTGGAATTGGCCACGGTATGGCGATTTGCTTCAACCCAACCTTGACATTGAAACCCATTTAGGGCTTATGGGGAGCCTTGTATTTCCGAATCAAGCTCCGTATGGCAACGACAGCCTTAAACAATGGCGCATACGGGTGCCATTTGGCAGGGTAAAATTGCTGTTTAATTCCTTTAATTTGGAATCAAATTGGGACTATTTAACCGTGTACGATGGGCCTTCGAGTGGTTCGACGGTATTGGCACAATTAAGCGGGAACCAGCTGCCCCCGCTGTTATTGAGCAGCGGAAAAGAAGTGCTTCTGCGGTTTCGAAGCGATTGCGCCATTTCGGACCAGGGGTTTTCCTTGAATTGGCTGGCCGAGGCGGGCGCTGGCGAAGACAGCATAGCACCCAACACCCAAATAAATGGCCTTGGTTCCTTGTGGATTAGCCAAGACTTCAACCAAGGATTTACCGATGTAGATTCCGGGGGCAGTGGATTGCACAGCACCTTTTGGAATGCGTTTCATCACGATGGGCAGGGCTTTTACGGCCGCAATCCATTGGGCCTGTTTGCCGATTTCTTTGAACCGAGTACATCAGGATTGCATCCGCAATGGACAGTGGTTTCAGGCCAATGGCAGCAAAGCGGTGGGCAATTGTACCCCTTGACTCCGAATCAAACCAGCATCGCATCGGGCTATGTTCCTCAGGGCATAAATACGGAGCGCTATTGGGCCTTCGACTTCACGCTGTTTCCGAATGGTCCACAACCTAGAGCCTCGCTTTTTTTCGCGGCCGAGCATGCGGGCGGGGCTGGAAGGTACAACAGCCTAGAATGGAGAATTGAGCCAAATGGGAACCTGCCGGTGTACCAATGGAACCAAGGTCAGCCGCAGCTATTGGCAGGCATTTCAGCTCTTGTTCCGACGGGCCAAGTTCAACGTGCATTGGTATGCCGGCGCGACAGCAGCTATCGGTTTTACTTGAACCAACAGTATTTAGGCGAACTGCTTGCACCCCTATGGCCCCAAAATCTGGCTCAATACATCTCGTTGGAAAGCAAAGATGCCATTGTAGCCTTTGATGGGGTGCACAGTGGGCCTGGGCGCCCCCACAACTCGGTGGCCTTGGTAACCACGGGCTTGTTCCCGATTGGGCACCTTCCAAATCCCAACCCCAATCCGAATCAACCCGGCGGGCGAATTGTGTCGCTGGCCAACGACGGAGCAGGGAATATTTCGGCATGGAAGATTCAAGACATAAACCTAGATTTTACAGCTCCCTACACCCCAGGTTGGATTTACGATGGGTTGAGCAACGATCAAGACAGCCTAATGGGGGCTGCCTGGTCGATGAATTGGGATGCATCGGCCGACCCTCATTCAGGAATTGCCGAATACCAAACGTGTTTGGGAACGGCCTGGGGACAAAGCGACGTATTGCCTTGGCAAACGGTTGGTTTAAACACAAATTGGTCAAATGTGGGCAGCGGCTTAACCGTTGGGCAAACGTATTATTCAGGCGTGCGAGCCAAGAATGCCGCAGGAATTTGGAGTGCTGCGGCCTATTCTGATGGGGGCATTTGGTTGGGTGCATTGGGCGATTCGGAGGGCAGCAAGGAACAATGGGCTTGGCTTGGCCCCAACCCTTTTCGTTCTGAATTGAACGTAAAACTTAGGGGCTTAACCGAAGCATTGCCGCTGACCCTAACCGATGCCTTTGGAAAAACGGTTTGGCAGGGTTTGATACCCAAACATGGGGAATTGCGGATTGAAGGGTTAGATGCCTTAGCGGAAGGGATATACGTGCTGGTGATTCCTGGCCTTAAGGGAATAAAACTGGTGAAAATAGGCCTGTAAATTTTCTACCTTTGGCAAAAAATTGCCATGTTACCGACGCCAATTAAGGAGATATTGACTTGGGAACCCAGAGGCCAATCTTGCATGGTTGGTGGCTGGGTTCGCACCTTTCGTAGCAATCGATTCATCCATTTGAACGACGGTTCAAATTTGGCTGGCATTCAAGTGGTGGTCAATTTTGAATTGCTGCCCGCCGAACTGCTGCAATCCATAAGTCCGGGAGCCTGCTTACGGGTAAAAGGGCGGCTAGAAGCCTCAAGCGGAAAGGGGCAGGCGGTAGAAATTCAAGCTGTAGAAATTGAGCTGATGGGCAAAGCCGAATCAGACATACAGGCGGCTGATTTTTATCCACTTCAACCCAAAGCCCATTCGCTGGAATTTCTTAGAGAAATTGCTCACCTTCGATTTAGAACCCAAACTTTTGGAGCGGTTTTTCGAATCAGGCATGCCATGACCTTTGCTATGCATCGGTTTTTCCATGAGCGGGGATTTTTCAATATCCACAGCCCAATATTAACGGCATCGGATGCCGAAGGGGCCGGAGAAATGTTTCGTGTAACCACCTTGGCAGCAGACCAGCCCCCAAGGGCAGAAGATGGCTCGGTGGACTTTTCAAAAGACTTTTTTGGAAAGGCCGCCCATTTGACTGTTTCAGGACAATTGGAAGCCGAGTTGGCGGCCTTGGCCTTAAGTAAGGTGTACACCTTTGGGCCAACCTTTAGAGCTGAAAATTCAAATACCACTCGGCATTTGGCCGAGTTTTGGATGATAGAGCCCGAGGTGGCCTTTGCCGATTTGAACGACAACATGGACTTGGCAGAAGCGAATTTAAAGTACTTGATGCACTATGCCTTAGAGCATTGCGCCGAGGACTTGGCATTTTTAAATGAACGTTGGAAAAAAGAGGAAGAAGCAAAGAAAAAGGAAGAGCGTTCTGAGTTAGACTTGCTGGAGCGGATACAGTTTGTGTTGAAAGAGCCCTTCGCCAGAATAACCTATGAAGAGGCCATTCGCATATTGGAAGAATCGCCTTACCAAAAGAAGAAGAAATTTCAATATCCGGTAAAGGGCTGGGGGACCGATTTGCAATCGGAACATGAGCGTTATTTGGTAGAAAAGGAGTTTAAGCGGCCCGTAATATTGACCGATTATCCGAAAGAAATAAAGGCCTTTTACATGCGTATGAATGAAGACGGCCGGTCGGTTCGTGCCATGGACATCCTGTTTCCAGGCATTGGCGAAATGGTAGGGGGAAGCCAACGGGAAGAGCGGTTGGAATTTCTTCAAAATCGGATGGCAGAAATGGGGATTCCAGAAACGGAGTTGCATTGGTATTTAGACACCCGAAGGTTTGGAACCGTTCCTCATTCTGGGTATGGTTTGGGGTTTGAGCGGTTGCTGCTTTTCGTTACGGGAATGAGCAACATCCGCGACGTAATTCCATTCCCTCGATTTCCAAAAGGGATTGCGTTTTAGGTTCGGGTGGGCTTAGCCCAAAGGTGGGTTGCTTGGCCTTTAGCCTAAGCCCTCAACATACATAGACAGTAAGGAGCTTACAGTTCAACCTCAACCCAATCTTCTTGGGGCAGTTCAACCTCTGAGGCCGAGGAAACAGAAACTCCAATATGAGAGCACAACCAGTTTTCAAAGGCAACCACCTCATGACCAAAAGGATCCCAACGGTAGCCAAGCCTACTGTCTTTGAGCAAACCAATGGCATCGGGATTCTTCATCCAGAAAGCCTTGAACTGGAACGATTCTAAGCTTAGGGCATGCAGAATTCGAACCAAGGCAAATATGCGCTGACTTGGCTTTTCTTTCTCTCCTTGCCTTTGAATGCGGCGCTGCAAATTTGAAATCAACCCTTCGGCCAGGTCAAATTGCCCTAAATCAATCCGCAACTGAAGCTCAAATACTTCGATTCCTAAAGACCAGTCTTGGATCTTTTGCCGACGAAGTATGGAAATGTGTTTTAATGCGGATTTAGTTTGGGTTGGATTGCCCGACAGAAAATCCAAATAAGCCAAAAGGTACTGAGCATGCTCGCGTTCCACATCTTTAAGCAAAGCCTGACCCAACAATTCACATAGGAGTTCCTTTGCCTGCCCGTAATGTCCCAATTGTATGTAGGTAATTGCTTGATACATGGCCACCTTCCGACCTGAGTAGGTAGTCAGCGACGAAAACGACCTTGCCTCATCAATATAGGCTTTGGCCTGGTCGAACTGACGCAGGTGCATGGCGGATGTCATGGCTTGCAAGGCAGCATTTACCTGACGAATAGGACTGCAAATTCCAGGATAGGACGACAAAAGTTGGCGTAGTTTCTCGGCCTCAAAAGCCTGATTTTCAAAATTGCCCACTCCCTCCCAATACAAAATTTTCAATTGCGAAAGCAAATAACCAATTCCAGGGGCAGGAGCACCTTGCAATTCTGCACTAAGGTGTTTTATTTCCGAGGCCAGTTCCTTGTAAGGGACTTCACCCCGGTATGGATTTTCCTTCTGGAAACCATATTTATACAACAGAAGATCGGCGCGTCGTTCTATGCAGGCAAGACGATTGAAGGACTCGGCCTGCAATTGCAAATCCCTTCCATTTTCTGAACTAAGTTGGGTACATACGTGAATAAAGAGCAAGCGGCAAGCCGAAGCCGACAGATCGTACATTTCGAATTTTTGGCTTTCACGTAACACCCTGCGCAGCAGTTCGTCTGATTCTCCCTTCAGTCCCTTTAAAGACAAAATTTCGGCTGAAATCAAGGCCTTCCTAGCCCTTTGCCTTGCCAACCAACTGGGCGAATAGGAATTCCCTCGACCCAGATTAACCTCCAATTGCAGCGATTCAAACACCTTTTCCTTTAACCTAGATACCAATTTCGCAAAGGTTCCATCGTCCATTTGTGGAAAAAGGTGGTTTTTCACCTCATCGTCGGATGAATTTTCAACCTTCGTATTGTCGGAAATATAGCTGAACAATTTAAGCGTTTTTGGCTCATACTCGCCGTATTTTCTATTGAAACCGGCAATAAAAGCGGCCGTCGCTTCAATTTCAGCTGGGCCCATTGCCTTAACAATCTGCCTTAAGCTAAGTGTAGTGTTTTTTCTCATTTTACAACGTTTCTGAAGCAAACCTACAAAAAACCTTAGTATTGTCCAAATTTTAAACTTTTGGTGTTTTTTTCAGACATCAAAGACCCCACCTTTGATTCAGAATTGAGGCCAGCCCCATTCGACGCGTTCTTTATCGTTTTGTCAAACAGCACAATATACGGCATTTATATTATTGAACACCCTTTTAAATGCTCTTTTTGCTTCTGTATTCCGACAACACCTTTTCCACTTAAAATGTTTTTTAATACCCCAACAAAAATTCTTTTACCATGAGCACGCTAATCCTTCTTGTTTCTATGCTTTTTAGCAGCAGCACATCTTACGACATCATCGTGGACGAAATCGCTCACCGTACAAGCAACGACATCATTGTTGATGAAATCGCGCACTACGCCGGTTCCGATATCATCGTGGACGAAATCGCTCATTAATTCCCATTGTCTAACCCCTAAATACAAAATACCATGTCAACGCTAATCCTTCTTATTTCTATGCTTTTTAGCGGCAGCACATCTTACGACATCATCGTGGACGAAATCGCTCACCGTACAAGCAACGACATCATTGTTGATGAAATCGCGCACTACGCCGGTTCCGACATCATCGTGGACGAGATCGCTCATTAATTCCCATTGCCTAACCCCTAAAATCAAAATACCATGTCAACGTTAATCCTTCTTGTTTCTATGCTTTTCAGCAGCAGCACATCTTACGACATCATCGTGGACGAAATCGCGCACCGCAAAAGCAACGACATCATCGTCGATGAAATCGCGCACTGCGCCGGTTCCGACATCATCGTGGACGAAATCGCACATTAAAAGTTTAAACGTTGGAAGCACAAAAAAAGGCAGACCCGCTTAATTGGGGAAACGTTGGGATGAGTAGAATGCGGGTCTGCCGGGATTGTGCGAAGGTACGAAAAATTCAAAAACCATGAAAGGACTTTCGTTTTATGAAAAAATAAATTTTGAATTAAGTTCCGAACTCCGTGAATTGGCCGAAGCCAATGAAGGCGTTGACGAGGTTTTGACTGAAGTAGATCGGGTAATTGAGGCCCGCTTCTTCAACACCAACAAGGTTATCTTGGGTCAGGCAGAAATGGTTCGCTGGCTGTGGTGGGAAAAAACCCGGCGTAGTTTTCAATTCATTGCTCACCAAATTGCGCCCGCCCCCTTCTAACAGCATTAAAATATACATCGACTTCCTCTCTACATTAATTTTGGGTTCTAAAAAAACAAACCTCTCCATTTTTCCACGGAGAGGTTTGTTTTTTTTGGACCGAACACGAACCGGCAAGCTAATGATTGGTTTTATCCCATTTCACAAAGAGTTAAATTGATCTTCGCCCCGAGCGTCAAAATCCGAATTAACACAAAAACACCCATCGTTTGAATTAAAAAAGGCAGGGCAGGAATGCCTGATGCTTCCTCAAAACCCCTAACCGATGGCATATACCTTGCGATAGGGTAGTCTTAAAAAATATTCCCGCATTCCTGGCTAAGCTACACGCGGCTTAAGATCCTTACGCCAATCTCTCCCCAAAAACACAACATTCGTGCATTCGTGGCTAAGCTACACTCGGCTTAAGGTCCTTACGTCAATCTCTCCCCAAAAACAAACCATTCGTGCATTCCTGGCTAAGCTACACGCGGCTTAAGATCCTTACGCCAATTTCTCCCCAAAAAAACAACATTCGTGCATTCGAGGCTATACTAACAGCGGCTTGAATTCCCAATTTTAAGCCCTATAAATTAGGGTTGAAGCCCAAAAGTAAGGCCAAACCAATCGGGCACATCAAAAAAAATCCGCAAAACATTGAATTCAAATGTTTTGCGGATGATATGTGTGGAGCTGGCGGGAGTCGAACCCGCGTCCAAACAAGGCATTCAAAAGCCTTCTCCGTGCGCAGACACCAAAGATTTTTCGTGAAAAGCTACGGTCGGTGACCCCCAAAGCCTTCCCTTAGTTCCTTATCTTAGGCCGGTCGCGGAACGAAACCGACAGCATCCCGATGGAATGATGTCCCAGTCCAGAGAAATCGGGAGGCCCTCCGGCGGAACAGCTTACTGCTAATCGCTTCGATTAGGCAGCTAGAGCGTAGTTGTTGTTGTCGGCACTTAACGTGTCGAAGCTTTAGATTAACGAGGTAAGGCAGCAACCCTCGGCACGCTTACAATTGAACAACTCTCGCTGTCAATACCGGTCAGCCCCAAAGAACGATGTTTATTTGACCGTTACCACAAAGATAGGCAATCCCGAGCACTTTTGTGAAACAATAAAAAAGGGCCCAGCTTCCGCCAGGCCCTTTGCTTTGTTGTTTTAAAAAGGCTTACTCAAAAATCACCGTCATCTCTACCCTACGGTTCTTCTGACGCCCCTCTTCGGTTGCGTTGTCGGCAATTGGCTTGTCGGGCCCATAGAACATCACGATCAATCGGCTTCCCTCAATTCCCTTTTTCTGCATGTAAAGCTTCACTGCTGCCGACCTGTTTTTCGACAAGGTCAAGTTGCTGCTGCGGCTTCCCACATTGTCGGTATGCCCTTCAATCAACAGCATAAACTTCGGCTTGGCTTTGAATAAATCGGCCAATTCATCCAGCGATGCATTGGAACTACTCCGTATGACCGCTTTTCCTGTTTCAAATTCCAAGTTATCAAACGCCTTATTCAAAATATCCTGATCTTCTTTTGAAATCGGAGGACAACCGTCTTTTTCCTTAATGCCAGGCGTGTTAGGGCATTTGTCTTCAATGTCAATAATGCCGTCGCCGTCGGTATCGGAATACGGACAACCGTTGTTCTCTGCCGGACCTTTCTCATTCGGACACTTATCGTCCTTGTCTTTAATTCCGTCGCCATCGGTATCGGCATACGGACAGCCCTCCAATTCCCTCAATCCAGCAACGGTAGGACACTTGTCAACATTATCAAAAACCCCGTCTCCATCGCTGTCTGGACATCCCTGGTTTTCGCGGGGCCCAGCCAACTCCGGACATGCATCTTCTGAATCTTGGATGCTGTCGTTATCGGTATCTGGACAACCTTTGAATTGGGCAAGACCTTTCTGGTCCGGACAAACATCGTTGCGGTCGGCTACTCCATCTCCATCTTTATCTGGACATCCTTTCAAGGCAGAAGGACCCGCTTCATTCGGACACTCGTCGTCGGCATCCTTCACCCCATCACCATCTGTATCTGGACAGCCCTTGAAGGCGCGCACACCTGCCTCAAACGGACACTCATCCAGTGCATCGGGAATTCCATCTCCATCGCTGTCCGGACAACCTTTAAACTCCCAAACTCCTGGCTTGTCAGGACAATTATCCTTCCGGTCCGACACCTGGTCGTTGTCTCGATCGCGCGGAGCCAAATGCGGTATCGGCACTTTCACACCAAAATAAAAATCCACTCCCGTGCTGTAGTCTTTAAACAACCAAGACAATACAGAACCACTGCCAACAAACAATGGCCCCATGCGCAAAGCCAAACCGGCATTAAATTGGGTTAGCGGATTCCAACTCATAGGCAAATACGCCCCAAACCAGGGCATTTCATACCGTATCACGCCCGTAATTGAACTCATGTTGTGCAAATTGAAATTGCCATACCCATTGTTGGTCAGGGCAATTATTGGGCTTACATTCAAAAACAACCGATCCACAATTTGCCAATCAACCGTGGCGGTTAAGGTCGCAGGCAAGCCTACGGTAAAGGTCTCGGGGGCCGCTGTTTTAACAACTTGATTCGGATAAGCCGCCTCCAATCGATTCAAGGCATCTTGCAAATCGGTAACATTGTCGAACAGTCCGACAGGAATATTATTTACATTAAGGATGGAATATCGGTACGAAGGAATGCTATCGGTATGGTTAAATCGAATCGAACCAAAATCGTTCAGGGCCAACCCCACCCTCAAGGTGTATTTCTCTTTGTCTCTACGCCACAAACCTGTTTTCCCATCCATATTGTATTGATACTTCGCGTATTTGGGCCTCCACTCATATACCACACCAAAATCCAAACCCATGCCAAAGCCTGTAAAATTAAAGGGATTATAGCCTCCCGAACTTATGGCATTGTTGCTTTCCCCATACATCAAATCGCCGCGCAAAGAGGTAATCTCTGATAAATTAGGATCGTACTGGGCATACGCCCCATTCATGTATCCATATCCAGCATTCACTCCCAAAAGCAACTTCAAAGCAACGCCGGCCTTCAAAAAATGTTGTTTCTGGTCAATGGCCACCCTTCCATAATGCAAGCCAACATCCATCCAGCTTGCCGCCAAGGTGTTCGCAAATGAATTGTCAAAATCCAAGGTATAGTTGTTGTTCAATGCCCCTTGAAACAAGTAGGCGGCAATATTCTCTGAAAAAGAACCCAAACTGCTTGCCGAAAAAGAATTTCGAACCGAGGCGTTCACAAGCTGCGCAATCTCCTCGCTAATGCTTCCAATGTTGGCCATTACCCTGTAATTCGTGCTGATTCCAATCCCGTCTTTGGGTGTAATTTGAAACATAAACGAAGGCAGTTGCAAACGCGTAGAGGTCAGCAATTGCTTGCTACCTATGGAGTCCCGCACCAAATAAAGCGAGTCAAAATCGTTGTAATTGTATTCATTGAACAGCTTGGGGTTCAAAACAGGGTCCTTTCGCATGCCTATGTAATCGTTCATTACATTAAAATGCATAGAAAACAGGTTTACATCAACCACATAACGGTGGTCAACAATATTGGCAGGGTTCACATGTAAATTTTGAATTCCAGCCCAGTTCCCGCTGCTTAGTCCCGAAAAATCTTGGGCTTGAATTGAAAGCCCAGTTAAAAAGGGCGCAATAAAGGCAAGCAATAAATGTCGAAATTGGCGCATAGTGAGGTCAATATGGTTTTCAGAACAAAGTAACGAAGCTGGTCTGACTATTGGAGGCATTTACCATTTTTTATAAAAGAACTTGTAAACATGATTTCGTTAATTATCTCCCTTTGGGGGGCGGCAAACGGGCTTTCCGGGCTACTCCGCATCCAAAACCGGGTACCAACAAGGGCCAAAGTAGCTCCTCGCGTCGCTCTTTGGCCCTTGTTGGTCCTGCCGGTTTCGGCCTTGCGGGGTAGCTCCGTCAATCCCTGCCGCGGCCAAACTCCGCCAAAATCCAAGTCAAAAAAAAAGGGGTCAAAACAGCCCCCTTTCTAAAATTAGTATGAATTACTTCGCCTTTTCTGAAAGTACGAACGAAATCTCCGTTCTACGGTTGGCCGCGCGACCCTCAGGAGTATCGTTGGTTTGTACGGGACCATTAAAGGCTTTCCAATCGGTGCTAATTCTTGTGGACGAAACACCCATACCCATCAATTTTGATTTCACGACCTCAGCCCGACGCTTACTGTAGCTCATATTGATGGCCAATGTGCCGATGTTGTCTGTGTGGCCAACCAACTTGACATTGATTGCCTTGTTTTCATTCAAAGCCTTGGCAACAGTGTTCAGCACCTCTTGCTCTTTTGGAGAAACTCCCTCAAAAGCAAAGTGCACCACATATACTTCGGCAGGAACAACAGGTTTGGGTTTTTCAACTACCACAGGAGGCTCCTCCTTCTTAACCACAACCGGGTCGGGTTCAGGCTCTTTAACAGGCTCCGGTTCGGGCTCATCAACCACAACCGACATCTTGGTGTAAAACACATCCGACAAACCACCCTTTTTATTTCTTGCAAAATAGGCATCGCCGTTTTTATTTACAGAAAAATAACCATCAAAATTTTCGGTATTAACCGATGCTGGCAAGGCTTGGGCAGCTGACCAGTTTGTCCAGCTCTCGCCTTGGCGGGCGCTCATGTAAATATCTAGGTCACCAGCTCCACCAGGACGATTAGAGGCAAAAAACAGCAATTGACGGTCGGCATCATAGTAAGGGGCAATCTCACGGTCAACTGTGTTCACACCACCCAACCGGGAAGGACCTTTCCACATGCTACCCTCCTTATATATAACGTATAAATCTTCCTTACCTGTGCTGCCTTCACCGTCCATAGCCAAGAACAAAGAATTCCCGTCGCCGCTCACATTTACACCATAAAAGGTGCCCTTGAACGACAATGCAGGAATGTCAAGACTTTTAGGAGCTTCCCAACCGTTTTCTGTGCGGTCCGAGAACGAAATTCCAATTTTCTTTGAGTTCTCAACCTCGTAGCTGTTCATAAGGTAAAGGCGGTTTCCATCGCTGGAAATACCAACCACAGCATTGTTGCCTTGGTTGTTCAAAGTGCCAATGCTATTTGATGGTGAGCTAAACGAGGTTGGGGATTCAGAGCCTTTGGCTTGCCAAATATCGTGGCCCGTAAATTTACCTCCAACGTTTCTGGCATCAAAAGAACGAACAAAAAACATGGATTTGTCGGGGGCAACCAAAGGATAAGTCTCTTCAGCTGAAGAATTCACCTTGCCCTCTAAAGATTGGGATGTAGAGAATTCCAATTTGGGGAATTCTTGGGCGATAAGACCTGAAACAAGGCCTAAAGCAAGTACTCCAGTAGTGAAAATGCGAGTTACCATAAGTAGCGGTTTTGTAAACGGTTAGGATTAAAGGGTCGAATTCCTAAAACCACCTCATGGGTTCCAGAATTCACGTTGCGCAGTTGATTAAGAGCAAAATCGTAACTGTAGGCCAAGGTTAAGCAGGGCAAAATGTTGACGCCTGCCATAGCCTGAACCCCCATGTTGTGTCGGTAAGAACCTCCAATCCATGCCAACTTTTTCCAGCGTAAACGAGCGCCGGCATCAAATGTAAGCGGGTTGGTTCCAGCAAGTTTTAACAAGCCATTTACCTGAACTTCAAATTTATCGCCCAAAGGCCACATGGTTCCAACCATTACGAAATGGTGTATGTCCAACATTGCTTCTGTGGGCTGGTCTCCAAAGTAAACCTTATTTTGCATCAATTGCTGGGCAGTGTAGCCAACCCACCATTTGGGAGCATAAATAAGAGCACCTGCGCTAATGTCAAGATGGGTGAAACGGCTACCCAAACCAACGTATTGGTCGTAGAGCGGGTCATTGTTTTCAAACATAAACACATCGCTGGTTCGAATTCCATGATTTGAAAAGCCAAGCGAGGGACTAATTGCTGCCATTACGTTCCGAAACAAAGGAATATGCAAACTGTAGGCAAATTGCAGTTGAAAGCGGTCAAAGGCCCCAATGCGATCGTACATTAAATTTGCTCCAACTCCATGCCTTAAGGTTGAATTGGATTCCCTGAAAAGTTTATCGTACAATGCTGTATCTGAAAAGTGAAGGCTACCAGGATACGGCTGACGTTCTTTTTTGGCCAAATTCATGTGGGCACTTGCCCATCCGGTCATCGGAGCTCCATCCATTCCAGACCACTGCTGACGGAAACCCGTTTTGATGTCCAACATGTCCTCAATTCCAGCAAACGCAGGATTCACCATGAATCCGTTCAATTGAAATTGATTTATTTGAGGTAGCTGCTGTGCGTACAACACGCAGCCTATCCATGCAAATACTATAGAAAGGTATATATGTTTTTTCATGGGACTTATCGAATTAAAGTGAAGCTGCCTTTCATCAACGGCGCTTGTCCGTCTAGGTCAAGAATATAAAAGTAGGTTCCCGCTGGCAAAGCCTTACCCTTGTAAGTGCCGTCCCAATATTGTGTGTTATCTACTGCAGAATATACTTCCTGGCCGGTACGGTTAAACACATACGTTTTAACGTTAGGATACAATACCAAGTTTTTGATTACCCAAAAGTCATTCACTCCGTCGCCATTGGGAGTAAAGCCCGTTGCAACAGTTACGTTTCGTTCTACCTCTACTATCACACTTGAGGTATCTTTGCAACCCATTTCATCTGTGTAGTAAACAAAATACTCCGTAGTGTACTCAGGTTCAGCATCGGTAACATTGCTGTCTGGGTGCGTCAATGCTGTGGTAGGAAACCACTCGTATGTGCCCCCATTCGAACTGGCCGTCGCCTCTAAGGTTACCTCATCGGTTAAGTAGGTAAATTTATCGTCGCCCGCGTCTACAACAGGGAGAATGTTCACCGTAACCACAACGCTATCTACCGTTGTTAAGCATCCATGGCTATCTTCTGAGTAAAAGTAATAGATAACAGGACTGCCAACGCTAATCACAGGATTGTAATGGGTGGTGTCTGAAATTTTGCAATCAGTTTGATTGCATGACCAAGCATAGCGATAAGGCGGTGTGCCGCCCAATACCACCGACCGCAAAATCACAGGCTCCCATTGGCACACAGCTGTATCAAAACCCACATCCGCAGATAATTTTGAAGGCTGCAATAGGGCAACTCCATCTGAAATTGTACAGTTGGAACCATCCGTTACAGAAACATTGTAATAGCCAGCAGGCAAATTAGCAACAGTGGCACTGCCGGAAGGTGGCGTAGTTGACCACTGATAGGTAAAGGGGCCTGTGCCGCCATTTACCTGAACGGATACCGATCCATCGGAATCTCCCCAGCAGGTTGTTGGAGTTGAGCTTAAACTTAAGGTGAAATTACACTGACCTTTAAGTCCTAAACCCAACACTAAAAACCCGGCTGCAATAAGTACGTGTCTTTTCATTCGGTTAGTCTTTTGTTAAAACAGGTGAACAAAGTATTAAATTTATTTAACTTTTACCAATCTGCGAACTTCTTTTTCTCCTTTAAGATTCATTTCAAGAAGATATATCCCCTGTGGTAAACTTTCAACTTTGTCTTTAATCGCTAGTGTTTGACCAGCATCCGCCAACAAAGTCCTTTTAAACAATGTTCTTCCACTTAGGTCCATCAATGTTAATCCATAGGTTCCAGATGAGGCGAAAGTTAGGTTAATTTCACGGTTAAATGGATTGGGGCCTGCTTCAACCAACTCCAAAGCTGAAGTTTTAATCGGCTTAATGGTGGCTGTGTTCAAATCCATATTGGCACAATCTGTGGTTGAACAACTCACATTGCTCACCGTCAAACACACCGTATGAATTCCCGGAAAAAAGTACTGGTTGCCTGGGTGGATATTGTAACTCACATTCCCATTTCCAAAATCCCAATAGTAATCCAAATAGGGATCTAAGGTGTCGGGCAAAAACTGAACGTAATTGTTCTCAACAAATTTAACGGTGAATGCAGCATTAAAATCACAAAATTGGGCAGACCCAATTCCAGACATTGCACTGAATACAAAGGCGAAGAGTAGTTTTTTCACAGCGTTAGCTTTTTAAAGGTTAGAACCACAAGTGTACGAAAAAAATATGGCATAAGAAACCAAATCCTACATTAAGCAAATGCCAACCAACTTGAAATGGGTGGCCTAAGCTTAAAGTGCCCAGAACTCAAAACAGGATTTGCAACCAAAATCCCCATTCTATGCAAATCAATGCATACCGACCATCGACCACTTTGGCATAAGTGAATCCAGGCTTTATACATGCTAGGTGACCAACGTATATCATCAAGAACAACCACGGCACGCTGACCTAAAACCCGAAATATCAATTCAACATAATCTTGGGTGGCCTGCTCCTGATGATGCCCATCAAGCCAAACCAAAATAGCACCGGCTTCATTTTCTGTGGTCAATGTTTCGAGTTCTTGGGCTAAAATACGATGAAACTGACCTTGAACCAGCTTTATTTTAAGTTCCGGAAATTGGGCAAAGGTTTGTTCTGCTTTCTTGGCCACCGGTTCAGCCCCTTCTATGGTTACAACCCGCCGACCATTGTCGGCCAAATACAAGGTGGTTATGCCTAAACTACTCCCCAATTCAACCACGGCAGTACACAACAAATGGTCGGCCAGCATCGACAGAAATCGACAGGCATCTTGCGTTAGTAAGGTCCGTTTTGCCTGCTCTCCTACCGTCCGAATGCAAAGGCTCCCTGAACCAGGATCGGTAAATTCCAAAACCTCGCTGCTTTCTTTTAGTGTTAACCTAATCTGCTCATAACCTACCCATTCCTCCCTCTTCGCCTTTTTTCGGAAAGCCATCTGATACAATTCAAAAAGCCATGGCGAATGCAACCACCTATCGTTTTTTGAGGCCAAAGCCCAAGCGAACCACATTTTAATTTTCCAAAAGGCTAAATACATGGCTTGCCTCATTTTAAAACGAACATCAAGTAAACTTTAATGCCTTTATTACTGAAATGCGTCCTGCATAGGCTGCTGGAAATAACATGGCCAACATTCCCACAACAAATACACCCACATTCAAGGCAAGGTATGCCACCAATGGCAAATGCACAGGAACATGATCCAAATAATATTGTTCTGGGTCCAAAGGCAAAAGCTTCCAAACCGATTGAATCAAAATCAATACCCCGCCAACCAAATTTCCCAAGACCATGCCCTGGCCGAGTATGCCTAAAGAACGAAACCAGAAAATTCGAAGCAAGCTAGCATGAGACATCCCTAAGGCTTTCAAAACTCCAATGGCTTGGGTCTTCTCTAAAATTAGAATCAACAAGGTCGATACCATGGCCAATAAACTGACCAAGGTCATCAAAAACAAAATGATTCGAGTGTTTTGATCTAAGGTCGGTAGCCACTGAAAAACATCCGGATACCGCTCATAAATCGTTGAAGGATACAAATCCGCCGGCAGCCATTCCGTACGCATCAAGTCTATAACCGCCTCAATCTTATTCATGTCTTTTAAAAACACCTCATGTCCTGAAACTTGATTTGTATCCCAGCCATACAATTCTTGCAGGGTCCCAATGGGCATTAAAACCAGGGCCCGGTCCATTTCGTTTAAACCCGTATTAAAAATCCCTTTTAAACGAACCCCCTTCCTTAAAGGTGTTTTCCTTCCAGACTTCAAATAGTATATGGGAATAGTTTGACCCACTTTTAAACCAAGCCGATTGGCCAAAAACGCCGACACAAAGGCATCCCTTTCGTCGCCACTACCCGTTGGCCAAGTTCCTTCAACCAAACTGTTCTTAAAAAAGGAGCTCTGTTTCTTAAGGTCAATCCCTTTTAGCAATACCCCCTCCAGTTCAGATTCCGACTTAAGAATGGCTGGTTTTGTTACAAAAGGCTGAATATGTTCAACTTCGGGAATGTGCGCAATTCCATTTATCCATGGCGCATTTCGAGCTATGGGCATGGTTTCATCTGAATTTTCACGCGCAAAAGCAAGAAGTTGAATGTGCGCTGAAAAATGCTCCATTTTTTGAGTGATGGCCGTTTTAAATCCAATAACCACCGAGATAGAAATTAGCATCACTGCAAGGCTAAGAGCCACGGTTGCTTTTGCAATCCACATAACCGGAGTAGAAAATCGACCTGCTTGTGGCTGGGCAAAACGCTGTGCTATCAATCGCGACAAATCCATGGATTCACGTATCTTTGACTCTAAAGGTACGCTTTATGCATTTCAACTCCCTAGCGCCTGTTTTATTTGCCTTCGCCGCAACTTTTAATTGCTTTGGTCAAACCATTAAAACAGGGGCAGAACAAACGGAAGCCTATTTCCCAAAACTAAAAAACAAAAGGGTGGCCGTTATTGCCAACCAGACCTCTGTCATAGGGCAGCGACATATTGTTGACAGCCTTAAAACCGCCGGCATAAATATAGTTGCCGTTTTTGGCCCTGAACATGGTTTTAGGGGCAATGCGGGTGCCGGAGAAAAAATCAACTCCGAAATTGACCCTTCAACCGGAATTCAAATTTTTTCCCTCTACGGAAAAAACACCAAACCCAGCTCGGAACAATTAAATGGAATCGACATCCTTGTGTTCGATATTCAAGATGTAGGGGCTCGATTTTACACCTTCATCTCGACCATGTCCCTGGCCATGGAAGCCGCTGCTGAAAACAACATAGAATTCCTTGTTCTTGACCGCCCTAATCCAAATGGAAACTATGTTGATGGCCCAATTTTAGAACCCTCTTGCAGTTCGTTCGTGGGTATGCACCCAGTGCCCATTGTTCATGGTATGACCGTGGGCGAATACGCCAAAATGGTAAATTCGGAGGGATGGCTTTCGAAAGGCATTAAATCAAACCTATCCATCATTGCCTGTAAAAATTACGGCCACAATGACGCTTACGTCTTGCCAATCCCCCCTTCTCCAAACCTTCCAAACATGGCATCCATTTATCTGTATCCGAGTCTTTGCTTATTTGAGGGTACACAGGTAAGCGTTGGACGTGGCACCAATAAGCCTTTTCAACGAGTAGGGTTCCCCGGTTTAAAAGGCCAAGTTGAGTTTACTCCTATTAGCCTTAGCTCCGCACCAAATCCTCCTTATAAAAACGAACTTTGCGGAGGTTACGATCTGGATAAATTTGCTGAAAGCTATATTCGCCACTACCGAGGCATGTACTTGCTTTGGCTTGAAGATTTGTATCAGCGCTACCCCAAAAAGGATAAATTTTTCAATTCCTTTTTTGATAAACTGGCAGGAACAGCAAAACTGCGGGAAGATATACAAGCTGGGAAAAACATAGATGAAATCAAAAATTCATGGCTGCCTGGCCTGAACGCTTTTAAGAAAATCCGTAAAAAATACCTGCTGTATCCAGACTTCGAGTAACCTTCCATTCTAATTCAACCGTATACTTCCCCATTTAATCCGTTTTCTACCCATGCTTAAGCCAAAACATCCCAGAGACAGCGAAGCCATCAATACTGAAATTGTAATGCCAGATCACACCAACACCTTAGGGAATTTAATGGGCGGCAAACTTTTACACTGGATGGATGTAATCAGCGCCGTTTCTGCTCATAGGCACTCTGGCCGCGTAGTTGTTACCGCATCGGTAAACAATGTTAGCTTTGGCAATCCCATTGCCCTTGGTGATATCGTTACCCTTCAAGCAAAAGTCAGCCGCGCATTCACCTCAAGCATGGAGGTTTTTATTGATGTGTGGGTAGAACGCCAAGATTCGGGCAAAAGAATAAAATGCAACGAAGCTATTTATACTTTCGTGGCGGTAGACCAAAGGGGAAACCCCATTCAAGTCCCCGAAATCGTACCCCAATCGGAAGAGGAACAACTTCGATTCGAAGGGGCATTGCGGCGAAAACAACTGAGCTTAATCCTAGCAGGGAAAATGAGCCCCGACGAGGCTACCGAATTAAAAGCATTGTTTTCTCCGAAGGGCTAGCCGCCAAGCCCGAAATGGCAAATGCCCAGGGGGCCCTTGCGGAAGAGATGTAGTATCATTTTAAAGAGCACTACTTTTTGAGACGCATTCAAGCCGATTGGCAGAATGGTCTCCCGCGGGCAACCTTGCATGCATCAGCCGGCAAAGATTCTCTTCCTTTGCCTACCTCTTGTGCCCTCGCTTCTAATTGTTTCCCCTATATCCATCCGCCCCCTTTAAAAAAAGTGAGTTGCCACCTCACTTGCCTCAAACCCGAAATTCCCGCTTCTCCATTGACTTAACGTTGCCGTCAAGCCAACAAAAAAGCACCTTTGAGGTCCCCAAGTGAACCAAAATTATCCTTTCGGATCATTCTGTTCCACTATCATAACTTCACGCTTAAATTGCCCGAAGTGTCCCTCGCCACCCCAAATTACGTGGCGAAGCTTAAAAATTGTTTCATCGATGAAATGCAAAGGTACAGGTTGCATTTTCACTTGTCAAGGGCAAATACCGTTTTTTTTTATTTTTCATCCGAAATCCCATGCCTCCCCGAATGCTTTTATAACTTAAGTGTGGGATCGGCTTCCGCCAAAATGCAATCCATAGCCTTTTGAACCAAGCGAGGCGAACCTATAAATAAAGGTACCCGTTGATGCAATTCCCTTGGCTGATAATCCATAATTGGGCGATGTCCGTCGCTGGCCATTCCGCCGGCTTGCTCAACGATAAAGGCCAATGGATTGCATTCGTACAGCAGTCGAAGTTTGCCTAGGGGTGCCTTTGTGGTTGCGGGATAGAGGTATATTCCGCCTTTAATTAAATTCCGGTGAAAATCGGCAACCAAACTGCCGATATAGCGGCCACTCAAGGCTGTCCCGCCGTCTTCGCCTTTGCACCAACCTATAAAATCTTGAATTCCTTGGCCACAATCGCGAAGGTTTCCTTCATTAATGGAATAATATGGGCCAGTTTCGGGAATGCGGATGTTATCATGACTTAGGCAAAATTCACCAATCGAGGGGTCTAGGGTAAATCCGTTTACGCCCCGGCCTGTGGTGAAAACCAACATCGTTGAGCTACCATAAATAACATAGCCGGCGGCCACCAATTCTCTGCCGGGCTGTAGAAAATCTTCCAAACGTGCCGTTCGGTTTGAATCTGTAATTCGGTATATCGAAAAGATGGTTCCAATGGAAACATTCACATCAATATTGCTGGACCCATCTAGGGGGTCTATGGCTACCACATATGGGCGCCCTACATACAATTGATCTTCAAATGCTATAAACTCATCTTGTTCTTCAGAGGCAACTCCGCAGGCTACCCCACCCTGCCTTAGTGCAGCAATAAACTGCTGATCGGCAAAAACATCAAGTTTTTTTTGCCGTTCGCCTTGCACGTTTTCCGTTCCCATTTCGCCTAAAATATTTACAAGGCCCGCCTTCCGAACTTCACGACTCACGATTTTGGCTGCAACACCTATGTCGTTTAAAAGGGTGGTCAAATCTCCTTTGGCGTAGGGAAAGTCTTTTTGTCTGTCTAAAATAAATTCAGGAAGCGTCACAATATCACGCTTAAAAAGACGGGGAGAAAACATAGAAGCTAGGTTAATTGGGTGTTAAGCAAATGTAAGAAACCTTGCCGATTTGGCCCCTTTTTTTGAACCTAGGGTAGAGATTTTTTGAATTTTTAGGGACTTTTTTCTTGTCCATTACAAGGCAAGCAAGCCCAAAGCAATGCCGCTTTGCGTTGAACCTCAGTCCATTCAGCTTCGGGGTCGGACTCAGAGGTTATGCCTGCTCCTGAAAACAAAACGGCGGTGTTTTGTTGAATTTCAGCGCAACGCAGGTTGACATAGAATTGGGTCCGCTCCTCTTGTTGAAGTCCAAGGTATCCAGCGTAGTAGGCTCGCGTTTGACTTTCTAATTTTTGAATTTGTTCAAAAACGTTCAGGGCCGGATAGGCTCCAACGGCTGGACTAGGGTGCAGTTGGGCGGCAAGGCGCGACACTTCGGAATTTGGGAAAGAATCCATTGCCTCTGCAATAACACGGGTGCGCAGGTGCTTCAGGTCTCCCATTCGTATTTCTTCTGGTTCGGCCTGAAGTTCTGGATGCAAGCCAAAGTCAAAAAAAGCCTTTTTTAGGTATTCCGTAACCATAACTTGTTCGCTCCTTTCCTTTGAAGTCCAGTTGGGAGAAGAGTTGTGTCGGGTTCCGGCCAAGGACCAGCTTTCAAGCAATGACCCGTTTTTTTGAATTAGTACTTCGGGCGAGGCGCCTATCCAGGTGCCAAAGATTGGGCAGCTTAAAAACCAGACCAGCGCTTGGGGGTAACGGGAACGCAGGGTAAAGAAGGTTTCTATGGGATTGAAATCGCCCAACGAAATGGGTTGACGCATGGACAGTACCACCTTTCCCCTTGAGTTTTTCAACCCTTTTTTAATGGAAGCAACCCCCTGTAAAAATTCGGCTCGGCTGGTTTGGTGGTAGTTGAACGGGGACCTCCATCCCTGGATTAAGGGCAAAAATGCGCGCCCCATTTCCGAATTGAGTTGAATTTTTTCTTGAACGGGGATAGAAAATCCTGGCAACCCGCCGGCTGTTTGAAAAGGGTGGACTATCCAGCGTTCCGTAATTTCAGGGCTAGATTGTAAGGTTGAGCAAAAGGCAAAGGAATCCTCGCCTGGAAATCCAAAAAGTCCAATGCAGTTTTGGTGCGAAACGGGGTTTTGAAACCTGTCAATCCAATATTGGAGATCCTTCATACGATTCTGTTTGACGGATGCTCTCAAAAGGTTAAAGGTTAGCGAGCATATCGAGGACTATGCCATCAAGGTCGTACTCGGGTTTCCAGCCCCAGTCGGCACGGGCGGCAGAATCGTCAATGCTTTTGGGCCAACTGTCGGCTATGTGTTGCCTAAAATCGGGCTCGTAGCTTATTTGAAAATGCGAAATATGTTTCTGAATCGCTGCACTTAACTCCTGTGGGGTGAAACTTAAAGACCCTACATTGTACGAACCGCGTTGCTTAACTTGTTCTGCGGGGGCATTCATAAGTTCCAACGTAGCTCTAATGGCATCGGGCATGTACATCATAGGAAGGGCGGTGTGGGCCGACAAAAAAGAGGTGTACTTGCCTTCTGACTTTGCTTTATGAAAAATATCAACCGCGTAATCGGTGGTGCCGCCACCGGGAGGAGAACTGTAGCTAATTAAGCCGGGATAGCGCAGGGATCTGACATCAACTCCGTGTTTTAAATGGTACCATTCGCACCAGCGTTCTCCGGCAAATTTTGAGATACCATAAATGGTACTTGGTTCGGTAATGGTGGCCTGAGGTGTATTTTTGCGGGGGGTTGTTGGCCCAAAAACAGCGATGCTGCTAGGCCAATATAGTTTTTTAATATGGCCTTCTCTTGCCAATTCCAGGCAGGTGAAAAGGGTATCCATGTTCAAACTCCAGCCCTTTTGAGGGAATTTTTCGGCGGTGGCCGAAAGCATGGCCGCCAAAAGATAAATTTGAGTAATTCCCTGATTTTTTACCGTTTGATACACGGCTTGGGCATCCATAGCGTCAAGAACTACGTGAGGGCCAGCCATGGTCTGAGAAAACCGAAGGTCTGAGGCCACCACGGCATCGGGACCATATTGTTTGCCAAGAGCCAGGAGCAGTTCAGTGCCTATTTGCCCGTTGGAACCGATAATAAGAATGCGCTCTGCCATTTCAAATTGGATTGATGGCAAAGATAGAAAATAGCCTTAGGTTTATTGAACCGAAATCTGGGTTTTCGGGGCTTCAAACCGAGAACTTACCGAGCCGCCGGCGCTGGTGGCTTCGGTTAGGGTTGTTGTGAAATTCCTATACATCCAAGCGTTTGCCATACCGGGGCCAAGTGCATTGATTTTGTAAGCCTCTAGAATTACGGTGTTGCCATTCGGATTGGTTGAAGAGAACAATTGAGTGTCGTATTCAAAGGTTCCGTCTATGGTTACCAACACATCGTGGCCGTTTACCAAAACAGGCCCTACCCAATTAAAAGAAGCGCTGCTGCCGTTCTTGGTTAGATTGGTAAACGTAGAGGGGAATGCAATCGAATCGACCTGAGTAACAGGATTGGTAAACAAATTGCCGTCGGCGTCGGTGTATTCAAAAACCCCATTTGTTAGATTGCCGGGAAATTCCAGTTCATAGTAGGCCAACAGATTTTTCCAATCCATTGGCACTCCATTGAATTGCACATTGGCTCCGCCGCTTAAAAAGAGCAAGGTGCCAAAGGCATTGCTGAATCTATAAGAGGCTCGGGCATAGGTTTTATCTTCTGTTCCGTTGTACACAAGAGTGTAAGATTGGTGGATCAAATCTTGCTGAACCGTATCGGAATTTTCACGGTTGCAAGAAACAAAAATGGCAGGGATAAGCGCCAATACCAACAATGAAAGTGATTTCATAAAATGGTCGTTTTCATTCAAAGGTAGCAACTTGGTTTAGGAAACATAAAGAATGGCATGTTAAATATCATGCCATTGCATCTTATCCCTTGCCTATCAATGCCATTAAAGGGCAAAGTGTGGCTTGCGGCAGGGATTGAACAAGGTTGCCCGCAAGGGTGCCGGAGCCATGCCCGCGTGGCGCGGAGGCGACTTTAGGAGCCCCCGCAAGCCCGCTGGGCCCGCCTTCCGGCAACCGCGGACAACCTGTGAAAGCCCGGCTGCCGCCCAAAACACCTAAAATCATGCCGTCCAACTGTTTTATAACCTCGGCCTGTTTCTGTACCTTTGAACATGTCATTTTTGGGACGCAGCATTTTTAAGGCTCAGGCTCCGCGAAGATTTGGCTATAAGCCTATGTATTACGACGTTAGCAAGGACCCGGAGGTTTTAGAGCAACGAAAGCGAGCTGTTTTTCGCAAAGGGGGGCGGGACCCATTGCTGCATGGAGAAACGATGTATGAACGTATGTCGGGCCTTAACGATCATTTATACGACCAGGGGAATACGACCTGGAATAAGCAAATGATATGGGTGCGCCGAGTGGGAATAGCCGTTATTGGACTTGCCGTTTTGGCGGGATTTTACCGCTTCTTTTAACCTATTCGTTGCTGGGAATCAGCGCCTTTTCTGCGGCATCAAGCAAAGCTTGAGTGTTTAGCGCCGAATCGGTTTCTCCATACAACCGCAGCACGGGTTCTGTACCACTGGCCCGAACCAGCAACCAAGCGTCGTTGGGCAACAAAAACTTAAATCCATCTATGGTTTCTATGCCTTCAACCTTCCAGCTGCCAAGGCTGCCAAGGCCAGCAGCGCAGCGCTGCATTGCCGTTTGTTTTTGGTTTTCGGTCAGGTGCAAATCGCGGCGGTCGTAGTTAAACGGACCTACAATGGAGTACACCTCTTGGATTAAATCGTCGAGCGACTTGCCCGATTTGGCCATGAATTCCCAAATGACCAATCCCATCCAAATTCCGTCGCGCTCAGGAATGTGGCCTTTAATGGCAATGCCTCCGCTTTCTTCCCCGCCCAAAAGCACATCGTCGGTCAAAAAATACCCGGTAATGTGTTTAAATCCAATTTGGGTGGTGTGCAATTCAAGTTGGTAGTGGGCACACAGTTTTTCCAGCTTTCGGCTAACCGAGAAAGCGGCCACAACCTTGCCCGACATGCCCTTGTAAGCAACCATGTAGTGGATCAACAGCAAAATAATGTGGTGGGAATCAATAAAGTCGCCCGATTTGTTGAACAACCCAATGCGGTCGGCGTCGCCGTCGGTGGCCAGTCCTGAGTCGATGTTTTTTTCCGATTGAATAAGCTGCTGAAAGTCCATCAAATTACGCAGAATGGGTTCAGGCGCTTTGCCCCCAAACAGCGGATTCCATTCGCTGTTAAAATGCAAGACCGAAGAACCGAACACCTGCCGCATAACGAATTGCCCGGCTCCGAACATGGGGTCGTAGGCAAAGCGGAAGGAGCTGTTTCGAATGGCCTGCAGGTCAAATTCCGACTCCAATGCCTGGGCGTACAAGGCCTGCATGCCGTACATTTCAACCTGAGATTCGCAGCAGCTTGCTGAAACCGGCTGATCTATTAAATCCTCGATGGCTTGAATGTCGTGGGGCAAAAGCGGCCCTCCAAAATGTCCTTTCAGTTTGTAACCGTTGTACGAAGGGGGATTGTGCGAGGCCGTGATAACCACTCCCAATCCGGCCTGCAGCTCGCGGGTGGCCATAGAGACCATAGGGGTGCTAACGGGTCCGGGAGCCGTAAAGGTTTTAATTCCAAATTGGTGAAAAACAGCCGCGGCTTCTTGCATAAAACGCAGCCCGGCAAAGCGGCAATCGTAACCTATAACAATACTGGGGTTCAGGTTGGGCTGTTGAAGGAGCCATTTGGCGACCGCCACCGAGACCCGATTCACATTTTCGACGGTAAAATCCTCGGCAATAATGGCGCGCCAGCCGTCGGTTCCAAATTTAATTTTCTGCATGGGCTTGAATTAATTTAAGAAACTGCCGCTGTAGCCGACTCCTCCGGAATTTAGCCCATGGCAGCTTTTAAACTTTTTACCGGATCCGCAGGGGCAAGGGTCGTTTCGCCCAATTTTTTCATCAGTACGGACGGGAGCCTTAGGCAGTTCGTCTGAACCGGTTGGAACGGGCAGGGGATTAGAGGAAGCCAAATCGGCCTTTGAAGCTTTTAGTGGTGCGGGCGCGGGTGCGGGGCGCGAAGGTGCCGCAGGGCGGTCTTGAGCAATGCCCGCCCGCAAAAGGAAAGACAATACTTCGTCGTTCAATTTGGCCAAAAAAGATTGGAACAAACTAAACCCTTCTTGTTTGTACACCAACAGCGGGTCTTTTTGCTCGTACGAGGCGTGGTGGCTGCTGCTTTTCAAATCGTCCATTTCGCGCAGGTGTTCCTTCCAGTGCAGGTCAATCAGAGCCAGAATAATGGATTTTTGAATGGTGGTGATGATTTCACGGCCTTGATTTTCATAAGCCTTTTTAAGGGGGACGGATATTTGAATCATGCGTTGTCCGTCGGTTAGGGGCACCATAATGTTTTCAAACTTGGAGCCTTCTTCTAAGTACACGCGTTCCAGAACGGGCCAAACGGCGGCACGAATGCCCTCCATTCTGCGGTTAAGGCCATTGTAGGCTTCTTCAAACAGATGGGCGGACCGTTCCTCCGCTTTACCTTCAAGGAATTCCGCCTCGGAAATGTTCAGGTCAACTCCCAATTTCCGTAGGGCTTCCAAACGGAATTCCTCCAAATCGCGGTTGCTGTATCCCTGTTCGACAACTTGGTCGCACAAATCGTACAGCATGTTTGAAACATCTAAACCGATGCGTTTCCCGTGCAGGGCATTTCGGCGGCGCTTGTAAATGGCCTCGCGTTGCAGGTTCATCACATCGTCGTATTCAAGCAAGCGTTTGCGGATTCCGAAGTTGTTTTCTTCTACCTTTTTCTGGGCTCGCTCGATGGAGCGGGTAATCATGGAATGGGTAATTACTTCGCCTTCTTTCAATCCCATGCGGTCCATGATTTTGGCCATGCGTTCAGACCCAAAAATACGCATCAGGTCGTCTTCTAAACTCACGAAGAAAACGGAAGAACCGGGGTCTCCCTGCCTACCTGAACGGCCACGCAACTGTCGGTCAACACGCCGGCTTTCGTGGCGCTCGGTACCAATAATGGCAAGGCCGCCGGCTTCTTTGACTCCGGGTCCCAACTTAATATCGGTTCCCCGGCCAGCCATGTTGGTGGCAATGGTAACGGTACCCGCCTTTCCTGCCTCAGCAACGATTTCGGCCTCTTTTTGGTGCAATTTGGCGTTCAATACCTGGTGCTTTATGCCCGCCATTTTGAGCATTCTGCTGAGCAATTCTGAAATTTCGACCGAGGTGGTTCCTACCAGCACCGGGCGGCCGGCATCGACGTATTCCTTTACCTTATCAATAACGGCGTTGTACTTTTCGCGTTTGGACTTATACACCAAGTCGTCTTTGTCTTTGCGCTGAATGGGGCGGTGGGTAGGAATAACCACCACGTCTAGCTTGTAAATATCCCACAATTCCTTGGCTTCGGTTTCGGCTGTTCCAGTCATACCGGCCAGCTTCTGGTACATCCGAAAATAATTTTGCAGGGTAATGGTGGCATAGGTTTGGGTGGCCGCCTCGATTTTCACGTTTTCTTTGGCTTCAATGGCTTGGTGCAAACCGTCGGAATAGCGGCGTCCGTCCATAATACGGCCGGTTTGTTCGTCAACGATCTTCACCTTGCCTTCCATAACCACGTACTCGGTGTCTTTTTCGAACAAGGTGTATGCCCTTACCAGCTGATTTACGGTGTGAATGCGTTCTGATTTTATGGTAAAATCGCGCATCAGCTCATCTTTTTTCTGCAGTTTTTGCTGAGGGTCCGGGTGCTGAATGTCAATTTGAGAAAGTTCGGCCGCAATATCTGGAATCAAGAAGAAGTTTTCGTCGTCGTATCCTTGGCTAATCAATTGAAGTCCCTTTTCGGTTAAATCGACCGAATTGCTTTTTTCGTCGATAACAAAGAAAAGTTCGTCGTCAATTTTGGGCATTTCCTTTTGTTGGTCTTGCAGATAATGGTTTTCCATTTTCTGCAGAATGGCCCTCATGCCTGATTCAGAAAGGAACTTGATTAGAGCGGTGTTTTTCGGAAGTCCGCGGTGGGCACGGAGCAGGTATTCGCCGGCTTTCCATTTATCTTCTTTGCTGGCCGACTCGGTATTTAGAATGCGTTTGGCGTCAGAAAGTTGGGTGTTGATGAGTTTTTTCTGTGCCGTGGCCAGCTTTTCAACCAAAGGCTTTAATTGCAAAAACTCTTGGTTTTCGCCTCGAGGGGTTGGGCCAGAGATAATCAGGGGGGTCCGCGCTTCGTCAATCAACACCGAGTCCACCTCATCAATAATGGCGAATTGGTGAACGCGCTGAACCAGTTGGTCGGGGTGCGTGGCCATGTTGTCGCGCAGGTAATCAAACCCAAATTCGTTGTTGGTTCCATACACCACATCGGCGCAATAGGCCTGCCGGCGGGCGTCTGAATTGGGTTGATGCCGGTCAATGCAATCGATGGTTAACCCATGAAATTCAAAAATAGGGCCCATCCATTCCGAGTCGCGCCTTGCCAAATAGTCGTTCACGGTTACAACGTGCACCCCCCTTCCCGACAAGGCATTTAGAAAAATAGGCAAGGTAGCTACCAGCGTTTTTCCTTCGCCCGTTGCCATTTCGGCAATCTTCCCTTGGTGCAAGGCCATACCACCAATAAGCTGCACATCGTAATGCAACATGTCCCAAACAATTTCGTTGCCTGCAGCAGGCCAGCGATTGGGCCAAATGGCCACGGCCTCTTCACCGCTTCCTTCAATTTTAATGTATCCTTTGTTGCTAGCGATAGACCGGTCAAAATCATTGGCCTTAACCCTGAGATCTGGATTGTTTTTAAAGCGATTCGCCGTTTCTTTTACCATAGCAAAGGCCTGTGGCAAAGAAGCAAATAAGACGTTTTTTAGGGTTTCCTGCAGAAGTTTTTCCTCTTTTTCTACCAAATCATACAATTGCTCCTTTTCTTCGTCGCTTGCTCTTCCTGATTCAGCTTTAGAAACCAATTCTTCGATTTTGGATTGATGCCCTGAAATTTCTTGACGAATGGACAATTTTAGCTCGGCTACCTTGCCGCGAAATGCATCGTTGTTTAGGTTTTGTAGGGGCTGCCACGCTTCATTTATTTGCTGAACAATGACTTCCAGCTCCTTTACGTCTTTCCTGTTTTTACCACCACCGAGCAAAGAGGCCAAGAAACGATCAATTATACCCATGAGGTTTTACGTTTGATTGATGTACAAGGTCAAAGGTAAAGGTTGGCAGGGAAAAACAGGTAAATTGCCTATATAAAAGGCTTAAAAAACAAAAAGCACCTTTCGGTGCTTTTCATCAATACTCATCTTCGTTGAAGAAGAAGTCGTCTTTGGTGGGATAATCGGGCCAAATATCCTCGATGGCCTCAAACAACTCACCATCGTCTTCCAATTCCTGAAGGTTTTCAATGACTTCCATTGGGGCACCGGTGCGCATAGCGAAGTCAATCAACTCGTCTTTTGACGCGGGCCAAGGTGCATCTTCAAGGTAGGAAGCCAGTTCTAAAGTCCAGTACATTCTTGATAATCTTTACTTTAACATAAAAACAGAAGGTGTTTCTGCTTCATTTTCCACAAAAGTAACAAAATGAATTTCAAATAAAGAAGAGGAACAGAAACCTTTTTGTACTTTTGCCCACCGAATTGCCCGGGTGGTGGAATCGGTAGACACGCAGGACTTAAAATCCTGTGGGCAGTGATGTCCGTGCGGGTTCAAGTCCCGCCCCGGGTACAAAAAGCTCTGCAACGGTTTGTTGCAGGGCTTTTTTATTTCGCCCCTTTCTTTTTTCTGTTCCGTTTTTTGAATTGGGGCGGCAGCCGGGCTTTCTCCGGTAGTCCGCAGTTGCCGGGGGCTGGCCCAGCGGGTTTGCGGGGGCTCCTAAAGTCGCCTCCGCACCTCGCGGGCCAGGCCCCGCCAACTTGGCGTGCTACCCGGTTCAATCCCTGCCGCAAACCCCCTTGGTTCATTTTAATGCACTCCCTTGCTATTCACTTCCGTTGAACCCGCCCATTTTATGCTATTTCCGAGTAAACTTGAACTCAAGAACATTCCCTACCTTTACCTTATGAAGGTGTGTTTTGCCCGATTGCTCTTTGCCCTTTTGCCGCTTTGGGGGGCGCATGCCCTCAAAGCTCAATTCCTACAACCCGATTCCGACGGCCGATTAAAACAATGGGTTGAATACCTGGCATCCGATGCACTTGAAGGCCGACTTACTGGCAGCCAAGGCGAAAAATTGGCCTTCGATTTCTTATCGGATAAGTTCAAACAATGGTCACTAACCCCTGCTTCAGAGGGCAAATTCACCCAAGCCTTTGAATTTACCTGGGAAATTCAGGCAAGTCCCTCCGCCTTGATGGAATGGGAAGCAAAAGGAAAGCGAATCGCCCTTAACGCTTACCCCATTTCAGGCTGCGGAACGGCCGTGGTGGCTGGGAAAAAAACCCTGAATTTGGGCTTTGGAATTGAAGATACAGCCAACGGACATTCCGATTACCAATCGATCTCCGATTTAGAGGGAAAGGTGGTGTTCATTCAGGCCGGCATTCCCAAGGGCACCAACCCCCATGCCGACTTTTCGCGCTGGACCTTACTGGAACGCGCCCGGCTGGCCGCCCAACGCGGAGCCGGTGCTGTGGTATTTTACGGCGGAACCCCTGACGATGCCCCTTCAAAAACCATAGACCCCCACGTACATGCTATGCCAATTCCCGTTTGGTATTGCACCGAAAACCTGCCCAAATCCAAAGAACCTGCCTTGGTTTGGATAAACAGCTCCCTAAACCGCATCAAAAAAACCGGACACAATGTGGTGGCCGATTTAACCCGAAACAAAAGCCTGCCTACCCTAATCGTTGGGGCCCACTACGACCACCTGGGCTGGGGAGAACGCGGCAGCCTGTACCGAGGCGAAAAGGCCATCCACAACGGCGCCGACGACAATGCCTCTGGCACCGCCTTAATGCTTGAATTGGCCCGCTTTCTGGCTCAAACCAAAGACCAACGGTTTTTGCGCTTCAACTACCGATTTATTGGATTCTCTGGCGAGGAACTTGGGCTCTTAGGATCAAAAGCCTTTGTGGAAGGTCCTGCCTTTCAACGGGAAGGCCTACTCACCATGTTCAATATGGATATGGTTGGTCGCTTAGACCCCCAAGAAAAAACCCTTCAAGTTCATGGCGCTGGCACCTCTCCTCGGTGGGCCGCCCTACTTGACAGCCTTAAACCTTCCGAATTAAACATCAAAACCAGCGAAAGCGGAATAGGTCCTTCAGACCACTCTTCGTTTTATTTGCAAGACTTGCCCGTTCTGCATTTCTTTTCAGGCACCCACGACGATTACCATAAACCCAGCGACGACCCCCATACCCTTAATTACCGGGGCATGACCGATATCGGAAACTACATGCTTCAAATCATTGCCCACCTTCCCGATGCGCTTCCGTTTAGCAAAACCAAAGCCCCGGAACAAGGAAAAAGCAAATTCAAAGTAACCCTAGGGGTGGTCCCCGATTACGCTTGGGAGAAAAAAGGCATGCGGATTTCTGGGGTTACAGAAGGAAAGCCCGCAGCTCTGGCAGGCCTACAAAAAAACGATGTGCTGCTTCAATTGGGCGAACACCCCATTGACGACATTTATGGCTATATGGCCGCACTCGGAAAATTCAAAAAGGGAGACCAAACAACGGTACGGATTTTGAGAGAAGAAAAACCTCTTACCTTCAAAATCACCTTTGAATAATGGCCACGATTATCCGTTTTAATTTTCTGTTTTTGCTTATGCTGTCCAGCCTTTCGGTCTGGGCACAGACTCCCACAAAAAACGAATCGGAATACGAACGCTACGTTCGGCAACAGCAGGCCTCTTTCCAGAAGTTTGCCGAACGCCGTGAACAGGAAATGGACTCCCTGAGGCAGGCGGCCAACAAGGCGTTTAACGCCATGCTGAACAGGGAATGGAAAGAGGCCGAAAGCAAAAAAATCAGCTCTCCCTACCCGCGCCCCAAACCGGTCGAACCTCCCAGAGCGGAAGAAAAAAAACAAGGGGAAGTTCAACTGATAGACAAAACCAAAAAAGAAAAAACAAATGCCCCCATCAAAAACCGGGAAAAGGATGACCGCATTCAGGTAGAAGAACCCAAACCGACAAAAGCTCCCCCTATTCCCGTAGAGCCAGCCCAAGCCAACCTTCCCGAAGTAAAGCCCGCTCCCCAGAAAAAAGAAGATGAGTTTAAAGAATTAGCGGCCTTTCGAGATCTTGGCTTAGAAAAAATTCAGGCCTTTGGTTGGGATTGGTATATGCCCTCGACAACACCGGGTTTTGATGCCCCCCAAGGCCCCATCAACGACAAAACGATTGCGGCGGCCTACGCCCGTTGGATTGGCAGCGACCAAGAACAGCTGCTGGGGTATTTTAAAGCTTCCCAAAAAAAATTCAATCTAAACGACTGGGCATTGCTCTTGCTTATTCGCAAGCTTTCAGGGAAACTAGGCCACAACCCTGCTCAAGCAGCCGTTTTTGAATGGTTTTACCTAACTCAACTGGGCTACGACGCCATTTTAATGTATTCCGATCGAGAAGTATATGCCGGCCTGTGTTTTGCCGAAAAGGTATATGGCCGATTCTTAGAAAAAGACGGGAAACGGTACCTTATGCCCGAGGGAGCTCCTGCCAAACCGTATTATACCTATCAAAACCAAAACAGTTTCGCAACCCGGCCCATTGAATTTAAAAATTTAGGGGCGGTGCAGGTAAACAGCGCGGGCAAAGAAAGGTTGTTTGCTTTTCAGGTTCTTGGCAATTCGTACAAACTGCCCTTGAGTTACAATCCTGGGCGGGTACAACTGTATGCTTCGTTGCCACAATCTGACATTCCATTTTATTTGAGCAACCGGGCTGCCGAGCCTTGGTTGTCGGAGGCCAACCACCAAAAAATAGCCAATGAACTCAGCCGATTTGCAAAGCCTATGGATAAACTAAGGTTTTTACACGCCTTGGTATTGCAGGGAATTCCGTACCAAACCGACCAGGAGCAATTTGGAAAGGAAAAATTTTGCCTGACGGAAGAAACCCTGGATTATCCTTATGCCGATTGCGAGGACCGTTCCTTTTTGTTAAACCGGCTGATTCAAACCTTCACCAATTGGAAAACCATTGGGCTGCGATTTCCAAACCATTTGGCCTTGGCCGTGGCGCTGGAACCCGAACCGGGCATGGATGTTCTTAAGTACAAGGGGCGGCAGTGGGTGTATTGCGACCCCACCTACTTTGGCGCAGATGTGGGGAGGGTGCCGGCGCAGTATGGACAGATGGGCTGGGTGGCGGTGGACTGAAGGAAAGGCCTTGGTAAACTGTTTACTTCCTCCCCCAACTCCCCTTATCCAAACTCCGGTATTGAATCGCCTCGGCCACATGCTGTTGTTCAATCCGTGCCGAGGCCTCTAAATCGGCTATAGTTCGGGCCACTTTAAGAATGCGGTCGTAGGCCCGAGCAGAAAGCTGCATCCGTGTCATGGCCAATTCCAACAAGCGCTTCCCGCCCGCATCGGGTTGGCATTCTGCACGAACCTGCGCCGGACTCATTTGGGCATTGTAGTAAACCGACTTGTCTTGCCGCCGGCCTAAACCATACAGCCGCGCCCGAACCACCCGATCCCGAACACTCGCGCTGTTTTCCTGGCTGGGCGCATCCATCAATTCCTTCAATTCCACAGGAACCACCTCCAATTGAACATCTATTCGATCCATCAATGGGCCGCTGATTCTTCCTAAATAACGCTCAATGGTGATTTTACCACATTCACAGGCCTTTTGAGGATTGTTGTAATGCCCACAGGGGCATGGGTTCATGGCGGCAACCAACATAAAGCCTGCCGGAAAACTCACCGTCATCTTAGATCGCCCAATCACCACCACCCTGTCTTCTAAGGGTTGCCGCATGACCTCCAAAGCGGTCCGCTTAAATTCAGGAAGTTCATCTAAAAACAACACCCCATGGTGGGCCAAGGAAATTTCGCCCGGCTTGGGCTGGCTACCCCCACCGGTCAGCGCCACTTCAGATATGGTGTGGTGGGGATTTCGAAAAGGCCGATGCGTCAAAAGTCCACTTTGGCCTTTTCCCACCGCTACACTGTGTATCCTCGAAACCTCTAAGGCCTCATCTCGGGTCATGGGAGGCAAGATGCCCGGTAGACGCTTCGCCAGCATGGTCTTTCCGCTTCCCGGCGGACCAATCATCAGCATGTTGTGCCCCCCAGCTGCCGCCACTTCCATGGCCCGCTTTACTCCTTGCTGCCCTTTCACCTCAGAAAAATCAGGCCCAAAACTTGGGACCTCATTCAACAACAAGGAATCGGCAACTTGAACAGATACAGGCCTTTGCCCCATTAATTCCTCACACACCTGCCTTAAATGAACCGCAGGCCTAATTTCTATTTCGGTAACCACCGAGGCCTCTTTGGCATTTTGATGGGGCAATATCGCTGTTTTCAAACCCAATTTGGCCGCCAATAAGGCCATAGGCAATGCCCCTCGAATGGGCAATATGCTTCCATCCAACGACAATTCCCCCATAATTAAGCAGGCCCCTAGGGGCTCGGCTGGAATTTGCCCCGAAGCAGCCAACATTCCCAAGGCTATAGGCAAATCGTATGCCGCACCCTCTTTTCGAATGTCGGCGGGAGCCATATTTACCGTGATTTTCTTTCCCGGTCGTTTGAATCCGCTATGGTGCAACGCCGCTTCTATCCTACGCTCGCTCTCCTTAACGGCATTGTCAGGAAGTCCTACCAAATAAAACCGAAATCCATCGGCTGCATGTACCTCAAGTGTGATGGGAATGGCCTCAATACCATACAAAGCCGCCCCAGTAATTTTTACGAGCATCGCGTTTCAAATTAAGTAAACGCCGGGGCAACTTCGACACCACAAAAGTACGAAGGTCAAACCAATGTGTCAAGTTCAAAATTCGCAAACCTTGGCATCGCAACAATCCCTGATTTTTAGAACAATACGTTAACCCGCCTGCCGCAAAACCGGAACACATCCTACGAAATTAAGCCCCTACCCGGTTTCTTAATCTCAACGTTTCGTTCGTTTTTCTATTTTTGGTAAATATTGTTGTTTTATGGTCCGAATTCTGTTGCTTTTCTTTAGTCTTTTCCCTTGCAGTGCCCTTATTTCTCAAGGCGTTTTGATTGGTGGCACCCCACCTGCCCAACCCGATTCTTCGGCCCTGCTCGAAATACGGGCTCAAAACCGCGGATTTTTACCTCCACGTCTTACCACGGCTCAGCGAGATTCCATTGTTCAACCCGCCATTGGCCTGATGATTTTTAACGTCCAATCGAACTGCTTGAATTTTTATACAGGAACGTATTGGTCTGAGGTCTGTGGCATCTGCCAACCCCAACCCAGCCCTGCCGTGGCAGGCCAACCCTCCAACCCTTCCATCAGCCAATGGGACACCGTTTTTCAAGCCGACTTCAACAACAATCAGGTGCCGCCCAACGTAAGCATGGCCGGAACCGCCACCGTTACCAGCGGGCTATTGCAGCTTACTCCCAATCAATCCAACACCACCGGCAGGGTGGTTCTACAGCACGCCTCCCCGTCTCCTAGCTCCGAAAACTACGAGGTCTATTTTGATATGTACCACGGGGGCGGCTCTGGAGCCGATGGTCATACCGTTATTTTTGGCGATTCTCTGCAAATGGTAAATGTCTTAAACAACACCTCGGCAAGCCAGGTATTGGCTGTAGATTTCTGCTCTTACAACAATTCCAGCTATTGCAATCGAATTAGCGTTAGTTACAACAACGTTCAATTGGCCTTTTCTCAGCCCTTTTCATGGCGAAACATGACGGTACCCGTTAAAATTGAACTAAATTCCGCCGGATTAACCGGGGTTTGGATCAACAACAGCCTGGTGTTAGGTCCCACCGCCTTGCCTTCGGCCTGGGCAAACACCAATAAATCCACCTGGAAATGGGGCTTTACCGGCTATTGCGGGGGATTAAATGATTTCCACCGCCTGGACAATATTTTAATCCGCTGCGCTACGCGCTATTTGCTAAACCTAGCTGCAACACCCCCTGCCACCGGTACTGGAAGCTGGTCGGTCTTGACGGGCCAAAATGGACAAGTTTCCAATCCAACCCAATTCAATAGCTCCTTTTCAGGCCAAATGGGCGAGCCCTACTCCTTGGAATGGCAGGTTTCAAACCTATGCGGAACGGTTTCAGATAGCCTATCCATTTCCCACTAACCACGAAAGCCGCTCCCTAGCCAAACTCCTCCCTAAAATCAGATTCATCGGCTACCCAACCACCATAAAATGAATTCCCTCCTATTTATGGGATTGCTTACTTATTTCTTGGCTGGCACAGAACCGTTTATCCCGTATTGGCAGAGCAAATAACTCAATGAAGTAACTGCCGCTGCACCCAACTCCAACTCCCGCTTATGTACGTTTTCAAACCGATCTGTTTCGGCATGGTGAACATCAAAGTACCGCTGCGAATCGGGCAAAAAGCCAAACAAAGCGGCCCCGGTCGATTGCAGTTTTCCAACATCTGCACCACTACCCTCGGTGGTAATTAATTGCAATTGATAAGGCGTTAATGCCTCCGAAAATCGATCTAAAAATTGCTTTGCCGCGGTGCCTCCCATTCCCTGTGCATCGTACGAAAACCCTCTCGGAGTAAACCCCCCTCGATCCGATTCAATAGCCGCCACATGCCGAATTCCTTTGGCTTGCTCTTTATCGGCGTATTCCGCATAAGCCTCAGCCCCCATTCCGCCATTTTCTTCGTTCATAAAAAGCACACACCTAAAACTCCGCTTTGGGCGAACAGGCATTTGTGCTAAAATTCTCAAGGCTTCAATACTATGAATGCAACCTGCCCCATCGTCATGGGCCCCTTCTCCGGTATCCCAGCTATCTAAATGCCCACCAGCCACCACGATTTCGTTTGGAAACTGCCTGCCACGAAGCTCTCCAATGACATTGTACGAGGGTTTCATTCCTAAATCACGGCAGCCTAGCCGCAGCCCCACCCGCACCGAACCCGAAGCAGCCAACAATTCCGAAAGCCTAGCTGACTCCACCGTTGAAATGGCCAATCCCGGAATTTTCAACTCCGAACGGTAAATCATAACCCCCGTATGAGGATGGTTGTCATGGCTTAGGGTCAGAGAACGTACCAGTACGGCTACCGCACCCTTTTTCCCTGCTTCATCGGCCCCAAACACCCTGTTTCCTCCACATGCCCCATACGAAGCAAAGGTGTTCACATTGCGCGGCTCCATAGGCTCGTTTAAAAACACGATTTTGCCCGCAACCTTATCGGCCGGAATCAACTTCAATGCCTCAATCCCTGGTAATTCAATTACCTCTGCCTCCAACCATTGCCCGTTTGTACCAACCGAGCCGCCCAAGGCAACCGCCTCCAACGGCCGTTGATTTCCTGGAATTTTCAATATCGCCTCTGTTTCACCACGCTCCCACGCGGGAACCATCACAGGTTGAAGCCAAACCGTATCGGCTCCAGCTTCTCTAAGCATCTGCGCAGTTAAATGCACCGCCTTTTCGGCATTTGCACTGCCGCTAAGCCGCGCTGGAGCTTCTTTGCATAAGCGCCGAAGGTTCTCGTACGCCGCTCCTTTTACCAAAGCCCGGTCGTAAATCTCTCGGATGGCCTCCGCATCCGTTTTCTTAAATTCTTGAGCCTGTGCAGCCCCTGAACCCAAGACCAAACAACCAAATGCCAGCAATAGCACCCTGAACCGTATTATACAAAAAGAGAAAAAACGCATATTCATAGCCGTGAAAATAAAGCCAATACTACAAAAAGCAAGGGAATTGAAGCGGATAGGTGCAGCAATAAAATCCACTACAGAGAAAAATGGATGATTTGAAGGGCGGTTGCGGGCTTTCACAGGTTGTCCGCGGTTGCCGGGGGCTGCCCCAGCGGGCTTGCGGGCAACCTTGCTCAATCCCTACC
>VGMT01000005.1 GCA_016866335.1 Bacteroidota bacterium | reverse complement strand
GAGTGGTAAACGATGCGCCGGTGCCAAGCACCGAACCGCCACTGGGCTGATTGTACCAGCGGTACAGACCCGTTGAACCAGAAGCCGTAAGGGTGGCCGCCTGACCGCAGGTAGCCGCCGAACTTAAGGCTGCGGGGGTAGGACACTGAGCAGATAGGCCGCTCACCAAACCAAACCCTAAAAGGAGCATCATGGCACCCCTTTTCATTTGAGTAAATGTTTTCTTCATAAATGGTTTTTGTTTACTTTTCTAATGAAACACCATTAGAGGGGTTAAAGTTAAAAAAACCAAAATGATATTTCCAACTTTTTATTGGCTTAAATCGTGTTTAACATTTGGTTTTATTGCAGTTCATCTATCATCAGGGAAAAATTGCCATTGTTTGCAGGTGCGGTGCATAGGCAAGCGAAAAGGCAAAGGCCTGTTAAATCCATAAAAAATCAAAAAAAGGAATTGATTTTAAGCTGGATTCTATCTTAAAATTCAATTTAAAATAAGGTTGTTCACGTTTTGTGTATTCTCAATGATTTGGTTTTTTGGGGCGGCCGCCGGGCTTTCCTTGCTAGTTGGCAGTACAGGATTGGGGCCAAAGGGCTGAACAGGTAGCTCCCAAGGTCGCTCCTGTGCAGCTCCTTGGCCAGCCAACCTGCCCCTGCCAAGCTAGCCGCGTCAATCCCTGCCGCGGGGTGTAAAACCCGAGCATGTTTCCAAATGGGTAAGCCTAGGGAATCAGGCCGCCAGCGGCAGGGATTGACGAGGCTACCCCGCAAGGATGCCGAAGCCTGGCCCGCTAGGTGCGGAGGCGACCTTAGGAGCCCCCGCAAACCAGCTGGGCCGGCCTTTCGGCAACCGCGGAGTAGCCCGGAAAGCCCGGCTGCCGCCCCCTTAAAAATTGGCCAAAAAAGTGGATTAGCGCGTGGATTTGCCAAAAAAGGCATTCTCTTTGCCTGCAGGCAAAATGTAGCGCACATCGATGCTAAAAAAGCTCCCGCCAATGTTGATTTCTTGGGTTTGAAAACCAATCGGACCGGTGGGTTCTTGCCTTTCAATAAACATGTCGGTTAGGGCAAACATGGGCCGCTGAAAGGTGCCGCCCACGTAAAAAGCTCCGCTGTTTTCGGTGCGCCACTCAATGCCCACGCAAGCGCGCAAAGCTGGAACTATCCAGCTGTTTCGACCATTGAAAATCTTGAACTCGCTGTTGGTGTTTAGCTTTTCGGTGCTGCTGGGATAAAAATCAACGCTGATGCCTACGGCATTGTTCAAAAAAGCTTGCCTGCCCAATTGGGCGTAAAATAAAGCCATTAAGGGCAATTCGTAACCAATGTAATTGATGCCTTCTTGAAAATACAAGGAATCGAAGGATTGCTGAATGCCGCCTGCTGCGCCTACGCTAACCTGAAAACGGCGGGAATGATAATACAGCCCCGTTTGCAAGGCAAAAACTTTTGAAAAATCAATGCGTACGGCGGCGCCAAACCGGTACCGAAGCATGGGCGAAACATCCCAAAGGGTATCGCCGCTAAAACTGCGGGGGCGTTCGCCGAAGGTGGTAGGTAGGGTTACCGAAACCTCGGGGCCACCCGTTACAAAAACCTTTTGCTTGCGTTCGGCCTGGCTAGGCTGAGCGCGAATAATACCCGTTGTGGGCTGTGCTTTAAGAGTCTGGAACAGGCAAAAGCAAGCCCCGAAGAACAGAAGACAGAATTTACGCTTTGGAGCCCACATAGGCTATGGCCTTTACTTCAATGGCAATGGGAGTTGGAAGGCTGAGAATTTCTAAGGTGGTACGGCAAGGTTGGTTGTCCTTGAAATACTCGGCATAAATGCGGTTGTAGGTTTTAAAGTCGGCCTTCATGTTGGTTAAGAACACGGTAACATCGACCAAGTCCATCCAAGAAGCGCCCGATTCTTGAACCACCGCTTGAAGGTTTTGAAACACCGAATGGCATTGGGCTTCGATGTCGTAGGCAAGAATATGGTCATTTTCATCGAGGGTAACCCCAGGAATTTCTTTTTTGCCCCGGCTGCGGGGGCCCATTCCGCTGTAAAAAATAAAATCGCCCACTTTTCGGGCATGTGGATAAGCGCCTACCGGCTCGGGTGCGCGCTGTGATTCAATGATGCTCATTCCCTAAAATTTGCCTAAAGGTAGGCAAGCTTAGGAATTCTCGGGCCGGTCGGGAATGTATTGGCTCACTTCTTCGGTCCAAGGCCATAGAACCGTACGTTCAAACTCATCGAATTTATGCAAGAAAGACTGCATAAAATCGCCCTCGGCCTCTTCTAGGTCCGAAAGATGCATAAGGGGATATATAGCTACGGCCGGGTATTTGCCCCGGCTGTGTCCGCGTTCACTTAAAAATGGCTGTAGCGACTCGAAGCGCTGCATGGTGTCAAACATTGAATCCTTGAGTTGCTGCAAATACTCCCTACGCTCTGCGTCTTTGTGCCAAATGCCCCCAAACGTAAATTTCACCAAAATGGCATCTTCTTCAAACACCATTTCAAGGCAGAACATTTCGTACATGTGGTGCCAAGAATACGAACCATAGCGGAACTTGTCTTGAATAATCACCGGCAAAAAACGAAAGATTTCGTCTTTCTGAGGGGTCAAAGCAGCGTAGCGGTCGTCTTCGCGGAAAAACTTGAACACATCTTGAAAATGTTCGGGGGTGTTCAGTATGGGTCGGTTGGCCAGAATGTAATCTAAGGCCGACTTATGCTTCCAATAAATTTGTTGGGCAAGATTGCGAAGTTCTTTGCCTGCACTCATAACTTCTGATTTTAAATACCGTTTGTAATGGTCAATAAAAAGGGCCACAGGCTCGTCAAGTTCTAGGCTGTTTAAGCCTTCGGCAAGCCATTGGTGCACCTCGTTGAATAAAATGGTGTCGTAGCCATCCATTCCAGGCAAGCGGCGGGTTTCGTGGGGCCTTGTGGCAAGCAAGATGTAATGAACATAAGACTGGGGCGCAAAATCGCGCTGAGAATGCTGCTGATATTGTATGGCCAGGTGGTCAATGGGCAAATCTTCTTCGGGAGCGGCCCCCAAAAGCAAAGCCCAACCCGACCGCCGGTTTTCAATCACCAAATCTTGGTGGTTGTATTGGTTGTGCACCTCGGTGTAGGTGTGGTTTGAAAGTTGAATCTGGTTCTTTATGGCCGCTGGAATGTGGTAGGCCGAAAGCACCAACTTGCGCAAAAACCAATCCCGGCAGCCGTGGTTTTGGTTGGGGTCTAAAAGCCATTTCCAAAACACCAAATGTTGCGCTCCTTGGCTGTTGCCCATTAATTGATAGAATGGATTAAACCTTGAAGACTCGCGACGCAGCTTTTCCAAGTTAAATTCCTCCTCTAGCAAAAAACGCTGAAGAACGTCGGTCGAAATGGTTTTTGATTTTAATTTCATTCGGCGCAAAAGTACAAAGAAAACGTTAGCTGAAATTTTTCTTCATTAAGTCGGCCACCACGAAGGTGCTTCCTCCCACGTAAACAACACCAGAGGGCCCCGCCGAGTTCAGCGCAGCCTGATAGGCCTCAACTACCGAATTGGCCAACAGGTTCACTTGAAAACGACTGGGAATTTGCGAAGCTAGTTCGGCCACGGGCATTCCACGGGGCACATCGGGGCAAGCCAAATAAAGTTGGGTTTGCTGCGGAATCATTTGGAGCATGGAGCTAAGGTCTTTGCCTTGCACCAGTCCAAAAACCATGTGAATGGGTTTGCCTGCGGCGGCCTGGCTCAATTGTTCCATGGCGCCCTTCCACCCGGGGGGATTGTGGGCCGTATCGGCAATAACCAAAGGGTTTTGGCTCACTATTTCCCAGCGCCCTTGGAGTCCGGTTTGGGCAACCATATTCTGAAAGCCGTCTTGAATTGCCTTTGGAGTTAGGTTCCAATCGGGATAGAAATTGGCAAAAACCTGCAGGGCGGCAAAGGCCGTTGCCGCGTTTTCTTTTTGGTACCAGCCACCCAGCGGAAAATGGAGTTCAGAGCAAGGTAGGTTCATTTTTAACGGGGCGGGGGTCAAATTCCAAGCCCAAATGGAATGGGTTTCGGAAGACCATATTAGAAGTTCGTCGGAAAAAAAGAGGCTAGCCTTCTGCTCCTTGCTTTTTGCTTGAAAAACGGCCTGGGTTTCGGGTTGGCGCAGCCCTATTACAACGGGTGTGTTGGTCTTGATAATACCAGCCTTTTCAGCGGCTATACTGGGCAGGTCGGGGCCAAGAAATTCGGTGTGGTCCAGGCCTATATTGGTAATAACGCTAAGCAAAGGGTTTAGCACATTGGTGGAATCAAGGCGCCCACCCATACCGGTTTCAACAATAGCGATATCGACCTTTTGTTGGGCGAAATGCCAAAAGGCCATGGCGGCGGTCATTTCGAAAAAACTGGGTTTTTGATCTTCGATAAACGCCTTGTTTTGCAGTACAAATTCAACCACCGCGTTTTGGTCAATTTCTTGGCCGTTGATTTTAATTCGTTCGGTGTACGAAAGCAAATGCGGCGAGGTAAACAGGCCGGTTTTGTATCCGGCCGACATAAAAACAGAGGCCAAGGTATGCGAAACGCTTCCTTTGCCGTTGGTGCCTGCAATGTGGATGCTGGGGAAGGTTTGCTGAGGCTGATTTAAATGGGCGCAGAATGCCAAGGTTGTGGTTAGGTCGGCCTTGTAAGCGGCTGCACCAATGCGCTGAAACATGGGCAAGCTGGAAAACAAAAACGCCTCGACCTCTTTGTAATTCATCGAAGCAGCTGTAGGCTTCCGAGTCGGTTTACGGGCTCTTCAAAGCACTCATTGCGAATAAATAACCTCCAGGCATAGGAACCGGCGGGCAGCCTTTCGCTGCCATCGGCCGTTCTGCCATCCCAAGAATCATCGGGACCATCGAAGTCCTTAATAATACCTCCCCAACGGTCAAAAATCGTGAAATTAAATCCTTCGGTAAGGTCCAATTGAGGGAAAGAAAAGTGTACCCAAACGGAATCGTTGATTAGGTCGTTGTTGGGCGAAAAGGCTCTAGGAATCCAAATTCGGTTGGGGTCAACCTGAATTACATCTAAGTAATGCCGGGCGGTGCTTTGGCATCCGTTGCTGTCGGTTACTTGCAGGGTAATGGTGTCAGAAGTTTGAGGAATAACCAAGGCCTGGGCCGTAGTTTGGCCGTTGGACCAAAGGTATTGCACGATGCTGACGCCGGAATCGACCTGGGCAAACAGGTCAATCAAGGCGTTGGGGCAAACAAGGGTGTCGGCCAAAATAGACACCTTGGGCGGAGTGGCAAAAGAGACGTTCAAGGTATCGGTTGATCCACAGCCGTCTTTTTCAACTTGAACCCAATAGGTTCCAAAATTTCCGGCAACAATGCTGCCGGTGGTTGCTCCTGTGCTCCAAAGGTATTGGGCTCCCAGATTTCCGGCCGATAAATTTAAGGCTATGCTGGCGCAGGCAATGGTGTCGGGCCCTAGGTTCACGATGGGAAAAGGAAAAACCAAAACGGTGGTTGTGTCGGTGGCGGTGCAGCCCATTCCGTCGGTTACAGTAACCCCATAACCTGTAGTTTGGGTGGGGTTGTAGGAAACGCTGTTCGATATGGCGCCGGTGTTCCAAGAAAAAGCCGTGTTTCCTACGGCGAACGTAACCTGTGCGGTAAGCTGAATAGGGTCGCCTACGCAGGAGCTATCGGTACCAACAATGTTCACGGCCAACTGACTGACGTTGATGGTTAAGGTATCTAAGTTTACCTGAGTGCAGCCTCCGTAATTGGCCTGAACCCAAAGTTGAGCCGATTGGGTACCGAACGAAACCGAAACAAGGGTATCGTTGGTAGGAGGCAGAAGGGTGGCCGCGGTGGCGCCCCATTGGAACGTGGGATTGCCTTCGATGGGGGGTTGCAGGTAATTTTGGGCGGTTGCCGAGGCACAAACCATGGCGGGGCCTTGCGGCAATTGGGCTGGCAGGTAATCCTGACAAAGGCAGGCAGGTTGAAAATTCGGAAAGCCGGGAATCAGATTGGGTACCTGAGGTGTAAATCCGGTGAAAATGCTGGCTGTTCCTACTATGTTTGGGTTGTTTACCGCAGCAATAAAAGGCAAGGTCAACTCTTGGCAGCCGCTAATTCCTAGGGTGTCGGTAACAACCAGAAATCCATCTTGCAAGCCTGCTCCCAAACCTGAAGAATATCCGGCCATAGCGAAGCCTCCTGAGGGGTTATTGCGTAAGTCAAGGGCCATAAATTCTTCGTCGCCAGCGCTTCCATAGGCTTTAGCGAAAGCTATATTTTGATTGGCATCCAACACAACCAAAGCCGCATCTTTGCCTCCGGCCCCGCCGGTTATAAAACCCACCACGGCTACCCGATTTCCGGAAAGTTCCATGGCCATATAGGCTCTGTCGGCCGAGGGCAGTCCGAAGGTTCTTGACCAAACCAGATTTCCCAATGCGTCGAGTTTAAAGGCCCACATTTCTTCGCCGTTGCCAAAGCTAGATGTAAAACCTCCGCACAAAAATCCTCCGTCGGCGGTTTGTTCTACCGACCAAGCTTGGTCGTCGCCGCCGCCGCCCACGGCTTTAGCCCATTGGACCAAACCCAGTGCCGAGACCTTCACGACGTAAGCGTCGTTAACCGGACCGAAGCTTGAGGTTCTTCCAGCCAAAATAAATCCTCCGTCGCTGGTTTGTTCAAAATCGTAAGCGTATTCAAAGCCTGCTTCGCCGAAATGGCTAACCGAAAGTATGTTACCCAAGGGGTCGGTTATGGCTAAAGACATGTTAACCTGTCCTCCAAATCCATTGGCAAATCCGCAAAAGGCAAAGCCAGCAGGTTGAATGGCTTGTCCTTTAAAGAATTCGTCGTCGGTGGTATTGCTTCCAAAGCCACGGGTCCATACTGGATTTCCAGTGGCGTCGTAGCGCCCAAAAAAACCATCGTCTAGGGTTGGGGGTGCGTTAAGGCTGGCTCCGGTCAGCAAAAAATCTCCGTTTTGAAGTAGGCTAATGTCCCAGGCGATATCTCGGGCCGAGGTTCCGTCTTGTCGGCTCCACACGGCATTTCCAGCCTGGTCGGTGGTTTGAATCCAATAATCGCGTTCGCCGGCACTGCCCGAAGCAGAGGCCCCCGCCAAGGCGTAACCTCCCGAGGGTAAGGTCCTAATTTGATTAAAATACTCGTTTTGAGGACCTCCGAAGGTTTTTTGAAACACCAACTGAGCTTGAAGCAAACAGGGGAAAAGCAGAAAAAAAGCCCCTACCTTAAGAATAAGACCTTTCCTTCTTTTGAAGGGAAAAAACGGAAACACCATCGTAACAGGCTGCATGAACCTTGATTTATTTCTATGCGTTTTGAAGGGAGTGTAAAGATAATGAAATAATGGGTTAAATGTGGGACTTCAATGAAAGATTTGGGCATTTGGGGCTTAAGAATTGGTGAGCATTCGTGGCTACAACGGCGTGATTAGGTCAACCAAGAATGGTCGGTTGCGGGCATGCCTGAACGAATGCACAAACGGATGTACGAACGTACGAAAACACGAATGAACGAATGCACAAACGAACGAATGTGCGAACGAACGGATGTACGGATGCGCAAATGCGCGAACAAATACGCAAACGAACGAAAACACGCATGAACAAAAACACAGGGCTACACCCTGTGCTAGGGTATTTCGCCCCTTCAGGGCTTGGCGGCGCAACCCATTTAATCAAAAAATATTCGTGCATGCGTGGCTACCCTTGCCAAGGTGGGGTTTGTGATTATGGATTGTGGGCGGGATTGCAGCCACTAGCCGCGGATTTCCTACCTTTGTATTTTGAGGCAAATCCACCCATGAAACATCCACAGGAACCCCTAGACGAATCCCGGCAAGGCGAAGCCCTTCTTTTGAATAGCGAACAGGGCGCGGGCAAAAAACTGTACCTGGAAAGCTATGGGTGCCAAATGAACTTTTCCGATTCCGAAATTGTGGCCAGCCTGTTGGCCGAAAACGGATTTTCAACCACACGCAACCTGTACGAGTCTGATGTTATTCTGCTGAATACCTGCGCCATTCGCGAAAACGCTGAACAACGGGTCCGCACCCGGCTGCGGGAACTCCAACACCTTAAAAAAGGCAAACCCTCTTTGGTGGTGGGCGTGCTAGGCTGCATGGCCGAACGCCTGAAAGACAAGTTTCTGGAAGAAGAAAAACTGGTCGATTTGGTGGCAGGCCCCGATGCCTACCGGGCCTTACCCTCCCTAATCGCCGAAGTGGAAAGCGGTCAAAAAGCCGTTAACGTGCTGCTTTCGCTGGAAGAAACCTATGCCGATGTTAGCCCGGTGCGGCTTACCGGAAATGGAATTTCGGCCTTTATCAGCATTATGCGCGGCTGCGATAACATGTGTTCCTTTTGCGTGGTTCCGTTTACCCGCGGCCGGGAACGCAGCCGGGACCCTCATAGCATTTTGCAGGAAGCCCGAGATTTGTTCGACGCCGGCTACCGCGAGGTTACCTTGTTGGGCCAAAATGTAGATTCATACCTGTTTTACGGCGGAGGCCCCAAAAAAGAATTCAAGGCTTTAAGCCCCGAAGAGCAATCAAATGCAGTAAATTTTGCGAAGCTGCTTCGAATGGTGGCCGAAATCAATCCCCAACTTAGGGTTCGGTTTACCACTTCCAATCCCGGCGACATGACCGATGCCGTTTTGGAATCTATGGCCGCGTATTCCAACATTTGCAAATACATTCACTTGCCTGTTCAATCGGGAAGCACCTCGGTGCTTGACCGCATGAACCGAGGCTACAACCGCGAACAGTACATGGATCGCATTGCTGCCATTCGCCGAATTTTGCCCGATTGCGCCATTTCGACCGACATTATTGCCGGATTTTGCGGAGAAACCGAGGAAGAACACCAAGACACCGTTTCGCTGATGAACGAAGTAGGCTACGATTACGCCTACATGTTTGAGTATTCTGAACGGCCCAAAACCTTGGCGGCCCGTAAATTTAAAGACGATGTGCCCGCCGAATCCAAAAACCGCCGACTAAAAGAAATCATTGCCCTGCAAACCGAATGGTCGAAGCGCCGCAACGAAGAAGAATTGGGCAAGGAGGTCGAAGTGCTGGTAGAAGGCCTAAGCAAAAAGTCAGACCAAGACGTGTTTGGCCGCACCTCGCAATACAAGGTGGTGGTGTTTCCTAAAAAACACTACAAAGCGGGCGATTACGTCCGGGTTAAAATCCACAGCTGTACCTCGGCTACCTTACTGGGCAACTCCATCGAATAACCACTGAATTGGGGCAGATGCAGATTCAAGAGATAAAAAACCGCTTTGGCATCATTGGCAGCTCGGGCCGATTGGACCGGGCCCTTGAAATTGCACAGCAGGTCGCCTCGACCAACCTTTCGGTTCTTATTACCGGTGAAAGCGGGGTGGGTAAAGAGGTGTTTTCAAAAATCATTCACCAACTCAGCGCCCGAAAACACGGCCCTTTTATTGCTGTAAACTGCGGAGCCATTCCCGAGGGCACCATTGATTCTGAATTGTTTGGCCACGAAAAAGGGGCTTTTACCGGAGCTTCTGACAGCCGTAAAGGGTATTTCGAGGGAGTAAACGGAGGCACCATCTTTTTAGATGAGGTGGCCGACCTGCCGCATCAAACCCAGGTTCGCCTGCTCCGCGTGCTTGAAACCGGTGAATTCATTCGCGTAGGCTCGTCAAAGGTTCAAAAAACCGATGTCCGGGTGGTTGCAGCCACCAACATCAACATGCAAGATGCCATTCGCAAAGGGAAATTCCGCGAAGACCTATTCTACCGCCTCAATACCGTTCCCATTCGCATTCCTTCCTTGCGCGAACGGGCCGAAGACATCCCTTTGCTTTTCCGCAAGTTCGCTACCGATTTTGCAGAAACCTATAAAATGCCCTCCATTCGATTGCTGCCCGATGCCATTGAACAAATCAAGGAATACCCTTGGCCCGGCAACGTTCGGCAACTGAAAAACGTGGCCGAACAAATTTCGGTGCTGGAACACGAACGCGGCATTTCCCTGCCCACCCTTATGCCGTACCTGCCTCAAGACGAAGGCCCTGGCCAAGGAATGCCGGTTTTGGCAACCGGACCAGAATCGGCAGGGGGCGGAGGCGTTTTTTCTGACCGGGAGGTGCTGTATTCTATTTTGGTGGAAATGCGCAAAGAACTCAACGACCTTAAAGGTGTTGTTTACGCCATTTTGCAACAACACCCTGAGCTGGCCAGTCAATTGGCCGACCTAGGAGCCAGAGGCAGCAACCCCGATTGGGCCTCAAAAAAATCCTTAGGCCAAGGCCCTGAAACCTGGGAACCTGATTTTTCATCGGACGAAGTCGCCCTAATTCCCAAAGAAAAAGCCCTGCCGGCGGCTTCCATCACCCATTCGGTTGAAGAAAGCCTTAGCCTGCAAGACCAAGAAATGGAATTGATTACCCGTGCCTTAAAAAAGTACCGAGGCAAACGCAAAAATGCCGCCCGCGAACTGGGCATTTCCGAACGCACCCTGTACCGAAAAATTAAAGAGTTTGGCATCAAATACTAGCTTTCGCCGCTTGTTGTTTGGAATCTTGGCCGGATTTTCCCTGCTAAGCTCCTGCCTGGAAGAACCGGGCCTTGGGAATTTCTCCGATTTGCGCTTTGACCGCGATACGGTGTTTTTTGACACGGTTTTTACGCAGATGGGAACCTCGACCGAGGTGCTAAAACTCTACAACAAAGGTGCCGGGCGCATTCAAATTGATGAAATTCGACTGCTGGGCAATTCCGTGTTCCGCTTTAATGCGAACGGAGTGCCGGGCCCCATTGCTGGCTCGTTCTTTATTGACCCGGGCGACTCCCTGTTCGTGTTTCTTGAAGCAACCCTAGACCCCAACGGCGGCAATTTGCCCTTGATTTTCGAAGATTCCCTGCTGATTTCCTTCGCTGGACAACAAAAAAAGGTGGTTTTGGCGGTTCCCGGACAAGATGCCTTGTATTATTTGCCCAACGACACCCTAATTTTCCCACCAAGCCCCGGAAATCCCGGCGGATCTATTCTACCCTACCGAATTCTGGATTGCGCCACCGAATGGCGGCCCGACCGACCTGTGGTTATTGTGGGTTATTTGGTGGTAGATTCCAACTGCAGTTTAACCATTCACCCGGGAACCCAAGTGCATTTTTTCAACAACGGAGCCCTGTGGATTTACCGTGGGGGGCAGCTGCAAGCCTTAGGCGAATCAGAACAACCCATTGTTTTTCAAGGCACTCGGCTGCCAGCAGCCTGGTCGGAACAGCCGGGGCAATGGGACCGAATTTTGGTCAACGATGGGGGCAGCAGCACCCTGCGCAATTGCCTGATAAAAAATGCCTTTATTGGATTGCAAGGCGACCATTTGGGCAAGTTGAATGGCAGCTCAGGCCCCGGTCAACTGAACCTGCACAACGTTGAAATTCGAAATTGCAGCGGAATCGGTTTGTACACCCGCGGGCTAAACATCGATGCCAGCAATATATTGGTGCACAATTGCGGGCAATACAGCGCGGCCTTCACTTTGGGCGGCAGCATTCGCCTTCGGCACAGCACCTTGGCCAACTATTGGAGCCGCAGCAACCGCACCTCGCCCACCCTATTTTTCAGCAATTACGCACTGGCTGGTAGCAGCAGCATCGCCGCGCCCCTTAACCTTCAGGTGCTTAACTCCATCGTGTACGGCAACAAAGAAAGCGAGTTGGAATGGGATTCGGTGGCTGCCGCTGGCTTTAGCTACCTTTTCGACCATGTTTTGCTTAAAGCTTCTGACGACTATCCTACTCCCCTTTCCGCCAGATTTCCCATGGTTTGGCGCAACGAATCTCCTGATTTTTTGAATACAAATTCGGGCAATTATCAGCCTGCGGCCGATGGGGCAGCGGCCAACCGCGCCAATCCAAGTTTGGTTTCGGCCAATCCCCTGTTGCTGCGCTTTGATCTGCGGGGCCGCAACCGCAGCGAATCCCTACCCGATTTGGGGGCAGAAGAAAGTGAAAATTAGGTTTTTTAGGGCGGCAGCCGGGCTTTCAGCCGTTGTCCGCGTTCCCAAGCGGCGGGCCCAGCGGCTTTGCGGTGGCTCCTAAAGTCGCCTCCGCAGCACGCGGGCCCAGCGCTTGGTCCCTTGCGGGCAACCAGCTTCAATCCCTGCCGCAAGCCCCTCAATTCTCAAAGGCCAAAGCACAAAAAGGGGGGGTTGCATGTTAAAAATGCCCAAAACAGGGCCTTACCCTTGATGCCCCTAAACAAGTGCGTATCTTTGTGCCAAGATATTGACCATGAAAATTCAACGCATCCACTACTTTTTGTTTCTTGTTTTGGCTCCTTTGTTCAGCAGCTGCGGCTACAACGCAATGGTAGCAAAAGAAGAAGCCACAACCGCTGCCTGGGCTCAGGTTGAAAACGTGTATCAGCGGCGCGCCGACCTTATCCCCAATTTGGTAAACACCGTAAAAGGCGTAGCCGATTTTGAAAAAGAAACCTTGAAAGAGGTGGTCGAAGCCCGGGCTTCAGCCACCCAGATTAAGGTTGATGCTTCAAACCTAAGCCCCGAGCAAATTAAAGCGTTCCAAGCTTCGCAAGGGCAGCTTACCCAAGCCTTGGGCAAGCTGTTAATGGTGGCCGAACAATACCCCCAACTTAAAGCCACCCAAAACTTTCTGGAACTGCAATCGCAGTTGGAAGGCACCGAAAACCGAATCAGCGTAGAACGCCAAAAGTTCAATTCTGTAGTTCAAGATTACAATGCCTACATCCGAAAGTTCCCGCAGGTAATCTATTCAGGTTGGTTTGGGTTCGAGAAAAAAGGGTATTTCGAGGCCGAAGCCGGAGCCGAAAAGGCCCCCGAAGTTAGCTTCGAATAAGCCATGTCGGCTTCTTTTCTTTCTGAAACCGAACAGCAACGCGTTATTGATGCCATTCGGCAAGCCGAGCTACACAGCGATGGTGAAATAAAAATCCACCTTGAACCGCATTGCAGCAATTTGCTGCCCCTGGCAAGAGCCAAAGAACTGTTTCTGCAATTGAATCTTCAAAACACCAAACTGCGTAGTGCCGTTTTGATTTACATTGCCTACCAAGACCATCAATTGGCCATTCTTGGCGATGTAGGCATTCATTCCCAGGTTGGCGATTCCTTTTGGCAGAACGAAAAAGACAGCCTAATAAGTTATTTCAAAGCCGGTGATGTGGCTGGAGGACTCGTAAGGGTGGTGCAAGACGTTGGCGAAAAATTAACCGCCTTTTTTCCGAAATCGGAAAACAACCCCGATGAAATCAGCAATGACCTTTCCTTTGGCGAATAACCCATCCATACTAGGGCTTAAGGCCTTTGTTGTAGGCCTGGTTTGGCTGGTTCCCATGGTGTTGGGGGCCAAAGATGTGCCCGCAAAGCCAAAACGTTGGGTAAACGACTATACCAATACCCTGCCCGCCGACGAACTGGCGCATTTGGAAGCCCAAATTCAAGCGTTTATCGATTCCACCGGCCACCAAATGGCGGTGGTCATTGAATACTCCTTGGAGGGCGACGACCTGTTCGATTACAGCCAACGCCTGGCCGAAGCCTGGGGAATTGGAAGCAAAAAACACAACAACGGCTTGCTGCTGTACATTGCCATGCAAGACCGTGCCATCCGAATTCACGTGGGCTACGGATTGGAGGGCGTGGTTACCGATGCCTTGTCGAAACGAATTATAGAACGCACCTTAAAGCCACGCTTTCAGCAAGGGCAGTATTCTGAAGGCATTCACGATGCCGTTGCTTTGTTGATTATGGCGGCTTCGGGCGAAAAGGTGGACCTACCTACCGGAGAAGAAGACCTTCCCCTTTGGGCCATTGTGCTCTTGGTGGCCTTTATTATTGGGATTTTTGTTTTGGCGGCCTTGTTTGGAAACAAGGGCGGAGGTTCTGGAGGTCGATCCGCGTATGGCGGTCCAATTTTATGGGGCGGCACGCTGGGCGGTGGCGGGTTTGCAGGTGGCGGGTTTTCGGGTGGCGGGGGTGGATTTGGTGGATTTGGCGGCGGAGGGTTTGGGGGCGGCGGAGCCAGCGGAAGTTGGTGATAGAGTGCCTTTATTAAATTCGACATCGAAGTTCTTAAGCAAGAATCCCGCAGGCAGATTCAATAAAAAAAGGCTCATAAATGAGCCTTTTTAATGAATTTATAAGCAAGAGTCGATTACTCGGCTAAATGCGATTTAGTGAAGGTGAATTTTACGGTAGTTGCGCCCTTATACTTGCAAAATTTAAGCATAGATTTAGACCCGCCTGCTGGTATGGATTCTTCCTTTGAGGCTGCATTAAAGGAATCTTCTTTGGTATCAATTAACTCGCCAAAATTATCATAGAACTTAACCGTCCACTTTACTGCATCAACAGGCTTATCGTTGTTGTTTTGAATTTGAAAGCTGTACGAAATCATATTCCCTAAAACAATTTTGGGAGAAATTTTCAAGACTTCCATGTTAGATTCAGGACTTTGCGCCTGCACATAGCCTACAGAAATAAAAGCCAAGAAAAGGAATGAAAAAATGGACCATTTGTTTGTCATATCTTATAAACGTTAGAGTTAATGCTTTTGATGTTCCAATAATCAGGCCAAAAAAATCCTAATACCACCAAGACCGGATATTATATACAATTTTAGTTTGGGGTTGGTTCTGAGCTTTTGCCACTCCAATAGCTCTAGCCGCACTAATTCTACTTTTTTCTAAATTAACTGCATCGGCTTGTTGCTTCAACTTAAATTCCCATTCACGCTTTTCAGCATCTTGGGCGCGTTGGTCAAGTTCTTGAATTCGCTTTGCGATGGTGTTTGACAATCCTTGAGCATCAGAATAACAAGAAGAATTGGGATCGATAGCCCCTAGAAAAACAGATGCTTTCTTGGCGGCAGCTTCATCTTGACCCGCATTCCATGCGTTTTGCGCTTCCATCATATCAATTTTACATTGCTTGTCAATTTGCTTTTGATAGATCGGAGAAACGGCTGTCATGGCTTTGTTATAACAGTCTTTACAAACGCCAGGAACACTTGTCAGGACAGAAATAGCTCCTTCAAAATCGCTTTGGCTGGATAGGGATTCCGCTTCTTTTAAAATGAAATCACACTTGCTGTTGTAGTATTCAATGATTTTGACTTTTGCCTTTTCTACAAATTCGGTGTAGAGGGGGTCTTGGTCCATAATTTTCTTAATCGCTGCCAAATATGCTTTAGTATGGCTAGGGCCAGCTCCTTTGGTATTGATAGTTTGTGAAGCGAATAGGGTTCCTTCAATGGCATCTCCAATTAAGAGCGTAATCTCCAACTCATAATAATAAATGGTTGGAGTGGTGCTAGAAACCTCTTTTGCCAATTCGGCAATTTTAGCCGTCATGATAAAGCGATTGTCATACGAAGACCCGCCCAAGCCTGCTTTCGTGATAATACGTTCAATGCGTGTTTTTAGCGCTGATTGAGCTTCAGGAGTAATATCTCCTATATCTGTGGGCACATAGGCTTTGATGGGTATTCTAGCCGCATCATCTGCACTACCCTCAGAATTTTGAGCAGGCAATGCATTGGCTACAAATAATAGAAGGATGGAAAAAAAGAAATGTTTCATATCGAGTAGTTTATTTTATATTGTCTTTCTCTAATTGTTTTTTAAGTTTTAGCCGTTCCACCCGAACCACAACCATGCGCTGTTCGGCTTGTTTTGAATCTTTTACATTCCGATCGGCCTTGTTTTTCACCGTTTCATCTTTTAGACTAACGAAGGCTTTATAAGGACCTTTATCGGCGAAGAAAATGGCAAAATAATCCTCGTATTTCTCTTGAGCACGGGGGGTAAGAATTAAGGGGCTGCTGTTGCATCCGCCAACACCGATTTTAATGCCTTTGAAAACAACGGCATGAACCGCGTTCTTCATTGCTTGTTCAGATGCGTCTGCGTAGTTTTTACCGAGACCATAGGATTCAACGGTAATGCTGCCATCTAGTTCGGTACCCAAGCATGAAACTTCGTACGTATATTGAGCTCCTCGAGAAGTTTCCTGTGTCTTACACGAAAAAAAAGCCATCAGCCCAACATATAGAAGGGCTGATGACACAAAACAAGTTGAAGTTTTCAATTATTCTGCAGGTTTAAAAACAACCACGACTTTTCCTTTACCTACGGTTTTTACAACCGCTTGCAAATCTTTAAGCTCCTCTGTCACATAGGTTTCGATTTTAGAAGCTAATTTTTCAAAGCTGTTGGAAACTTCCTTTCCTTTTCGGTTTTTGGTTTTGGCAGGAATGGTAACATCATATTCACGACGGGTTCCTGTTTGGGCTCCAAAAGGAGAAGCTTTTGAAGCCAATTCTTCTGCCGCTTCGTCAATAAGTTCGGAGAAGGTCATTTTGTCTCCTCCGACATTAATTTTTGAGGAAAAGTTCAAATCTACGCCTGCATCGACTTTGAAAATAATCTTTCCAGCCAGGCCTTTTGCCTCACGGTTGGTCAAAAACTTCAAGGCCTTGGCTTGGAAGTCGTTGCTAGCCTCTTTCAAAGCGGCATCCATAAGGCCTGTTCTATTGTCTCCCACAAGACGTTTTGTTACAGAACGCCCTGGCATATCTGAAGAAGAATTGCTGTAAGCATCTATACCAGTAAAAGAAATGGTCATTTGCTTAGCAGTGCCTCCGTCAACCGATTCTTCTGAAAAGTTCACTTCAAGATAGATGTCGGCTTGTAGCGTTCTAGCCAACATATCTTCCGCAGATTCTTGTAGGTCAACATCATCAGAGAGTTTATCGCGCATCACTTCATTATTGCCGTTCGCAAGTTGAGTGTTGATGTCATCAATTTTAAACCCTTCGCCAAGATTCACACGAATACTCTGAAGAATATGGTTGTAATCTTTATTTTCAGACAGACGTGAGTAATCGCGTTTTGGTGCTTTAGACCCTTGATTGTCTTCAAACGTAAGGCCACCTAACCTCTTCAGCCATTCGTCGTTCGGGCGAACAACAACTGTGATTTCACCTAGGGTTTCCTTCAAGTCGGCCATGGATTTGATTTTCCCTTGGGCTTCAAGGTCTTTACGGATTTCGGTAATTTTAAGGGTTACCGAAGTCGTCAGCTTAACCATTTTCTTCTTTTCAATTTTCACCTCGCCTCCAGGCTTTGATGTATTGATTTTTCCTTCTGCAAAACGAAGACCTTTTCCTTCTTCATTGATGTAAGCAATAAAGAAATCTTTATCCTGTTCATATACAGAAGATTCGGCAAGTTTGGTTACTTCTGCGTCAAAGCCAACAAAAATGTAGGTGTAAAGCGCCAATTTTCTTGCTCCCAATAACGCTTCAGGAACGGAAGGCGCAGAACAAGTTACATCTACTTTGATGTAATCTCCTTTGGTTTCTCCCCACAACTGAATGCCTTTGAACGGATCGGTTTCAAACCAAGGTTCGTTTTGTGCAAAGCCTATGATTGGGCTTGTTAATAGGGAGAAAGCAATAACACTCTTTAAAAGTTGATTCTTCATTACTAAAAATTTAAGTCTCAATTATTTAAGCAAGCGTAAGAAGTTGATGGAAGGTTGAACCTTTTTACCTCCGGCAAACGTAGTGAATGCTGGTCCGGTTACTGGATTTCCGGCTTCATCTAAAACAGGCTCTTGGTCAGCACCAATGCGGTTGTCCCAAATAGGCTGCTTGCTATCTACTTTAAGATTGCCTACAGACTTGTAGCGAGGGAATCCGAATTCATTAAACTCAATAGCCAAAATCTCAAAGGTTTGTTTTGCTTCAATTCCTTCTTTCATGCCAATTCTTGCAGTTACGGGTCCTGCACTAGAAACTGGAGCTACCGGACGGAATTGAACGTGGTTCTTTTGAAGGCGAGCCAAGGAGTTGTCCATTACGCGTTTGATTTGCAAATCAATGATTTGCTCTTCGGTGCGCTTTTCGCCAATTTTAAAGGTAACAATCGAGCTGGTGGTTGATTTGCCTACAAATTTGATCTTGAAAATTGAAGTGGTATCCCAAATTTGACCTCGCTGATCTTTCAATGTTTCATTCAAAAAATAACCTTTGAATTTTCCGGCAATGTCCGCATCCCATTCCAATTGATACAAGAATGAGGTACAAATAACAGTATAACCCTCTTTCGTTCTTTCATAAACGGTATCCAATTGATCTAGGGATTTCTGAAGCATTGCAGGAGGCATAGCTGCCATTTTCTTCCTTGCTTCGGCCTTCGCCAAATCACGGGCCAATCGAGCAACGGGCTCATTTGGGAAGAAATTTAGCTTTTGAAAAACGGTGTAGGTGTTCGAAATCAAATCGTAGTCTTCGTATAGATTTGCTTCAAGTCCTGCTTGTTTCGCATCATCCATTTTTTCGGCCGAGGCAGAATATTTACCTCTCTCGAGCAAAAGTTTGATATTTAAGTCATTCCCTTTCCGGTTAAACCAAGTATCAAACATTTGACGTGCAATGTTTTTTTGGCTGATGTATTTCTGCAATTTAAGTTGCAGCAACTCTGCTTTATCCGGCCCCTGAACGGCTACAGAACTATCGGCTTTCAAATAGCGTAATGGGCGCAATGGAAATTTAGCTGCCTTCAAAAAGTCCATAGGTGTTTTGAAGGTGTCTTTGAAAAATCCGGCAGCTAAAAATTCAGCATCGGTCAATTTGATGGCAGAAGCATCAAATTTCTTGTCAGCAATTTCGTGTATGTTGTATTTGTCGGGAAACGGATACGAATTGTACGATTTAATTACTAAATCTTTGCTTTTGCCCAAATCATCGTCTTCAATCAAGACCATAGTCATAGAACTTCTACGGTAATCCAAAGGAGATGGTGCGTCTTGTGCTTGTAGCCCAGAGAACATAGTTAGACCCAAAAGGGTAGGTAAGTAGACTCTTAAATTCATTGTTAGTTAGTTTTGTTAAAAAAAATTAAGTTGTACCTCAAAGATGTTAAAAATAATCTGAAGCGCCAAATTTAAACTGATGGTTAAACCTTTAGACATAACCGAGGAGCTTATGAATGGGGTTTTTTGACTTGTAGTGGTAGAAAATTTTGAAAGAACCCATCAGATTTGAGAAGCCGCCATAAACCATACTTTTTTCTGGCATGAGGAGCCCGCGGCAGGGATTGACGGGGCTAGCCCACAAAGGTGCCGAAGCCTGGCCCGCTGGGTGCGGAGGCGACTTTAGGAGCCCACGCAAACCCGCTGGGCCAGCCTTTCGGCAGCTGCGGACTAGCCCGGAAAGCCCGGCAGCCGCCCAAAAAACTTCAAAAAAAAGCCCCGCAATGCAGGGCTTTCAAATTCAAGGTTAATGTGCCGGCTCAGCCTGCTTTTCCTTTTCGCTCAAGGGCTCATCTTGAGGAATAAAGTCGCGCTCCTCGCCATTGGGCAAACTGTAATCGTAAGGCCAGCGGTGAACCGTTGGAATTTCGCCAGGCCAGTTGCCATGCAAATGCTTTACAGGAGTTGTCCACTCCAAGGTAGAAGAATTCCAAGGGTTTTGAGGCGCTTTTGGCCCTTTGAAAATAGAATAGAAGAAGTTGAATACAAAAACAAGCTGTACCAAGCCGCCTACGATGGCGAAAATGGAAATAACCATATTCAAATCGGAGAACCCACTGAAGAATTCAAAGTTTTGATAATAGCGACGGGGAACGCCGGCCAAGCCCATGTAGTGCATCGGGAAGAATACTCCATAGGCCGAAATCAAGGTAACCCAGAAGTGCAAATAGCCCAACTTTTTGTTCATCATGCGGCCAAACATTTTGGGGAACCAATGGTACACCCCAGCAAAGGTTCCGAACATAGATGCCACACCCATTACAATGTGGAAGTGAGCTACCACAAAATACGTGTGGTGCAAATTCACGTCTAGGGCGCTGTCGGCCAAAATAATGCCGGTTAAACCGCCGGTAATAAAGAGCGAAACTACGCCGATGGCGAACAACATCGCTGGCGTAAACACAATGTTTCCTTTCCAAAGCGTGGTGATGTAGTTAAAGGCTTTGATGGCCGAAGGAATGGCAATCAGCAGCGTGGTGAAAGTGAATACAGAGCCCAACAACGGATCCATACCGGTTACGTACATGTGGTGCCCCCAAACAATAAATGAAAGGAAGGCAATGGCCAACATAGAACCAATCATGGCGCGGTAGCCAAAGATGGGCTTACGGGCATTTACGGCCAACACCTCAGAAGTAATTCCCAAAGAAGGCAACAAAATGATGTACACCTCGGGGTGGCCCAAGAACCAGAACAAGTGTTGGTACAGTACAGGACTTCCGCCGGTTTGTTCTAAAGCCTGACCTGAAACATAAATATCAGAAAGGTAAAAGCTGGTGCCCATAGAACGGTCGAACAGCAACAGCAAACCTGCTCCAAGAAGCACAGGGAACGACAAAAGGCCTAAGGTGGCGGTAATTAAAAAGGCCCAAACGGTCAAAGGCATGCGTGTCATAGACATGCCCTTGGTGCGCAGGTTCATTACCGTGGTGATGTAGTTTAGACCACCCATTAAAACCGAAACAATAAAGGCAATAATAGAGAACAGCCACAAGGTCATACCCAAGCCTGAACCGGGAGATGCTTCGGGAAGAGCCGATAAAGGAGGATAGATGGTCCATCCTGCGCTGGCGGGACCCGTTTCAACAAACAACGAAACCATCATCAGCAGGCTGGAAAGGAAGAAGAACCAATACGACAGCATGTTGAGGAAGGGAGAAGCCATGTCGCGGGCTCCCAATTGCAATGGGATAAGCAGGTTTGAAAAGGTTCCGGACAGACCTGCGGTTAATACCATGAACACCAAAATGGTTCCGTGAATGGTAACTGCTGCAAGGTAAAAGTTCGGGTCCAATACTCCGTCGGGGGCCCATTTGCCTAGGAAGGTTTCCAAAATCGGCATGGATTGACCGGGCCAACCCAGCTGAAGCCGGAAGAAAATGGAAAGCATCATTCCCACCAATCCCATAAACATACCTGTAATCAGGAACTGCTTGGCAATCATTTTGTGGTCTTGGCTAAAGATGTACTTCGTAATGAAGGTTTCTTTGTGGTGATGACCGTGGTCGTCGTGGCCATGGTGTGCATGGTCGTCGTGGCCGTGGTGAACCGCATGCGATTCGTGGACTTCGTGGCCTAGGTGGCCTTCAACGGCAGGATTGTTGGTGTGCTCGCTCATAGCTGATTAAATCGAGTTATCAATGATTGTTCGCGAAGTTTGTTTTCAGGCCCATCTTGGCAAGACGGGTTTTGGTTTCGTCGTCAAAGGTTTTTTTGGCGGCCAACCAAGCGGCATATTCCTTTTCAGAAACAACCCGCACAGGCAGCATCATATTAAAGTGCGTGGCTCCGCAAATGTTGTTGCAATATAAGCGGTATTCAAATTCGGGATCGTTTAACTTTTGCTTCATCTCCTTGGTGGTGGTGATGGGCTTGAAGGCGAAGTAGGTTTCAGAACCGGGAACGCAGTACATGTGCACCCGGAAGTGAGGTAAGTAGGCGCTATGGATTACATCTTGAGCGCGCATGTGCAGCTTAACAGGGCGATTCACAGGAAGTACAATGGTGTCGCGCACCAACACGTCGTCGTGGCTCGCTGCATACGATTCGGTCCCTGATTTGAACTGATATTCAAACTCGGCCACAGTCCGAATTTGGTGAATCAAGCGGCGAAGCCTGGTTTTCTCTTGGTCCAGTTTTTCGGCGGGTAAAAATCCAAGGGTAACGGTAGAGTCTGTTACCAACGAATCGCCCCGAACAATGCTTAACTGCTCCTGAATGGCATCTGAAGAAATAAGGCCCAGAATATTGCCCTCGTTGATCATGGTATAGCTCGCTTTTCCCAAGGCATTGTCTTTGCCTGAATATCGGGCGGTCCAATCAAATTGACGGGCGTACAATTCCAGATTAAGGGTGTTTTTGTCGGGGTCGGGGTTGGTGGTGTGGTTCCAAACGATTAATCCTTTCAACACCAATACGGCCATTACAATGGCAGGAATCACGGTCCAAATCATCTCCAACTTATTGTTGTGAGCGTAGTGGGTAGCCCTGCGGTTTTTATTGTAGCGGTATTTGTAGGCAAACCACATCAACAAAATTTGGGTGATAAAGAAAGCCAGGGTTATTACGTAAAAGTTCAAATTCAACAGGCTATCTACCTCAACTCCATGCTCAGAAGCGGCTCCTGGAATGTATTTTTCGTTGTAATAGACGGCGGTTAAATAGAAGAACATCGAAAACAAGCCCACCAAAGAAAGCAAGGTGAGCAAGGCATTCATGTTGTTCTCAGATTCAGAAATTTCATGGGCCTTTTTGCCGCGCAGTTCAGCAGCAAATTGGAAAACCATGAGCAAACGGGCCGAGGTAATGATGGCCAGAAGCACAACCGCAAGTAAAATCAGGTTCAAAAGCATGGTTGATCAGTTAAAATAGTAACAGAAATCAGGTTCAAGAAGTTTAAATATGGTGTTGTTTGCTTTCGTTCAAGAAGGGGTGGTTCTTAGGAACCAACGCCGCCTTACCCAAAGCACGAAAGGTAAAGAACAGAAACAGAGCCATAAAGCCAAGCATGGCCAGTACCGACAAAATGCTTACAGGAACATATTTGGCCATGGCGCCGGGCATAATAATTTGATACATGTCAATAAAATGGCCCAACAGTACAACCACCCCGGCAAAAAAGGCCAGCTTGTAGTTTCGTTTTGCGTCCCGGTGCATCATTACAATCAAAGGGAAGGCAAAATTGATGGCCAACATCAACACCATCCAAGGTTGGTAACCGGTGCTAAAGCGCTCCAAGAAATAGTTGATTTCTTCAGGAATGTTTGAATACCAAATCAGCATGTACTGAGAGAACCACAAGTAGGTCCAAAAAATGCTAAAAGCAAACATCATTTTGGCCAAATCGTGAATGTGGCTTTGGTTTAGGTGCGGCATGTAGCCATTTTGCTTCAGCCAAAGCACAAGTAGAAGCATGGTGGTTAGGGCCGACACAAAGAAGCCCGCGAAAATATACCAGCCAAACAAGGTGCTAAACCAATGAAAATCCAACGACATCAACCAATCCCACGAAGAGGTAGAAGAGGTAACGGCGAAAAACACAAGAAAGCCGGCCGACCATTTGTAGGCTGTTTTATGGCTGCCCATACCGCCTTCAAGGTCTTCTTTCAAAGACAGGGCGCGCAGTTTGTTCGCAAAGAAAATCCAGCCGCCCAAGTACACCAGGGTGCGGATAAGCCAAAATTCGTTTTGCAGCCAAACCTTTTTTCCGGATGTATTGTAGATAACGTCGTTGGCTTGAACCTCGGGATCCAACCAATGCCACAGGTGGTGAATGTGGAAATAACCACCCAAAACCACCAAAAGCAAAATGCCGCTGCCAATGGGCAGGTATTGGCCCATGGCTTCGGGCACTCTTTTGAAACCGGTGTGCCAGCCGCCTTCACCTACATAGTGAACGGCCACAAAGAAGGTCGCCGCCAGCGATATAGCTGTAAACCAAAAGGCATTTAGCAGCAGGTTGGCCCAACCGTATTGAGGATCCATAATAAAGGTGCCAATCAGCGAAAGCAGACCAACGCCCATTACGGCCATCAAAATGTTTCGAATTTTACCGGGCAAAGAAAAGTTCATATGCGTAGCTTCTAGTCGGTTATCTGAATTAGTTCATTGCAGTGGTGTCGGCCGGAGCAGCTGTGCTGTCGGAAGTAGCCACTGGGTTTTGCAAGGTTTGTACAAAGCGGGTGATTTGCCAGCGTTCTACCGCCGAAAGCTGTGAGGCATAGCTGCCCATGTTTCCTTTGCCAAAATGCATGGCATAGAAAATTTGACCTTCGGATATGGCTTTAAGCTGGTCGCTGCTGTAAGCGGGTGGCTGCAATCCATAATTGTCTTTCGCCAACAGTACCTTAACCACAGGACCATCGCCCTTGCCTTCTTTTCCATGGCAGGCGATGCAATACACATTGTAAAGCCGTTGGCCTTCCTCCAAATGGTAGGCCGAATTTCCCAATGGGTTTTTCAGTTCCAAAATTGCCTTTTCTCGGCCCTCAGGAGTATTGGCGTAAGGGAAGGCGGCAAAGTTGATTAGACCTAAAGAGTCTTTTGACTGGGCCACGGTTCCATTCACCGGGGGCTGATTGGTTTTGCCATCGGCGTAATTGGGATTGGCTTCGCCTGGACGATAGGCAATGCTGTAATACATGTCGGGCATGTATTCGTAGCCAGGACTATTGGGGTCGGTTTTTACACAAGAAAACAAACCGGTGGCCGTTGCTGCCAGGACCAAGGCAAAGGATAAGCGAGAGTTCCGTTTCATAGATTCCGGTAATTATTGATCTTCGTAACGAAGCACATCGTCAGAGCACTCAATGGCTCCATGGTTCATTAAATCGGATTTCAAATCGTTCAAAGAAGTGCCAGGATTGTCATCTCCCACAATTTCAACCACAAACAGGTCGTTGGTCGATCTGGGTTCTGGATTTTTGGCCGGCATGCCGGGAAAAAGGCGGGTGGCGAAAAAGTAGGTCGCAATCATGCCATGGGCGGCAATCAACACGGTGATTTCAAAACCCACAGGCACAAAGGCTGGCAGGTTGGTCAACAGCGTAAAGCTGGGCTTGCCGCCAATGTCCATAGGCCAATCTTGCACGTTCATGTACCACATCATCAACAAACCCAAAGTGGTTCCAGTGGCTCCATAGAAAAAGGCCGCCGTTGAAATGCGGGTTTTGGGCACACTCAATACCCCGTCAATTCCGTGAATCGGAAAAGGAGAATACACTTCCCGTACTTTTACCCCTTTCTTAACAAGATGCTCGCAGGCGTGCAGGCACTCGTCTGGGTCGGTAAATTTAGCTAACAACGTTGCTTTGCTCATAACGCTTTCGTTTCAATGCTGATTAATGATGACCTCCATGTTCTCCTACCTCGGCATATTTGCTTTCGGTTTTCCGCTTCCAATTGTCGCCTGAAATTTTCAGAATCGACTTGGTTTCGGCAATAGCAATAACTGGGAAGGTCCGAGAGAACAGTAAGAACAGGGTGAAGAAAATACCTAAGGTTCCGATGAAGATACCAATGTCAACCCAGGTTGGGTAGAACATGGTCCAAGAAGAGGGAAGGTAATCGCGGTGCAATGAGGTTACAATGATAACAAAACGCTCAAACCACATACCAATGTTCACCACAATCGACAGCAAGAAGGTGGCCAATAGGCTGCGGCGAATTCCGCGGAACCAGAACAACTGTGGACTAATTACGTTGCAGCTCATCATAATCCAATACGCCCAAGCGTAAGGCCCTGTGGCCCGGTTCAAGAAGGCATAATGTTCGTACTGAACTCCAGAATACCAGGCTATAACCAATTCGGTGATGTAGGCTACACCCACAATAGAACCCGTTACCACAATGATTTTGTTCATAGATTCAAGGTGGTTCACCGTGATGTATTCTTGCAGATTCAATACCTGACGCATAATCAGCAACAGGGTAGCCACCATAGCAAAGCCCGAGAAAATCGCTCCCGCTACAAAATAGGGAGGGAAAATGGTGGTGTGCCAGCCAGGAACCACCGAAGTGGCAAAGTCGAACGATACAATGGTGTGCACCGATAGTACCAAAGGAGTTGACAAACCAGCCAAAACCAAGGAAACCTCTTCAAAACGCTGCCAGCTTTTGGTGGTTCCAGACCAACCGAAAGAGACAATGTTGTAGATTTTCTTCATGAAAGGAACAACCTGGCGGTCGCGCACCGTGGCAAAATCTGGAATCAAACCTACGTACCAAAATCCGAGAGAAACCGAGAAGTAGGTAGAGATGGCGAACAAATCCCACAACAAAGGAGAATTAAAGTTCACCCACAGCGACCCAAACGTGTTGGGAAGAGGGAAAAACCAATACACCACCCAAACCCGACCTACGTGAATGCCGGGGAACATGGCGGCGCAAATTACCGCGAAAACGGTCATGGCCTCGGCCGAACGGTTGATGGCCATCCGCCATTTTTGACGGAACAACAGCAAAATAGCGGAAATCAAAGTTCCGGCGTGACCAATACCTACCCACCAAACGAAGTTGGTGATGTCCCAAGCCCAACCCACGGTTTTGTTCAAACCCCAAACCCCGACGCCGGTGCCAAAGGTATAAGCAATCAAGCCAAGGCCCCACAAGGCGCAAAGGGCGGCAACCGTGAATACCAGGTACCACATTTTGTTGGCGCGCCCTTCAATGGGACGCACAATTTCGTCGGTAATCTGAGCGTAAGTTTTATCGCCCAGTATGAGCGGCTGACGTATCGGTGATTCGATGAGCATATCCGGTTGGATTGAGTAAATTAATGGGATTGATGTTCGCTATGGGCTTCTTTTGATGAACCTGAATGGGCATCTTTGCCGCCTTCGTGTCCTTTTTCGTGCCCTGCCGAATGATCGGCATGGTCGGCTCCGTGATGGGCGGCGGCTTTGTGGCCATACGCTTCATCTACGTTGCGCACTTTGGTTTGGTACACGATGTTTGGTTTCACGCCTACCTCTTCCAACAAGTAGTAAGAGCGGCCATGCTGAGCCAAACCGGTAAGTTTGCCTTTTTCGTCGTTGAAATCGCCAAAAACAATGGCGTTGGTGGGGCAGGCTTCGGCGCACGCAGTTTGAATTTCGCCATCGGCCACCATACGGCCTTCTGATTTGGCGGTCAATTTGCCGGCTTGTATGCGCTGTACACACAATGAACACTTCTCCATTACACCACGAGCCCGAACGGTAACGTCTGGGTTCAACACCATTTTACCCAAATCGTCGTTCATAAAGTAATCGAACTTCTGATTGTCGTGGTAGCTAAACCAGTTGAAACGACGCACTTTATATGGACAGTTGTTGGCGCAATAGCGGGTTCCCACACAACGGTTGTAGGTCATTTGGTTTAAGCCTTCGGTGCTGTGGGTAGTCGCCAACACCGGACAAACCGTTTCGCAAGGAGCGTGGTTGCAATGCTGACACATTACAGGCTGGAAGGCCACCCGTGGATTTGCCGATGGAACCTCTTTGGAACGGTGGTCTTTGTTGCCGCGCTCGTAGCGGGTCGATGGGTCGGCATCGGAAGTGTAATAGCGGTCAATCCGCAACCAGTGCATGTCGCGTGAACGGCGCACCTCGTCTTTTCCAACTACGGGGACGTTGTTTTCTACATGGCAAGAAACCACGCAGGCTCCGCAACCGGTGCAGGAGTTCAGGTCGATGGACATGCCCCAACGGTGGTTGATCATTTTAAACTCCCTCCAGTAATCTACTTTGCTGATGGGCGCTTCGTGTTCGCCGGCCGGAATCAAATCGGCCACATTGGTATGTTGGGTTTTGGGCGCATTGCCTGAAGCAGCATTGGCCTTAAACTCGGTCAACGACGTTTCCTTAATGATGTCGCGGCCCATCATGGTATGGTGGGTCTGCGTACCTGCCAAGGCATACGTTGATGAGGTGGTTTCTACTTTCGCACCAAAGGCCAGAGCGCTTAACACTCCGTTTTGGGTTCCCATGAACGGGAAGGCATTGGCGCCCAAGGTAGCTTGTTCGGCGCGGCCAAACAACCTGCCGTAACCCAATGCGATTCCAATGGTTCCTGGAGCTTGCCCTGGCTGAGCCAACACCGGCAATTCAAGCGAACGGTTGCCTAAGCTCACCTTCACCACATTGGCCTGTTGTTCTTGACCCATCATTTTGTTCAACTTCATTGAATCCATGTCTGAAGGAGCCATGGTGATGTAGTTGTCCCAGGTTACCCTTGAAATTGGGTCGGGCAATTCTTGAAGAATAGGATTGTTGGCGTGGTTGCCCCAGCCCATTCCTACTTTTTCGTACAACACCACCTCGAAGCCTTGAGGGGCTTTAACTGCAAGAGCGGCAGCCGCGGCCGAAGCGGTCAATCCTCCTTCGGGCGAAACAGGGGTTGCTGTGGCATCAACCGCCGGAGCGGCTTGCCAGCAGCCTTCGTAAAGAAAGCCATCCCAAGATTTACCCAAGGGATTAAACACATTCACCCAACGGGCTTTCATGAAATCCCGGTAAGCGGTGTTGTTCTTGTCGGAACGCTGCGCTTGTCCTGCCCAAACCATCAATGTTTCCTGCGCTTGACGCGTATCAAACAAAGGATGAATGGTAGGTTGTTGAACGCTAAAATGTCCGCTAACGGCTTCAAAGTCGTTCCAGCTTTCCAAATAATGGTGGTCAGGAAGAAGGTATTGTGCGGGGCTTTCTTCGATGCGCTCGGCAAAAGAAACCGAAAGCTTTAAACCGGCCAGAGCCTGATTGAATGCTTGAGCATCGGGCATGGAATAGCCGGGGTTCACTCCGTACAAAATGACTCCTTGTACTTCGCCCGACTTCATGCGCTCGGTCAATTTCAGGGCAGCGGCATCGTTGCCGGCAAACATATTTAAGGTGGTGTTCAGGCTCAGGGTTGTGCCATAATTGCCCAGCATTTGATTGATGCGGGCCACCAAATATTGAGCGTTTTGGTCGTTCAAACCACAGACCACCAATCCATAGCCTTTGTTGGCAAGCAGGTGTTTTGCGGCCCGGGCAATGTCGGCCGCGAAAGACACTTCGCCTCCGGCCACTTTGCTGTTTCCGGTCTTTTCGGCCACGGCGTTGTACAGGGCAACCACGGCTGCTCCTTGCTCTGAAGCCTTAATCATGCTGCGGTAATCGGCGTTCGAACCCGCCAAAGACATCACGGTTTCAAACTGAAAATGCCGAGACATATGTGGGTTTTCGGGTGAACGCGATTCAGCGTAACCGCTTTCGTAGGCGCAGCTGTTCAACCAGCCGTTTAAGAAATCGGCACCGATGCCAACAATCGAGCGGGCTTTCGCAAAATCCAGGTGAGGAATAATGTTCTTGCCAAACGCCTGTTGGTGGGCAAGACGAATGCCTTGGTACGAAACAGCGTCGTACGAAATGTGTTCAACCTGCGGGTAGGCCGTCAAGAACAAATCTACCGCTGCGCGGGTTGAGGGAGAAACAAGGGTATTGGTCAGCAACACGGCCTTTTTCCCTTCGGTTCCAATGGCTTTCAGGGCCTCGGCAATTTCCTTGTCGGCGGCAGACCAACCGATGGATTTTCCACCTTTCATGGCTGTTTTAGCGCGCTTACCGTCATACAAGCCCAATACAGAGCCTTGAACACGGGCGTTGGTACCTCCACGGCTCAGTGCCGAAGCCGGATTGCCTTTCAGTTTAATGGGGCGGCCTTCGCGGGTTTTAACCACAACGGGGCAGTAATCGCGGCCGTCGTAGTACGTCGAGGCATAATAGTTGGGAATGCCGGGGGTAATGGTTTCGGGTTTTACCAAATAAGGAATTGCCTTATTAACGGGCGTTTCGCATGCGGCTAGGGTAGCAGCGGTAACTCCAAAGCCCAAAAACTTCAAAAAGTCCCGGCGGTTGGTTTGAGAAGAACCCAGATTGGCCTCATTGCCTAGGAACTCTTCCATGGGCAAATCTTCCGCGAATTCCTTTTCGCGGGCGGCCACAAAACCGGGATCGTTTTCCAGTTCTTCGTATCCTTTCCAATAGTGTTGTTGGTTGCTCATAATCCGAGGTCAAACGATTTATACAGAAACAGGATTAATAATGGCATTTGGAACATTCCAAACCTCCGATTTTTTCTACGGTAAAGGCCTGCCCTTCCCGCATTTCATACTCGCCTTTGTGCTCCTTATAATATTGGTGCAGGCGCTCATAATAACCGTTGGTAGCGTATTGCACCTCAGTTTCACGGTGGCAATTGATGCACCAGCCCATGGTTAGGGGGCTATGCTGATACACCTCTTCCATTTCTCCCACTTCTCCGTGGCAGGTGGTGCATTCCACCTTGCCCACTTTCACGTGTTGAGCGTGGTTAAAGTAAGCGTGGTCGGGAAGCTTATGGATTTGCACCCATTCGATGTTCGATTGAATAAAGGGTTCTACAGCCGCAGCGGCCTTTTCATCGCCCAGGTAGCTGCCATAGAAAGCGGCCAATTCTTCCTTATCCATCTTGGCGTAGTCCTTAAAGTACTCGTTCTTTTCGGGATTCCAGCCTACAGCGGCGTAAATTTTGGTGATTTCGTTTTTGCCGTACTGCGGCCCTTCCTGAACGGCTTTGTGGCAGTTCATACAAACGTTTGCCGAAGGAATGTTGGCATGCCGAGATTTTTCAACGGTCGAGTGGCAATATTGGCACTCGATTTTATTTTGCCCAACGTGCAATTTGTGCGAAAAAGCAATGGGTTGCTTCGGCTGATAGCCTTCGTAAACCCCAATGGTATTCAAGGCCACAAAACCTTTATAGGACACCCAGCCAACCAAAACCAAAGCGATAACGGCGGTTATGCGTTTGTTGCGGGCCATCCAAGCAACGGTTTTGCCAACCACATTAATGGATTCTTCTTGAATGGGTTCTTCGCCGGCTTTTTCGCGGCGCACATTTTCCAAGGCTTTTGAAACGCTGTTCAGTGAACGGGCAAGAATCAATAAAACAAGAGCTACTCCAATCAGCACATAGGTCAACATAGTATTGTCGCCCTCTGTTTTAGCGCCATCGGCAGGGGCTGCTCCATCGGTTTCGGCGGTGGCGGGCTTTGCTTCGTCGCCCGGCTCGGCAATGTAGGCCAAGATGGAACGGATTTCGTCGTCCTGCAATTGGAAGGCAGGCATAACCGACCCGTTGTACTCGGCAAACAACTTGGTAGCGTAGGAATCGCCGGTTTTCAGGTAGTCCGACGAATTGCGAATCCAGGCCAACAGGTTGGCCTCGTCGCTCCAGCGGTCTTGCACTCCAGCCAGGCCGGGGCCAACAAATCGTTTGTCTGTAACGTAATGGCAGCGGGCGCAGTTGGCTTTAAACAACTGCTTACCTTGCTCTGCACTAACTTCGGCCCGCACAAAATGCGGCAGGGCTATCAAAAGTCCTACCATTAGAAGCCGGGCGTGGCGTAAAACATTCCTCATAGGAGTCGTGTATTGCTCTATGTTAAAAAACCTTATTCGGTCAAGGTGGCACAAATTTAATTGAATTCGGATTTTTTCGGCCTCTTTTGGATGATTTTTTCCCTTTTTATTTTGATTGGAATCATTTTAAATAAGCGGTTTTTTGGGGGTTGAACCTTAAAATGCGCTGAAAATTAGAGTGTTGTACCTCAATTTCGGCTCACCAAACCAAGGGATTCGCAGCACCTAAATGTAGGTATGATTTGAAAAAGGGGGTGTAAATCGGGGTGGTAGGTGTAGAGGATTGGGGCGGCAAGCGGGCTTTCGCTGCTAGTCCTCGGTGCGAAGGCCCGGGCGGTGCGGGCGGCGGGTGGCTCCCAAGGTCGCCCCCTCTGCCCTGCTCCGCCTGGGGCCTCGCCCCTGTGGGCTAGCTGGCTCAATCCCTGCCGCGGGCGGCGGGATTGGAATAGGCTTTCAAATAAAATGGTAGTTAATGCCCTACGCCTAAACCAACGGCAACCTGCCTAACCAAAATCAATAATTCTTAAAAAGGCGCATGCGAAGACAGCCCTTGGGCCGGGTCTTTACCATAATAATAAGCGGAAAGCAATAACCTACCGATACCGCAACTCCATATCAATGGGCAGCAAATCGCCGGCGTCCAATTCGTTCAGATCGGCCAGGGCCTGAGCGTCCATGTTAAATTGCCTGGATAGGCTTATCAGATCATCGCCGGCTTGAACCCGGTAAAACTTCTCTCCGTTCTTCACCTTCAGCACATGGTTCTTTCGGTACAGCTCGGCTACCTCAAACCGAACCTGTCCTGTCTCAAAATCAATCACCGAAGCCGGATCCATAGGCAATCCCAAATACCGAACTTCAAAATGCAGGTGCGAACCGAAAGATCGGCCGGTGTTGCCGCCCAATCCCAACCAAGAGCCGGCTTCCAAATAATCGCCGGGCTTTACTCCCAAATAATCCAAATGGGCATAGTAGGTTTCCAGTCCGTTGCTGTGGCGCAGCACCACCAAATTGCCATACGATGAATTGTAGGCAGCATAGCGCACCATTCCTTCAAAGGCAGCCACCACGGTATCGCCTGTATTCAAATCTAAATCAATGCCATAATGCATTCGACGCCAACGGCGACCAAACCCGCTGGTTACGGCTCCCGCTACCGGAGAATGGTAGTCGCACGAAGCGCGCATCAATGCCACAGGCGACAACTGCCCTTCGGCCAAAGATGGCCCGCTGTAGTGAATCTCTTCCGGATTCCAATCCATGTACAAGTGGCTGGCAGGCACCTTCTTCTCCTCGGCCGGTGGACCGGCAGGAGGCTCTGCTGCCCACATTTGCAGTGGAAACAGAAGAAGACCAATAAGTTGGATCGCCTTTTGCATGGGGGCAAAGGTAAAATTAATCTTTGAGTTCGTTGCGCGATATAACTAATTTTTGGATTTCTGATGTGCCTTCGCCAATAGTGCACAGCTTAGAATCCCGGTAAAACTTCTCGACCGGAAAGTCTTTGGTGTAACCATAACCCCCAAAAATTTGAATGGCATCGGTAGCCACCTTTACGCATACCTCAGAGGCATAGTATTTGGCCATGGCCGAGGTGGTAGTAACCGGCAATCCCTTGTTTTTTAAATCGGCGGCCTTTAAGGTCAAGAGTTCAGCCGCTTCAATTTCGGTAGCCATGTCGGCCAACTTAAAGGCAATGGCCTGAAAATTAGCAATGGGCTGCCCGAACTGTTCCCGTTCTTTGGCGTATTTAATGGAGGCTTCGTACGCTCCTTTGGCAATTCCCAAGGAAAGGGCAGCAATGGAAATGCGGCCGCCGTCCAGTATTTTCATGGCTTGTTTAAAGCCCTGCCCAACTTGCCCTAGAATTTGGCTTTTATGCACCCGGCAGTTTTCGAAGATCAATTCTGCGGTTTCGGAACTGCGCATTCCCAACTTGTTTTCTTTCTTGCCCCCGCGAAATCCCGGAGTTCCTCTTTCAACTACAAAGGCAGTAATTCCGTCCGAGTCAAGCAGTTCTCCGGTGCGCACCAAAACCACGGCCACGTCGCCTGAAATGCCGTGGGTAATCCAGTTTTTGGTTCCATTGATCACCCAATAGTCTCCATCTTGAACGGCAGTGCAGCGCATGCGCATGGCATCGGATCCGGTGTTGGCTTCGGTTAGGCCCCAAGCGCCGATCCATTCGGCTGTGGCTAACTTCGGCAGGTATTTTTGCTTTTGTTCCTCGTTGCCAAACATCATGATGTGTCCGGTGCACAGGGAATTGTGGGCGGCCATAGACAAGCCCACCGAACCGCATACTTTGGCTAATTCTACAATAGCGGTTACGTATTCTTCGTATCCCAATCCGGCTCCGCCATAGGCTTCGGGAACCAACACACCCATCAAGCCCAGTTCGCCCATTTTCTTAAAGGTATCAATGGGAAAATGTTGGGCTTCGTCCCAATCCATAAGGTAGGGGCGTACTTCTTTTTCGGCAAAATCGCGCACCATTTGGGCGATCATGGCTTGGTTTTCGCTGGGATTGAAATTCATGGTGGAGAGGTTAAAGGCGTTTCCGGTGCCGCGCGAAGTTAGTGTTTTTTGCCCAAAATAAACAGTCCTTTTTTCATATTGTTCTTTCTACCTTAGGTACAGGTTCAGCCATTTTATTTCCTGTTCATCCAATCCAAGTTCCCGGCACTTTTCTGCGTTGGGGCGTAACGCACCTGTTTGGTTTCTCCAATTCAATAGGGCCTTTTTTTGTCTGCCCGACAAAAACCAGAGTTGCTCCAATTCCGGATACCATATATATTTGAACGACCTGGGTTGCATGGCAGGCAATGGGCCTAGGTTTTGTTGAATTTTTGCCAGCCGGGCCGAATCCATACCTGGCAGGTAATTCCATTCCGCCCAATCCACCCAACCGCCCCAGTAACGCAAATGGGTTAAAATTCTAGAAACCGAGGCCGGTCCAAGTCCGGGAACCTTCAACAGCTGCAGGGAATCGGCCAAGGCCAGGTCAAGCTGTTGCCTTTGTTCCCTGGGCATGGTTTCGGCCATTTCCTTGGGCTTCGGCTCAGGAAAAACCAGCCGTTCTTTCAGTTCGGCAGCCAGCCTGCCGGGCAAGACCGAAAGGCGGTCCAAGCGGTCGGGGCGGTTCAGCCAACCTTCTTTTTGCCAGCGCAGCGCCAGTGCCGCTTGGGCGGGCGAAAGGCCCATGTTTCGCCAATCGTTCTCCTTAAGGTCCATCAAGGCCGTTCCGGCGGTCGGCAGCAAAATGGGGCGATGGTTTTTGTTTGAAAAGCGGGTTTCGTAGTCCTTTGGTGGATTCCATTCCCAACCCGGCGGCAAAGGTTCCAGGCACAGGCTTGCCGAATCAGGCGGTTTGCTGTCAGGAAAAAACAAAGGCGACAAAATTCGCAAGGCAAAGAAGAGCAAGAGCGCGCCTAAAATGGCAGAAAGGTCAGATCGAAGTACATTCATCAGGCAAAGTTCGGCCCGAAAAAATAAATAGCCGTTCGCCAAACGGATAAAGTTCTGAATCCTTTTAATACAAAGGCTTGCAGCGGGGGTGAAAAATCAAGGGGTTAGAAAATTGGGGCGGCCTGGGTAGGTTTGCCGGGGGGAAATACAGGGGCAAACTTAGGCTAGGGTTGAGTTAGTAAACCAAATTTTAACCTGTATGAAAAAACCTTGCCACTTACCCTCGGGAGTGTGTGGAAAATCGCCTGTATTTAACCCTGTAAAAGGGTAGAAACAAAAAAGCAGCCCGAAAGGCTGCCTTCTACATCTCTAAAATCAAATGGTAAAACCTTTAGCGGGAAATATAAAGCGGTTTCCCGCAGAAACGGGATTTTCAACGTTCAATTCCGCACAATCGGGACGGGACGCTTAACCCCGCACGAAAGAATAGCTGTTACGCCTCGTTTTTCTTTTTAAGATGATTCTGCATCCAATTCTTGATTTCTTCAAATCGCATCGCACCAGTGCTGGATGCAATCACCATTCTATACTTTTCATCTTGATCTGCTTCCAAGTCCAACCCGCTTTCCATTAAAACCATTTTCATCAAGACATAAGCTGTTCGCTTATTCCCGTCAATAAAAGGATGATTCATTAAAATGCTTTCAAAAACCGCAGCTGCTTTATCAACAGGAGTTGGATGCAGTTCCTGGTCATCAAAGGTCGCATAAGGCCTGCTAATTGCTGACTACAACGCACCTTGATCTCGCAAACCGTTACTGCCTCCAAATTTGTCAATCAGAATTTGATGAATATTCAGTGCGTCTCTTAACGCAATCATTGAGCTAGTTTTTCCAGTAACTCTTTATCTTCCAAAAGAATTTTGCGCAAATTATTTGTAAGCTTAACCTTCGATACGGGTTGTTCTTGAAGCTCTTTCAAAAAGTCCAAAATATCACGCAACATGTTTTCAGGCACATTATTAAGTACTTTTTGAATTTCAGATTTGATTTGCGTTTTCGTCATAATCAAATTTAGTAAAAATCCTTAGGATTATCTAAAAATGAGGCAGAACTGATTAATGCCCAATATAAACCTTTTCGCATCCGCCAAATTGGCCATATGGCCGAGGGTTTATTTCAGGTTATCTAATGTGTTTTTTTGCGGTTCGTCAAAAGGCAACCGGATTTGTTGTCGATTTTTGGCAGTTCCATGGGTGTAAATCTCTGACTTTTTTGAGGGTTTGGTATCCAAATCGCCCTGCCCGTTGAACCCCTGTTTTCCGGCCTGAATTTTATTCAAATGGACAATGCGAAGGTTAAATTTGTTAAGAAATAAGGTTTAAACCTTCCAAACCCTTAGAATTGAAATTTCAGCGCCAGCAATCAGGTTAAGAAGATGGGGATATAATTGCACCTAATTTACACCCAAATCCAAACTGTGATTCTATTGGATTGATTTTCAGTCATTTACAATAAATTATATGAGTGGCGGTTGCCGAACGGATAGTTCTGAGAAACGCTTTGGCAAAAGGGTTTGATGGGATTTTAAAAATTCAACTGTGCCCTAGAAGGTGGCGCTGCGGGCGGGATTGACGAAGCTACCCCACAGGGGCCGAGCGGCAGGCGTTGACAGCCCCAAAGAGCGACCTTGGGAGCTACTTTGGGGCGGATAACGCCCCGCTCGGCCCCGAGGAGTAGCTCGGAAAGCCCGTTTCCCGCCCAACAAAAAAAATCAAAATCCCTGCACTTCGATGTATATTTGAAGCATGAAGGATGTTCGGGCTATGTTTGAGCGTGGGTTGCGGCCCTACGTGCCGGCGGCGGCCCTGCCCGAGGTTGTAGATTGGTTTTCCGAGGGAAAGGTGCACCTTAGAATTAGCCGGCCTAGGCACAGCAAGCTGGGCGATTACCGCCCGGCGCAGCCGAAACTGGGGCTGCCGGTGCCGCGCATTTCCATCAATGGCAATTTGAATTCCTATGCTTTTTTGGTTACCCTGGCCCATGAATTTGCCCATCACCGAGTTTGGGAGCGGCATGGGCCGAAGGCCCGTGCGCACGGCCCGGAATGGCAAAGCGATTTTAGAGATTTGATAAACCGATTTTTAGGTCAGGGGGTGTTTCCGGCCGAGCTGGAAGGGCAGCTGGTGATGTCGATGGCCCGAGCCAAAGCCAGCACCTGCGCCGACCCCGACCTGTACCGAGCGCTGCGCGCCTACGACCAACAGCAAGCAATACGGTTGGAAGACTTGCCCGGGGGCACTGTGTTTGCCTTGCCGAACGGGCGGCAGTTTAAAAAAGGGGCCTTGAGGCGGAACCGGTTCCTGTGCCGGGATTTGGTGAACGGCCGGGAGTATTGCGTGGCGGGGTTAGCTGAGGTTAGGGTTTTGGGGTAGGGGGATTTTTCAGCACATATAGGCGGCAGGCTGAGCCCATGATGCGGGCGAGTTTTTGACGAAATGCAATGGGCCAGGTCGAAGATTTAAGAAAATGACCGGTGTAAAACAGCCCAACAGGCTGGCTCAACAAAATAGAAAAGCCGTTGCGTTGAAAATTGCGGTGCCAAAACAGGGGACTAAAAAAGTACAGCTCGGTAGTGGTATTGCCGCGTTCCCCATGCCGGGCAGGAAAGGGGTCTGAAAGCAAGGCCCGCAAAACAGCCAAGGGCTGCTTTAGAAATGCAGAACGGCTAAATAAATACTGTTGCCTAAAAACCCCCAAGGGATGCGTTAAGCTGGTCCAAAAACGCCAAGCCGTACTGGGCAAAATGTGCAAGGCAACACCTCCTGGCTTTAACACCCTACAAATTTCGGCATGCATGGTGGTTAAGTCTAGAACATGCTCCATGACGTTTGAACTGAACACGAAATCAAAATGTGAATCTGGGAAAGGAATATGAATGCCGTCGTACACTACAACCGGAAACTCTTGTTGTGAAAGATAATCGGTATTGGCCAAATCAATGGCAGAAACGGTAAACCCTGCTTCAGCTAGCCATTTGGATTGCCAGCCAGCCCCAGCACCCAGTTCCAGCACATGCGAACCTGGAGGTATGTGGGCAATGGCTCTTTGCAATTCAAATTTTCGAATTTCTTGTAGAAAGCTGAAGTTGATCATATAACTCAAATAACCTACTGCAAAGGTAGGTTTTTACCCTAACGAATTTGGCTCCAAATCAGGCTTTAACGCGTATTGATTTTGGCCCGCACCTGGCTTTTCAACCAAAATACAGGCCCTTTTCGTTTTTGTTGAATATTGGTTTACTTTTTGTGCCTTGAATTTCTGTTTTTAGGAAGATTGTAATTGAAATATTGTTTAACGTATGTGTGGCATAGTTGGGGCCATCGCAATTTCTAAAGGAGCTAGGAATTTAAACCATTCTGAGCTCAAAAAAATGTCTGACCTCCTTTCGCACAGAGGACCAGACGATGAACGTTTTTTTCAATTTGAGGGGGTTTCTTTGGGGCATCGAAGGCTCAGCATTATTGACTTACAGGGAGGGGCGCAGCCCATTTTCAATGAAGACCGCAGCATTTGCGTGATTTTGAATGGAGAAATTTACAACTACCAAGAACTGCGGGCTCAACTGGAACGGCAAGGGCATGTGTTTTCGACCCAATCGGACACCGAAGTGCTGGTTCATTTGTACGAACAGCATGGCCTTGGGTTTTTGCCCCTTTTAAACGGTATGTTTGCCTTGGCCTTGTACGACAGCAAATTGAATCGGCTGTTGTTGGCCCGGGACCGATTTGGGGTAAAACCCTTGTTTTATGCCAAAGACCAAGGTCGGCTTTTGTTTGGCAGTGAATTAAGGGCCTTGAAGGGTGGTTTGGGCTTTGAACCCGAATTGAATGCCCAGGCCCTTTCAAACTACCTTATGCTTTCGTTTGTTCCTGAGCCCCACAGCATCTACTCGGGGATATGTAGACTGCCAGCAGGGCATTGCATGATTCTTGGTTTGGAGCATGAAACCATCCATTGCTTTGCGGATTTTAATTTTAAGAACAAAATCCGAATTGGGAAACAGGAAGCCGCCGAAGAGGCCTTGCGCTTGTTTCGGCAAGCCGTGCAACGCCAAATGGTAGCTGACGTGCCCATCAGCACCTTGTTGTCTTCGGGCTTGGATTCCCGGTCTATTTTATCGGCCTTGGTTAAAGGCGGCCATAGCACCACGGCTTTTACCTTGGGCTATACGGAGAAATCGTTCGATGAAGCTGCCGGTGCCGGCTCCTGGGCTGCAGCCTATGGAGTTCCCCATCAGTTAATCCACTTTCAGGAAGCTGATTTTTTGGCCATGGTGGATGAACGGCTGGCTCAATTTTCAGAACCCTATGGTTTTTTATGCGATGTCGGCTTTGTTCATTTGGCCAAGGCGGTAAGGGCCCAGGGATTTAAAGTATGCCTAAGCGGGGCGGGGGGCGACGAATTGTTTGCAGGGTATCCAACCCTGAACGCTGGAATGGCCATGCGCAGCTACTCAAAACTGCCCGGGTGGTTTCGTCGGGGGGTGGTAGGCAGCCTAATACAGGCCCTACCTGCCGGCAGCGGGCGGCTCCCACTTCGGTTCCAACTTAAGAGTTTCAACGATGCCTGTAGCTCCGATTTGTTTAGGGCTTTTCTGCTCTTTAAGCAGGTTGTTTCGCCCGAGAAGGCGCGGCTATTATTCAAAAACGGGCCGCTGGAATCCATGGTTTTGCCCGACCCTATTGAGGTGTACGAACAGTACCGTGAACGCACCGCAGGATTGCATCCCGTGGATGCCATGAGCTATTTGGACCTAAAGGTATTTATGGGGGGAAATGTGTTGTTTGCCGGTGACCATGAATTTATGGCGGCCGGGGTGGAGCAGCGGTTCCCCTTCTTAGATAACGATTTGGTTGATTTTGCCACCTCTCTTCCGGTGGATGTTCGGTTTTCCCTTTTTTCTTTAAAGGGCCTTCTCAAGCGGGCCTTGGGCCAATTGGCGGCGGAAGATGGCATTGGTGCACCTTCCTACAAGAAAATGGGCTTTGAAATCCCCGTTCAGGATTGGATGCGCCGGGGCGGCTTTGCCCCCCGCATGGATTCAGTCTTGATGAACAACCGCTTTCTAAATGCAGCCTTTTGCGAACAGATGCTTAAGCAGGAGCGGGAGGGCAAAGAAAACCGGGACAGGCTTCTTCAAAACGTGTATTCGTTGGGGCGGTTTTTGGAACAGAGGCCATAAACCTTCAAAAACGGGGCCCCTTTTATCTGCCTAAAGGCTTTGAAAAGGGTGGGTTGCTAAAATCGGCAGAAGCCCCTACCTTTGAACTTCAACTAAATTCCATGCGATACGCGGTAATCATGGCTGGGGGTATTGGGAGTAGGTTTTGGCCTATGTCCACCCGGCAACACCCCAAGCAATTCATCGATGTGCTGGGCACAGGCGAGAGCATGATTCAAGCAACCTGGCGGCGCTTGCTTCCCATGTTTAACCCCGACCACATTGTGGTGGTTACCCACGAAGATTACAGGGCACTTTGCCTGGAACATTTGCCCGATTTAAAGCCGGAAAATTTACTCTGCGAACCCAGCCGCAAAAACACAGCTCCTTGCCTGGCTTACGCGGCCTATGTGCTGCATGCCCGCAATTCGGAATCGAGCATGGTTGTTTTGGCCGCCGACCACCTCATTGCAAAGGAGTCGTCGTTTCTGGACGTGTTGGAAAAAGGCTTGGCCTTTGCAGAAAAAACGGAAGCCTTGGTTACCTTGGGCATTCAGCCCTCAAGGCCCGACACTGGTTACGGATACATACAATTCAACAGGGGAGTGGAATCGGGCGTGGAGGGCATCAGCAAGGTCAAAACCTTCACTGAAAAGCCCAATGCGGAATTGGCCCTGAGCTTTATCAACAGCGGAGATTTTTTGTGGAATTCCGGGAATTTCTTGTGGAGAACCTCAGAGTTTATTGCAGCCTTAGAGCGGCACATGCCCGAAGAGGCGGCCCTGTTTCAGGAGGCCCTTCCGGCGCTGATGGGCCCCAATGCCCAAGAGGAAATACGGCGGATTTACGCCATGGTCAAAAACATCAGTGTGGATTACGCCATATTGGAGCGGGCCGAAAACGTATTTGTGGTATCGGCCAACATCGGCTGGAGCGATTTGGGTACCTGGGGTTCCCTTCGCGAACAATCCCTGCGGGCCGGAGAGGCCAACGCATTGGTGGGAAACCGGATTCTGGCGCTGGAATCCGAAGGCTGTCTGGTGCATGTGCCCAACAACAAGCCGGTGGTCTTGCAAGGTGTGAAAGACCTAATGGTGGTTGAAAGCAACGGAGTGCTTTTGGTTTGCCCTGTTCAGGACGAACAAAAAATCAAAGAGGTGGTGAATGTGGTGAGGGAGAATTGGGGAGATGGGATTTTGTAATTCCCTTAGAAAGGCAAAGAAATTATTTGTTTTTGCCCTTCCCTCTTAAAACGTATCCATTAAACGCTAGGGCAACCTCAAATTGGTCCAACTTGCATTCCAGCCCCAAAGAAGTAAACTCTTCCTTTGTAATTGGTATATCGAACCTTGCCCCTAGTGCATCGAAGGTATCCAAAATTGCCCATTCCTTAAGTTGGTTGTAGCGAAGAGGGATGGTATGGACATAATTAAAACAGGGAATACCTATATAATGTAGCACTTTAGGATATAAAGTGGGAGACAGTCTTGTTCGTATAAGGGTGTCGATGGGAAACCAAACCTGGTGGTAAAGCCAAACAAAGCGGAATAAATTTGGGGCTGACAAAAATGAGAGTCTTCGAGCAACTTTACGGTAATTGCTGTTTGGACGTATTGTTGTTTTTGAACTACCCTTGGGGTAATTGTCGACAGCAATTTTTCCTTCAGGCTTCATTTTGTTTACCATTGATTGCAAGGCCAGGGGGGGGTCAGGAGTATGCTGAAGAACGCCAAAGCAAAAAACAAAATCGAAAAAATCGTCAGGGAAAGGGATTTCATACACCGATCCTTGGAACAGGAGCAGATTTTCGTGCTGAGAATGATTTGCAAAATTGGCTTCAACGGCAGCCGAATAATCGAAAGAATAAACCAGAGCCCCTGTAGATAGTAAAATCTCGGTAAAGCGACCCGCTCCCGAACCCACCTCTAGCACACGCTTTCCTTTCAATTCGTCAATTGTCCATTGTGTGTCGTTAAAAAAACGATCTCGGGTTAATGGAATTCCAGAACTGCTATCCAGCTGAGTCTTAGTGAACTTCAGCCACTGAAACCCGAAATTGGAAGAATAATTCTCCTTCGATTTAACAAACCGGGGAATATCCCCAACAATTTCAGCTTTCCCAAACATTTCACAAACAATCGCAGCCGGGTTGGTTTCATTGGGTTTCAATTCCCAAATGGTTTCCAATCCAAATAATTTCAATTTAGAGGGGTTTATCATGGTTCCTTTTTTCGTTTAAATAGGACGTCCACCTGCCTAAGTTGCCCATGAATACTTGAGAGATTGTAAAGATTGTGCAATTCAAATCCAGTTTCTTCCAATAAATGAAAATAGGCTGAAAGCTCAGCCTGATTGTTGTAGGTTGGCATTAAAATTAGTTCTAGGAAAACAAAGTCAACACCACCGCTTTTAAGTAATTCTTTCGCCCCATTCAAGATTTTGTATTCCAAGCCTTGCACGTCCAATTTTAGTAAATCTACATGTTGAATGTCGAACTGAAGAAATGCGTCATTTAAGGATATTGTTTGGATGGGTAGCGAACCACAAGGCTTCAAAATACCTTCGCCCCAAACTCCCCCCCTACTTGGATGCGGTGTTAACAAAGAGTTTGCCGGAGCATGATTAAAAACCTGCAAATTAGCGGTTCCTGTTTGTTCAGCCAAGGCCATTCTATAACATTCTATATTGAAACCGTTGGTTCTCCGCAAAAGTACCTCATGGGTTTCAGGATAGGGCTCTAATGCAAGTATTCGTGCTTGAGGGAATTGTCGGCGATAGGCCAAGGCCATTTCACCGATATAGGCTCCAGCATCTAAAATGCAAAGCGTTTCTTTATGGCCAAACAAAGCCTGTTTGTCCTCCATAAAATCACGGTGGAAGTAAAGCCCTTCCTCTCCCGTTTGATTTCTAGAAATCGAATATCCAAGCTTGGAGAGGATGTTTTGAAGAAATTTCTTAATCAATGTTTGTTATTTTTCCTTTTAAAAAATGCTGAGCATTTTTTGTCAATAGAATCAATTTCTTTTCCAAGGAAGCCTAAAAATGGAAATAGATCAATCGAACCCTGGTAAAGAAATCAATGTAGAATTTAGCCCTTTCGTCAAAGAAATGGAAGGTGCCCAGCCGTAGCTCAACAACTTAGAAGAATCCATGACCTTGCGGGGCGTGCCGTCGGGATAATCCGGATTGAATTTTAGATTCCCTTTGAAACCTGTAGCTTGGGCAATGCTTAAGGCCAGGTCCTTGATGCTGATTTCGGTTCCAGTGCCAATGTTCACCGGGTCTTCCGAACTGTAATTTTCCATCAGGAACAAACAAGCCGAGGCCAGGTCGTCGCAATGCATGAATTCCCTGAGGGGACTTCCACTGCCCCAGACCTCCACTTCGGTTCGCCCTTGCTGTACTGCTTCAGTGAATTTGCGCAAAAGGGCTGCCATCACGTGCGATTGCTGAGGATGGTAGTTGTCGCCTGGGCCATATAAATTGCAGGGCAAAACCGATATAAAATCGCAGCCATACTGCTTGCGGTAGGCCCGGATTAACGACATCCCCGCCAACTTGGCCATGGCATAAGGTTCGTTGCTGGGCTCCAAGGGGCCTGTCATTAGGTATTCCTCTTTTAGGGGCTGGGGAGCCAGTTTTGGGTAAATGCAAGAAGACCCTAAAAAAAGGAGTTTCCGTACGCCAAACTCCCTTGCCGCCTCAATTACATTGGATTGAATTTGCAGGTTGTCATAAATGAAAGATGCGGGATAGCTCATGTTGGCCCAGATTCCACCGACCTTGGCGGCCGCCAAATACACATAATCGGGGCGTTCTGTTTCAAAAAACATCCGAACTGCCGCGGCATCCCTTAAATCCAATTCGGCAGAGGTCCGGGTGGGAAGCTGGGTAGCACCTCGGTTGATTAAGGCCCTATGTAGGGCGGCACCCACCATACCCCTGTGGCCGGCCACATAATGCCTGCCGTTTAAGTAGTCTATCTTGTTTGTCATTTGGGTACAATAAATTTAAGGCCGTTTCCGTCCAGCACCTTTACCCTTTCCATCAGTTCCAGATCGGCGGCCATCATTTCGGTTACCAATTCTTCTAGGCTGGTGGTTGGTTCCCATCCCAATTTTTCTTTGGCCTTGGCCGGATTGCCCCGAAGCTGGTCCACCTCAGCGGGCCTAAAATACCGAGGATCAATGCGTACCACCACCTGTCCGGGTTTAAAGGGATAGCGGGAATCGGCGCAGGTTTCAACTTTCCCCACCTCTTCCTTGCCTTGGCCCTGAAAAACCAGGCTAACTCCTACGTGGGCAAAGGCCATGCGCACAAATTCCCGAACGGTGGTGGTTCTGTTGGTGGCTATGACAAAATCGTCTGCCTGCTCCAACTGAAGCATGGCATGCATGGCCACCACGTAATCGCGGGCATGTCCCCAATCGCGCTCGGCGTTTAGGTTGCCCAACCATAGGCATTGGCTTTTCCCATAGGCCATGTGGGCTATTCCCCTTGTTATTTTTCGGGTAACAAAGGTCTCGCCCCGGAGCGGACTTTCGTGGTTAAACAAAATCCCGTTGCTGACGTACATCCCATAGGCCTCGCGGTAATTCACTCCAATCCAGTAGGCATATAGTTTTGCGGCCCCGTAGGGAGAACGGGGATAAAAGGGGGTGCGCTCGGTTTGAGGAACTTCCTGAACCAAACCATACAGTTCAGATGTGGAAGCTTGGTAAATGCGGGTGTGCGGGGCTAAGCCCTGCCCGCGCACCCCTTCCAAAAGGCGTAAAAAACCCAACGCGTCCACGTTGGCGGCGTATTCCGGCTCGGTAAAGCTAACTTGAACATGGCTCATTGCTCCTAAATTATAGAGCTCATCGGGTCGAATTTCCCCAATTAGGCGTTGAAGGTTGCTGCCGTCGGTTAGGTCTCCATAATGCAAAAAGAAACGGCCCGATTGTTCATGCAGGTCCTGGAAAAGATGGTCTATGCGGTCGGTATTCAATTGGGAGGCCCTACGCTTAATTCCATGGACTTCGTAGCCCAAACCCAAAAGGTATTGGCTCAAATAGGCTCCGTCTTGCCCCGTAACTCCGGTTATTAGTGCTTTTTTCATTCGGTATCTTCGTTAAAAATGTGTTGCCCGACCAACAACCTTAGTCGCTTGCTTTGAGCCCGACGGTGAAAGGCGGCTTTATGTTCTTCATTGCTGAGATTGGGTTCTAGGCTTTCGAGCCCTAAGGCAAGGCGTACTACATCCTCGGCAACAAAACAAACGCGTCCAAAACCGTGGTCTTCTACCAGCCGGTTCATTAAGCCGGGATCATTGGGTACCACAAGTATGGGCTTGCCGCAACCGATGTAATCGAACACCTTGGCGTAAATGTTGTTGTAGGCGGGATCCGATATGGCCAAAAGGCCATCGGCCGCCAGATTGTGCTGCAGGCTTTCTTCCCTTGGCAGACGGGGTGTGGCGCTTAAAAAGGGCTGCAATTCCCTGTGCCTGTTTTGTACCCGCTCCCATTGTTCAGGGAAGTGCTCTAAGCCCACAAAACGAAGTTCCAAATCGCCCAGCCTCAGTTTTCCTTCTTTAATCGGAATCATCAAGGCGTCCAACAGAAATTCCACGTCTTGCGTGGCTTTTAGGGTTCCGTTGTGCACCCACAATTTTCGGGCATTTCCCCTAAAACCCATCCTGGGTTCAGGTATGTCCCGAAAACCATTGAATAGGGTAAACACTTTTCGGTTAAACAGAAAAGTATAAAATTCGGCCAAAGCAGGACTGGCCGCCGTAACTATGGCCGCCGTTTGCAAATACCGTTGTTCTTTTCTCCATTCCACCTGACGAATTAAAAAGGCCAGCATCCCTCTTTGCCGAATGGTTTCCTGGTTTAAGTACCAACCGTCACGGTAGTCGGCCAGCCAAGGAACCCCAAACTTTTGGTGCAGCCGATAAGCATGCCGAAAATTTTGAAAGGGATTGCCGGTGGCCAGCAGCACATCTACCTTGTGTTGCTTAAGGTAGTGTTCAGCCCCATGGTACAAATGGGCGTGGCGGTCAAAACGGCTGTTAAACCAACTGCCTAAATTCCAAGTGGCGGTAAGGGCTTTGCGCAGCAAGGCGGGCTGCCTTTTCGGGAAGCGGCGCATCAGCCAATCCGTTGGCACCATTCGGTTGGGCACCAGAATGCGTGTCAGTTGCCCTTGTGCCGATTGTTGAATCTGAGATTTTCCACCGTACCTCCAATGCCGGGGATGGGTTTCGGGCCCCGTCCATTTTTCGGTAACCAATACAACCCGTTCGCCCATTTCAAGCAAATCGGCAACCCAAGCCGAGGGGCGTTCCGCGGCAACCGTGTTCAAAGGGGGGTAGTCGTTGCACAAAACCATCCAGGTTCGTTTGGGGCTCAATATGAATTGCAGGTTCTTTAGCAGCAATTCCGTTTGCGCCTGCCGGGAGTACATTTCCACAAAACGGGTTTCAGGAGCAGCAATGCTGCCCTTTTCCAACCATTCATGCAAAAGCCCCCTAAGGTGGTCGGCTAGGGCTGTGGTATCCGAAATCACCTGCCCCATCCGCGATTGCATAACAATGCGCTCAATGATGTCGCCGTCGTTGGGGAAAGCCAACACAGGCCGGCCAGAGGCCAAATAATCAAACAGTTTGCTGGATGGAATTCCTTGCTGCTGATAGGTCAGCATAAGCAAGGCATCGGCTTGTCGGGTTCTTTCCAATGCTTGTTCCACTGGAATTCTAGGGCTAAACTCCACCCGGCCCCAAAGGGCCTTGGGCAGAGATTGCTTTACCCTTTCCACCTGCGCGGGGCTGTAGCTAAGGCCCAGAAACACGATTTTCCAGGGAAGGTTTGGAAATTCAGCAAGCACCTGAGTCCATACCGACATAAATGACTCCAAGGGCTGGGCGGCATACAATGAACCGCTATACAAAAGGGTGAATTCCTGGTTGTGGGGTGGTTCGGGCGATTTCAGCAGGGCGTTAAACCCGTTCATAACCGTAAACCCGGGCCTGCCGGTCAAAGCAGATATGCGGTCCACGTACTCTTCTGACACCGAGCAAATGGCCTCGGCTGTACCTGCCCAGCGTTTTTCGGTTTTGCTGTCCAGGTTGCGCATCCACTTGGCGAACCCCCCTTGAATGGGCACCAGGCGGTTGGTGGACCAATCGTCTCGGTAATCGGCCACCCAAGGAATCCCCAATTCTTTCTTGGCTTTCCAGCCGTAATAGTACAACTGAAATGGGTTTCCACTCACCACCAGCAAGGCCACATCGGGATTGCTGCGCAGGTAATCCAAGGCATAATCGCCCACCTGATGCGAGGGGTTCCAGCGGGGCATCCAGCGGCCCAGCCAGCGTTCAAACAAAGAGAGCAACCGACGCAAGGGGGCAATCAGAAAAAACTGAGGGCCAGTAATCAACCGGTCTCGGAGCAGAGGCCGAAAAGGCACGGTATGAATTTCGGCTGAACCCTCCCTTTTCACCTCAACGGCTTCTCCGCTGGGCAAGGCCACATCGCGTTCCCGGCCAATGGGCCGATCCCAATTCCGGGTAATTACCACCGGCGCAATAGGCCCCCCCTGAAGATGCTTAACCCATCCACTGACACGGTTGGCAGCCGTTAGACTGCAAGGAGGATAAAAATAGGTTAGAAAAACAACCTTCACAGGAGCAGAACTCATGGCGGCGAAAATACGCCTTTTACCCTTTTCAAGGGACGGGAAATCCGATTTAGGGTATGGATTACACTGGGATAGGCCAAATGCGGAACGGGGGGCTGAGCCATAAAAAAGTCAAACTCGGCTTCAGAAAAGCCCAGCTTTTTCAATACAAATCGTTTGTCTTTCTGGAGCAATTCAGCAGGACAGATGGGCTTGGCAAGTTCTTGCTCTGCCTCGGCTCTGCTCAGTTGCCCCGCGGCTATAAGGGTGGACAAATGGCTTTTGCGTTTGTCCACACCAAACTTAATGGGGAGAATGTAAGCCTGATAAAAACGGGTAAAGACCGATTCATGGTGTTTGCCTCCATAATCTTGCCAGCCCAATTCTTGGCTTAACCGCCGTTTAACCGCCTCCTTTTGATAATCCACATAATTTAAAATGGGTATGGAGCGGGCCCTTCCCTTTCCTTGGCCCCAGCGGTAGCGGTAGTACGACATCAATGGGTAGCTAGGGATGGAAATTTCGCCAAACTGCCGGTGAATTCCCAAAATGTTGAGGTGGTCTAGTTTGTTGTGCACCCAGTTTGAGGGCAATTGGCCTTCGGTGGCAAAATGCTCACCACTTAAAATGTAGCCCACATCAAATTTGCGGGCAAGGCGAAACAAGATGGCGGCGATGGCGTGGTCGGTCAACACCTCGATGTCAATGACTCCTGCCCGGATATAAGCCCGCTGCAAATCTCGAAACTCTTCCCAGCGAACCACATAGGTGTACAAATCGATGTTCAGGCGGCTGAGTATCCGTTCCATGTTAAGGACAGCCCGTTCGGAATTCCATCCGTTGTCCAGGTGGACGGCCAGAACGCGCAAGCCCAAATCGCGGCAAAGCAAGGCCACGTAGGAGCTGTCGGTGCCGCCGCTTAATCCAATCAAGACGTCGTAGGGTTTGCCTTTCCCCGCTTTTCGAAGTTGAGCAAACAGGGTTTCTAAATCCGCTGCTGATTTTTGCCTCAAAGGAGCCTGTTGGGCATAGTGCCGGCAAATAGAGCAACGGCCGGCACTATCGAAGGATAGATTAGGTTGGTCTTGGGTGCTAAGAAGACAGGAAGAGCAATTCTTCATCTTGAAAATTAATAATGAATCAGCACCGCCCGGTGCCGCCCGTAAAATACAAAGCAAGATGAGGCGGCCAGTCCCGAAGCTCTCCCTACCGATTCGTCGGTAAAATCAAGCCTGCCCCGGCAACCTCCTGCCAAGACCAAGGGTAGGGGCGTATGGGGCTGGACCTCTTGCAACACCCCAGCATCATAGCCCGTATAAAGGCCGTCTGCATCGATTTGATGCAAAAGCAGTTCTCCTGCCCCCAGGCTGCCTGCCTTTTCAGCAGCAGCAACCAAATCCATGCCCAAATGCTCTGTGCCGCTCCGCGTGTAGCATAGGCGTTTGCCCTTGGCATCGATTCGATAATCCAGAGAGACCAATACAGAACTGCTGCCCATTAGCCTGGCGGATTCTTCAATCAAACCTGGATTTTCGGCGAGGGCGGTGTTGAACACTACTTTTTCAAAGCCTTTGTCCATCAGCCATTTTACCTGTTCTAAGGTACGGATTCCACCCCCATATCCCAAGGGCATTTGGGCTTCTCCGGCCAACCGCCCCAGCAGCGCTTTGGGCAATTCCGAAGAAGTTAGCGTTTGCCTAAATCCAAGCAAAAGCACTTCATCTACTTCCTTTTCATTAAAAACCCTCAGGGCGTTGATGGGGTCGCCTACATAACGTGGATTTGAAAATGCCTGGGTCTTCCAAAGGCCTCCATCTAAAATCCCCAAAACCGGAACAATCCTCGGAGCCTGTTTCATTGATTTTGCAATAGGTCTGCCATTCGATTGTAGTTGGCTGAGGCCAAAAACCGTTCGGACTGAAAGGCCAAAGCCCCCTTTCTTAGTTCCAGATACTCCTTTTCGTCCAGATTGCTCAGGCTCTCGATGGCCTTTGTCAGGGTGCTTGGGTTTTGAGGATCTATCAAGTACCCGTTTTTCCCATCCACCACCACATCCGGCACTCCGCAAACAGCCGGGGCTATTCCTGGTAAGCCCAAAGAAATTCCCTCCATCAATGAAACGGGCACCCCTTCGTACCAGCTGCTGTTTAAAATAGCATGGATCTGCATGCTCCGAACCAAACTCAAAACCTCCCCAGCGGGCACATAGCCATGAAAGTAAATTTTTACCCTAGGGTTCGCTGCCGAAATCTCCATTCCCCGTTTCATTATTTCATTTGTGTAGGCATTTTCAGGCTGCTTGCCCAGGTGATGCCATTCCAATTCGGGTCCTGTCCAATCTGCTAAGGCATCCAAGATCCACTCCAGATTTTTTACCGGCAAAATGGCCGATAAAGAGGCTAACCGAATTGGCAAGCCCCATTCAAGGTCTGAGGGCTCCTGTTCCACTACCCCTAGCCGAGCCAGCCAAAAACGACCTTTAAGATTTGGGTGGCGGGTCCTTAGGTAGTGCATGCCATGGCTCGAGTTCACGGCCACTTTACCCAGTTGTGAAAAAATAAAAGCCCTGTGCGGAAGGTAAGAAAAGGGGTGGCGCTCTGCGTACATGTCGGAGCCATGCGTCCGGCTTAAGGAGGATTGTATCCAGTTTCTACGCATCCAAAGAGCCAATAGGTAGGCGGCATGGTCGGTCCAATAGGCATACCAAATTCCCATTCGTGCATCCAGCCCTCTTTCCTCTAGAACCCGCATCACATTGCCTTGCAAAGTAGAAGCCATGGCTTCGTAGGCCAATGCTGTTTTTAAGCCCAGCCAATGTGGCCCGGGATGATCCCCAAGCAAACGCCCCAATCGGTGGGGCAAACCCGACTTCAATACGGCCTTTACTTTGTTGGGCAAACGCATACCCGACGACACATCTATGGTTTCTACGTTGGGTGGGAGCTCAAACAGGGGCCGCTCGGAACGGGGCCCTGGATGGTAGGCCAGCAAAACCACCTTTTGGAAACGGGGAGCCAAAACGTGCAGTTCGGCGGCCAAATAGGGTTCACACACTCCAAAAGGGAAATCCCGAACCAGAAGAAAGAGGGTGCGGGAATCGATTTTGGGGGCTTCTTTTGTAGTTGGGGCAATTGGTGCCGGTTCGGGCCTGACCGAAAACCCAGCTTCCCGAAGCCATTCCCGAAGCAAAACCCGACCACGGCCATGGCTTTTTTCAGGATGAAATTGAAATCCCCAAACCTGTCCTTTTCGAAGCCCAACCACCAGCCGATCTGCGCCTAAAGCTGCCGTATGGCTTATGCTATCCGCTTCATTTGGTGCGCAGGCATATCCATGCGTAAAATAGAACCTGCCCAGGTCCGTACCCTGAGCCGAAACAACCGCCTTCCAACCCACATGGGGCCAAGGTTCGCCTTGCTTTTCCGCCTGGCTTTTCAGGGAAATGACCTTGCCGGGAATCCAGCCCAATCCCGGCTCTTGCCCCTCCTCGCTGCCTTGCATAAGGCATTGCATACCCAAGCAAACGCCCAAAACCGGTTTGTTTGCCTGGAAATGCCCTTCTAAGGCTTTTCGGAATTCGGGCTCGTTTAGCCGGCGCATGGCCGCGTCAAAGTGCCCGACCCCCGGCAAAACCAACCCCTTGCATCCCTGAATTTGGCTGGGTTCTGAAACAGGCATAGCCTTGATGCCTTCGGCTTGAAAAAAATCCAGCCAAACCCCGACATTTCCTGTGCCTACCGACAAAACCCCAACATCTGCCGACGCTCCTTCAAACACACTCTGTGGGGCTTCTTCTCCCTTCAATTGCGAAACCAGTTGCCTGAAATTTGAACGGTCCTGAAAGATTCTGCGTTGTGTCTGCCAACTGCCCTTGCGCAGGGCTTTGTAATCTGCTGCATTCAGAGCCAGCAGCCTTTTTAGCGCTTGGAGTATGGATTCGGGCTGATTTGGATTCAATAAAAATCCAGAAACCCCATCGAGTACCAGTTCAGGAACTCCGCAGATTTCTGGGCCCAAAACAGGAATCCCCAAAGAACTCCCCTCCATCATGCTTACGGGAATCCCTTCGAAAAAACTGGTATTGATTAGGGCATGGGGCTGCAAGGCCCGAATGCGCTGCATCATTTCAGCGGGGGGAACAAAACCATGGGCATGAACCTGTATTCGCGGATTGGCTATAGCCAAATCCTGCATCTTTTGCTGGATTTCGATCCCGTATTGGGCATTGGAGGCCGAGCCGAAATGATGCCATTCCATGTCTGGGCCATCCCATTGGGAGAGAGCCAGCATCAATCCCTCCAGGTTTTTCACCGGAGATATATTTGACAGAGAAAGCAGCCGAAAAGGATGGCCATTGGCCGCCGGAATGGCTACTTGGCTGGGGACACCCAATCGACTCAGCAAAATGCGGGAAGAAGCCCTGGGCGTTTGAACCCAAAGGTAGCGGCGGGCATGTTCTGAAATGGCCAAGATTCCGCTCAGTTGTTCATGAATAAATTTTCGGAAAGGCAAATAGGAAAAAGGATGCCTTTCCATGTACACATCTGTGTTGTGCACCCTACAAAAACTGCGGTCAATCTTGCCTTTTTTTTGCCATTGGGCCAACAAATAAGCGGCATCGTCGCACCAGTAGCTGTACCAAACCCAGCCTTTCAGGGGCCCTTTCCACGCTTGGGCCAATTCCCTTTCCATGCGCGCCGCCGACTCCATGTAGGCCAAAGCCACCTTAAGGGTGTACACATTTAGGGGCGTTTTCGTTCTGCGTAGATCCTTGATTATGGAAAACCAGCGGCCCGAAACCAAAACCCAAACCAGACTAAGCACTTTTGACCAGGTGCTTGCAAGCGATTTTAGTTCAATAAGTTCTACCCCCGCCGGCAATGCAAAATCGGGGGGAGATTTTCGGCGGGTCACAGCATGCTTGCAAACCACCCGTATTTCATCGAATTGAGGAATCAGCTCCTTCAACTCGGCATGAAAAAAAGGCTCGCCCGTGGAATAGGGATAGTCTTCTACAAAAACCGCCAAGCGTTTTGCCATTAGTTCTTTGCCTTTACTAGGGTCCAAAACCGATGAAATCCGGGAATCAATCCAAGCATGCCAAACAACCTGGCGGGCGTGTGCCGATTAGCTGCTTGCTGCCTCAGCGAACTCAGAAAGTAGCCTGCGGCGGTCCATTTGTTTCCTTGATTGGCCTCCCATTCTGCCATTTTAAACAGCACATCGGCCAACATAAATCGCCGAAGTTTTGGGGAAATCAACCGAGCCTCAGGGGTTTTAAAAAACGCCTTAAGCCCTTGCCAGCGCTTAAACACTGCCCGACTTGAGCTGTGAACAGAATTGCCGTCGTGGATTCGATACTGCATCAAAGGCTGGGGCAGGTATCCCAGTCGAAAGCGATTGAGCAGCTGAACCCACAAAACGGTGTCTTCCACAATCACAATGTCTTCTCGAAATTGGAAGTGCGCAAAGGCCGTGGTTTGAACGCAAACGCGCGAAGGTGTAACGGGGTATCGGCAAATCCAATCGGCCAAAGGTTGGGTGGGGGGCGGAACATGAGAGGGCCGGCTGTGTTCCCCGTCCCACAAAAAGAAATCTGAAATCCACAAGGCCGGAGGATTCGAGTTTGATTGAATCTGTGCGGCAAGATGGCCAAGAAAACCGGGTAAATAACAATCGTCGCTGTCTAAAAAACAAAGCCAATCGCCCTGGGCATGCTTGGCTCCGAAATTTCGTGCGGCCGAGCGTTCCTTATTTTCTTGCTGCAAACCCCGTATTCGGGCGTCTTTGCTGACCCAATCCTGAATAACCTTCCAGCTGCCATCGCTTGAACCGTCGTCCACCAAAATGCATTCCCAGTGCGGGTAAATTTGATTGCAAACCGATTGTACGGTTTCGTCCATCAAATGTTCCCGGTTGTAAATGGGGATGACAATCGAAAACAAGGGCAAATTTTCGTTCTGGGTGGGAGCGGGAATCAAAATGGTATCAGTCAAAAAAAGAAGGGATAGGTTGGAATTGGCCGTCCTTTATACAATCCAACGAATTACCTCAAAAGCTTCGGCAAAGTCTGATTCGAATTGAGTGCCGCGGGTTTTGGCTAAACCTCTGATAAAATCTTCGCTTAAATACGAGCGGTGCTGTTGGGTTTTATAGTGCCGCAAGGCACGTATTTTTTTTTCCACATGCCGTTCTTGCAGTTGCACAAAGCAGCGCGTTTCAAAAACGATGTTGTTCCACGGCATTTCATAGCCCAAAATGGAAGATTTTTTAAACGCCCTTAATCCTTCATTGGCAACAACCTGATGGTCTTGATGAATGTCGTTCAAACTGGGCAGAAAAACTACATCGGGGCGGAATTCGCCCCGAATTTCAATCAAAGTTTGTAGAATTTGTTGCCGGAATTCAGGAAAATGCCGAACCTTAAAACGGTGATAATGAATGTTGTTTGGTTGAAGCCCCAACTCCGTCATGGCTAGTTTAAATTCATGCGCCAGAGCATCCTTCTCAAAGCCCGGTGGCAGAGAGTCTTCGGCGATGGAAAAAGCAACGCACTTCACTTCATGCCCCTCTTCAACCAATCGGGCAATGCTGCCTCCACAGCCCAATTCCCCATCATCGGTATGGGGAGCCAGAACTAAAATTCGAGTTGGAGATAACGATATCATAATTGACTCACCTGTTTATACATAATCGAAAAAGCCTCAGGGTCAAAGGTAAGATTCTGCTTGCTGTAGTGGTCAACCAAGGGATCTCTTTCGGGTTGGGCAAACAAAACAGCATACCGAATGTTCAAAAATCTGCACATTTTGAAAAAATGAAACTTGTATTGTTTTCGGTGCAGGTAATCTTGGTTTGTGATGTCAAATAGGGTTGCTTCGGGCGGCATAAACATGGCATTTATGGTTCCTGCCCCAGTTATGGCTACCATTTCTTGTGCATCACGAAGGGTGGCAATTTGTTCTTTAAAAGGCAGTTCTTCTAAAAACACCGAAGAAAAGCCGCGCTCCTTTAAGGTCTGAAAGGCAAGGTCTTCGTTGCTAAACTTTTTGCGGGCAGAACGTTCCCTTGATAGGTATATTTTGGGGCCAAATTTAGAAGGGGTGTCTTTTGCCCAGTTTAAAAGCAAATCGCGAACCTCTCGGGCTTGGTCGGGTATAAACATCGGTGTCCAAGGCTTCACTTCGGGCATAATTAAATTGGGGACCTTCATGTGGAAATGATTGGGAATGCGCTCCCTCCGCAAATCGGGGAAAAGCTCCAAAGAATCGACCACAAAGGGAATGGAATCCCATACTTCCGGATAAATAAGGTGAAGCTCTGAATGCCTTTCTTTCACCGCTAAAATCCGAGGTAAGCATTCCGTAATCCAAAAATAGTAGCTGAACCAGGGCGAATGAACCAGCAAATACTGTTTAGAAGCATCTAAATTGATGCGCTGTAGGCTTCGCCCAAACTTACTTACCAGTGCTTGTTCAAAACCTGTGCGCCAATGGTCAAAATAATGGCTGGTGTCGTAATTAGAAAAACCGATGTTGGGTGCCGACCCCGGGACCAGCAACCCGTTTTTAATTACGTGGCCTTCTTCTGAAACAAAGGCATTTCTTAGATGCTTTACACCTAAATTTACGCTCTTGTAACGCTCGTCTTTTTTGAAAAGGTGTGCCCATTCAGGTTGAAAATTAACCGGCAGACGAAATTCAAATTCCATTTAAGTTTAGAATCAGATGTGTTGGTCGCCGCAATGCATGCAAGGCTTATTTAAGTACATTCTGGATGGTTTGAATCCATGTTTGTTCTGCTTTTTCCCAATGTCGAGCCAGCAAATCTGCTCTATTCGCTTGCCCCATAGAGCTCCAACTTTCCTTTTTTTCGATTAAATTTTGAAGGGCGGAGGCAAACTCTTCGGGGCTTGGGCCAAACAACTGATTATCTAATTGAGCGCCCAAGACCTCACGATTGGCAGGAATATCTGAAACCAAAACGGGCAGTCCTGCTTCCATATACTCCATAATGCTGTTGGAATACCCTTCTGAATCGGTAGCCAGCAATCCTATATCTATGCCCATTTCCAAAGCCTCTTCCAACGATGAAAATTGGCAGAATGCAACCTTTGATTTTAGGTTTAAATCAAATGCCAAGGCCTTAATTTGTTCAACGAAATACCCCCCAGGAGCTTTTCCTGAAAAAACCAATTCTATACCCTTATCGGGGTGGGTATCTTCCCAGATTTTTAGGCCTTTTAGAACCAAGTCTTGCCGTTTGCCGGGGAAAAAATTGGCCATCATTAGAACTCGGGGGCCGTTGTTGGATTTCAAAATTCCTATTTCGTGCCCAAACGATTCGGTTGAGATTAGGTTGGGTAAAACGGTTACCTTATTTCTTGATGGCAAATGGTGACGCTGTTGAATAAAGGCTGCCGTGGTTTGACTATTGCCTGAATACAAAGCAACCGAATGTTTAGATAAGCGTTCCAATAAAGAGTAGGCCAAAGTGGCCTCCACAGAGCGTTGATTCCACATGCAAACGGCAGAACCTGGACCTAAGCATGAAAATGCGCCCAATACATTTGGCCAAAACGTAAGCGGAACAACCAGGTCTGGATTTAAGGCCCTGATTTTCCTTCTGAATTGCCAAGCCCTCATCCACATTTTTCGCCTAGATAGCTGGAACCCAAAACCCATATTTAGGGATATTCCTTCTATGCCTTTCTCTTTTAATTTACCCTCTAATTGACCCGGCTTGCCAATTCCAACCACAATGGGCTTGCCCACGTTATGCCGAACCAAGCTCTGAGCCAACAATAAAGCTTGCTTTTCGGCACCTCCTAAAGTTAAGGAGGGTATTAGAATTACAATGGTTGGAGCCGCCATAAAAGTCATTTAATAAAGAACAACACTGGGTTGTGGCAAAACCTTCCTCCCCCGCACTCCCCACCAAGCATGCCACATGGCCAGGTTTTGATAATACAAGGTTCGAGCCTGCTCTGGTTTAGGCGGTTTGAAATTCCTCATAAAATACAGGGCCAAGGCCCCTATTCCTCCTGCACGGCGCACCACATCTGCCCGCTTGGCCTTGCCTTTCAGGCGCAAGAAATACCAGCGGTTGCGTTCGTAGTAATAGCCTAGAACACGGGCTATTTCGGCATCCACGGCGCCCGACGCATCTTTTTTTGATGCCGTGCCCTCGTGCACGCAAACTGGCTCGGCCAAATAGACCGTCTCTACCCCCTGCCTCCGCAACCTCCACAAGTATTCCGTTTCCTCAAAATACAAAAAGAAGTCGGGGTCCATAAAGCCATGGGCTTGAATAATGCCCGTGGGTATAAACAAGGAATGCCCAAATATGGTCGCGGGCTTGTCTTTCAAGGCGTTTTTGCAATCGGACAGCAATTCTCCCTTTCGGCGGTCGTAAGGAAAGCCGGGGTCGGGACTTTCCTCTGGCCCATAGCTGCCCGAATAGTGAATTCGATCGGGATTTTCGCTTATCAGGGTGGTATGCGAAAAAATCGCCGGGTCTTTCCAGCGCTCCACCCCCTGCAGCAGCAAAGAAAGTGTGTCGGGGTGCACATAGGCATCGTTGTTCAAAATCCAGATTGCATCGGCCCCCTGCTGTAAGGCCCAATCTACCCCCAAGCGATTGCCCGCGGCATAACCTAGGTTTTCTTTAGATGGAATGTAAACCACCTGGGCCGGCAAGCCCTTTTCCAAGGCTTGGCGTTCTGAATTGGCGCTGTGGTTGTCCACCACCACCACCCAAAGCTTGGCCTTGGCAACCGAAGCCAACAGCGAATGCACAGCCCGAAGCGTTAGGGCCGACTTATTCCAGTTCAACACAACGACGGCGACCTTCACGGTTGCATATTGTTGAGCAGAATCACGGTTCGGCTGTATTTCTGCTTTTCATCCCAACCTAGGAAATTCTGTAAGCCCATTGGGCTAAGCGGATCTTCCATTCTGCTCATTTTCTCAATCCCAATTTGCGCATAACTAAGCTCAGCATGGCCTGACCCAGCAATCGGTAATCGGTTCGAAGCGCTTGCAAAGCGTTTATCTGCCCTATGTATTGCTTCAAAAACGCAGCATGGTGTTTTTGGTGCATGTAGGCCAGCAAGCGTTCATGCTGTGTCGAGGTCATACTTCGAACCATACTGTTTGGCCGTATGCGGTAAAAAAAAGCAAGCTCATCTAATTTTACCACTTTTTTGCCTGAGGCCAATGCGGACAACCAAAACTCCCAATCTTCATAGCCCTCGTTCATGGTTTCGTCGTATCCGCCGGAGGTTTCCCAAACCGATTTTCTAAACATGCAGCTGGCGGTAATTCCATTCACATACCATTGACGCGCGGGATCCCAGCGGCAATGTACGCGCCCCTGTTCCGCTCCAAATTTTTCATAATCGCCTGCCACAATATCGAAATCGGGCTTAGCATCAAGCAGGGTTTGGGCAGAATTTAAGAATGGAAGGTGAGCCAAATCGTCGGCATCCAAAGGGAAAATGTAGCGTCCTTTTGCTGCGCGTATGCCCGTGTTTCTTGCTGCTGCTAGACCTCGATTGGGGGTATGCATCACCCGCATTCTAGGGTCTATATTTTGCAGAATTGTTAAGGTTTCAAGGTCGGTCGACCCATCGTTTACCACCACCACCTCCATGCCCTGGTCCAGCGCAGGCAAAATGCTATTCAGCGTTTCTTGCAGCAGTCCACCTGCATTAAAACAAGGAACAACAACCGTTACCGATGGCATACTAAACATTGGCTTTGTTTTTTGGGCGCCTATCCCGCTTTCCGTTGCAAGTCCTCGGTCTTGGTCGGGGGCCGGGGAGCGCTGCGTGGGCTCCTAAAGTCGCCTACGCCCGCTGCCCGTCCCTGCCGCCCAAGCCCTGCGGGCTTTCCACTGCAATCGGGGGCGCTAGGGTCGGGAAGCGGTTATTATACTTCGAAATGTAAAAAATGCTCTGTTGCGCCAAGTGCCATACAAACCAAGCGGGATAGATAAAATGAGCCCTACGCTTTGTTGCCACAACGAAATTAGTACTCCAATTTCGGGGGGAGGCCCAACAATGCAAATAAGCAACCGGGGCATGTAGCAGGTCATCCAAAAAAAATACCCGAACCATTTGTGGTGAATCAGCAGATAGGAATGCGCTGGTCCCAGGTTTTTCACTTTAAGGCTGCTGCCGAATCGGCAAACGGCTTCTTGAAAGGCAACTTTTTTTTGAAAAGACCAAAATTGAGAAATGTCGTTGGGCGGGAACAGGTTGGGCATGCAGTGCCTGTTTAGCCAACCGTATTTTGAAACCAACCCGTAATGGGAAACGAACACGTTTGACTCGGTTGACATTCTTGGTTGGGGTAGCTGGTAAGAGGGATATTTGTTGACAAATCCCAACACATCGGGATCAACAAAATGGGGTTCAGGTAATACAACCTTGAGGGGGGGCATTGGTTTTAGATGAGATTGGCAGAAAATTAATTCACCTCCAAGCAAGCTAAATTTAGATTAAGTCGGCAGTTAAATCCCAGTCGAATTTAGGCCGTACATGGCCTGGCTGGGCGATGTCGTTTTTCCCCAACGGTCGCCCCCCTGGAATCAAATCAAAATACAGGAGATTTTCCGTTCTTAATAGAGGGGTTGTTTCGTTTTTCATAAGCAAAAGCAGAATACTGTAGGTTCCTGAATTTAGAAACTCTGAAGGTATTGTGCATTTCAGTTCCTGCCGGCCTTGAATAAACACCATAGAATCAAAGTAGGTTGGCGAAAAAGAAAACACGGCATTCGAGTTGACATCCAAGAGATGAAACATCAGGGTAAACTGTTCTGGGCGGCTGTCGAGCAGTTCGAACCTCAACGCAATTTGTATGGGTGCGTTGTCGAGCAAAACACCTGCATAGCCTTGTTTTGGGGGTAGGTTGTAAATAGAAACATCCAAAACCCGAAAAAGTCCTTCAACATAACATTCAGCCAGGGCATTTTGAGGTATCGAGATACTGGATTTTTCATATATTGAAACGGCTTCAGGAGCTGAGCCAACAAATCGAATCGTACCTTGTTCAAGTACAACTGCCTTTTTGCAAATGCTGGCAAGTGCGCGCATGTTGTGGGTTACCAGCAAAATAGTTCTTCCTTGGGCCGATGCAACCGAATCCATTTTTTGGAGGCATTTTTTTTGAAATTCGATATCCCCAACCGCCAACACCTCATCAACCACCAAAATTTCGGGTTCTAAATGGGCTGCCACGGCAAAAGCCAAACGAACGTACATTCCACTGCTGTAGCGTTTTACGGGAGTGTCAATGTACCTTTCCACCCCAGAAAATTCAATAATCTCGTCCAACTTTCGGTTGATTTCAGTCCTGCGCATGCCTAAAATTGCCCCATTTAAATAAATGTTTTCCCGACCCGTTAATTCAGGGTGAAAACCGGTACCTACTTCCAGCAAAGATGCCATGCGCCCATTGACTTCAATTTTACCTGTACTGGGAGCGGTAATTCGGCTTAGAATTTTCAAAAGGGTACTTTTTCCTGCGCCGTTTTTTCCTATCAGGCCCAAAATTTCACCTGGATTAACAGTTAAGTTGATGTCTTTTAAAGCCCAAACATATGCATCCTCCCCTCTAATGCTTCGGTCGTTGCGATCACCCTTATTTAAAAAGGGATTGGGTGCACCTTGGATTCTGGCCCAAAGCTGCATCACATCATCTTTTAAGCTTGATTCCCCAACTGACCCCAATCTGTATTGTTTTGATAGATTAGAAATTTTTAATGCAGGTTTCATTTATTTAAATGCCTTATTTCTGGAAGGCTTAAAGGTGATGGGGTGATTTTAGTTGTTTTTTGATTGGGCTGTCAATTTTATCAATTCATTTAAAAATGAACCAAGGCCGCAGCGGGACTCTGGTTAAGCGTGAGCGGCCTTTGCAAGTTTCACTGTTTTTTGCAGTACCGGCCCTATGCCCGGAAAAACATACAGGGCCATAACCAAAAGTTGTTTGTTTGTTTTTCCGTTGTACCCATTCGGACACAATATAAAAGACAAAAACGCTCGTTTATAAAAATCAACAGGCTTTTTTTGCTTCCAGCTTTCAATTGCTAAATGGTAGTAGCAAGCGCTTTTGCGAAGGCGGCAAGCGTCCGTGGGTAATTTAGATTGAAACTCCTTCCGGGCGAAGATGGAATGTAGGGCATCCAGCTCTCTTTGCCATTTTTGGGGATCGCCCCAAGTAAAGCTATCTGGATAGGCTACGTACACGGTTGTCCTTTCTTTCATTTCGTAAATGGGCGTACCTCGGTTCAAAATACGCAAGGCGGTATCCATATCTTCGCAAATGGGAATTTCAGGTTCAAATTGAACCTCTTTAAAAATGCGGGCATGCACACACCACCTTTGAGGATTAACGGTATATAAAATAAAATACCTGTATGGATCAATTCCATTAAAATCAGGGCAGAATCTCTCTTCGGTATTCCCCTGTGCATCTTCATTCCATGCTTTTGTAAATAAAAATGCCTCGGGATAACCCAGATTATGCAAATGATTATACAAAAAGCTCAAGTGTTCAGGTAGGTGGTAGTCGTCGCTGTCCAAAAAACAAACATATTTACCTTTGGCCTCTTTTATTCCTCTATTTCTGCTGCGGCAACGCTCCTGGTTGACCGTATTTGCGAACACCCGAATGCGTTGGTCGGCTTGGGCCGCCAATGCAGCAATCGAAAGCGAACCATCGGTAGAAGCGTCGTCAACCAATATTAGTTCCCAGTTTGAAAATGTTTGTGCTTGTACCGACCCAATAGCTCGGCTTAATGTCGCAGCTCGGTTGTAAAATGGGATGACAATTGAAAAAAAAGGTTCAAGCATTTTGCAATCTTGAAGCCAAAACCGATGCCAATTTAGGCCCGTCCAGCCATACGGGGCCATCCATGCTCTCTTCTGTGGTATTGGCATTCAAAAACAAAGTGTAATCTAAGCCACAGGCCTGCGCCAAATGTTGGTAGCAAAATCGGTTCCAAGGTGAGGCCTGCAAAAATGGGAAGCTAATTTCAACCACATGCCCTCCTTCTGGCAAAAACATCAGATTGGTCAAATTCGCTCCATGAAATCCAACCAAGCCCCTTGCTCCTCTAATCAATAAAAGTTGCTCACGAAAAGACAGACTGTCAAAATCAACATAGTATACTGGGATTGCGGAAAGGGCATCCCTAACCTCTGAAATGTTTAAAATAGATCTAGAAAGCCCAACCTTTCGAAGGGCAAAAACAAGTTTAAAATCAGGCTTGCTGTTAAATTCAACGTTTGAATAAAGACCTGCGATGGTTTTTCTTAATAAATTTTTACTTGGGATGTCGGCCCAAGGTTCAGAAATAAAAAAAAGACGCTGAACCAATAGGAGTTCTAATTCGCCCGAGAAGGTAAAAACCGGAAGGTGTGGAGCCATTGCCTTTATGCTTTCAAGGCAAAAGTCTGGGAAGGAGCTTGGAATTAGCAAGGGATAATTTGCCGCCTCTGGCCTAACAGACCATACCCTTATCCTAGGCAGGGTTTCGGTCATCCAATGGTAATAATTGTTCCTTGACCAACGGTTGTACAGCAAAACCCCGCTATGAATACGGCGTACTTTTCTTTTGAGCCTTGCTTCCAAAACGTAAAAACCATTAAGGGTTTTGGTCTCGGAAGGGTGCTTTAGTCCTATCCGTCCCAAGCCTTTACGACTTATCCAAAAGCCCTCTGAAAAAACCAAGGCGGCGTGGTATTTATGAGCCTGAACGTTTCTGGTTTTTGAAGGCAGGTTCTTATCGGATATTCCAAAAGGCTTATACCCCAAGGTTTCGGCCTCGGCTAATATTGGTCCTTCTGGGGGGCTGTTGTCGTAGGTTAGCCCCTCGCTTTCTTTTCCCGCCAACCACCAGGCCAACCATTTGGGCTTTAATATTAACATCCAAAAAAACAACCTGGGGTGCACTTTTGTCAACCTTTTAAAGGGCGCCCAAACACAATGTCGATGATACCCTTTTTCAATAAAAAGCGGTAGTCTGACATTTGGGCTTTGTTCCAAGACCTTTTGCTCCTTAAAAGCCAACGGAGCAAAACTTTGCTCGAACCCATGTCTTCTAAATACAGGCTGTGTTGAAAAACAAAGCCGGATGTAATTTCTTGGGCAAGCGGAACAAAAACGGGAACCCTTAAGGAATATGGGAACGGTTTTGTTAGACCTGCGGCTAAGAACAAATCTGACTTTGAATCCCGATTGCCAATTTCTGACAAGGCCTGTATAATAAGAAGCCGTTCGGCAAACATGTTGGACTTGCCTGCCGGCATTTGGGCTTGAATGCTCGATTTTGCCTGAGGGTGGCGTCTGAAATTCGAAACCGTATTTTCAATTTTAAGTAGTGGAGCTTCAGGGGATTCGAGCAATAGGCTAAACCACAATTCTAAATCCATGGCATACTGAAATGCGGGGTGAACCCCACCTAGAGCTCTAACGCGAGGGCCATTAAAAAGGGTTCCCTCTTGATTGATGTTTGCTTTTGACAAGGTTTCGGCTCTTGTTTCGCCAAGGTATGAGGGTTCCCGAAGGTGAGAAAAACGGTCCTCGTCCCACACCTTTACTTTTCCGCAAACCGCCAGGGCTTCGGGGGCACTTTTAAACGCTTCTGCCCAGGCAAACAGTGCTCCCGGCTCCAAAAAATCGTCGGAATTTAACCAGCCCACCAGATCGCCCGTGCTGCGCATCAACCCCTTATTTATGGCTTGACTTTGCCCCCCATCTGGCCCCGACTCCCAGGCATGCAAGTGCCCGGCATGCCTTTTTATGATGTCTAGGCTTCCGTCGGCACTTCCTCCGTCCATTACCATGTATTCAAGGGCGGGGTAACCTTGATTTAGCACCGAATCTATGGTCTGTTCCAGGTATTTTCCTTGATTGAAGGAGGGGGTTACCAAAGATATTTTGGGATAGCCTTGCATGGGTTTCTTGCTTTCCTGGCCGTAGTTAATGCTTAAACAAACGATAAAGCAAGGAATACAGAGGCTTTACAGGCATGGCATAGGCCAAAACCCTTTCTTGAATATTAAACAAATGGGGATGTGCCTTCAGTAAGCCGACAAGGGGTTCACGAAGCCGTTTATGGCTGAAATACCTATACAAGTAATCGGCATAATGTTTGGCAAGCGCAGGGTTGAATTTTTCGTAAAAAGGCAAACTTTTTATCCGCAAAGGCAACAAATCTTCTTCTTTGACGGAAGCGTTCATTCCCGTTTCAGTTCTATACCAATGGTACATTTCTCGATTTATCCAACGTCCCTGAGCTCCACTCAACAACACCCTTCTCCAAAAATCAAGGTCTTGGACGGTATTGGTAAAAGCTAAATCATAGCCCCCCACAGATTCCCATACCTTTTTACGGCAGGGGCTTGTTCCCAACAAAGACCAGTGCTCCGTAAGTTTGAATGGATTTAGGGTTCCACCATGCTGTTCGCCCTCGGCAATTGAACTGCAATCGGTGCTCTGCTGATCGGTTTCGCTGCGTACGATCCTGTAATTTCCAAAGAAAAAATCGGATTCTGGGAAGCGATGAATGGCTGCCCGCAGGTCTGCCACCGCCGTCGAGGGTAAGGCGTCGTCCGCATCAAGGGGCATAACCCAATCTGCCGCATGAGCAAATCCAGTGTTCCGGGCGGCCGACAGGCCTTGGTTCTGTGAATGTTCAATCAACTGAAATCCGTGCTCACGGGCATGTTTGCGTGCCAGATTTTGAGTGGCTTCGTCGCCAGCATCAAATACTATAAGCGTTTTGAAGTGTGGGTTGGTTTGCGCCAAGATTGAATCAACTGCACGGTTGAGCAATTCCGCCTCTTTAAAGCAAGTTAAAACCAGGCAAATTTCAGGCCCAACTGTGCTATGCATCAGGCAGGTGTAGCTTGAGTTAATGCATCGAAAACCGCTTTGTATTCGTTCAGGCAGGTTTGCAAGCTAAACTTTTCGGCGAAAGCCTGGCGGGCGCGCGTGCTGTGTTCCCTGCATTGCTCTGGGTTGTCTATGTAGCGTTGAATGGCCTTTACCAAACTATGGATATTCGCTGTCCCGTTTGAATCGGCCTGCAAAAGTTGCCCCGCCAAGCCCAAATCCGTTTTCAACATCATGGGAATTTCGGCCACAGGCAAGGTAATAACGGGTGTTCCATAGGCCAAACTTTCGGTAACGGCATAGGGGAGGCTTTCTTGAAAATAGGAAGGCAGCAGCGTGGCATGAGACTCCGCCAAAATAGAAGCAGGATTTGGAACATAACCCCGCCAATGAATACCCTGCACATGCGCGTACTTATCTTGGAGGGCGTCCATGTATTCGCTGGGGGCATAAATGGCTTGAAACTCAACCTGAATTGCATCGGCATTCAAAATTTCAACGGCTTTTAGGGCTTGTTCCCAGCCTTTTTCAGGAATTCCCCTGGCCATCATGGACAGTTTTAACGGTTGGGTTTGCAGGGCTTTTTCTGGAACATCTGGGTCAGGCTCATGCCCCAAATAAATCTTTTTGATTCGGGTGTGCGGGGAAAGTGCAACATGCTGATAAATTTCTAGATTTTCCTCGGCCGTATATAGAATGGCCTCGGGCAATCTTAAAACTGCCGAAACTTGTTCAATAAATTCGAGTTCGGAGGAATATTTATTCCAGCGTACTTTATTGTATGAACTATGTTGGGTCATTACCCAAGGTAGATTAATATTGGGTTTTATTTTCTTTGCAACAAAAGCATCTGTCGCTGCACTGTTGCTGTTGACCAAAACTATGTTGTGCGTTTTAATTCGTTGCCGCCACACCTTTTCTTCATCCCCTTTCCTTAATTCCTCATACACCATCTTCTTTCCAAACAAACCCATCGCTGCGTTTGCTTTCCAATACAACCAATTCCTCAGAGATTCTTCATTATAACGGTACAATGGGAACTCCGTCCAACAGCCTCCTTCAAAGAAAAATTGGCTAAACTCATCTTGTGAATTCTGTTTGTCTAGAATTCCGATAAAGGGTTGGAAATGCTTGCTTAGGCCCTCTCCCAGCCGCTTTAAAAACATTTCAGCCCCCCCGGCCTGAAGGTCGTTGACCAAATACAAAACACCTGGCTTCAGTCTCTTTCCAGAATTCCCTTCCATAGCATTTTTACTCCCTCCTCCAAGGTTGTTTTCGCCTTCCAGCCTACCCCTTTCGCTTTTCGTGAATTTAAACTCATGCGCCTGACATCCGAGGGATGTAAGGGGTGGTCATGTATTTTCAATGGTATCCCGGTGTTTTTTTCAACCAATTCAAGAACGGTCTTCAGTGATACTGCTTCCCCTGAGCTTACATTGTAGATTCCCTGCAGTTTTTTTTCTAAGGCCAGTTCAACAAAATCAACCAGGTCATCCAAAAATAAAAAGTCCTTAATCTGTTCTCCGCCACCCTGCAAACCAAAGGATTGCCGCCTTTTTGCTGAATGCAGCATCGCCAGCACAACACCTTGGGTGCTGCGCTCTCCTTGCCCCAAACCATATACGGTAGAAGGCCGGATAACCAAGGCAGATAAGCCTTGTAAACAAAACCAATCGACCCAGGCCTCTGCATTTTTCTTCCCAACCCCATAGGGGCTTATTGGTTTTAGGGGTTGGTCTTCATCGGCTTGCCCCCTTTCAATTTCTCCGTAAATCGCCCCTCCACTCGAAAAATAGACCAATTTAATTTGGTTTTCCAGCAACAAGGGCAGCAATTCCAAAAGGGGCCTTTCGTTCCCTTGCAATTCCAACATGGGATTGTGGAATGAGGATTTAGGCAGGGTTGAGCATTGCAAATAGATGCATACATCGACGGGGTTGAGGACCTCCGACCAAGCCTTCCTGTCAGATGGAACCGATACCCAAGTACAACCCGTTTTGAATGCAGGCTCGCAAGGATCAATCAACAGGCATTCTGCCCCTTGGCTTTTAAGCCTTTGGGCTAAAGCAAGCCCAATAAACCCACTGCCCCCTACCAAAGCAAAGCGCTGACCTGCTAATGGCTTGTGGATTGCCTCCATAGCAAATATCTTTCGTAGATTTTAGGTAAAAACAGGGTATAAAACCATGCCTTTTTTTCTTTCCAGCTGGCTGGCTTCTGGGCAAACCAAAGGAACTGGGCTAGGTGATATCGGCGCAAGCTAAACCAAGGGAGTTCGGGAAACTTCCAGAGTAGGGTTGCTTGACGCAAAATATACGATTGAATAAAGGGCCTGTACTTGCCTTGGGTATGTACATCGAATTTCCTTAGCATTTCCATTCGGTTCAACGCAGCCAACCAAAATCTGTTTTTCTGTTTCGATACCCCCCCCGGATGCTGCCGGTACACGGCCAACTTTCCCTCTAGTTTAATGGCATCACCCTGGCTTAGAATGTGAAATTGAACCAATACATCAATGCTGAAGGCCTTAAAAAAGAAATTGGGCCAATTCCATGGCGATAGGTTCTTGAAAACCATGCTGCAAGTTGGGATGGAATGATCTAATATGGCCTCCTTAATGCCCGACCTTTCCATATTTAGTGGTGCATAGGGGTATCTGCGGATGACCCCTAGCTCCAACACCTCAACCTCATGCCAGCATAGGCTGGCGTCAGGCTGGTATTCCAATGCTTGAATTTGACGTTGCAGCTTGTTTGGGTCTGTCCAAAAATCATCGCCTTCGCACAAAGCAATGTATTTTCCTGTGGCCAGGGAAATGGTGTCTAGCCAATTGAATGCTACACCCCCATTTTTCCTCCTAAATAACAGGCGGGCTTGCGGAAAATACTCCTGAGCCCAATTCTGAATGAGTTCAGGAGTATTGTCGGTTGAGGCATCATCGCTAATGATCAATTCCATTTGGAAATCGCCCTTCTGCTGAGCAATGCCCCTGAGGCAATCCAATATAAACTCAGATTGGTTAAAACAAAGAACCACAACAGAAACAGCAATCATTTTGGGGAAGGCTTAGGAATAAAACGAAGGTGCCGAACTTGAACTGTATTGGTTTAGCCATACTGAAAGCACAAGCAAACCCCATTGACCTGAAACATCAAAACGGCCTGATTTTTTCTGCGTTTCATGCCAAATTTTAACCTGGTTCAGGTCCAACCAATCTTTCAACCCGCTGCCTGAATCATGCAAAGACGACATAAATAGAGCGGTCAGTGGCCCTTCATTGATCCATTCCTGCATTGGAATTCCAAAACCCATTTTGGGGCGATGAATAAAATCTTCAGGAAACATGTCCGCTAAAAGGTCTTTAATTATGCGTTTCCCTGTAAATCCAAAGGGTGCAGATTCAACAGAAAACAGGCATTCTTGTGGCAATTGTTTGGCCCAATCCCAAATTTTGGGGTCCACCAATGGGGGGCGGGTTTCTAAGCTGTTGCGCATGGAAGCAATGTCCACTTTGGTTAAAATATCCTCCCTTAAGTAATACCTCAATTCGGCCCAACGAGCAATATCCATCGGGTTTCGGTGCTGCTGTTTATCAAAAAAACGTTCCATGTTTTTGAACACCTCGAATAAGCTTGGGCTTAAGGGTTCCGATATCCATTGATTCAGGTCCTGTTGACCCAGCAATTGAATGCTTTTAATCCATAGGTTTGGCCGGGGTTCGCCCGACATAGGGCCATACCGTGCGGGGAATATCCTGCGCATCGATTTCACATAGGTTTTTTTCAGGGCAGAATGATCTGAGAAACGCTGTACTTTTTGCCACCAAGCCCCATACCGCTGATAACCGAAGAACAATTCGTCGCCCCCGTCGCCCGTCAAGGCGACCTTTACATGCTGGGCAGCCAGCTTTGAAACCAAATAGGTCGGTATGGCCGAACTGTCGCCAAAAGGCTCGCCGTAGGCCCGAACCATCTCCTGAACATCCCATTCTGAAATGCCATCTACCGTCCATTGGTGGTGCCGGGTTCCCAACTTCAATGCTGCCGCTTGAGCATAGGCAGATTCATCGTAGCCCTTGGCAGAAAACCCAATGGAAAAACTGTTAATTTGCCCCGGTGAAACCTCCGTAGCATAGCGGGTAATCAAGGTTGAATCTATGCCTCCCGACAAAAAAGTACCCACTTCCACATCTGCCAACATGTGTGCTTGAACAGATTCACGAATTACATGTGCGGTTTGTTTCAATGCTTCCTCATAGCTCAGGTCGCTTGGCCGAAGAGTACTGCTCGGTTCAGATAGGGTAAAGAAAAAACCGGAATTTTCGATTTGCCCCTGGGAAGAAACCTCCAAAAACTGCCCGGCCTCCAGTTTTTTAATTTCTTTAAAAATACTGAACGGACTGGGAACAAACTGCAGGTTTAAAAAAGCGTAAACGGCCTGTGGATCAATCGAAATTAGGGAACCAAAACAGGTGGATAAGGTTCGAATTTCGCTGGAAAAGGCAAAGCCGGTTGAGGGTGCAAAATAATGCAGGGGCTTTATTCCGAACGGATCCCTTGCCAAGGTCAGCCGGCCTGTTTTTTTATTGGTGATGGCCAAGGCAAACATACCTCGAAGCCTGCCAAACAGGTTAAGTCCCCATTGCTCAAATCCCAAAAGAATCACTTCGGTGTCTGAATTTGTTTGGAACCTTAACCCTTTGGACTCCAATTCCTTTTTAAGCTCAAGGTAATTGTAAATCTCTCCATTAAACACCACCGCGAAACGGGCAGATTCCATCGGTTGCTGCCCCCCCTTTAAATCCAATATAGAAAGCCGGCTGTGAACCAAGGCGGTATCTCCAACAACCAAATGCCCTTCTCCATCGGGCCCTCGGTGCCGTTGCATCGCTAAGGCCGTTTCCACAAAAGGAATGGGGGATTTTCCGGGCCATACTATTCCTGCTATTCCACACATAAGGCTATTGGGTTAGGGTTTTAACAGTTTCAATCCAGCGCTGTTTTATGCGTTCGTAGGCATGGTTTTCCTGAACATGGTTCCAGCTGGCATCCATCATAGATTCTACCTGCTGGCTTCGCTGAAGGGCAAGAGAAACCAGCTCGGCATAGAGGTCTTCGTCTCCGTTGGCACAAAAGCCAAATAGGCCTTCTTTCATTCGACCGTCGGGATCCACATGCAAAGAAACCGTAGGCGTTTTTGCCACAGCCGCCTCCAAAAAGGTGTTGGGGAACCCTTCTTGGAATGAGGTGCTCAAATGCACCTGTGCCTTGGCCATCAATGCCTGGGTTTCTTTATAGGGAACGGAGCGAATTAGCTGAATGTTGGGCGGCAAATTTTGAAGCACCTCCTGTTCCAATTCAAGTTCCGCCGGGTTGGCAATCATGCTGATGGTTAGCTGAGGCAATTTTGCAGCAAGGCGAAGCAAAGCCTTGGGGTTTTTGTTGGAATCCATTTTACCAATCCAAAGAGCGCCCGACCGTAAAGGAGGTTCCCTAAACACATTCGGAACCACAATGGGATTGGGCAATGCATATATGGGTTTAGCGGGGAAACAGTACCTAAGGGTTTGCTCTTGAAACCGATTTTGAACCAAAACCGCAGATGCCAATTCCATGGTTTTCCTCTTTTTTTCCCGACTGGCCCCGTACATGTCTCGCCCATTGGGCTCAAAGATGAAATCCAAATCTACATTTCCTGCTAAACCCAATAAAAATGTACTTTCGGCTTCTTGGCAAAATTCTGCCAATTCCAACATGGAATCGTTCAAAGACAAGCCTACCCAAAGGCTTGCTCCTGCCTTGTAAAAAGGGGCAAATGCGGCCTTTTTAGCCTTTTCAGGGGTGTTCATTATCGGTAGGCCAATCGTATTTCTTAATTTATCTTGCAGTTTGGCCCAAAGGCTGGACCGAAAAACCGGTTTTCGTACTTGAATGCCTTGGGTTCTTAGCCCATACTTTGGGTGGTACAAGGGCACTATGCCTGATTTAGTTTGGCTCATCCGTCCAAAATACCCGGGATCGGCCATGAGCATTCCTGTCAGAATTCCCGCTTCGGCCAACATGGTTGCAAACAACACACTCCGCTTTTCGGCTCCACCCAGCCGGTCATGGCTAGACCTCAATGCATTTTGAGCGAACAGGGAATAGATGCCGATGTGGACTCTTTGGCTCAAACCTTAAACATCTGTTCCAATTGAATTCGAATCTGCTCTGGATTGTGGTGGGTTTCAATGTACCTACGGCCTCTTTGTCCTATTTCTTGTGTAGCAACGGGACATTGGGCCCATTCCATCAATTTCGCAGCAAGGGCTTCTGCATTTCCTGAAGCCATAAACCCTAGTCCATTTTGGCTGAGCAGGTTTTCGGGGTCCACATGCAGCGAAGCGACAGGGGTGCCGGCTTCCCAGGCCTCCAGAAAGGTGTTGGGGAATCCCTCTGCAAACGCCGTTGAAAGCAAGCAAAAAGAATCCAAATAGTAGGAGCGCATACGGTGTGGAGGCACCCCCGATACAATCTGAATGTTCTTTTGGTCCTGAAATTCAGCGCCTTGCCTTGCATCAAAATCGCCCCCAAAAATCAAACAAAATTCCAGTTGAGGAAGGCGCTTCGAAAGCTCCAACACCGCCTTCGGGTTTTTATTGGCATCTGATTTACCAATCCACAACACCCGTTTCCCTTGGTTTTGCTCTGCCAATGCCAATACCGGGATGGGGTTAAGAACAAGCTTGATTTTTGAACTAGGAAGGCCAATCTGCTTTAGTGTTTGGGCCTGTGCAGGTGTTTGAGCCACGACAAAGGTTGCCAAAGCCAAGGTTTCTGCTTTCAGTTCCCGTTTGCTGTCGTAAGCGTCTTTTCCTTCGGGCTGCTCTAAAAAATCGAAATCCACCTCATGGGCAATACTGACAATAAATTGCTTGCCCTGTGCCGCACAAAATCGTGCCAGTTCGTTGGCGGCATTGGTCAATCCAAAAGCCAGGTAGGCATCCGCCTCAATACGATGGTACACCGCAGTGCCCAACCGGGCATTTTGTTCTGCAGCATTGGGAAGAGGTCTGTTTAAAAGCGAAAAGATCTTGTCTCTAAGGCGCGGCATCAGGCCAGAGCCGGCCCCTTTTGCTCGAACAATATGCCCGTCAAACCTGTATTTGGGATTTTCATACAAGGGCCAAGGGGCGCTTAAGCGGGATTTAAAATCTTTGGCAATAGATTCTTGATGAGCCAAAACCGCCGAAACCGAAAAGCCTGATTCCTGCAACAGACGCAACCAATAATAAGCCCTACGCTCTGCTCCGCCGATGACTTTTATTTTGTCTGAGTACAGGGCATGCGAGAACAAAGACAAAACCGCAACAGATACAGGTTTGGGGTCGTTCACGAAATATTTTGGATTTTCTTGTGGGGTTTAATTGCCTTTCTAGTGGCATAAATCCTCCTATTCCTCTTCCACAAAGGTCTCAACCCGAACAAACACCTTTCGGCCATCTCCATCAATAAAATAGGCATTCCAATAGGGTGGGTGGCTCAAAGCCCGCAAGCGGTCTATGCATGCTCCGAAGGTGGCTGTTTCATTCAAATCCAGAGGCATCAAAGCTTGAAAACTAGACAGCGTGTTGAAATTGCCTTTTTTGTGGGGCGCACGTGCGGAATAGCTTGAATTCAGAATAGAACCTAAATGGATGTCCAGCAATTGACATTCGGCAGCAATGACCTTTGCATAGGCGGTTTCAGAGGTGTCCCAAGACTCCACCTTAACCTCTATCTGATCAATTATGGGGCCCGCATCCACCTTTTCCACCATTTCGTGCAAGGTGGCTCCCAGTGGCAGCTTGTTTAAAATGGAAAAAACCTGAGGCGACCAGCCTCGGTTGTAAGGGTTAAGGCCGGGATGCAAGTTGTAGCAGGGCAAGGTGTTGACCAGCTTGGCCGGAAAAACCTGCTTGCTGTGGATGGAAAGCACCTTGGTATAATCGCGCAGAATTTGCTCAAGGTCCTTATGCACGTTCAATGGGAAACAGCCCCTGCGAATGAACTCTTCGGCTTGCTCGTTTTCGGGGCTAAAGGCATAATGAAAGTGGGTGTGTCGGTGATGTACCGCACGGGTTCTGAACTCGCCCAGCATTTGCAGGTTGTCGGTGAGGACCAATAAAACAGGTGCATTCATTCCGTAAAATTGCGATGTAAATGGTCTAAAATGTATTCCTGTTCAAGGACGCTTAAATCGGGATACAGGGGGAGGCAAAGCACCCTGCTGCTGAGCTCTTCTGAAACTGGGCAAGCTTGGGTTTCGCTTAAATAAGGAAGGGTGTTTAGAGAGGGGTAAAAGTACCGGCGGGTGCCAATTCCTGCCTGTTCCAATGCGGCTTTGGTCTGCAACAATGCGTCCTGATTTTGGAAAAAAACAGGATAGTAAGCGTAGTTGTATTCCGTTTCCTCGGGCAGAATGGGGCGGCTGAGCCCCTTAGGAATTTGAGCGTCGTAGCATTCTGACAAGGCTTTGCGCCGGGCAATGATATCGGGCATGTGGGGAAGAATGCAAAGTCCCATGGCCGCATGGAATTCTGAATTTTTGGCGTTAATGCCCGGGCGGTCGAAGGTTTCTGGGCTGGTATGTCCAAAGTTCATCCCCTGCCGAACGGCCCTCATTAATTCCTGGTCTTTGGAATACACCCCGCCGCCCTCAACGGTATGGAAAATTTTGGTGGCGTGGTAGCTGGCAGAAGCAGCGGTGCCATAGGAATACAAAGATCTGCCTTTGAACTTAACATCAAAAGCGTGGGCGGCATCAAAAACCAACCAAATTCCATGCCTTTCGGCTATTTTTTCGAGGGCCTCCACATCGCAAGGGATTCCATACACATGGGTTAATAGCAAGCCTTTGGTGTTGGGGCCAATTGCCCGTTCCACTGCTTCAGGATCTGCGTTGCAGGTCTTAGGGTCAACATCCGCGAAAACGGGCGTGCCGCCTTCCCAAAGAATGGCATTGGTGGTGGCCACGTACGAAAAAGGGGTGGTAACAACCTCGCCAGAACAGCCCAAGGATTTTAAGAGCAATTGCAGAGAGATGGTGCCGTTGGAAACGTAGGCATGATGCAAGGAGGACCTAGATTCCAAAAGCTGGTTCAATTCCGTGTAGAGCGGACCGTGGTTGGTGTATTGGCGCTTTTGAAAAATCTGTTCTAATTTGGCCAACACATCATGCTTTGGTGGTTGAAATGGGGAGGTAACGTTAATTTTTTTCAACACTGCCGCTGCACATCGTCCCTCAAACTGGAAGCCCCTACCCTGCCTAAGGGGTATTGCTTGGAAACTCCTTCTATTTTTAAAGCGGGCTTCATACGGTATCCATAAAGGTTTTTTCGGTCCGGTTAAACATGAAGGCTCCGAACGTTAGCAAGAGCAGGGCGATGAGGGTGCTGAATCCCAGCCCGGACCAAGACAATTTCCCGGCCCCTGTCAGGCAATATCGGAACCCCTCAAGCACAGGGGCCAGAGGATTCCAATTCACCAAAACCTGATATTGAGGCGGCACCTGATTCATGGAATAGATGACCGGGCTGGCGTACATAAGCAAGGTAACCCCAAAACCCAAAAAATGGCTTAAATCTCGGTACTTGGTGGTCAGGGACGACACCAACAGCCCTACTCCCAAGGCCAGCATAGCCATCAAGACCAAAAACAAGGGCAAATACAGCATTTTAATTGATGGGGAAACAAGGCCTTGCTGCCAATAATAGGTCCAAAAAACCATCAGCATTCCAAATTGAATAAAGAACTTAAACAGGTTGGAAACGACCAAGGCCAAGGGGGCGGCAAGCCTAGGAAAATAAACCTTGCCGAAGAGTTGGGCATTGGAAACAAAGGTGCCGGAAGCCCCTAAAAAACTCTGCTGAAAATAATTCCAAAGGGTGGTGCCCGTCAGGTAGAACAGGGGAGCCGGCAAACCGTCGGTGCTAAGCCCGGCAATGCGGTTAAACACCAAGGTAAAGGTTAAGACCGTGAACAGGGGGGCCAAGAAAAACCAAAGGGGGCCTAAAATGGTTTGCTTGTACATAGCAACTATGTCCCGGCGCACAAAAATCAAAATCAAATCGCGGTAGGTCCAAAGCTCCTTCAGGTTGAGCTTATACCAAGGGGGGTGGGGTTCTATTTTATACATGCGTGTTGCACAGCTTCGCCCTTTGAGTCCCATGTATTGGAACAAAAGGGCAGGTTAAAAAAGGCCGGCAAAACTTAGGCCGACCAGGCCAACATGGGCCGTTCAAAGGTTCGTTTGTCCAGCAAGGCTTGCCATTCCTTCGGACTAACGGTTAAGCAGCGAATCCTGCGGGAAATCAGGGCTTCGGCTTTTTGAACCAGTTGGCTTAGGGCCGATTCGTCCACCTTGCCCACCAGCACCACATCAATGATGCCGCTGTCTTTTCCTTGGGCATAATCGCCCACCAAATAGGCTGCTTGGAGGTCGCCTAGACGCTGAAAAACCTGCTGAGCCAAGGCATCCAATCCGGTATATTTGCCAACGATGGCTTTCAGTTCCGGAAAAAGGGGATGCCCATGGTTGGCTTTGTATCGAATGGTTTTGCCTTCGGCTGCCGATTCCAAAAGCCCTGCTTCGCTCAGCCGGTTTAGTTCCACACGTATTCCGTTGGTACTTTCCCCGAATTCAGTAGCGATTTCCCGCAGGTAGGCAGTAACAGCAGGGTTCAAGAAGAACTTGACCAACAGCCGGATTCGGGTTTTGGAACTGATAATGCCTTCAATCATATTGAGCAACAAAATTACTCATTTTGTGAAATAAAATTGTGCTTGAATTTACTTTCTTAACTTTGAGTACAAATTTAAAGCAACGATGAAACTTTGTTTTCGCCTATTGTGCATCTTGGCTGTGTCGGTTTTTGGACTTCGTTCTTCTTACAGCCAACAACTTGTTTTGTACAAGCCTTTAATTCAGGGAGATCAGGTTGGCCTCAGCAAATTCATGGTGCAGGAATAATCCCTAAAGGGTAAATCTATTCCATACCATGTCGGTTGCCTGTGCCATTCATCAACCCAATTTTCTTCCCTGGTTGGGTTATTTTTACAAAATCCGGCAATCGGATGTGTTTGTCTTCCTTGATTCCGTTCCGCTTTCAACCGGGGGCGCTTCTGCTATAACACACCGCACCCGCGTTTTATTGGGCAGCCAACCAGGATTTTTAAGCCTGCCAATAAAAAAAACAGGGGCAAAGCAAATAAAAGAGGAAGAAATTTTGGCTGGGAACCATACAGAAAAGCACCTGAAATCGTTGGCTCAACATTATGCCCGAGCTCCTTTTAAAAGGCAGATTTGGCCCCTGGTCGAGACCATTTTTCATTATCCTTCTATGAACTTGGCCGATTTCAACATAAACGGGATTGAATCTGTGTGTTCGGCTCTGGGCTGGGAACCTAAGTTGGTCCGCTCTTCAGACCTAATTGAAAACACACCGAACCGGCCTCAAAAATCAGAACTTTTAATTGAATTGTGCAAAAGCCTGGGGGCAAGCCGTTACCTAGCGGGGAGCGGCGGTTCAAGGCAGTACTTAGATTTAGAGGCCTTTCGCCGTGCAGACATCGAGGTGGTATTTTCGCCCTTTGTTCATCCAGTTTATCCTCAATTTAGGAACCCTTTTGTTCCAGGGCTTAGCGTTTTAGACGCTTTGATGCATGTGGGATCTTTCCCGGAGTAATCAACCTCCAAAAAACGGCATCCTGCATTTAGGCACATTATTCAAGATTGGATTTCGGAACAGGTATCAGGTTGTATAGCCTGCCCTTCAAGGAGTTTGCCGCCCTTTTCAACATTGATTTTCCTGCACTTTGATAGGCAAAATAGTCTCGTTGCATAGATTTTGGCAAATGCCCGGGGTTCCATCCCTGCAAGCGTTCTTGTACCGTTTGAATTTCATTTTCAAAAAAGGCCCGTTGTGCTTGACCAAACAAAAGGTGGCTTAGCCAGGTTCTAACCACCGCCGCATCAAGCTTGGAATGGGGGGCCTTTTCTAAAAGGGCTGGGGCAAAATCGGGATATGCCTTTTTCATGGCGGGTAAGAATTCGGGGGCAAAGGCATTGGCAAAGCGAATGCGCATGGCCTTGGTTTCTAGGTCGCTTGCCGATCCGGGGCCCCAGCCTTCGATCTCGCTTTTGGAGTTTGCATGAAAGCGAAAGTTGGCCGTTACTGCATCGGAACTGCGTACTCCTTTTTGCCCAAAGCTCAGCAAAAAACGAATCCATAAATCCAAATCCATGGAATAGTGGTACAAGGGGTCCACCCCGTTTAAGCTACGGATGCAATCCATCCGGTAAAACAATCCTTGCTGATTCAAGCCTCTTACCGAGGCGGTATCCCAAAGTGAGGAAAAAAGGGCGCAGGCGGAATTGATGTAATCCAATTTGTTGGATTTGATGATGTTGGCCCGGGTGGTGAATGCCAAAACACTGGAGTCAAGAAACTGGCTTCCTATTAGGTGAAGGGCGCCGGGTTCGAGCCAGTCGTCGGAATTCAACCAATTAAAAACGTGTCCTGTGCATTGGGCAATGCCTTTGTTTAACGCGTCGCTTTGACCTTGGTCGGGCTCTGAAACCCAAAAAGAAAGAAGGCTGGAATAATGTTCTATGACCTTCAGGGTTTCATCGGTGCTGCCCCCGTCAATTAGAACAACTTGAAGGTTTGGGTAGGCTTGAAGAAAAAGGCTGCGTAGGGTTGTTTCTAAAAATCGGCCCTGCTGAAAGCTGGGAACCACAATGCTGATTTGAGGCCAGGCCAAACTGGAGTCGTATTCGATGTGAAAGGCTTCTTCGTTTAAAAGTTGTTCAAAGCCCAGAGGTGGAGGTAAGGTCGGCGAAAAACTCATTTGGCATTCAATTGTTCACGAACTTGGTTTGGATCCTTAATGGCCAACAAATTGCAGTAGTCGTAGGTTTTTCCTGGGGGCTCAGGCAGTAGGGTTTTGGTTTTTGGCTGATAGCGGAACAAAGTATAGCCAAGTTGGAAAAGGGATTCTGACAGTTCCACACAGGAATGCCCTGCTTGCCTGGCATTGGCTTCTGTAAATTCAACCAACAAAATGGGCGCATTGGGTTGAGCCAGCCAATTGGCTGCCCCTTTCAGCACCTTGACTTCCCAGCCCTCAACGTCCAACTTTACCAAGCGAATGGATGCTGCCAATTCAGGGTTATCTTGGGTCCAGTTATCGAGGGTTTGGGTTTGCACCATTTCCTGTCCAATTTGACCGCCCATAAAAGGCTGGGCAAAAGAATGGAAAGCATCGAAACCGTCTTCGGCCAACAGCAAGGGCAATTCTCCTTGGGTGTCGGAAAAAGCCAAAGGTAAAATTTGAACCTGTTTAAGGTGATTTAGGGCGAGGTTTTCTTCGAGTTTTTGACGGGTTTTAGAGGCGGGTTCTACTGCTATGCACGGAGCGGAACCATTTAGGATTTTGGCGGCGTGCAAAGAGAATAGGCCCACATTGGCTCCAATGTCTAAAAAACCCATTCCAGGCTGCAAAAAATCTTGAACAAAAGCAAGCTCATCTTCTTCGAAACCCTGATAAATAGCGAACGAAAGCTGGTTGTTTTTTTCCAACATGATTTGAATGCCCCCCGGAAGGGAAAACGGAATTTGGTCTTTATTCCCGAACTGCAATTCAAACACATAGCGTTGTTTCCATTGTTTGAAGTGCTGGGGTTTCATGCTGCGCCAATTCCGATACATCCGCAGGTGGTGCAGCAGAAAATCGACCAGATGCAAGTCCAAAGGGCTCATGTATTTGGGGTTTCTAGTAGAATTGTGGCCTCGTCGTTAAAAACACCTTGGTTTAAGGAAGGGGCGGCAAAGCCTTCTTTTAATGCAGGGGCTACCACCAGGAGCTGTTGAACATCCTCCACCTCCTCAACCACCAAGCCGTTGGAAGTAAGGTACGAAATCAACGTGTAATTGGCAGGCATCAGCTTCATGGCGGGCAAGGTGATTCGTATGGTGTTCATGCCGGGTTTAAACGAAAAGCGTTGCTGTTGAAATTCGGACCAAACCGATAAGATCCGCTGCCCGCCCATGTCGTTAAAACCAAGGGCAACACCCACTTGTTCCAAAGACTGTTTAGCATGGTACTCCAGCACAAAGGAACAGGGTTGCCCTTGTTGAATCAAGGCTGCGGGTTGACCATGTTCGTTGTACATCTGCCGGCTGTGCAATTCCGCCTGCAGGGTGCCTTTTCGTGTCAACGAGGACTGAGCAGATTGGCCCCCTTGAATGTAATGCTGAATAACATCTGCAGTAGGTCCATCGGCCTTTAATTGACCTTTCTCAAGCAAAATGGCTCTGGGGCATAGAGCTTGAACAAAAGCCAAGTTGTGGGAAACAAACAAAATGGTTTTGCCTTGTCCTGCCGAAGCGCTTTTCATTTTATCAACGCACTTTTTTTGAAACTCAGCGTCGCCCACCGCCAAAACCTCGTCGATGATTAGAATTTCGGGGTCAAGGTGGGCGGCCACTGCAAAGGCAAGCCGCACATACATGCCTGAAGAATAGCGTTTTACAGGCGTATCTAAAAAGGCTGAGACGCCTGCAAAGTCAACAATTTCGTCCAACCGTTGCCGCACTTCGGCTTTTCGCATGCCGAGTATGGCCCCATTTAGGAACACGTTTTCGCGGCCGGTTAAATCCGGGTGAAAGCCGGTGCCCACCTCAAGCAAACTGGCCATTCTGCCCTTTTGCTTGATTTGACCTGAACTGGGGGCTGTAATACGGGAAAGGAGTTTTAACAAGGTGCTTTTTCCTGCTCCGTTTCTGCCCATAATGCCCAAAACCTCGCCCTGTTCAACACCGAAAGACACACCATCTAAAGCCTTGATAAGGGTTTCTGGATTCTGCTTGGCCGAGAGCATGGCATTGCCCAGCCAACGCCTAGCGTTTTGTTGACCCAAGCGGTATTCTTTGCTCAAATTGTCGACAAACAGCGCGGCGCCCATACTCTAAATGTAATCTACAAACCGGCCTTCAACCCTTTGAAAAGCCATCAATCCTAAAACCAAAGTAAACAGGGCAAAGGCAGAGCTGTAAGCCAAGCCTGTCCACAGGGAAAAGGGCAGACCAAACAGCCCCGATTTGAATGCTTCTAAGATGGGGGCGATGGGGTTTAGGGCAAAAAACGGCTGAAGCGATGCTGGTACAAAAGAAGCGGGATAAATGACTGGGCTGGCATACATAAGCAAGAGCATTCCAAACCCAACTAAGTGATTTAAATCGCGGTAGCGGGTGGAAAAAGAAGCAAACACAAGTCCCAAACCCAAGGCCGTTGCAGACAAAAGGAGCAACAAAAAAGGCAGCAAGCACAGCGATAGTCCTGGCTTCCAGGAAAAATCCGTATTCAGCACAAAATAACCCAATAAGAGCAGAAGCATCAATGCTTGAATACCCAATTTTACCAAACTTGACATTAAAATGGAGAGCGGCACAACCAAACGAGGAAAGTACACCTTACCAAAGAGCGAAGCATTTTGAACCAAACTGCCCGTAATTGCCGTTAAATTTGAGGAGAAGAAAGACCAAAGCAAAATGCCCGACATGTAAAACAAGGGGGGAGGAAGCCCGTCGGAGGGCAGTTTGGCCACCCGTCCAAACACCAAGGTGTACACCGCTACCGTAAACAAAGGACCCACAAAAAACCAAATGGGCCCGAGCACGGTTTGCTTATAAACTGCAATCAAATCGCGGCGGAACAGCAGTAGAATTAGGTCGCGGTATTCCCAAATTTCGCGTACAGGGAGTTTCCACCAGGGGCTTCGAGGCCGAAGAATCCGATCCCAGTAATCGTCTGAAATGCGCTGAAATGAGTTCATTCTGTTTTTCCGGTGTCCGGCACAAAGGTAGTTGAATTTATTGGTGGCTTAGGCCAACCTTCAAGTCAATTCTAATCCCTTACACAATTTTAGGTTTAATTTTTAATCGGTCTCTCCCAAACCCCCTGTTGAATTTCAACAAATTTACCTGCCCAGGGCGCCCCATACAGGCTATCCGGCAGACTTCTCCCAACCCAATACCGAATGCGGCCATCTGCCACGGCATCTACCCAGTTTTGGAAATTAGTTTAGGGTTGCCGGGGCATGCGGCTATGGGCAGCGCCGAAAATTTTCCCGTCAACACCTTAAAGGCCGTTCGATAAGCCGCATAAAAAGCTTTAAACGCCCAACCCTCCGACCGCTTTCTGCGTTCTGCAAAAACAAGGGTTTTTCCATTGTACTTTTCCATCAATGAGGCAATGTCTTGGGGCCGATCTTCTCCGTCAGAGTCCATTATCAACACCTGTTCCCAGTTTGGCTGGCTTTCAAGCAGGTAGCACAAGCCAATGTTGATGGCACGCTGATGCCCCAAGTTCATTGAAAGGTGTAGGATGTTCAGGGAAAGTCCTTCTGGAATAGCTATGGTTTCGGGGAGCTGACTAGAGCCGTCGTTGACTGCATACACCGACCAGTGGGCTCCCGTGGGTTTTACCCCCGCCAATTCCCCCATCAGGCAAGCCAAAGCTCTCCCAATCGTTGTACACCGGCGTCACTACCACCAAATCCATATTCTCCTTTTATTTTCTCAAAACCTTAAACACCAAATCCCCCACCCTTAACCCATACCAACCCGGCGCCAAGCCCTGCAAATCCAATTCGGTCTCGGCCCCCAAAACCCCTCTTAGGCATTCCCGCCCTTGAACATCCATCAAAACAAAAGGCTGGCCCGCAAATCCGCCCTTTAGCCAAACTTTTCCTTGGCTGGGGTTTGGGTACAATCCATTGCTTTCGGCTTGATCCGTTTCCATGGTGTTAAACCCTGGCAGCAACAGGGTGTCGCTGCTGCGGGAACAACCCCCTGCATCGGTTACCGTTAACACGTAATTTCCGGGGCAAAGCCCGGAATTCCCCGTTCCGGTTTGACCGCCCGGCACCTGAACCCAGGCAATCTGATAAGGCGCTTGACCCCCAAAAACCGAAAGGGCTATGCCGGCATCGCAGGCCCCCGAGGCCGACTCCGCCCATAAGCTGTCCAGGCTGAGGCTAAGTCGTTGGGTTGAAACGGGGAACCAATCCCCCGGACCAAACTGGTAAAAATACCCAGAGCCGGTAGGCCGTTTAAATAAAAGCCGGCTAAACAGCCGACCGGTATCGGAAGGCAATGCCATGGTCCAATGCCCGTTTGCAAAAGGCTGCCTCGATATCAGCTGCAAGGGCGACAGGCTGTCGCTTGCCCAAGCGAATTCTACGAATTCCGGCCAAGCAATGCTCACATTGGGCCAGCTTAAACGCAGGCTGTCGCAGTCCAGTTGGGCCTGAACATCGGCCGACTCTTTCCTCGGGAACAAAACCAAACTGGGGTCGCCCATCAAGGCGGTGTGCACCCCCCGCTGCCCTACCGCATTTCCAAACGAATAGGAGGGCACATTTACGCTGGCTTTATACATTTGGCCCCAGGTAGCCCCTGCCGCCAAGGGATGTAAATAATAGTAGGGTCGTCCTGCCCACATATTAATTAGGCCCATGCCGCGAGAGGCTAAAGGCGCACGCAAAAAAGCATTGGCATTGTCCCAATCGCCGAAGTAAGAGCCAAACAAGAGGTTGAAGGGGGTTTTTAGGCTGTCGGCGGCAAACTGAGCGGAAGTTCCTACTCCGGAACAGCTTTGGTACGATCCTGCTCCACAGCCATATCCAATCAAGGCCCCATTTGCATTCCCCGTTCCGAAAAAGTCGGATTCTTGAAGGCCTTGCAATCCAAAAATAGGATAAAATCCCCTCCAAGCGGGGGCGGCAAAACCTTCTTGAAAGGAGGGGAAGTTGTCGTCCACAATGCCGATTTCGGGCAGATTCCAGTCGCCGGAACGGAAGGCATGGTTTTTATCCAAGTACCTTTCCAGCAGTTCTTTGTGCCCCCCAAAAGAGCCCATATCTGAAAAATCCATGCGGCCCACGGCCAAATCCAAGTCCGAGGGCAGCATGGAGGGGTCGAATTTCCCATCGCCGGGCACATTGTGGTTTCGGGTTTGGCTAGCGGTAACGCTGTTTACCGATTGGTCCGACCAAAACCCATCCAGATCGCCGTAATATCCGTCTGCCGGCCAAGCTCCTCGGTGGTCGGTATGCCCATCGGGATAAATATCTCCGCTGTAGGGTACGGGAACACGCCCCATTAAGGCGGCTTGACTAATTTGGGGGTGGGCCAAGCGCAAGGCCTGCAATCCTTGACGCACCGATGTAGGACTAGCCTGAGCATGGGTTGGCAAAACAAAAACAGACCAGCCCTCCTTTTGAAGATCCACAATCCAGCGTTGAATTCGGGCATCCTGAGAGGCCATCAGCCCTGTATCGAGCACCAAGGCAATGCCTCCCGGCAAAGCAGGAAAGTAATCGAGAACGGCACTGATGGTGGCGCTGGGATTCAGGCTGTTGCCCAGCGCTTGCAGCACATAATCGGTGCAAGAACCTTGAGGCGCCGAGGCGTCCACCCAGGTGGTATCGGTGGCTTGAAGTGTGGCCAACACATTGGAATAGGCGGCCTGAGCGCAGTCTTTCTTGCGCACAGAAAAGCCGGTATGGCTGCCCGGTGGAATTTTCCAGGTTAGGCGCAGGCCTCCTCCCGGTTCCGGGGCTGAGCTAAGAGCTATGGAGCGTTGTTGGCCGACGGATTGAGAAAAAAGCGGGCCACAAAAACTTGCCAAAAAAAGAAAAAAAACAAAAGCAAAACGGAGTTTCATCGGGGCGGGTTTACTTCAAAGGTAGTTTTTTGTACGGGCATTCCGAACACAACCGAACGGACTAAAAGCTATTTCTTTTTAAAGTCGCCCCGCGAAAAATACTTTTCAATAAAACAGTACATCATTATGAAAAAATACCTGCTCCCCATTTCTCGAATTTTCAATTTGGACACCCCGTGTTTTCGGTTGGTCCAAGAATTAGGCACTACCGCATAGGTGTAGCCTCGAACAATGGCCTTCAATGGCAGCTCCAGGGTTAAGTTAAAGTGGGGCGACAAAAAGGGTTTTAGCCCCTCCATGGTTTCTCGGCGGTACAATTTAAAGGCATTGGTGGTGTCGTTGTACGTATAACCAAACGTAACCCGCACCAAGGTGTTGGCAAACCTGTTTATCCAAAGTTTGTGTGCCGGATAGTCTATAACCTTTCCTCCTTTTTTGAAGCGGCTTCCAAAGACACAATCGTAGCCTTCCGCAAGTTTCTGATAAAACAAAACCAAATCTTCGGGCGAATCCGACATATCGGCCATAAAAACAGCAACACAATCCCCAGAGTAGCGCTCAAGTCCATACCTTACGGCATAACCAAACCCATTGGGCCCACTGTTTTTTACCCATGCCAAGCTGGGCATTTCCTCTGCCAAACTTTGCAAAACAGCTTCTGTGGTGTCTTTTGAGTTGTCGTTTACCACCAACAATTCATGTGGAATCTGCTCGCGTGTCAACGTAGAAAATAGCGACCGGAGTGTTTCGGGCAAGGATTCGGCTTCGTTGTAGGCCGGTATAACAACGCTTAATTTCATAGGATTACCGAGCGGCCGTCATGGCCTGATGCATTTGACGTAAGATGTCTTCAACATTGTATTTCCAATGCCATTCCGGATAGTGGGACTTGAACTTGGAAACGTCGCTGATCCACCAAATGTGGTCGCCAATTCGATTGCTGTCCTTATAGCTGTACGACATGGGTTTGCTGGTAATGGCTTCGCACAATTCAATGGCCTCGATCATGGAACAATTTGAAAATCGGCCCCCGCCGGCATTGTACACCTCGCCCATGCGGGGATTTTGGTAAAAGTGCCAAAACATATTCACCAAATCGTGGCTGTGAATGTTGTCCCTTACCTGCTTTCCTTTGTAGCCAAATATAGTATAGTGGGTTCCTTGAACGGCGCACTTCATTAGGTAGGCCAAAAATCCATGCAGCATGGTTCCCGAATGGTTGGGGCCAGTTAGGCATCCCCCACGAAACACTCCTGTTTTCATTCCAAAATACCGTCCATACTCTTGCACCAACACATCGGCCGCCACCTTTGAAGCACCAAACAAGGAATGCAGGCAATGGTCGATGCTCATCTGCTCGTCGATGCCTTCCATAAAAAAGGGGTGAGTAGCCTCAATTTCCCAGCGCTTCTCCAGTTCAATAAGCGGCAAGCGGTTGGGGCTGTCTCCGTACACTTTATTAGTCGAAGTGAAAATAAACACCGCTTCGGGGCAGTGCTGTCTAGTCATTTCCAACAAATTCAACGTGCCATTGGCATTGACGCTAAAGTCGGTGAAGGGTTCTTTTGCCGCCCAATCGTGGCTAGGCTGTGCGGCGGTATGCACCACCAATTTAATGTCGGAACCCAGTTCAGAAAACAAACGCCCCAAGGATTCAACATCTCGGATGTCGGCCGTTTCATGCCTGTAATTGGAATAGCTGGCTTGCAAGCGGTTCCGATTCCATTCCGTAGAGGCCTCAGCCCCAAAAAAGGCCATTCTCATGTTGTTGTCAATGCCAACAATTAAATCAAATTTGTCGGCGAAAAACTCTACGGCTTCCCCTCCAATAAGTCCTGCCGAACCTGTTATTAATGCTATGTTCATGCTAAAATTGGTTTTAATATCGATTGGTTTTCTTTCATCCAGCCATAGGTGTCTTGAACAATGGAATCAAGCCCAAACCGTGGCTGCCAATTCATTACTTGGCCAATCAACGAATTGTCGGTGCAATACATGGGCACGTCGGCCGTGCGGGTTTCGGGCACTTTTTTAATTGGTATGGCATTCCCTGTTAGTTCCTGGCAATAACCCGTCATCTCTAGCAAAGATGCGGTGTTCTTTATGCCCCCACCCACATTAAAGGTGTGTCCCGAAAGGTGATCCATTTCTTGTATTTGACGGTCTATCAGTTCCACCAAATCCTGTACATGCAGCAGGTCTCGAACTTGTTTTCCACTGCCACCATAGCCAATATAGGCCAACTCTTTCTGCCAAAAATGCTTGGCCATCCACAAAGCAACAAACCCTTGGTCCACCTTACCCATTTGCCAGGGGCCGGCCACCACTCCAAAACGGTTGATGACGGTTCGAATTCCCATCCATTCCCTATACTCTTCAATCAAAAGTTCTGCCGCCAATTTGGTAGCCCCATACAAAGAGCGGCTGCCCTTCAATGAAAAAGACTCCGAAATCCCCTTTTCTGAAACACCCGCTTGAGATTGCTCTGCCAACAGTTCAAAACGGGTGTCGGTTTCCTTTAAATCTATCCGATTTAAGCCTTGAATGGGATAAACTCTGCTGGTCGATAAAAAAATAAAATCGGCATGGTGCTTTTTTGCGTAGTTCAAACAATGGACGGTTCCGTTCAAATTGGTGTTCACCAAATAATCGGCACCCGATTCCAAACCCACCAAAACAGAAGGCTCGGCCGAGGCATCTACAACCACATCTGCGGCTCCCAAGGCATCGAAATCTTCCCTGCACCGAATATCTCCATGCATAAAATCCACTCCGCCAAGCTTCAACCTATCTAGATTCAATTCAGAACCCCGGCGCTTTAGGCTATCAAATGCCACCACTTAATATTCAGAATGGCATTTCTTTAAGTGAAGGCAAAGATTGGAACCTACAAATCCAGCTCCACCAGTAACTACAATACGTTTGTTCAAAATGGTAGTTTAAAATTTTGCGCCCTTAAGCCATACCTTCAGCCAAAAAGCAATCAAAAGAAGAAAAAACCTACCCCATCCCCCTCAACGCCTCCAAAAATTCCTCCACCTCGCCCATCTCCGTATCAAAACTGCACATCCACCGGGCCATGTTCCGCCCGGGGTCGAAAATGTAAAAAGGCTTATGCGCCTGCAACGGAGCAATCCAGTCCTTTGGAATGCAAGCAAAAACCCCGTTCACCTGGGTAGGATAGGCCAATTCCACGCCCTTCAGCCCAGCGGCTCCAGCCGACAATGCCGCCGCCATGGCGTTGGCATGCCCTGCGCTTTTCAACCATAAATCGCCTTCAAAAAAAGCCAAAAACTGAGCCGAAATAAAGCGCATTTTCGAATGCAGCTGCCCCATTTGTTTCCTAAAAAAAAGCATTTCCTTTGCGAGTTCGGGCCTAAAGGTTAAAACCAATTCCCCAAACACCAATCCGTTTTTGGTTCCCCCAAAGCTCATTGCATCCACCCCCGCATCAACGGTTATTTCGCGTAGTGGTCGGCCCAGAGCGGCCACCGCGTTCGAAATCCGGGCTCCATCCATGTGCAACCACAATCCATGCTTTCGGCAGCATTCCGAAAGGGCTTGTATTTCGGCCACCGAGTACAAGGTGCCCCATTCCGTGGGTTGGGTTATGGAAACGGCAGCCACCTGCACCCGGTGTTCATCGCCCCTGCCATGCAAACAGGCCTCGATATCGGCGGGGCGCAGTTTCCCATCATCGGTGGGAACGTCCCACAGCTTAATGCCCAGCCAGCGTTCGGGTGCCCCGCATTCATCTTCGTTCAAATGCGCGCTGCTGGGGCACAGAACCGCCTGATAGGGCCGAATCAACGATTGCAGGCCCAACACATTGGCGGCAGTTCCGTTAAAAACGGGGAAAATACCTGTATTGGCCCCCAATTCCTCCCTTAACCTTTGGGTTAATGCCTGGGTAAAAGGATCGTAACCGTACGAAGAAACATGCCCCCTGCTGGCACGAGCCAAGGCCTCCAACACTTCTGGGTGGGCACCTGAATAATTGTCGCTGGCAAAACCCCGTGGAAAGTTCTGCTCATAATCTGGGGCTACAAGCATGGTTTTTAGTAGTACATTCCCGCTACGGCAGCGGTCATCAAGCAGGCAAGCGAACCCGCCAACATGGCCCTAAAACCCAGTTCAGAAAGCTGGCTCCTGCGCGCAGGGGCCAGCGAGCCAATGCCTCCAATTTGGATGCCAATACTGGCAAAATTGCTGAATCCGCATAAAATATAGGTAACCATAATCACCGATTTTTCATGCACAAAAGCCCCAGCACCCTTCATTTGGGCCAATTCCACATAGGCATAAAATTCGTTCAGCACTGTTTTTTGGCCAACCAATTGGCCTACCGCCACCATGTCTTCTACCGGCACGCCGATCATCCAGGCAATGGGAGCCCCAATATATCCCAGCAAAAACTGAAGATTTAGACCTTGGTAGCTGCCGCCGGTCAGGGCTATAATTTCGGCATTCAACCCCGTCCATTCACCCAACAGATTTTGAAGCATAAAATTCACCATGGTAACCATGGCTGTAAAAACAAGCAGCATAGCACCCACATTCACGGCCAACTTTAAACCATCGCCTGTGCCGTTGCTGATGGCTTCTAAAAAATTAGCCCCGATTTTCTCTTTGGGAATGCTTAATTCGGTTTGAACCTTCTCCCGGTCGGGTACAATGATTTTCGAAACAACAATAGCGGCTGGTGCCGAAAGTACACTGGCTGTAATTAGGTGCTTGGCGTAATAAATTTCCAGAGCCGGGTCGCCGCCTCCCAAAAAACGGACGTAGGCGGCCAATACGCCGCCCGCTACGGTAGCCATACCGCCCGACATCAAACACATTAGCTCCGACTTTGACATTCCGGCAATGTAGGGTTTCACCAGCAACGGTGCCTCGGTCTGCCCTAAAAATATATTTCCGGCAGCCGCCAAACTTTCAGGACCCGACAGGCCCATGCTGCGTTTCATAACCCACGCCATGGCAAAAACCACTTTCTGCAAAATCCCTAAAAAGAAGAGCAGGCTGGTCAATGCCGAAAAGAAAATTACCGTTGGTAAAATAACAAAGGCAAAGCTTTTTAGGGCAGGCATCATGGTGCCTGTATCCATATTGTTGAACAAAAAGTCAACTCCCGACTGGGTAAAGCCAAGCACCCGAGTAAAGCCCAAACTAACCAACTCTAGGCCCGCCTGAAAAAAAGAAACCTTTAAAACCAAAATGCCAATAAAAACCTGCAGCAGAACGCCCACGGTTACCAGCCTCCAGTTTATGGCCCGTCGGTTTGTACTAAAAACAACCGAAAGGGCTATTAAAAACAGCAAACCCATGGCTCCGCGAAGCACCGAAGCCAAACTCATTCCCTCGCTTTCAATCTTGAAGTCTTTTTTTGCCAAGGGCTGAATAAGTTCTGTGGCTTGCTGTACCGTGTCGGCCACCACAGCCGTTGCGGCGGAGTCTCCCTGAGCGATAAGTCCATTGGCCATGGCCAAAAAAGCGAAAATGAAAACCAGCGGCTTAAACATTATTTAACGATTTAGAAATCAAACCTACTCTAAATTTTACAATTCAAAAAGCGGCCTGGCTTTTTCTGTTGAATTGAAGCCGTTTTGTGCCGCGCGTCTCCCAAGCTTTTTGAAAGGGATTTTTGGGGCGGGTTATCCGGCTGTCAGAGGTTGTCCGCGGCGCAGCTTGGTGCCGGCAGCGGGCGGCAAGTGGCTCCCAAGGTCGCCCTTGCCGCCGCGCGCCAGCATTCAAGCTGCCCCTTGCGGGCAACCTTCTTCCATCCGGCCCGCAGGCCCCTTGCCAATCTTTGCGTTTTTCTTACTTGAAAATCCATTTCAGGCCGTAACCTGTCCCATGTCTTCTGCACTCAGCTCCCGTTTTCCTGCCTCGGTTACCCAGTCTTGATCTTCCATTTTGGCCGGCAGCTGCAAAGGCTGGCCCAGGTAGTTTATTCTGCGTCCAGGCCAAATCAAACTTTTCCACAAATACAACAGCAGGCTCTTTTGGTCCAATTCCGGGTGAATGTGGGCTGCAATGTGTTCCTTATGAAAGGCAGGATACAAACTCCAATGCAAAGCGGGACGCATGTGGTGCGCACCATGATAACCGTTGTTGCAAACCAAAAAATTAAACCAAGCTCCCACAAAATTTCGGCTGTGGTTGTACGGATGGTTTTCGTCGCAGCCGTCGTGCTGCCAAAAGTTGGTGCCGAAAATTCCCCAAACGGCATACAGGTTCGGCAAAACAAGGAGCCAAAGGGCCAGCTTCCAATTCCAGGCTAAAAAAACGAGTTTCCAAACCCAAGACAACCAAATTTCTAAGCGGTATTGCTTAAACCAACTTGGCTTCTTGGGGCCAATTTCACGGGCAAACCGGCCTTCGGTTCGCAATATGCCCGGAATCATTATAAAGAAAAACAAGAGCTGATTTAAAAAATTCCAACGAAACCGCATTTTATGGGTACGGGTATTGTCTTTGGCTGTTTGCAAATGCTTGTGGTGGCTAAGGTTGTGCCCAGGAACGTAGCCGGACGCTGGGGCCCCAAAGGCCAAGGTCAAGGCTACCCGATGCCACTTGTTCCAATGCTTTTCTACAAAAATGGGACAATGGATGCTGTTGTGAATCGTAATAGCCACCATAAAGTTCAACGCGCCCAATAAAACCACAGCCAAAACAAACAACCAAGCATGGTTCTGTGGCCAAAATTCAAACCCCAAAACCGAAAACTGGGGCAAAAAATACAGCCAACTACCTAAAAACAAGGCATAATAAAGGGCTAAGAAAGCCAAAGACCTTCGGTCGGCAGAGTATCGTAGCTTCATGTCGAAAAATCTTTGTTCAAAAGTAAATAGGTCTTGTAATTTAGGTACATGTACCCCTCTTTTTTTAGAATTTCCAACAAACAATTTTCAGACTCCCGCTTGAAAATGTACTTTTAACCCCACAGATTCAATTTTATTTTTCATGAGGTTCGTATTTCATAGTATTCTTTGGTCCGGGTTGCTTTCTGCTTCGGCTCTTTTTTCTCAATCCGTTGGCATTCAAACCGCCAATCCAGACCCTTCGGCGGCGCTTGAGGTTGCAAGTCCCTCTCAAGGTTTCCTTCCTCCCCGCCTCAGCACGGCCCAACGCAATGGAATTGTACTACCCGCCGAAGGTTTGGTCTTGTACAACACCGACACCCATTGCCTTGAAATCAACGAGGGCACGCCCCAATTGCCTACCTGGATTTGCTTGTCAGACACCGGAACGGGTGTCAGCCCTGGCGGTGGCGGCGGTGGTGGTGGTGGCGGTCATTTTGTAGGCGAATTGTGGGGCGGGGGAATTGTATTTTATGTCAATACCGCCGGCGACCACGGCCTGGTCGCTGCGCTTCAAGACCAATCTGCCGGCATCAATTACGGCTTGGCCGACGACGCCTATTCCAACCCCAACAACCACAACAATGCCGGCAAAGAATTTACCGATTGGCGCATGCCCAGCCGATACGAACTCAATTTGATGTATCAGAATCTGCATTTGGCGGGTTTGGGAAACTTTGCCGCTTCAACCTACTGGAGCAGCAGTTGCCAAGACAACAGCCTGCCCATACCGGGCTGGACCCTTAATTTTTCAAACGCTTCCCAAACCACCATTTCCCGCAGCAACAACAGCGTTCGGGTACGGGCTGTGCGCGATTTCTAAGAATCCTCTGGCATTTCCTATTTTTGCAGATATTTCTGCCAAATGAAACTATCGGTCGCCTGGATCAATGAACTGCTAAACAAAGAACTTTCTGCCGACGAGGTAGCCGACCGACTCACCTCGACCGGCCTTGAAGTGGAAGAACGCGAAAAGGTCGAGGCCATTCCCGGCGGCCTGGTGGGCGTCTGTGTGGGATTGGTTTTAGAACGGAAGCCCCACCCCAATGCCGATCGCCTTTCGGTTTGTATGGTGGATACCGGAGAGGAAGCTCCCCGGCAAATTGTGTGCGGAGCATCGAATGTGGCCGCTGGTCAAAAAGTGCTGGTGGCCCTGCCGGGAGCCACGCTCCAGCCCAAAGACGGAAGCCCGCTTACCATTAAGGCTTCGAAAATTCGTGGAGAAGATTCCGCCGGCATGATTTGCGCCGAAGACGAACTTGGATTGGGTTCCAGCCACGAAGGCATTTTGGTGCTTGACGAACATGCCCCCATAGGTCAATCGGCCGCAGAATTCTTGCACTTAAAAAGCGATGAAATCCTCACCATCAACATAACCCCCAATCGGGTTGATGGGGCTAGCCATTTGGGGGCCTGCCGCGATTTGGTGGCCAAGGCCGTTTCTGAAGGCGAATCTTGGGCCATGCCCGAATTTCCGCGCGCCTTTTTACCCCTGAGCGGGCCGGGGCGGGGAATTGCACCTATCATCGAGGACGAATCCGGCTGCGGAAGGTACTCTGGCATCACCCTTCGCGGCGTTCAGGTGCGCGAATCGCCAAGCCAATTGGCCGACCGATTGAAATCCTTGGGCATTAAACCCCAAAACAACGTGGTAGATGTAAGCAATTATGTTATGTACATGCTCGGCTTGCCCCTGCACACCTTTGATGCCGACAAGCTAAAAGGAAACAGCATACAGATTCGTTCGGCCTTTCCCAAAGAAACCCTAACCACCCTAGACGAGGTAGAACGCGAGCTGAACAGCCAAGACCTGGTTATTGCCGATGCAGAAAAAGCCGTATGCCTGGCGGGTGTATTTGGTGGCAAACACAGTGGAATAACGGGCAACAGCAGCCGGATTTTTATTGAAGCCGCCTGGTTTGACCCAGTTCGCGTTCGGCAAACCGCCAAACGGCACGGCCTGCATACCGATGCCTCCTTCCGCTTTGAACGGGGCTGCGACCCCAGCATTACCCTAACCGCACTAAGGGTGGCGGCCAGGCTTATTTTGGAACTTGGCGGAGGCGAAATCGAAGGCGACGAAGTAGATATCCTAAGCAAAGGGCTTCCTGCTCCACGCTTTGTGGATGTGGACCAACGCTACCTGAATCGGGTTGCCGGAGTAGAAATACCTCCCAATGAGGCCGCCGAAATTCTATCTGCACTTGGATTTGAAGGCGCTATGGAAAGGCACAGCATCTGGAGGCTTAAAGTTCCCGGCTACCGGCCCGATGTATCAAGACCCGCCGATGTGGCAGAGGAAGTCTTACGGATTTATGGACTGGACCGCATTCCCGTAACCGGGAAAATGGCTTTGAGCATCAACACTGAACATTCGGGGAACGAAGACCTGTCCCGCGTTCGCATCTCGGAACGCCTGCGGCAAAATGGCTGGAACGAATCCATTTCTCTGTCCATGCACTCCCAAGAGCTGGCGTTGAAAACCTACCCCTCTTTGGCCGAACAAACCGCTAGCCTTGAAAATCCATTAAGCAAAGAATTGGACACCTTAAGGCCGGGCCTGTTGGGTTCTATGCTTCAAAATGCCGCCCGAAACGTACAGCAGCGCAACCTGGATTGGAGGGTTTTTGAATTTGGGCGGGCCTACCTGACAGACGGCCAGAGCTTCCGTGAAGAAGAACGCTTAGGGCTTATGATGTCGGGAAAGGCTTTGGCCGAGCATTGGAACAGCACCCAAAAAGAACAAGGCATTTACGAATTAAAAGCCTGGGGCGAAGACCTTATGCGTCAACTAGGATTGTCGCCGCGATGGAGTTCAGAACATCCCCTACCTTGGCCGGGCTATGGCTGGATTGCCTACATGAAAGAGCCCCAAGCGCCCTTGCTTTCAATGGGCTTAGTTGACCCTGCTTTGCTAAAAACCATGGACATCAAAACCCCCATTTGGTTTTTAGAACTCAACCGTACGGCCTGCGCGGCCTTCAAGTCGGCAAGCAAAAAGCCCTTTGCCGCCTTGCCCAGGTTCCCTTCCATTCAACGGGATTTGGCCTTGCTGGCTCCCGAAAGCCTAGCCTATGCTAAAATGGAAACCTTGATTCGAAAGCAAGGAGGCGCCTTGCTTCGAGATTGCCAGCTCTTTGATGTGTACCAAGGCAAGGGCATTTCCGAAGGATTCCGGTCTTTGGCGGTGGCTCTAACCTTTGCCGACCCCGAAAAGACCCTGCGCGACACCGATGCAGATGCGGCCATTGGCCGAATTTTAGATGGTCTTTCCACGCTGAACTGCCGCCTGCGCGATGCCCAATAAACCAAATTTAGAAAAAGAAGGGACTGCTCCCAGTATAGGAACCGACCTGGGCTTAGCTGCCCGGTATTTGCGGCAAGGATTGCCGGTGGGAATGCCTACCGAAACCGTGTATGGAATGGCCGCCAATGCTTTGGACGCAGAAGCGGTGGCCCGGGTTTTCAAAGCCAAAAAACGGCCCGATTTTGACCCCTTGATTGTTCATGTAGGGCAAAAATCACCCTTGCAGGACTGGGTTCGCGAAATTCCATCGGAAGCACAGGCCCTGATGTCCGCCTTTTGGCCAGGGCCACTAACCCTATTGCTGCCCAAAACCGAACGCATTCCCGGGTTGGTTACATCGGGCTTAGACCGAGTGGGGCTGCGCATGCCCCGGCACCCCTTGGCCTTGGCGCTGTTGGATATGCTTGACTTTCCCTTGGCGGCCCCTTCGGCCAATCTATTTGGCTACATTAGTCCCACAAAAGCCCTGCACGTACGCGAGGCCTTTGGGCCAGAGTTACCCTACGTGTTGGATGGGGGCGATTGCGAGATTGGCTTGGAATCGACCATTGTTGGATTTGAAAATGGAAAAGCCTGTGTGTACCGGCGTGGGGGCATTGAAAGCTGTGCACTGGCAAGAGTTTTGGGCTACCTGCCCGAGGAGCGCATCCGTTCCGAAGAACACCCCGCTGCCCCGGGCATGCTGTCAAGGCATTACGCACCCCGGACGCCCTTATCCATTTTAAAAGCGGACCAACCCTGGCCAGAACCGGACTCAAATGTAGCCGTAATTTTGCCCCTGGCCGAAGTCCATCCGGCCCATGTAAAGGTTTGGGTATTGTCGGAAAACAAAGACCCCTACGAAGCCGCCCGAAAATGGTATGCCTGTTTGCGGGAAGCCGACCAAGCAGGATTCTCCCAAATTTTTGTCCGCATGCTGCCCGAACACCTGCCCTTTGCCGACGCCCTCAACGACAAATTTATGCGTGCGGCTGACTCGGCAGACCATTGGGCCTAAATGGAATTCCTAGATAATTGGATGAATTCCCGATGGGCCAATCGACACCCCTCGCTTCATATCTTCCGCTTTTGCAAAGCATATTTTTTTGCCTTCCCATGGAGCGGGTGTGTTGTCTGCCCGAAAGGCTGAACTTTTAAAATTCATAAAATGCAAATAGATAAAGTTGCGGCCTATATCTCTATCGTTGGTAATAAGACCATCTCGGTACACCCATTCGCTTGGTTGACCTGAGTTAAGGCTGCCATCCGTCCAAGGCTTTGGAATAAATGGGGTGGTATATTGTTCCTTAAGGTATAAATTTGCGGCCCTCCCGGCTTTGATGTGTTTCCAAATCGGGATTTTCGATGAGGTAAAACGTCGATTGTCCATTTGGTACAACTTCAGCAAAGGCCCCTCATCAATTCCCAAATTTTCGGAGCAGTCCAATTTTTCTTGAAAATCACAAATATTTTTTAGCATTAAACCTCTATTGGATCTAATATTTCTAAAAAGACAAAAATGACCGCTTAGCACATCGGCATGAGTAGAAAGGACATCGTACTTATTCAAAATTTCATTCGAATAAAACGAACGCACATCTCCAAATAGAAGGTCAACATCTCCATGCCCATAAAAATCATAGCCTTTGATGTGCTCCTCGTGAATCACTCCAAAAAAGGGGCGTAAATCGCAAATTTTATAGCTGGATTTTAGTTCAATCGGTATCCCTATCTTAAGGCTGGCAAGTTGGGCATATTCGTCCAGCCTCATGGGAATATTATCCACATTGGGGGCCCTGAATGACTTTAAATCGATGTCGGTAAAGAACAAAAAATGAATGCTTGGATTTCGAAGCAAGGTATAATGAAACAAATCAAACCATTCGGGTAGGGTACCGAAATAAGGAAACAAAACCAAAATAGAAGGTTTTCTTTGCATAATAAATCTCAATTCAGCCTCGGCCACTGTACCTAGCCAAGCCTAAGTTAACAAAACCAACCCTTTTTTGAATCCCTATCTAACACCCTCTACTCAATCCTATCTCTTTCAACACGCTCAATTTCATCCATTAAATATCCCTTCCCAATAAAATGCTGCCTAATTTTATACTGATTGAGGTCGTCTTTTTCTGCGCCCGTTTTTTTTTGCATCATCCTTTTTAATTTCAATAAATATTCCTCCTCTGGAATAAGGGAAAGCGCTTGTTCTATTAGTTTTGGAGGGACGTCATGAAACCTTAGGCTGTGCGATATTTTCCGTTTCCCCCAATGGTGTAAATTCCAATGGTCAAAGGCATAGGCCTTAGCGAAACGCTCCTGATTCCACCAACCTTCTTGCTTAAGTTCTTCCAGCCATTCGGTTGGGGCTTGCAGTTCTCTGATTTTATCCAGAACCTCGCGTTGAGAACGTTCTCTGCGGGCACAAAATCGAATTATTTGAGCTCTAGCCTCAGAACTTGGCATACTTATCGCTTGGTTTTTCCTCCCTGAACCACCGGCCCCAGCTTGTTTTTTTCCGGGGCAATTTTCATGTATGACAGCACCATAATCATGGAGGTGAAAAATGGGAGTAGAGGTATTTTATACCGAACCATGGCCCCGAAATTTCCAGCCGTTAGACCAATGGAAAAAGCCAAAAACAGCGAAAACGAAAGGCAAAAAACAAACAGGGGATATTGAAAAATGCGAACAAAAAAGCCCACTACTTTACTTCGAAACAGAAGAACAATTGTCCAAAGAAGTAAGTAGCTGTTCTCCAATCCCGAAAAAAACATGGTGAGCGAACCGCTCTCCCAAATATAGGGTCGATACAAACATGCATTGATGGCAATGGGAATTTTAGGGATAATGCCTTGAATGGTAGGCTCAAAAGCTCCAATATCAAATTTGTTGTCTCCGTATTGATCCCGCACCAAATCCTGTTGGGTCAGGGAGGCCTTTTCCAACACCGTATCGGCCGAGTACTCTCCAAAGCGGTCACCGCCCTGAAGGTAAAAAGCTGTTGACCCCAACAACGATCCAAACACTAGCGTAGGCAAAACAACAACGCGTATTAAAACGCTTTTGATTTGCTTTACGGTATCGAAGTTGAGCCAAACCAACAGACCAGGAGTCATGGCAATCAGAATGTAGGGCTTGGCTTTGAAAATAAGCCAGCCACCTATAAATACCTGAATAAAAAAGGTAATGGGGTCGATTTTGTGGGTAACGAAACGACGAAACAGGGCATCCAGAAAAAACCCAATGCCTATCATGGTAATCGTGTCTTTCATAATCCCAGAACCCCAAAATGCCACGGAAGGCATAAGCAGAATGGATATGTTCAATTCCTTGTGCCGCTCCGGGAAATAATGCAAAAAAATCTGGTAAATCTTCCAAATGGATAAAAAAGAAAAAAAGGCAAAAATGGCCGTGGTTCCAGCTATAGAACCCCGGGTTAAAATCATGGGAAAGGTAGCGGCACGGACAATGAACAGGTTTTCCGGCCGCTTCCAAATGGATGGGTGAATGTTGCCATGCACCACCCCTTCTCCATGCAGGTATTCCCAAAATTTATAGTTGTTGCTCTCGCTGACCTTCATGGTCATCAGGTCCCAAAACTTATCAAAATTGGCCGTAAATAAATTGTTGTAGGCATTGGCGGCCTCCCAATAATTGATGGTGTCTCCGCCCCCGTAGTAAAAAATATAAATGCCTAAAAACACCAAGCTCATCAACATTCGGAACACCAAGGCCCGGGTAAAGTACCGGTAGTGGGGTTTTTCTTTTATGTTGAGGTTGCTGACCTTGTTGGCATACCAGTAAAACACCAAAAAAAGGAAAACAAACCAGACTAGGTCGGTAGCCGAGATGATTTTACCCCACATCAGATGTTGTTTAAGGTCTTAATGCTTTGGTTTCTAGAAAGGTTTTCTAGGGCTCGGGCCAGCAAAGGGGCGCAGGAAAGCACCCGGAATTTGGACCCTTGGGGGCGGTTGGGTAAGCTGTTGGTAAATACCAGTTCTTGCAGATCCGAGGCTTGTATTCGCTCCGCGGCCTCGCCCGACAAAACACCGTGGCTGCAATAGGCCCGAACGGAAAGGGCGCCCTGGTCTAAGAGCAATCGGGCGGCAGCAACCAAGGTGCCCCCGGTATCGGTCATGTCGTCAATCAACACCACATGTTTTCCTTTGGGATCGCCTATGATTTCCATGCTGTCCACTTCGTTGGGCCTTAGGCGTTCTTTGTGAATAACTGCCATATCGCAGTTCAGGGCTTGCTTGTAAGCGCGGATTCGTTTTATTCCTCCAAAGTCGGGGCTGCACACCATCAAAGGCTCATCTCCATATTGCTCGCGTATGTCTTTCACGAACTCGGCGCTCATCTGCAAATGGTCAATGGGGATTTTGAAAAACCCCTCGATGCTCATGGAATGCAGGTCAAGGGTAAGCACCCGATTTACTCCCGAAAGTTCTATGGTTTCTGCCATTAAGCGCGAGGTAACGGCGGTGCGCTCCCCGTCCCGGCGCTCTTGCCGGCTGTGGGGCAAATAGGGTAAAACAGCTACCACCTCTCGGGCCGAAGACCGTCGTGCTGCATCGGCCGCTACCAAAAGCTCAAACAGGTTGTGGTAAGGCAGGTTGATTTGAGCCAGCAACACCACCGTTTCGCCTCGAATGGTTTCATCAAACCGGGCATACACTTCCCCATCGCTGAAGCGTGTGGTGAAGAGGGCCCCCAAGGAAATGCCCAATCGGCCAGCGACTTCGCTTGCCAATTCCTGGCTTCCAGATAAGGCAAAAAGTTTGAATGGCATTCCCGGCATGCCATAAAGGTACAAATCTGCCGAACATATTAGGCGGAGTTTGCGCTGTTCTGAGGCAATAGGGCATCCAAGTGCTTTAAGGCGCCAGCTATGTCGTTCACATTCTTAAAGTGAAGCATCAGGCGGGTTTTTTGCTGTTTCATTTCAACATCTCGGCGTGTGGCCAACCGCTGTAAAATGGAAGTAAACAATCCGGAATTGTAATACGCGGCCCTCTCCTGCCCCGGAAACCCCGCCTGAAGCTGCCCATTTTTAAGAACAATCCTCTCTATACCAAGGCTTTGCGCTTTCAGTCTTAGTTTTAAGGCCAGCAAAAGGTTGGTGGCGGGAGCCGGCAAAGGGCCAAATCGGTCCCGAAGTCGGGATTCAAAAGCGGGAATTTCATGGTCTTGTTGCAGGCTGTCCAGTTCTTTGTACAAAGCGAGGCGCTCGGCCATGCTGTCCACATAGGTTTCAGGCAACAGCAAGGGCAAATCGGTATCGATTTGGCAATCCACTGCCCAGCGGTGATCTTGCGCGTTCATTTCTTCTTTAAATTCCTCGGCGAACGCTTCTTCTTTCAGCTCTTGAATGGCCTCGGCCAGAACCCGCTGATAGGTTTCATAGCCCATTTCATTCACAAAGCCACTTTGGTCGGCACCCAACAAATCGCCAGCTCCACGGATGTCTAAATCTTTCATGGCAATGTGGAATCCGCTGCCCAAATCGGAAAATTCTATGAGTGCCTGAAGCCTGCGTTTGCTTTCGTCGGCCAGGCCATGAAAAGGGGGTGTAATCAGATAGCAGAAGGCTTTTCGGTTTCCTCGGCCAACCCGGCCCCGCATTTGATGCAGGTCGCTTAATCCATAATTTTGAGCTTCGCGAATCAAGATGGTGTTGGCATTGGGCACATCCAAGCCGTTTTCGATGATGGAGGTAGAAACCAGCACATCGAAATCGCCCCGAATAAATTCCAGCATGATTTCTTCTACGGCCTTACCGTCCATTTGTCCATGGGCATAGCGTATGCGGGCCTCGGGCACCAATCGCTGCAAAACGCCGGCCATTTCAGGCAGGTTTTGTATTCGGTTGTGCAAAAAGAAGACCTGTCCTCCCCGCTCCAGTTCCATTTGTATGGCGTCGCGAATAAATTCTTCGTTGAATCCTTTGAGTTCGGTTAATATGGGGTATCGGTTTCCGGGCGGGGTTCGGATTACGCTTAAATCGCGGGCGCCCAGCAGCGAAAACTGCAAGGTTCGGGGTATTGGGGTGGCCGTTAAGGTAAGGGTGTCCACGTTCACCCTAAGGGTTTTGAGTTTGTCTTTGGCGTTCACTCCAAATTTTTGTTCCTCGTCAATGATCAAAAGGCCTAAGTCTTTGAATTGCACTTCTTTTCCCAACAGTTTGTGGGTTCCAATCAGCACATCGACCTTTCCCTGGGCTAGGTCGGCCAGAATTTGCTTTTGTTCTGCGGCGCTGCGAAAGCGGTTGATGTATTCGACATTGCAGGGTAAGCCGGCAAAGCGTTTTTGGAAGGTTTTATGGTGCTGCAAGGCCAGAATGGTGGTGGGCACCAGTATGGCCACCTGCTTGTTGTCGCAAACGGCTTTGAATGCGGCTCGAACGGCCACTTCGGTTTTGCCAAAGCCTACATCGCCGCAAACCAACCGGTCCATGGGGCGGGTTCGTTCCATATCGGCCTTTACTTCGCGGATGGCCTTGGCTTGGTCTTCGGTTTCTTCAAAGGGAAAGCTGCCTTCCAGTTCGTGCATCATATAGTTGTCGGCAGCAAAGGCATGTCCCCGTTCCTTTTGCCTCTGGGCATAGAGTTTCAACAGGTCATAGGCCAGAGCTTTGACCCTGGCTTTGGCTTTTGATTTTAGGTTTGACCAAGTGTTGCTTCCTAATTTGCTCAGGGCTGGGGCCTTACCGTCGCGGCCAGAATGCCTACTGATTCGGTGCAGTTGCTGCAGGGAAACGAAAACGGCATCGCCGTCTTTAAACAGCAGTTTAATGACCTCTTGCCGTCGGCCTCCGTTTTCTTGAAGTTCCAAGCCGGCGAAGCGGCACACCCCATGGTCAATATGGGTAACAAAATCACCGGGCTGCAGTTCCGACAGCTCTCGGATGGAAACGGCTTGTTGCTTGCTGTACCTCGATTTAATCCGAAACCGTCGGTAGCGCTCAAACAATTCATGGTCGGTATAGCAGGCCCAGCCGTGTTGTGGCAATCGAAACCCATTGCTTAGACCTTTTTTTACCCATGTAAAAGGCAGGCGGTCTGGACCTATTTCAAATTGGTCTTGAAAAATGGCAATCAGGCGGTCGCGCTGGGGTTCTTGTTCGTAAAACAAGAGGGTTTGGGTCTTATCTTGGGCCAATTCATCGAGATGAGCTCGAAACAGGTCGTATTTTTTATTGAACTGGGTTTGGGCTTTGGCCTGAAGGTCAACTCTTCGGTCTTGCGCATCGCCCGGGGCCTGGAACTGCAAGTAGGCTTGGGCATGGATTTTGGCCAAGAAACCGTTGCCCGACCAAACCAGTTCGTTGGGCTGAGCGCGGCGAACGGGGCTGTTTATGGCTTGAAATGCCTTTTCGGCCTCCTCGAATTTTTTATCCATGCGCTGTGCGGCATCTCGGGCGTCGTACACCCAAGCATCGACCGCCGTTCCCATAAAATCCATCAGGGTTAAGCGTTCTTCGGTGCCCACTTTCTGTTCAATGGAAGGAAGCAGCACCACCTGGCTTACGGAACCTTGGCTTAATTGGGTTTCGGGTTCAAAGAAGCGAATGTCTGAAATGAAATCTCCTTCGAATTCCAGCCGAAAGGGTTGGTTGTGGGCAAACGAAAACACGTCCATAAGTCCCCCACGCAGGGCGAATTGTCCGGGTTCGTAAACAATGTCGTCGCGTTCAAAGTCGTAGGAGACCAGCAGGTCAAACAGAAAATCCATATCAAGGCGGTCGCCCTTGGCAATGGCATGGCTGCGCGATTCAAGCTGCTTTCGGCTAACCACCTTTTCGCTGAGGGCTTCGGGGTAGGTAACCAAGCACAGGGGGGCTTTTTCTTGAAGCCGGTTTAGTGCTTCGGCCCGCAGCAGAACATTGGCGTTGTCCACATCGGGTTGGTCGTAGGCTTTGCGGTAGGATTCGGGAAAAAAAAGACTGGATTTTGAAGAAAGCAGGGTTTCCAGGTCGTTGTTTAAATAGGCGGCAGCTTCTTTGTCTCGGGTTAAAATCAGTTGATTTCGACTGGAACTGCGAAAATGGGCGGCCACCAAAAAAGCCAAGGCGCTCCCGCCTACGCCTTCCATTCGAATTCTGCCGGGTTGGCTCAGATTCCAATCGGATTGTTGTTTAAGCCAAGAGCTCAGGCTATTCAGTACCTCATCGCAGGGATTGGTCTCTTTCATTCGGCAAAGGTATAGAGCCTTGGCAATAGTTATGTTAAAATTTCGGGCTGTTTTGCATAAGGGGATTTAGAGGAAAAATGTTCCAGGATTTGGGAAAAATTACACTGGCCTTGGTTCGCAAAATGGGTTGAAAGGGTGTTCATCGTGAGCGGCCGGCGGCGGGATTGAACCGGGTTGCCCGCAAGGCTGTGGGTGCTGGGGCCGCGTGGCGCGGAGGCGACTTTAGGAGCCCACGCAAGCCCGCTGGCCCCGCCACCTACAGCCGCGGACAACCGGTGAAGGCCCGATTACCGCCCACCAAAAAAAACCTTATTTGTTGAATACCTTTAAATACACTTGGTTGTAGCGTTCGATTCCGATCTGCAGAGCGAAAGCGAGCTTGGCGCCCTGCCGCAAATGTGCGCTGCCGCTGCCGCGGGTGCTTTGCCATTGCCGAATGGCGCTGCGGTAGGCTTCGGGGCTGAACTCGGGAATTAAAATGCCGCTGTTGTACCGTTCAATTAAAACGTCGGTGTCGCCAACCCCGGTGTTGCAAAATACCGGCACGTTCATGGCCATTAATTCGCCTTGTTTTGTAGGACTGCTGGCTTGCTTGGAATAGCTGAGCCGGATAAAAAATACCGATGCATCGACGGCGGCCATGGCCGACGGCAAGTCTTTGCGGGCAAAGGATTCCACATGTATGCGCTCCCGCGGAATTCCTCTTTCTTCGGCGCCGCTAAAAACCGGGCTGGCCGAGTCGCGGGTGGCCAGTACAAATCGAGCCTGGGGTTCAAGGACAAGGAATTCCCGAAAAAAATCGAGCATTTCGTTCAGCATGTACCAGGTTCCCAGCGAACCTACGTAGAGCAGCAAAGGGGCCGATTCGGGGAGGTTTCGGGCCTGCCGCCAGGCGGTCCGGGTGTTTTCGGGAAGAGCGCCGGGGTCAAACAAGTCCAAATCGGCGCAACAGGGAATAACCGTGCAGGGCTTTAAGCTAAGTCCATGCGAGGGAAGCAGGGCTTGCATAATGCTTAGGCCCTTTTCGGTTAGGCTAATGATGTGGTCGGCCCGAGACAAAAAGGCACGTTCTTGCTGTTTGAAATAGCGGTACACGGCTCCGAAAATCGGATGGGTTTTTTTCCAAAGTCCGGCATCGGCGCGTTCGTCGGGGAAAAAGCCCCGCATGTCGAACAAAAATAAAACACCCTTGGATTGCCAATGCAGACCTTCGCGGGCGGTGATGTAGCCCCGGCAGTGCAGCAAATGAAAAGGGCGGCGGCGGTACAAGGCACGCAGGTGGCGGCGCAGCCTCCATTGGTCGTACAGGGTAGAAAGTACTGGTGGCTTTTTGGTGTAGGGCAAGGGTTGCCAGTCGATTCCGGCGGCCAAACATTCCTGTTCAAGCCGGGAACGGTGTTGTTGAAAGAGCTCGGGCTTTTCGAAACTGATTAGGGTGTATTTCCATCCTAAGGCGGCCAGCCCTTTGATGTAGGGCAAAACCTGGGCCTCGCCCAAGGGGTCGCTTAGGCCGTCGTACGACAAAAAAACCAGGTGCTTATCGGGCATGGTGGTTCATCCATTGGTTGAAAATCAAGAGCAACCAAACGCGGTTGTAGGCAATGCGGTTGCCCCGGCGAAACTGCTTTAAGTGGCGTTTGGCCTCGGCCATGTTCAACAATCCGTGCCGGTAGGCTTCGGGGTCTTCCACCCATTGGTCAACCAGCTTCCGGCCTTCGCCTTGCAGCCAAGAAGCCAAAGGCACCGAGAAGCCCCATTTGGGCCTTTGAAAAAGTTCGGATGGCAAATGCCTGTACAGCAGTTGTTTAAGCAAGTATTTCTCTTGGCCGTTCTTCCATTTTAGTTCGTCGGGCAACCCTAAGGCGAATTCCACCACCCTGTAATCGAGCAAGGGAACTCGGGCTTCGAGGCTGTTGGCCATGGTTGCCCTATCGACTTTCACCAAGAGGTCGTCGGGCAGGTAGCCGATTAAGTCAAAAAAAGCCTGGCGGGCGGGCGCCGAGCGTAGGTCAAGGACGGGAGGACTACGCCAAGCTGAAAGCCGATCGCTGGGTCGGTTTCCGGTAAGGCGGCCCACCTCTTCGGCCCGGAACAGGTACTGCTCTTGGCTAAAAATCTGAGCCTGCCAAGAAATGCCAGCGGGAGGTGGGGCAACCATCCGGGCCACCCTTCGCTCGCGTGCAGTGCCAAAATTCAACACCAAGGCCATGCCGCGTTGAAAGCTAGGGTTTGACCAAGGCGAACGGCTGAGTCGGTCGGCCCAGCGGTAGGCGCCGTAGCCCCAAAACAATTCGTCGCCGCCGTCGCCCGTTAAAACCATGCTGACCTGTTCGCGGGCCAGGGCCGAAACGGCCAGGGTTGGTAAGGCGGAAGAATCGGCAAAGGGTTCGGCAAACCACTCGGGCAGTCGTGGCACCCATTTCAGGGCATAGTCGGCCTCCAGTTTAAAGGTGGTATGTTGGGTTTTCAGTTCTTTGGCCACCGCCTCGGCATAGACCGATTCGTTGCGGCTTTGTGCCGGCATGGCGATGGAAAAGGTTTTTAAGCCGGGGCCGTATTTTTTGGCCGCCAGGGCAGTAATCAAACTGGAATCAATGCCGCCGCTTAAAAAGGTTCCAAAGGGGACGTCGGCAACCAGCCGGGTTTCAACGGCCGACTCCAGCAAATCTTGTAGGCGGTTCAACGCTTCGGGTTCTGAAATGGGCGCACTGCGATGCATGGGCGCCGACCACCAGGCCCGGGGTTCGCCCGGTCTGCCCTGCTGAACCTTCAGCACATGGCCGGGAGGCAAGGAAAAAACCCCTTTGCGGATGCTGTTGGGCCCGGGGACAAAGCCCAGATGAAAAAAGGCCGACACCGATTCCGGGCAAAGTTCCGGAGGGGAGTCAGAAAACACCGAAAGGTCGGAGCCAAACCGAAAATTCTGCCGAGCATCGGAACCGTAGTACAGGGGTTTGATTCCGAGCCGATCGCGCATGAGCCAAAGGCAGTTTTCAATGTGGTCGTAAATGCCAACCGCAAACATTCCATTCAATTGGGGCAGCATATCGGTGCCGTACAGGGCAAACATTTCGAGCAAGACCTCGGTGTCGGAGCGGCTTTTAAAGGGAGTGTGGCCGCGTTCTTCCAAGCGGTGTTTTAATTCGGTATAGTTGTAAACTTCGCCGTTGTACACCATGGTGTACCGGCCACAGTGGCTATGAACGGGCTGGTTTCCAGCCGAACTTAGGTCAAGAATGCTAAGCCGGCGATGGCCCAAGGCTAGTTTTTTTTCGGGTAGCCTAAAAATCCCCTGGTGGTCGGGGCCGCGGTGGTGAAGCCCCGCCGTTATGGCTTCGATGCGTTCCCCGGCATCGGGGCCCCATATTCCGGCAATTCCACACATGTTGATTGATTCTGGCTACAAGGTACGGAGTTTAGGCGGGTTGCAGCTGAGCATAGTGATTTAGCAACGCATCAACGTAGGCGGGCATGCCGAAATCGGCTGCAAATTCCAGGGCCTTTTTCCGGGCATTGTGCTGGGTGGTGGCTTGGCTCATCCAGGTTTGGATGGATATGGCCACTTCGCTGGGACAGGCTTGCCGGGGCAGCAGTCGTCCATTTATGCCATCCTGAATTAGCTCTCGGTTGCCTCCGGCATCAAGGGCAACGACCGAAAGTCCGGAGGCCATGGCCTCGACCAATACCAATCCAAAAGGCTCTTCCCAGGCGGTGTGCAGGTACAGGTCGGCAAGGCGGTAATGGGCTTCGATGTTTTGAACGTTTCCCAAAAAGGAACAGCGGTTCAGTACTCCTTTGGCTTCGGCCTGCTGCTGAACTTGGCTTTTCAGGGGGCCGTCGCCGGCGAGGCTGAGCTGAGTGTCGATGCCCAACTTGAGCAACTCCTGCAGAACATCTAGGGCAAAGCCCTGGTTCTTTTTTGGAACAAAGCTGCCTACGTTGATTAGGCGCAGGGTTTGCCCGGGTTGCCAGTCGGGGCGCTCGGGAAAAGCAAACCGATTTAGGGGGATTGCATTTTTGAGCAAGGCAATGCGGGGGTGCATATCGGCGGGGAGAACCTGTTGTAGGTAGTTCCGGGTGTCTTCAGAGATGGCAAGGAAGTGGTTGCGGGTTTGGCGGAAGGACCGAAATAAAGTAGTTCGGCTGGCCCGTTGAATCCAATATGGCTTATGTGGGAAGGATGAAGAAGGGGCCAATTGACGCATGTTGTCGTGAACGGTTGAAATGTGGGCCCAGGGTCCGGGTTTAAAGCAGGCACGAATAAGTTCAGATTCATACAAATGGCAGTGAAGTATCTGTGGAGAATAGGCCCGAATTCCGGCTTCCAGTTCCTCAACCTGACCTTGCAGCCCAGAAAAAAGGCGAAGTTGAACTTGGGCGGGCAAAAATTGGGTGCCCAAAAGTTCGGGCGGACCGTAATCGGCTACCGGTTGAAAATAAAAAAGTTTGGATTGTACCTTGGTTTTATTGTTTAAGGCATGATGAATGTTCAGGGTTAGTTGCTCTGCTCCGCCGTGACTTAGTTGGGGAATAATATGGGCTACCCGAAGCGTCATTTGGGTTGGTTTAAGGAAGCTTGGTAGAGCGAAAGTATAGACGACAAGGTCTTTGAAAAATCAAAGGAGGAAGCAAGGATTTCAGCTCGTTCAGAGGCCTCCTTGAATTGGGCTGGCTGGGCATACCATTCAAAAATGGCTTTAGCAATTTCAACGGCCGAGCTGGTGTTGGGGAGCATTCGGGTAGGTACGGCATCCAACAAAACCTCGCGATTTCCTCCTGCATCCAAGGCAATTACGGGCAATCCTGCCGCTAAGGCCTCGATTAAGACCAAGCCAAACGACTCATAAGAGGAGGCATGAACATACAAATGGTGTTGGGCATACTCGGGCTGGAGCTCGTGCAATACTCCCTTGAATTTAACTTGTTTTGAAATTCCAAGGTTTTCCGCCAATGAAATACAGTTCTGCATTTCTTGACCTTGGCCCAAAAAGGTGACTTCCAGGAAGCAACCTTGCAATAAAAGGGTATGTAAGGCAGAAATCAGCTTTGCCTGTCCTTTAAAGGAGCGAAAGCTACCTACATTGATTATTTTTAGGGGGGTTTCGGCCGTAAATTGGGCGGGGAAATCCCTTTTGGGAACCTTGAATTTTGAAGTTAAAACGCCGTTGTAAACCAAGTCCACGCTTTTAGCAAGTTCGGCAGGCAAAACACGCTTTAAGTACGTTTGAGTGTCTTTAGAAACGGCTAAAAAGCGGTTTTGGCTTTTTCGGTAATAGGAATGGGCAAGGTGTTTTTCCCAAAAGGCCGCTGGAATGTTATGTATTCTCTTCTGCCAAATAGAATTCAATTGATGCATGTTGTCGTGCACCGACGAAAAATACCGAATGTTGGGGCGGGAATTTGCTCGAGCAACCAATTCGGCTTGAAACAAGTGTGAATGAATAATATCGGGCTGAAACTCCTGAACCAGGTTGTCCCACTCTTTCCATTTTAATTTGTTGATGCGTCCCAGCCCTAAATCCAACTCAAGATTGATTTTTCGGGTGTGCATTTTCATGGCATCTTCAAACTGAAAAATCGGCTCCCAATATACCAGCAAACTCTCTACCCCAGGCAGTTCGTTCAAACCATGAACCAGGTTGAGCGCAAATTGCTCAGCCCCCCCCATTTTCAACTCCGGAATCACATGCAATATCCGCATCTAAGTATAAATAAGCGTACCTTTATGCGGTGATGTGTACCGCTAGGATACAAAGGTCTTATTTTTCTGCCACATGTGCTCTTTTTCTGTTGGGCTTTCTGCTTGTTCCCGCCCTAAACGCCCAAAGCCGCCGCAGCTATCAGGCCTCTTTTTTTTCGGATTTAATCCGCAGCGACTTGAGTTTAATCAAGGTAAAAAAGACCAAGATTGACCCCACTTTAGGTCAAGGGGTGTTGGTGTTGGAGCACATTGCCGGCCCCCAAATACGCTCCAAAAAAACCGGAATTGTTTCTTATTTTCTTGCCCCTCCCTGCGATGCCAGCAGGGGAGATTTAGCCCCCTTTCGCCTGATCAACGATACGGCATACCTGCTGGTGAAAGGCTTGGGGAAGGGCCGACTGGCCTTGCCTGCTCCCGAAAACGGACTAATGTACGCCTCGGCCGGCTGGGTGGCCTGGGGTTTCCTGCACTCGGCCCTTCCGATTTATGTCTCGGAACGGATTTTCCGGGCTACCTTTTTGCCCGGTTGGACCTGTCTACTAAAACACAAACCCGGCAGCGATGGCTGGAAAAGCACCCAAGAAACCCTTTCAAAAAGATTGATGCCCTTCCTGCTGGAACCCCCGGCGCCTATGGGCGGAGAATTAGACACCCTGCATTACCAACAAAGCTATGCTTTGGAATGGGTGGCCTTGCTGGAAATTCCCATAACCAAAGAAACCCTGTATCCGTTCTGGGAAAGCCAGCACGACAAACACAGGCTGCCGGCCATTCGTGCAGCGGCCGGGCTTCCGAAGGCCCAGGCCGCCGAATTTTGGTTGAACGGACTTAAGGACCCAAACTGGAAAGACTACGAACGCCTACTGGCCCTGCAATCCCTGATTCAGCATAAAGCCGAATTGCCTTCGCCCGAATCCCTTCAGCGCCTACGCAATACCCTCTCGTCCCAAAACACCCGACTGCCCTTGACCCTTGACGACCCCCGCTTTTGTTCCTCTTACCCCTCCCTGCAATCGCTGGTAGAAAAATGGGTGCAATTGCACCAACATTAAGGAATTTCGCTCAGTTTTATGCACATTTGCCCCAATAAACCAATCTACCATCTATATATACCTATTGAATTATGACTAAAATACGCGTTGCCAATCCCGTAGTTGAGCTTGACGGAGATGAAATGACCCGCATCATCTGGAAGTTCATCAAAGAAAAATTGATTCTTCCGTACTTGGATTTGGACATAAAGTACTACGACTTAGGAATTGAATACCGCGATGAAACCAACGACCAGGTAACCATCGATGCCGCCCATGCCATTCGCACCTACGGGGTTGGCATTAAATGTGCTACCATTACGCCCGACGAACAGAGGGTGGAAGAGTTTGGGTTGAAAAAAATGTGGAAATCGCCCAACGGCACCATTCGGAACATTTTGGACGGAACTGTGTTTCGGGAGCCCATTGTAACGGCGAATATACCTAGGCTGGTTCCCAACTGGACTGCCCCTATTTGCATTGGCCGACATGCCTTTGGCGATCAGTACCGGGCCACCGATTTTGTGGTTTCTGGCCCCGGCAAACTGACCTTGACCTTTAGCCCCGAAGACGGCAGCGCCCCTCAAGAATTTGAAGTGTACCAATTCAAAGGCGCCGGAGTCGCCCTGGGCATGTACAACACCGAGGAGTCCATTGTTGGCTTTGCCCATGCTTGTTTTAATCAGGCTTTGATGAAAAAATGGCCCCTGTTCCTCTCAACCAAAAACACCATTTTAAAGCAATACGACGGCCGCTTTAAAGACATCTTCGAAGCAATTTACCAAGCCGATTACAAAACGAGATTTGAGGCCGCTGGTATCTACTACGAACACCGCCTGATTGACGACATGGTGGCCAGCGCCCTAAAAATGAACGGCAACTTTGTGTGGGCCTGCAAAAACTACGATGGCGATGTGCAGTCGGACACGGTAGCTCAGGGCTTTGGATCCTTGGGATTAATGACATCGACCTTGGTAACCCCCGGCGGCAAAGTGATGGAGGCCGAAGCCGCCCACGGCACCGTAACCCGGCACTACCGTCAGCACCAACAAGGCAAGCCTACCTCGACCAATCCGGTGGCTTCGATTTTTGCATGGACAAGAGGCTTGGAGTTTCGTGGAAAATTAGATGGGAACAATGAACTGATTCACTTTTGCCAAACCTTAGAACAGGTTTGCGTGGACGTCATTGAATCGGGAAAAATGACCAAAGATTTGGCCATTTGCATCCATGGAAACAAGGTCAACCACGGAGAGCACTATTTGTACACCGAGGAATTCTTGAACGCGATTGATATGGAATTGTCGGCCCGCTTATCGGCGTAAGCTGTTCATGGTCGACTAAAATTCAGCCCGCGACCGATTTCAAAATCTCGGATTGAAATGCATCGTTTCGGCGAGAGGCTGCGCAAAGAAGCTAAGCCGCGGGTAGCTTAGCTACGAATGCGCGAATGTTTTGTCTTTGAGGCTACATTGGTGCAAAGATGCTAAGCCGCAGGGAGCTTAACGATGCACGAATGTTTTGTCGTTGAGGCGACCAACATAGCCACAACCATTCGTGCATTCGTGGCTAAAAACCTATACGTAAAAAGCATAGCCCCATATATCCCTGCATGAGTGGCTAAAGCCACAGCCACAACCATTCGGGCATTCGTGGCTAATAATCTAGTCGCAAAACGCCCGACTCCAAATATTCTTTCTTGGGCGGCTAAAGCCACAGCCACGACCATTCGTGCATTCGTGGCTAAAAACCTAGACGCAAAACGCCCGACTCCAAATATTCTATCTTGGGCGGCTAAAGCCACAGCCACGACCATTCGTGCATTCGTGGCTAAAAACCTAGACGCAAAAAGCCCGACTCCATATATTCTTTCTTGGGCGGCTAAAGCCACAGCCACGACCATTCGTGCATTCGTGGCTAAAAACCTAGACGCAAAAAGCCCCGCCCCATACATTCTTTGTTGGGCAGCTAAAAACATAGACGCCGATAGCTCCTGACTTCCCCGTTTTTTCATAAGCAATTCTGCAAGCCTTGATTTTACTGAAAATGGGGTTTGGCTTGGGTGCTAAAACACGGAAGCAATGATATACGACCATAAAACCGCCCTTTCTCTTTCAATTTAAAACAAACCTAGCTACCTTCGCCCCATGAAATGGGGCATCGTAACCTTCCCTGGGTCCAACTGCGACCAAGACATGGCAGATGCCGTCCGGCTGCTTGCCAATGCCCAACCCATACAGCTATGGCATAAAGACACCGATACGCAAAACGTAGATGTGCTGGTGCTCCCCGGCGGTTTTTCCTACGGAGATTACCTTCGTTCCGGCGCCATCGCCCGATTTTCTCCCATCATGCAGGCCGTGGAACGGCATGCCGCTTCGGGTCGGCCATTGATTGGAATTTGCAACGGTTTTCAGGTGCTGGTAGAGGCCGGTTTGTTGCCCGGTGCCTTGTTGCACAACACCCAGCGCCGATTTATATGCCGAGATGTGCATGTGCGCGTGGAGCAAACCGATTCAATTTTGACGCAAAACGCGAAGGTTGGCCAAGTGCTTCGCCTGCCCATTGCCCATGGCGAAGGCCGGTATTTTGCTCCCCAAGACGAGCTAAAACGCTTGGAAGACAGCGGGCAGGTTATCTTGCGCTATTGTTCGCCCGAAGGTGAATTGGCCGAGGACCATAACCCGAACGGCAGCACGAATCGCATCGCGGGCATTTGCAATTCTGCCGGCAATGTTTGCGGATTAATGCCTCATCCTGAGCGTGTTATGCACCCCAACATGGGCAATACCGACGGCCGAAGTTTATTGGAATCGGTAGCCGGCCGTTGGGGACTGGTTTCGCTTTAATTTTCTTTTTTGGGGCCCTTATCCGGCTTTTGGCTGTAGCCGCTGGCTCCGCAGCTTGGGCGGCTGAGGCTTGCGTGGGGCTCCCCCTGTTCGCCTCCGCAGCCGGCCGCCCATAGCTCCGGCGCTGCGCGTCTGCCGCCGCAATCCGGGGTCCGGGCCGTGCAAGGGCTAAACAGCATTGCCTTTACGAATCCGCCGTATCCCCCCACAGCAAACTCGCATCTCCATAACTCAAAAAGCGGTACCCCGACTCCAAAGCATGTTGATATACCGTTTTCCATTCCTCCCCAATCAGAGCGGCCACCAACATAATTAAAGAACTGCCGGGTTGGTGAAAATTCGTCAACAATCCATCGGCCACGTGCAGAGGCCCCCCCGGATAAATAAAAATCTCGGTCTCGCCCTCCAAACCATTTGGAAATTGCTCGGCCAAGGCAGCAAAGGCCGATTTCCGATTGCCAAACTTAAGGGGAAAAACCTTGTCGGGATACTGAGGAACCCGAACCTGTTCCGATTGAGCAACCCAAAACAAAGACTCCAAGGTTCTGAATGCGGTTGTGCCCAAAGGAACAATCGGCCCCTCGTGTTCAGCTAAGCAACGCAAGGTGTCTCCCCCAACCGAAAATGCCTCTCCATGCATTTTATGCTCCAGCATGCGTTCGGCCGTTACAGGTTTAAAGGTGCCCGCCCCCACGTGCAACGTCACATTGCAGCGCTTAATCCCACGCTTTTTCAAGGTATCAAGCACCCTGTCGGTAAAATGAAGGGAGGCGGTTGGCGCGGCCACGCTGCCCCGGTTTTTGGCGAAAATGGTTTGGTAGTTTTCTTTGTCTTCGGGCTGAGCGTCCCGATTCAAGTAGGGAGGCAGGGGAATCCTGCCGGCCCGATCCAAAATGTCGGCCATACTTAGACCCAACTCTTGTGTCCAGTTTACCCGGACCAGGTCCTTGTCACGATCTTCCCATTCCAATTCCACCTGGGGCAGTTCGGTTAGCCGAATTGTTTCCCCAGCCTTCCAGCGTTTTTTATTCCCAATCAGGGCTTCCCATGCCACCGATGGGCTTGAGGCCAGCGCCTGCTCCATGGTTAAGCCCCAGGGTTTAAGCAAAAAAACCTCAATCTGGGCTCCCGTTTCGCGTTGGGCAAACAAGCGGGCGGCCACTACCTTCGACTCGTTGCTAACCAACAACGTGTTTGAGGGCAGCTGTTCCGCCAATTCCAAAAATCCTACATCTTGAATCAACCCCTGCTTATACACCAAGAGCCTTGAGCTGTCGCGGGGCTGGGCAGGATGCTTGGCAATTTGCGACTCGGTTAAGGGATAAAAAAAATCTGCGGTGTACATAATGCGCCCAAAATTACGGAAGCTTTCCTACTTTGCAGGCATGAAAGCTTTGTCTGAACTGTATGCCGCCTTCTTGTCGGGAAATGGAATCAGCACCGACACCCGGAAAATTGTGCCGGGCAGCCTGTTTTTTGCCCTAAAAGGAGGAAATTTTGATGGGAACGATTTTGCCGAGGCAGCCTTGGCTCAAGGGGCCACCCTTGCCGTTGTTGACCGACCTTCCCTGCAACACATTCCCGGAACCTGGATGGTGAACGATGTGTTGAAAACCCTTCAAGAATTGGCCCAACTTCACCGAAACACCTTGAAAACCACCCTGATTTGCATTGGAGGATCAAACGGAAAAACAACCACCAAAGAGTTAAGCTACGCTTGTTTGTCGGCGGCAGCCCCCACCTTGGCTACACCGGGGAATTTGAACAACCACATTGGCTTGCCCTTGACCTTGTTGATGTTGAAGCCGGAACACCGTTGGGGCATCATTGAAATTGGGGCGAACCATGCCGGCGAAACCGCCTCGTTGGCTTGGCTAGCAAGCCCTCAAGCCGCTCTAATTACCAACAACGGAAAAGACCACCTTGAAGGATTTGGAAGTGTAGAAGGCGTTCGGGCGGCCAACGCCGAACTGTACGAACACCTTAGGCTTTTTGGTGGCAAGGCCCTGGTTCCCGATTTTCAGCCCGATTTAATGGAGGACAGCCAAGACCTAAACCGCATTGTATATGGCTGGGAAAAGAGCTCTGCCTGGCAAGGCGTTCCCATAAAATCAGGGCATTTGGCGGGATTGCACATGTCGGATTGGGAGGCTCCTGTGGTTTCGCAATTGGCGGGACATTTCAACAGCGAAAACATGATGCATGCTGTGGCTCTGGCGCGCTGGTGTGGAGTTTCAGAGGAACACATACGTCAGGGGCTTTCGGAATACCGGCCCCAGCTTATGCGCAGCCAATACATACAGGGAGAAGGATTGAACATTCTATTGGACGCCTACAACGCCAACCCAAGCAGCATGGAAGCGGCCCTGCGCAGTTTCGTTGCCGAAGCCCAGCGGCCCTTTGGATTTATTCTGGGCGATATGCTTGAAATGGGAAAAGCCGCAGAACAAGAACATAAGAACATATTGGCCTTAGCCAAAGACTTCAGCCCAGACTTTATGTGGTGTATTGGCTCGGAATTCGAGAAACAAAAGGAGTTTGGTCCAGATTGCGCCCTTTATTTTAAGGACACCGAAGCGGCAAAGGCGCATGCCTTGGCAAACCCAGCTCTAAACGGAGAAGTTTTGATTAAAGGCAGCAGGGGTTATAAATTGGAGGGGTTGTTGGGGGTGTTAGGGGTAGATTAAATTCAATTCCCTTGGAGGAGGCTGTTTCACCATACTCACCAATTTCCCCTTACCTTAGCCTTCAAATCCAACCCCATGAACCTACGCCCTACCTTGCTCTTTTTGCTGCTATCTTGCTCCCTGCTTGCCCAACAAGTTGGCATCAACACCCAACAGCCCGATGCCTCGGCTTTGTTTGACATTACTGGAACCAACGGGGGCTTGTTGATTCCGCGCATGAGCACCACCCAAAGAAACGCCATACAAAATCCGGCAGAGGGCCTGTTGATTCTCAATACCAGCACCTCTTGCCTTGAAATTCACTATGCCGCCAACGGCTGGCGTTCCATAGCTTGCAATTGCACCACGGCACCTCCCAGCCCGGCATCCATTTCGGGTTATGCCGATGTTT